>NZ_JBICNX010000002.1:0-614101 GCF_043107035.1 Staphylococcus sp. 231237_7MaSpsaltlick
ATGTTTGATTAGCTCATAAAATACTAATTTGTGTTATCTCTAACACTGTTTTGAACCAACAATTTAATGTTGTGTTCGGAATTAACGTTGACATATTGCAATTCAGTTTTCAATGTTCATTTCTTCAATCACAAGAAACAATTTTACTCTCTTTGACTTAGAAAGTCAAGAAGTTTTTTGAAATTATTTTTTGTATTTCATTTGTATGTTTGTCGTTTTGTTTCGTCCGACAAGTAAATACTATACACGCTTAAAAGTCTTTTAACAACGGTAAAATTTACACTTAAACACTTTTAAGGGTTATCTTATTAACCAAAAACCAAACTTTAATTTAGAAATAATGATTAATGTACCTTTTTTAACTGTTATTTCTATTAGTAAGGTATCAATATCTGTAAAAAAAGCTCTATATACATACTTTATTTTTATTTTACATTTTCTTAATTTTATTTATAAAAATAAGGCTATCCCAAAAAGGAATAGCCTTATACTCTATTTACTATGCGCTTCATGCATTGCTACATCTCTGTTCTACCCATTATAGCTTTAGATAATGTAACTTCATCTGCGTACTCTAAATCTCCACCTACAGAAAGACCTTGTGCTAAGCGCGTTACTGTAACACCTATTGGTTTTACTAATCTTGATATATACATAGCAGTGGACTCTCCCTCTAAATTGGGGTTCATCGCTAGTATCAACTCTTTAACCTCTTCGTCTTTTAAGCGCTCTATCAAACTAGGTATATTAATGTCTTCAGGTCCAATTCCGTCCATTGGCGATATAGAACCGTGCAACACATGATACAACCCTTTATATTCACGCATCTTTTCCATTGCAATAACATCTTTATCATCTTCTACTACACAGATGACAGTTCTCTCTCTTTGCTTATCTTGGCAAATATAGCATGGGTCTTGTTCTGTGATATGGCCACATACACTGCAATAAGTTAGTTCTCGTTTAACATCTACAAGTGCTTTGGCAAATTGAACAACATCGTCTTCTTTCATATCTAATACATGAAACGCCAGACGTTGAGCCGTTTTAGGTCCAATGCCTGGCAGTTTCATGAAACTGTCAATAAGTTTCGAGATTGGTTCAGGATAATGCATGCGATCACATTCCAGGAATGTTTAAGCCTTGCGTATGCTTACCTAAACGTTCTTGTGTAAGTTCGTCAGCTTTATTCATCGCTTCATTTGTAGCAGCAATCACTAAGTCTTGTAACATTTCAATGTCGTCTGGATCTACTGCTTCTTCTTTAATTTCTACGTCTAGCACTTCTTTATGGCCTGATACCGTTACAGTTACCATACCGCCACCAGCTGTACCTTGCACTTTTTCTTCTTTAAGCTTCTCTTGTTCTTCGCCCATTTTCTTTTGCATTTTTTGCATTTGTTTCATCATTTGTTGCATATTTCCGCCACCGCGCATAATTATATCCTCCTTAAAACTTTTACATCACTTTGTTGTGATTTATCTTTTGTCTCATTATACATGCCTTTTCGAACATTGTCATGTATCACTCTTCATCTATAACATTTACAGTACTTTCACCGAATAAGTCTTTTGCTTTTTGAACGACATCTACTTCCTCAGGGGTTTGAGTCGTAGTTTGTTCGTCATTTCCCGCTTCTGTTGTTGAACCAGTTTTTCTATTTTGAAGATATTCCGTTCTCACTCTCATCCATTGATCTGCTGGCACTCCAACTACTTTAACTGTTTTATCTATAATATTACAAACGACGTTTTCGATGTTCTCTCGTTTTTCATCATCTTTATTAACAATTTCACAATGAATCTCTTCTTCAAACTTGATAAGCACATGAGTCTCACTAGCTGCAACCGGTTCAGAATTTTGCAACAAGCTAACTAAAGATTTCATATCATTATTTTTTGCATGATCGACAACTTCTTGCCAATGATCTTTCAATTGTTTGATATCATCTTTATTCGCTTTATCTAAAACTTTGGCAATTTGTTGCATTGAAAAGGCATTTTTAGATTGTCCACTCTTGCTAGACGTACGCTTTGTTTGCTGCGGTGGTGTACTTGTTGCTATTCCATTTGCTCTAATTGATTTAAGTTCATTTTCAAGTTGTTCCATTCTTTGTAGCAATACATCATTATTAGGCTCTGTTGCAACACCTATTGTAGCAACTGTTTGAACATGCTCCGGAGTTTCTTTAATCATTTCAGCTAATTTCACTAATAACACTTCAAAATGTACGCTTTGATTCACACTGAATCGGATTGAAACAAGTGTATCGTTAATAATATCTATCATTTTATAGAGTATATCTAACTCAAAATGCATCAATGCATCATATTCAGTTTCTACATTAGAAGTTTTATTCATAATCGTATCTCTAACAAAATAAATCATATCATTAATCAAGCGATTAACTTCTTTACCTTGAGACACAAATTTATGATATGTTGCAAAGGCATTTCTTACATCACCATCTACAACTTCTCTAAACAATTCATTTAACGCATTTGCATCTACACTCCCCGTGACATTCAGAGCATCTTCTAAGGTTAAGCGTTCATCACCAAACGCAATAGCTTGGTCCATAATACTTAACGCATCACGCATACCGCCCTCTGAAGCTTTTGCTATAAAGTCTAATGCCGACTCATCATAAACAATTTGTTGTTCGTCTGCTACAAATTTCAATCTCTCTACGATTTCATTTTGACTAATCGCTTTAAAATCGAACCTCTGTGACCTCGAGATAATTGTAGGCGGAATTTTGTGGGGTTCTGTTGTCGCTAATATAAAAATTGCGTGTGCTGGGGGTTCTTCTAACGTTTTAAGCAATGCATTAAACGCACCAGTCGTGAGCATGTGCACCTCATCTATGATATAAACTTTAAATTTCGATTCACTAGGTGCATATTTAACTTTATCTCTAATATTTCGAATTTCATCTACACCGTTATTACTTGCGGCATCAATTTCAATAACGTCTGAGTTTGTACCACGAGTGATACCTTTACAGATTGCACATTCATTACAAGGCTCACCATCTGTACGCTCGAGACAATTAATAGCTTTGGCAAACACTTTGGCGATACTTGTTTTCCCAGTACCTCTAGGCCCACTAAATATATAAGCATGTGATTGTTTACTTTTTGAAATCGCATTGCGTAGTGTTTTAGTAACATGTTCCTGTCCTACAACATCGTCGAAACTTTGTGGTCGGAACATTCTATATAAAGCTTGATAATTCACTTTCGCACCTCCAATTACATTCATCATTCATTATAGCATTGTATTTTCCACTTTGAATATTAGTTAAAAGCTTCAGAATAAATTACATCACCTTTTGGTTGTTCAAGTAATTGATCCCATAAAAATTTAACCATAAAGTATTTCGAAGGCACATCAAATGGACTATAAATCTCAAAATCTTGCGCTTCTTCGTAACCAAATTTACCATAATACGATGGGTCACCCAATACAATAATTGTACTATAGTCTTGTGCTTTAGCACGTTCTTCAGCAGCTTGAATCAACGCTTTACCTATACCTTTGCCTCTATAATCTAATAATACAGATAATGGGGCCAATGCTAAAGCAGTATAACGGTCATCTCCATTTACAATTGTAATTTCAGATAACATGATATGACCTACGACTTCACCATCATCATTCTTAGCTACCACTTCTAATTCGTAATTATATTCAGGCGCCTTTCTCAACTTCTCCACTAATTCTTGCTCATCGTGATTTGATTCTGCCACATCTAAAAAAGCCGCTTCAATAGCATCTAAACTTGTCTCATAATCATTTTCAGTTAAAGTACTTAAGTAAATTTGCATGGCTATCCCCTCAAAACGTTTAGTTTTATTTTTAAACATTATAACATCAATAAGCGCATTTCATTTGGTCGGATACTAAAACAACTTTACAGCATTTCTTATATTTTAATATAAAAAAAGAGCGACCGCTATCAAAAGATAAGTCGCTCTTTATATATGTATATTTGGATTTACTTAATTTTTAAAATTAAAACCGTGAACCTTCGCTTTGAATACGTATCACAAACGTAACCAAAGTCGACAGCTAAATCTCGGCAACCCTACGGCACATACGATGATCCACTTAATGCTGCTTCCGTCAGGACCTGACATGGTTCATGGGTTCATATTGCATAGGACCGAGATCTTCAAACACTACGTGCTTTGGGCAGACTTCACAAAAACGTATCCTTAGCAAAGGAATTCAGTCTCGCGTAAAGCGGATTTCGAGTACAGGGAACCGCTACCTCCCCACCTATCACGGCAAAATATATCATACTATATTCTTCTATCTGAATGCAAGCATTAGCTTTCATTTAATAAATAGATTATTAGAAGCATTCACAAAACGGTCATCTTGTTAATTTACATTATATTTTATGACGTCTTGAGAAATCTTTAAATTTAAACTCTGTCGCTAAATGTCTAGAAATATTATATTGAAATTGTGTAGTATCTTTTAGATGCACAATTCCTCGTACAGTAGCTGTATACGCCGGGGATACATTACCAAACATCTCGTACTCCAAGTCACCGAATGCTTCAAATGTTATAGCTTTATTAGAATAACTAATATCTAATCCTAATACATTTTCTACATATTCATACAAAGACGTTTTTGCAATCTCGAACGTCAAACCTGGAACAATAGCCTCTATTAAATAATCTTCATCGATTATTTTCACTCTATCATTAATTTTTCTAGTACGAATAACGTGCCACAGGACTTTGCTTTGAGAAATATTTAACGCTTCTTTTACTCTTGGCACATCGCCTGCTGGTATTTTTTCTAAAACTTTCACTTCTGTTTCATGCTGTAACCCTAAGCCCTGTTGCACTTCTCGAAAACTCGTTAAATCTGCAAGTGGAAATTCTGTTAGACCTTGATAGATTACAACCGATCCTTTACCGCGTATTTTTTGTATCATTCCATCTCTCACTAATAAATTCAGCGCTTTACGGACAGTTTCACGTGACGCATCATAAGCTTCTACTAATTCATATTCTGACGGCAATTGTGTACCATAAGATATGCGAGATTCGATGATGTCTGTTCGTAAAGTTTCATATATTGTAATAAACTTTTTTTGTGTCATATGAGCTCACTCACTACCCTTTTATAAATTATTGTGCTACAACAATTGTACCGAAGCCATCTATCAGCCCATCAGAGATGTTGCCATGTTGTATCATCACTTGTCCTTCAATATCTAGGTCCTTAGGTATAGAAACACGTTCTTTCGAAAAGTTCGCCACTACTAACCAAGTCTCATCTTTATAATGACGTTTATATATAAATAATTCGTCATATTCCATATATAATGGTTCTATACTCCCATAAGTTATAATATCGTATTCATGGCGTAAGCGAATTAAATCCCTATAAGTATGCAAAACAGAGTAATTATCTTCAATAGCAGCTTTAACGTTGATTTGGTCAAAATTATCTGGGATGTCTATCCAAGGTGTTCCTGTAGTAAAACCGGCATTTTTCTCGTTCGTCCACTGTACAGGTGTTCGTGAGTTATCTCTAGATTTTTGACCTAATATTGTTAGTATCTCATCTTCATCATAACCAACACGCTTCATATTATTAAAAGCGTTTAACGATTCTATATCTCTATATTGATCAATACTACCAAAACCAGGATTCGTCATACCTATTTCTTCCCCTTGATATATATACGGTGTTCCTTGCATCATATGTAATACAGTTGCCAGCATCTTAGCGCTTTGTTTGCGCAACGTTTCATTACTATCATTTCCAAAACGTGAAACAACTCTTGGTTGATCATGATTGCACCAAAAAATCGCATTCCAACCGCCGCCTTCATATATTCCCAGTTGCCATTCCATTAATATATCTTTTAATTTATGAAAGTCTAATCTTGCATTCGACCATTTTTCACCATTAACGTAATCCACTTTAAGATGATGGAAATTGAAAACACTACTCAATTCTTGACGCTCAGGAGACGTATATTTTATACAATGTTCAATTGTTGTCGAAGACATCTCACCCACAGTCATTAAGTCTTTACCACCAAATGTATGCTCATTCATTTCATGTAAATATTCATGTACACGTGGACCGTCTGTATAGAATTCTTTACCAATTTTTTCTGAATTTTTAAATTCACCTTTTGAAATTAAATTAATAACATCGAAACGGAAGCCATCTACACCAAAATCTATCCAGTAATTGATGATATCGTATAACGCGTGCCTCACATTTGGATTATCCCAGTTCAAATCCGCTTGTGTTACATCAAACAAATGTAAATAATATGCATCTGTTTTTTCATCGTATTTCCATGCATTTCCTCCAAATTTCGATTCCCAATTTGTCGGTGGTTGTGCATCGGATGATCTTTTAAAGAAATAGTAATCTCTAAATTCACTGTCGCTATCTGCGTATGCTTGTTTAAACCATTCGTGCTCTGTAGATGTATGATTTATTACGATATCCATCATTACCTTTAAATTACGTTTATGAGCTTCTGTAACAAGTGTTTCTAAGTCCTCTATCGTGCCGAATTTTTCATTTATTTTATAATAATTACTAATGTCATAACCATTATCGTTCATTGGAGATTCATACACAGGCGTTAACCAAATGTAGTCTATACCTAAATACTGTAAGTAATCTAACTTTTCAATAATTCCTTTCAAATCACCTTCACCGTTACCTGTCGTGTCATTAAATGATTTCGGATATATTTGATAAACTACTGACTTTCTCCAATCACTTTGACTCATAGAATTACCACCTTTACTTATATTATTTAAAAGAAGAAAAACCCGCCAAGTCGTTTTAGCGAGTTTAGTTGTATTGCTTTAGAGTGCTTATTCTTCTACCATTTCTTTTGCTTTATCTTTACTAAATTTTGACAAGAACACCGTTAGAATTGCCGGAATCACCATTGCCAAGAAGGTACATACAAGGTAGATACCCCAATACTCACTTTTAATTGAGATAAAAGCAGGAACGCCACCGACGCCAACACTACCAAGCACGCGTGTTGCACCAATGATTGCTCCTAACACACAAGATGTTGATATCGCTGCGACAAACGGATATTTCAATGGTAAATTGACACCAAATAATGCAGGTTCTGTCACTCCTAAGAAACCTGAAACACCAGAAGTCATTGCCAAACCTTGTTCTTTGCCCATTTTACGTCTTCTATAAACAAACCAAGCGCCGAACGCTGCTGACCCCTGACAAATATTAGATATCGCCAAAATCGGCCATAAGTATGTTCCACCGAGCTCACTACCCATAAGTTGGAAATCAACAGCTAAGAACATATGATGCAATCCAGTAATAACAAGCGGTGCATACAGTAAACCATAAATAGCGCCACCTAACCAACCAGCATGTCCAAAGACGAACGTTACGCCATTTGTAATACCAGTACCTAGCCATAACGCTACAGGACCAATAACAATAAACGCTAAGAAACCTGTTATTAGTAATGCAATTGGACCAACGACTAACATTTTAATTGAATCATGAATATATTTATTTAAGAATTTTTCAATTTGCGCTAAAACATATGCTGCAAGCAAAATCGGCAACACTTGCCCTTGATAATTCAGTTGCTTAATTTCTAAACCAAAAATGTCCCATGTCGGAATGTTACCTTTTGCAATATCATACTGCGAAACAAGCTGTGGGTTCATTAAAATCAAACCTAGTACCAAACCCAATATTTGACTTCCTCCGAATACACGCATACTACTCCAACCAATTAACGCTGGTAAAAATATGAAAGCTGTACTAGCGATTACATTAATAATATTTGATATATCACCTAATTGCGGAAATTGTTCAACAAGCGGTTTCGGACCAAATAAGTCTTCCATTGTAAGTAAGTTATTAATCCCCATAAGCAAACCAGCAGTTACGATTGCTGGCAAGATTGGTATAAAGATATCTCCCAATAGCTTAATCAATCTTTGTAGAGGGTTCCCTTTCTTGGCTGCCGCCGCCTTTGCATCATCTTTGGACGATTCGCTAATCCCTGTTTCTGCTATCAATTGCTTATAGACTTCATCTACCGTTCCCGGTCCAATAACGATTTGATATTGGTTGTCCGCCTTGAACTGACCTTTCACTAAATCGTTATTACTCAGTCGGTCTTTGTCTACTTTATCATCGTCTTTTAAGACAAGTCGTAAACGTGTGACACAATGTGTTGCTGTGTCCAAATTATCTTTGCCCCCAACAGCTTCGACTATATCTTGCACATCTTTCTTTTTAACGGCCATGACACTCCACTCCCTTATCCTTTTAACATTAAAGAAATTATAACTTGTCTATACAAGTTTTGCAAAGGCTTTCATTTAAATTACACAGACTTTTCATCTCATCAATATACACCCATACAAAACTGTACCATTAACAAAAGTTTAAAGAAGCAATAAAACACTATTTGCGCACTCATCAACTAAACTGATTAACTTTTCATTTAAAGCTTAATACTTTTTGTTGGAACAGTATTTCATTTTAAATTTCACATTCGATAGTTTAATGATATGTATAATTTTCCGGACAGCTTATAACGCACAATGCATTCTAACTTAATAAGCACATCAAAAAAGACAAGTACTCAATACGATATTGAATACTTGCCTCATCTATTCATTAGTCTTGGTTTTAAAAATATAATGGCGGAGGAAGAGGGATTCGAACCCCCGCGGGCCGTTAAGCCCCTGTCGGTTTTCAAGACCGATCCCTTCAGCCGGACTTGGGTATTCCTCCAAACACAATATTCATCATATTATAGCCATTTGTAAAAGTCAATCAAAATTACAAAGTTACACTAATGTTTTTTCATTTAAATAAGAATCCACAGAATCTGCAACCGCTCTGCCTTCTTGGATTGCCCAAACAACTAAGCTTTGCCCTCTTCTAGCATCACCTGCAGCGAATATATGAGGTTGATTCGTTCTAAAATCTTTATTATCAGCTACAATTTTATTGCGTTCTGTTTGAATATTAAAAGCATGTGGCACGGTAGTTTCAGTACCTACAAAACCAATTGATAGAAGCACTAAATCCGCTGGCCAATGACGCTCAGTACCATCTACAACTACCATACCCTCATCGGTTTCTTCGAGTATTTGTGTATAGACGCCTTTGACATTACCAATTCTATCCACGTCATAGCGCATCGTTTGCACACCGTAAGCACGTGGCTCAAAACCAAAGCGTGATTGATATTCTTTATGCGCATAATCCATTTTAAACACAGGCATTGCTAACGGCCAATACGTATTCTCATCAAATTCAATTTCTTCAGGCTGTTTTGTATATTTATTAAATTGTACGATTGATTTACAATTTTCACGCAATGCAGTAGCGACACAGTCAGCACCTGTATCTCCGGCCCCGATTACGATCACATTTTTACCTTCAGCAGAAATAGATGGTTCATCGATTTCACCGTTTAAATATTGGCCTTGTTCTGTTAAATAATCCATCGCAAAGTGAATACCTAATCCCATTCTACCCTCTAAAGGTAAATCTCTCGCATTTTGGGAACCAGTACACAAGATAATAGCATCAAATTGCTCGCTAAGCGTCTCTTTGCTAATATCCACACCAATTTCTGTGTCTGTTTCAAAACGTATGCCAGATTCTTCCATCACTTTTATACGACGACGTACTACATCTTTATCTAATTTCATATTAGGTATACCATACATCAACAAACCTCCCGCTTCGTGTGCACGTTCATAGACTGTTACGTTGTACCCTAATTTATTTAATTCATCTGCAGCAGTTAAACCAGCTGGACCACTGCCTACTATAGCTACAGATTCGTCCTTACGATGCTCTGGTACTGTCGGTTTGACCCAACCATTTTCAAAAGCTTCATCTATAATCGTTCTTTCAATCCCTTTAATAGCAACTGATTCACGATTGATCTTCATTACACAAGATTGTTCACAAGGTGCTGGGCAAACACGCCCTGTAAATTCAGGGAAATTGTTCGTTTCATTCAACCGTTCATAGGCAGTTTTGAAATCTTGTCTATAGACAAGGTCGTTCCATTCTGGAATATAATTACCGATAGGACAACCAATGGTTTCTCTACCAAACGGTTCTCCAGTCTGGCAAAATGGTGTACCGCAATCCATACAACGAGCACCTTGTTGTGCCGCTTCATCTTTCGTAAATCTTTGTTGAAACGCGTCGTGATTCTTCAAACGATCAACCAAAGACAATTCGTGTAATTGTTGTTTGTCATAATTCATAAACCCTTTGAATTCACCCATAATAAATCCCCCTTCTACAATTAATATACGGCAGTCAATCGTTGCTCTGGTTCTATATAAGTGCGCTTATCATTAAAAGCGTTTAATAAAGCTTGATCAAGTTCTGTTGAATTTTTCTTTTGTAAGTCGATCTTTTGCATCATTAGCTTGTAATCCTTAGGAATAACTTTAACAACTTTATCTGCAACGTACTCAAAGTTAGCCAAAATGTTTTTCGCCTTCGTACTATTTGTATACTTCACATGTTCTTCTAACATAGTTTTCAAAACATCATATTCTTCTTCTACAGTAATGAAGTCGAAATCCAAACTATCTAATTTATTTTCTGATTTAAATTGTTCTATATTAGATGGGAAAATGTAACTCACACCCCCACTCATACCTTGGCCAAAGTTTTTACCTACATCACCTAACACCACAACTCTACCACCAGTCATATATTCAAGACCATGATCACCAATACCTTCAACAACTACTTGCACACCACTATTTCTAATACAGAAACGTTCACCAGCTTTACCACTTATAAAAGCTTTACCATGTGAAGCACCATAAAAACAAACATTACCCACGATAATTTCGTTTTCACGTTGCTGGTTCGGCGCTTTAACGATTACTTTACCACCAGATAAGCCTTTACCTACGTAATCATTAGCATCTCCCGTGTGGTGAATTGTTAAACCACTTGGTGTATAAGCCCCTAAGCTTTGTCCTGCGTGACCAATAGTCTCAGCGTAAATTGAATCTTCTGGTAACCCGCCCTTCCCATGCACTCTTGTAATCGCACTACCAGTAATAACACCGACATCGCGTTGTTCATTTTTTAATTGATATCGCCCACTAAATGATTGGCCGTTTTCAATGGCAGCTTTAGCATCTGGGTAAAATGCTGTTAAATCAAAACCTTCATCGAGATGATGATTTTGTTCTATTTTTTTAAATCTTTCACCTTCATGTTGATATAATAACGCTTCAATATTCATCGATGCAGCTTTAGGACGGCTGCTAGCTAGATTATCTTTACGTGTTAATAAATCAGTTCTACCTACAAGTTCATCTACAGTTCTCAACCCAAGTTCAGCTAGTATTTCACGCAATTCTTCAGCAACGAAGTGCATGAAGTTGACTACATGATCAGCTTTACCATTAAATAGCGCTCTCAAATCTTGATTCTGGGTAGCGATACCTACTGGACAAGTATCCTTATGACACACACGCATCATAATACATCCAAGTACTACTAATGGCGCTGTCGCGAAGCCAAATTCCTCAGCGCCTAACGCACATGCATAAGCAACATCTTTACCTGTAAGTAACTTTCCATCGGTTTCTACTTTCACTCTTGATCTCAAACCATTCATCATTAAAGTTTGATGCGTTTCTGCTAGACCAATTTCCCATGGCACACCTGCATGTTGAATACTCGTTTTAGGTGAAGCACCTGTACCACCGTCATAACCACTAATAACAATCTTATCAGCGTATGCTTTAGCAACCCCAGCTGCAATTGTACCTACACCAGTTTTGGAAACAAGTTTCACCGTAATGTTTGCATCTTTATTTGCATTTTTTAAATCGTGTATTAATTGTGCTAAATCTTCTATTGAATAAATATCGTGATGCGGCGGCGGTGATATTAAACCTATACCTGGTGTTGAACCCCTTACTTCAGCTATCCATGGATATACTTTAGTACCTGGTAATTGTCCGCCTTCCCCTGGTTTAGCGCCTTGCGCAACTTTAATCTGAATTTCTTTAGCGTGTTGTAAGTAATCGCTCGTCACACCAAAACGACCGGATGCAACTTGTTTGATTGCACTAGAACGGTTTCGTCCTTCTTCATCGACAATATAACGTTCTGGATTTTCTCCACCTTCACCGCTATTACTTTTACCGCCCATTTGATTCATCGCTTCAGCTAATGTTTGATGCGCTTCTTCAGAAATAGAACCATAACTCATCGCACCTGTATTGAAACGTTGAACAATAGAACTTGCAGGCTCAACCTCACTAATATCAATAGCTTCTTGCTTTTTAAATTCCATCAAATGGCGAACATGATCGGTACGTTTGTGATTAACTTCATGTGAAAATGTTTTAAATTTTTCATAATCATTTAATCTACATGCATGTTGCAACAAATGAATAGATGTCGGATTAAAGGTGTGATGTTGACCTTGTTTACGCCATTGGAATGTACTTCCTGATTCTATATATTTATTTATAGGTGTTTGTCTTGCTTTATTTTCTTCATCTATCATATTTATAGATATACCTGAAAGCTTAGTTTGCGTACCCGTAAAATATTTTTCAACAACTTCAGAAGATAATCCTACTGCTTCAAAAATTTGTGCCCCTTGATAACTTTGAACAGTAGAAATCCCCATTTTAGCCATAACTTTTATTACGCCTTCAGATAGTGTATCCGTATATGTTTGAACATTTTCAGAAATATCCCCTTCTAAACGTTGGTTTCGTACCAACTGTTCAATTGTACGTTGTGCTAAATAAGGTACTATTGCGTTTGCACCATATCCTAACAAACAAGCAACATGATGCACTTCTCTTGTTTCTCCCGATAAAGCTACTATACTCGTACGCATGCGTAACCCTTCTCTAATTAACAACTGATGTATATGACTCACTGCTAACAGCATCGGCATAGCGTAACCATCATTTGTACTCACTAATTCACGATCATCTAATACGAGGATTTCCTTTCCTTTTTCAACAGCTTGAATCGCTTTATCTCCTAATTCATCTAAAGCTTCCTCTAAATTATTTTGATAAACCGTAGATAAATGCATAACACTAAATCTACTCTGCTCAATAACTTCTAATTGCGCTTCTGTTAACACTGGTCGTGCTAATTGAATACGATTCAACACGTCTTCATTCGGATTCAATAAATTTCCTTCGCTACCTAAATAAGATAGTTCACTTGTAACTATTTTTTCACGGTAAGCATCGATAGGCGGGTTCGTGACTTGCGCAAACAATTGTTTGAAATAATTAAATAGTGTTTCATGCTTTTCATTTAAAGCCGCAATTGGAACATCGTAACCCATTGCACCGATTGGATCTTTCTTATTTTCGACAATTTCCGTCAGATATTTATCCATTTCTTCTTTTGTATAAACGAACTGTTTTTGTAAACGTGTTAAACTTTCATCGCTCCATTCAGAATTTTTATACGATACTTTAGCTAAACCTAAATCTACCTTGAATTGATTCAACCAACTTTCATATGGATGTTCATCTGCAATACGGGCTTTCAATTCGTTATTTTCTATTACTTTGTTTTGTTTAAAATCGACTAGCAATAACTTCCCTGGGTTTAATTGACCTTTAAACGCTACATTATCTTCTGGTACATCTACCACACCGACCTCCGAGGAGAATACGATATAATTATCTTTCGTAATTGTATAGCGCCCTGGTCTCAAACCATTTCTATCCGTTAACGCCCCTATCTTATCTCCATTACAAAAGGAAATCATTGTAGGACCGTCCCACGGTTCCATCAAATAACTATAAAACTCATAGAATGAACGAACATTAGCATCATTAGCTTTATTGTATAACCAAGGTTCCGGTATCATCAGCATTGCAGCTCTCTCAGGTTCCATAGCTAATGATAAAAATTCTAATGCATTATCTACAATGGCAGAGTCACTACCATCTTCATCTACAATTTCTTTAACCTTATCTTTATCATCACCAAATATTGTTGCTATTAAATCATTTTGTCTTGCTCTCATCCAGTTCACATTACCTTTTATAGTGTTAATCTCACCATTATGCATGAGCAATCTATTAGGATGTGCACGTTTCCAACTTGGAAAAGTATTTGTACTAAAACGCGAATGTACAAGTCCTAACTTTGAAACATAAGTTTTATGATTTAAATCTTGATATAAAGCTTTAATTTGGTCTGAGCGTAGCCAACCTTTATACACAATTGTTCTATGCGATAAGCTTGTAAAATATAAATTCAAACGCTGTTGATTAGCGTAATTTTCAATTTGTTTACGCGCTAAAAATAATTTTCTTTCTATGTGTGAAACATCATTTAACGCAACGAACACTTGTTGTATATGTGGCATCGTTTCAACTACGTGTGATGCAATTGCATTCGTATCTACAGGAACATCTCTATAACCAATGACGCTTAAACCTTCTGCTTCAAAGTGGGCATTAAATTGTGTTTCATGTTGAGATCCAGCTATCTTCTCATTAGTAAAAAACATTCCAACTGCGTATTTACCTTCAGCCGGTAAATCAAAATCAACTTTTGTTGCAAAATATTCATATGGTACTTCCGTCATAATACCGGCACCATCGCCAGTAATACCATCTGAGCCGATTCCTCCGCGATGATCTAACCTACATAACATTTCTAATGACTTTTCTACAATCTCGTGATTTCTCTGATTATCCATATTGGCATAAAACCCTATACCACACGCATCATGTTCTTCGCGCCCATCATATAAGCCTACTTTTTCACCATATTCAAGCATGACCCTCACCTCTTTTACGAAAATTCTGAATATTGAATTAAGTAAGTAAACTATATAGCAGTTGATTAATCTGTTCAATATATAAATTAGATGATATCATTCTAATTATTAGAATGATTTGGAATAGGAGTTATTAACTATGGAAATCAAACAATTAAAATATTTTATAGAAGTAGCTAAAAGAGAGCATTTGTCAGAGGCTGCACTAGAATTAGACATTGCGCAATCTGCTATCAGTAGACAAATCACACAACTCGAAAAAGAATTACAAGTTACATTATTTAAAAGAGAAGGTCGTAATATCCACCTTACCGACGAAGGTAAACATTTATTTACAGAAGCGACTAAGATTATCGATCAACTTGATGAAACTATACGCTTATTCCATAACCAATCCGAGTCGAATCATTTTATCATTCGCATCGGGTATGTTGAGAGCTATATTTCCCAAGTGCTAACTTTATTAATACAGGCCTTTGAAAATAAAAGCGATTCAGTAGTAGAACCCATTCTAATGGAAGAAAGTGATATACTCAATGCTTTACTCACTGATCAAATCGATATTGCGTTTACAGAGTTAACACAAACGCTCAAACAGAATTCTTCATTAAAGATTAACCCTTTATTCGAAGAGAATTTTCATATTTACGTTCCAAAAGACGATCCAATTACTATGGCAACTAATCCACCGTTAATTCAATTTTCAAACAAAATGATATACGAGCTCTATGCCTTACCTTCCAATATCAGGCAAACATTGGAAAAAGTAGTCGAAACTCCAATACGTACAGTTACTCATACACAAATCGCACAATATTTACTTAATAAAGAACGTGGATATATCATCGCACCTTCATATCATCTGCTAGATAAAAACCCACAAAAATGGGTAGATGTTTCGCTAGAACACACAGAACTGAGACGTACAATTTGCAGTGTCGTCCGCCCAGATAATCGTAAAAACGATTTACAATTAATGCTTACAACTATTGAACAATTATTAAGCCGTAGTGCGACTTACCATTAGCCTAGCGTTAAAATTACAACCTATAAATCTTTGAATTCAATAAAACTGGGGCGTATAATCACATTGTCTAAAAATAGAGAGGATTGAGTCAGCTTGAATTCAACTAAAAAAATATTGAAGCGCCCTTTTAATTGGGTTGTCTTTGTTTTTTGCATTATATTTTTAGGAGTTTTTATTTTCACTTTCATGAACGCTAAGTTTTATGACATACCTATAGGTCAAATTACCAGTATTGAAAATAAATCTACATCCCAAATCACAGATGAACATCATAACAAAGATACAAAACACAAAGAACAGTTAACAATCAAAATACTCAACGGAAAATACGAAGGTAAAACAACTACCATTCAACATCAATATATTGAGTCACAAGCAGACAGCGAAGCATATTCAACTAATAACAAAGTCCTACTACATATTGATGACAAACTCAGTAGTGCATATATCACGGAAAAGAAACGCGATAGCCTAATCGTTGCCATTACAGGATTATTTTTATTAACTGTATTACTAGTAGGTAGAAAAATCGGTCTACAATCTATTTTATCATTAGTAATTAATACAATAGTCGTCGTCTTAGCCATTTATATTCATAATCAATACCCTAGCATCAGTTTGTTCGGTTTGATGAGTATAGGCATTTTCATTTCAACAATCCTAACTTTAATATTGGTTACAGGATGGCAATGGCGTACACTTGTTACAATCATCAGCACATTACTCGGGACATTCATCTGCGTCGGAATCACGCAATTAGTCATACATTTCACTGATGGTTCCGGTATAAAGTTTGAAACAATGAGCTTTTTAACTTTGCCACCTAAAGAAGTATTTCTCGCTTCTGTGTTAATTGGTACCTTAGGAGCTGTAATGGATGTCGCTATAACTATCGCAAGTGGTATGGCAGAAATCTTACGCCGTACACCAGACATCAGCATGACGCGTTGGGCGATAGCTGGACGCAATATTGGGCAAGATATCATGGGCACTATGACTAATATCTTACTTTTTTCGTATTTATCAGGCAGCTTACCAATGCTACTCATTTACTTAAAAAATGCAAATACAGTTACATATACCATTTCTATGAATTGGTCACTTGAAATTTCCCGGGCAATCACAGGGGGTATTGGCATCGTACTAACAATTCCAATAACAATCTTATTGATGCAACTATGGTTTAGAATGAGAGGTGCTAATCAATGAGCGCTATTACAATTTTAGGACTAATATTATTCGTATTAATGCTTATATTCGGCGGTAAAAAAGGTCTTATCTCTTATATGACGCTATTCTTGAACTTTGTCATTCTTTTGATCGCAATTGTCATTATTATATTCGGTGCACCGATTTATCTCGTGACACTTATCTTCTGTATTATCATCGCAGCGTGTAACTTATTTATATTAAATAGTTACAACACTAAAACCAAAGCTGCGTTTTACGCGACTATTTTAACTACAGTGATACTAATCTTGGCAATTTATCTTTCTGTTTCAATCGGTGATTTACAAGGCTTTACGACAGAAGAACAAGACGAGACTTATATTTTTTCAATGAATATTGGTATCGACATGATCAAATTCATGGTCTTTACAATTGTGTTAGCAGTCATTGCAGCCGTGATTGATTTAGCGATTACCATAAGTTCTCCAATGTGCGAATTAAATGAAACGAATCCCGAATTAACTCAGAAAGAATTATTTCATTCTGGCATGCGTGTTGGTAGAGAAATATTAGCAACTTCAGCCAATACCATTTATCTGGCTTATTTTGGTGGCCAACTGACATTATTTTTCTGGTTCTTCAAACTTAATTATTCATTTGGCCATGTAATTAATTCGAAAATTTTTGCACAAGAATTTATTTCAATTCTTTTAGGCGGGATTGCCGTTGCTATTAGCATTCCAATTACAGCTTGGCTAACTGCTATTTTAATAAAAAGACAAAATATTTCATCCTCACAAAATAATCAACAATCATAACTTGAACCTATCGGGATTAGAACATGCACTTATGCCTATGTCTCGATAGGTTTTTAATATATACAAACTTTCAAACTTGCCTCTCACTTTCCCAATCGTAAAAACCAAAACTTAAGAGCGTCTATTCAATTTATTCAATTCGCCACTGAAATATGCATTTTCCCCATGAACTACATAGTCTAGACCTTGTTCTTCTTCAATTTTATCCGCAGCAAGTTCGCTAAATAGACCAATTACTTTTGCAATAATATATGTAACTAACCCACTAAATATAATCGTTACGACTACTGCCAATATTTGAACCATTACCGCCTGTATATTACCGCCAAATAGCAAACCATTTGAAATGCCATCATTAACTTTTTGAGATTGGAATACACCCGTTAATATCGCACCGATAACACCCCCGATACCATGGATTCCAAATGCATCTAAGGCATCATTATATTTTAATTTCACTTTGATATAATTAATCGCAAAATAACAACATACGCCACCTATTAATGCAATTAATATAGCACTTGTATAATCAACAAACCCTGCTGCAGGTGTGATTGCTACTAAACCTGCTAGCATTCCAGACAACATACCGATTAAACTTGTCGTCTTTTTCATCCAATATTCTATAATCGACCAACCTAATGAGCCTGCGCTCGCTGCTAACACAGTATTAATAAATGATGTCATTGCGATATGATCAAATGTTAACGCACTCCCTACATTAAACCCATACCAACCAATCCATACGAATATGCCACCTATTAATGAAATAATAAGATTATGCGGTGGTCGTTTATCAAAGTTTTTACCTGCACCTATCATCACTGCTAACACTAGTCCTGAAACACCGGAAGTGATATGTACTACTGTCCCACCGGCATAATCTATCGCACCAAGTTGGTCAATCCAACCGCCGCCCCACACCCAATGCGCTACAGGGCTATATACTAAAATCACCCATAAAAGCACAAAAATAAGATAAGGTATAAACTTCATTTTTTCTGCAATTGAACCAGATAATATCGAAACAGCAATTGTACAAAACATCATTTGGAATAACATAAACAATCCCAGTGGCACATGTGGAGCTATTTCCGTTTGCGTATCAAATCCAACATGTTGTAACCCCAAATATGTAAAATCACCTAAGATTGTATTTCCTGAACCGAAACTCAAACTAAAACCGAGTATTACCCATGCGAATGTCACGACTATGATAGCAGACATACTTTGCATAACTGTGTTCAAAACATTTTTAGACTGTACTAAGCCTCCATAAAACAAACTCAATCCAGGGGTCATCAACCACACTAATAACGTACAAAGAAATAAAAATAATGTATCATTCATATTCATAGCACTCACTCCTTTGTAGAAGATCATACCCCCTAATAAATTGGATCGCAAAAATGCGTCACATAAAATAACACACTGTGTTAATTTATGTGACGCACACATTCACTTTTTATAAATTCTGCTTCAAAATATATACAGGTCGGTCCTCTAAAAATGATGTTCCTACGTTTTGATAGCGACATTGTTGATATAATTTTTGAGCTACTTCATTATCCGTATTTACCGTCAAATAGATTTCATTAACATCAGGAAAATATTGCCTTAAATAGTTTGGTAACGATTGAATGACTTGTTTACCATAACCATGACCTCGATAATTCGAATCAATGCTAAATGATCTGAAAAATATCGCGTTTTTATTGTTTGAATAAGGTGCAACGCCATCCCCTTCATGCAATGTAAAGAAACCAACGCATTCCGACCTCGCATTATATACCAATGTCGGGTGGCGTTCCTCATCATTAGTAGCGAGCGTAATATTTTCTTCGGGGGTTTTTGTAAACTTTCTATCTTCCGCTGTAATATTGAACTGCTTTATATCTGAAATAAGCACTTCTTCGTAAGGAACAACGTTAATAGTCTCCTGTTGATTTGATTGCGCATCAATCCATGTTAAAACTGCTGGTGCAATTTTATAGCTTTCTGATTTATGTATCCACTGCATATCTGTAATTTCTTGGTCTGGTTCAATTGAATCCCAATTTATATTTTCTGTTGTATAGTAGCAATTCAGTTCTGTTTGTGTGTTTTTCTGAGGATATGCTTCTCCAACAACCGTTTTAAGATAAACAAAAGAAGACTCTGGTAAATCAAGTTGTAATTCTTCTTGTATTTCTCTTTTTAATGTTTCTGTATGTGATTCATTCTCATCTATCTTGCCACCGGGAAAATAATATTTTTCTCTATTTCTAACTTGAACAAGTAGTAAATACTCATTAGATTCAATCACCAAACAAACACATTTAATCATTTTTTATCACTCCATCCCCAATATTAGCAATCTTACTATTTTTATATGAATATCGCTTATGTTATCATATTTCAATATTGTATACATCTTATATTTTAAGCGACATTAGACACTTAAACACCAATCGTAAGTTTATAAAGTGTTATAATATTAAAATAAAAGTGCATTTTTAACAATGGAGGGTTTAACCAAATGGCTAAGAAAACAAAGATCAATCGCATTTCAAATGCTGTTAATTTTGTAGGTATTGCAGTAGAAGGTTTTAATTGGTATGCCTATCAGTCAAGAAACAAAAAATTAATCTATGCTAGTATGGCAATTACTAGCGTTGGCGCAGTATTAGATTTCTATACTGCTTTAAAATCACCGCGTAAATTCGCCAAAATATTTTCAACTTTCACACTTGCAAGCACGCTATTCACAACAGCAAAACGAGTTAAATCTTTACGCAAAGAAAGTGTATAATAGAGCATTACACTTTTCATTAATATTTTGTAACTTCAATTTCGCAAGTCTTGCATTATACTAATTTATTTTAAATGCTCATATAAAAAGCTCGTATTACAGTATGAAATATATAACTGTAGTACGAGCTTTTACTATATTTATTTAGTGAATATATTTATATGATTTAACTTGTGACGCTGGAATTGTTCTATACGTAACAGTACCAGGTGCAGCAGAATAATTCATTTCAGATACAGTGATGCTACCGTTCGAATTTACTGATTCTACAAAAGCAACGTGACCATAATACCCTAAATCAGACTGTAAAATAGAACCTACTGTTGCATTATAATCAATAGTATAACCATCAGCTGCAGCACCAGTGTCCCAATTATTGGCATTCCACCAATAAGTACTGATACCTTTACCGATTTGTGCACGTTTATTAAATACATGCCAAGTACATTGTCCCCAATCATATAAGTTAGAATGATTGAATATAGGTGACTTGTAGCCTGATGATCCTGTAGAACCCGTTGAACCAGAACTGCCAGTAGATGCCGTACCTGATACTTTCAATTTTTGACCAGGGTAAATATTAAAATTCGACAAACCGTTTAAGCTCATGATTTTTTGGTATGTCGTTCCATATCTCGCAGCTATTGCTGATAATGAATCACCACTTTTAACTGTATATGTTGTTGTACTTCCACTACTTGTATTTCCTGAAGTATTCGAACTACCAGTAGATGCCGTACCTGATACTTTCAATTTTTGACCAGGGTAAATATTAAAATTCGACAAACCATTTAAACTCATGATTTTTTGGTATGTCGTTCCATATCTCGCAGCTATACCTGATAGTGTGTCTCCTGATTTAACCGTGTATGTCGTCCCAGTTGATGTGTTTGAAGTTGTATTGGAGCTTGATGTTCCTGACACCTTCAATGATTGATTTGGGAAAATAACATTTGAAGTCAAATTATTCAATGACTTCAATTTGTCCACTGAAACATTAAATTTATTCGCTATTGACCATAATGAGTCACCACTCTTAACTTTATAAGTTGTAGCGGCATCTGCGTTTGTTGACGAAACTGCTGCTATGGCACTTGTGCCTATTACAGTCGCAATAATTTTTTTACGCACTTATGTAAACCTCCTAATATATCTCTATTACACTTCGTGTCTATACTCACTCTTTTATTATACAATGTAAAAATGTACATTAATATATTATTTAGATGACATTATGATTACAAACAAGAACATAAAATATAAAAATTGTAATATACAACTTATTTAGGAACGTTCAAAGGTTAATATATTTATATTATCAATACCAAAATAATCATCTAATATCGCCAAATAATTATCACTTGTCACAGTTTTCTTCACTTTTTCACCGTGCTCTGTAATAGTTAGATGGGAATTAGACAATGTTATACGGCCAGTATCAGTCGCTTTACTTATTATTAATTTTTTCACAAATATAGAACTAGGATTGTGTTGGTTATAGGTAATACCCGCTTCAAAGTCTGAAATAGTTTTAGGTACATCCATCGCTCGATATTGAATTTGCCATCCACCATCCTTATACTTACACATCTCAATGGTTTGCGTATCTATATAAGAAGCTTTGAAATAACCATTTATATCACTGATGACTTCTTGAGGATCAGATAAAGGCATAGCCTCTTTAGGTACATCCGCGTACCCAACATCTACTAAATAGTTTTGTTGATTTATCGTTACCTTGAGCGCCATGTGAGACCCTCTCATTGCCCATCCATCTCCCGTATTAATCGTCGCGGATATCAACTCGACGTCAAAACCTTTTCCAACCAAATAGTTTTTGAAAAGACGATTTTGTTCATAACAAAAACCTCCCCTATGTTCTTGAATAATTTTGTGGAGCATAGCCTCATCATTTAATGCAATAGGTTGCTTATTTTGAACATTTATATTTTCAAAAGGAACATGCGAAACATATTGATGAATATAATGGTTTAATGATAATAAATCATTTTGCTTATATTTTTCTGTTTCAACTTCTAAATAATTTTCTAATTGACTGAAATCTGTCATTTTAATTCCCTCCGTCCACACTATCCTGTAATACACATACATTTTAATCCAATAACATTACTGAAAACAATTTTTAGATTTTAAAAAATCGATTAATTCCTGATTTTTTGCAATAATAAATACAGGGATGACAAAATGTATAGGGCATGATAAGTTTGACATTATTCGGATATACAGATAATGTATACTTTCGATACTTTTTAAATAACATCAGAAATCAACACAACTTTATACGTTCTTAAAGTTTTTCATTATAGACGTATGACTAACTATTAAAAATTCTGATTTTTCTAAAATTATAAAATAATATATCTAGGGGGTCATCACTTGGCTAAAGAACAAGAACAACAAACGAATCCACAAGACTTACGTATACGTAGTAAAGTAATTAGTGAAGGGGTCAGTAGAACACCAAACCGTGCTTATTTACGTGCACTCGGATTTGAAGATGAAGATTTTCAAAAACCAATGATTGGAGTTGCCAGTACTTGGAGCGAAGTTACTCCATGTAACATGCATATTGATGGTCTAGCACGCGCAACAAAACAAGGCATTAGTGAAGCAGGTGCTTCGCCGTTAATTTTTAATACCATTACAGTTTCAGACGGTATCTCTATGGGGACAGATGGTATGCGTTTTTCATTACCTAGCCGTGAAATTATTGCTGATTCCATAGAAACAGTTGTTAGCGCCGAAAACCTTGATGGGGTTGTAGCTATAGGTGGCTGTGATAAGAACATGCCTGGTTGTATGATTGGAATTGCTCGCTTGAATTTACCTGCTGTATTCGTTTATGGCGGAACGATTTTACCGGGAAAATTAGATGGCAAAGATTTAGATGCCGTATCTGCATTCGAAGGCGTTGGACAATATAATAATGGAGAAATTGATAAAGAGGCATTACATAAAGTAGAATGTTCTGCGTGTCCTGGTGCTGGGGCATGTGGTGGTATGTTTACCGCTAACACGATGTCATCAGCAATTGAAGCGATGGGTATGAGTTTACCAGGGAGTGCTTCTCATCCTGCGGTTTCTACAAATAAATCTAAAGATAGTAGAGCAGCAGGAAAAGCTGTTTATAAATTACTTGAAAAAGGCATTTATCCAAAAGACATAATGACTAAAGAAGCCTTCGAAAACGCAATTACTGTTGTAATGGCATTAGGTGGTTCAACAAATGCTATTTTACACTTGCTTGCTATCGCACATACTATCGAGGTAGATTTGACACTAGATGATTTTGAGAAAATTCGTAAACGTGTACCTCATATTGCTGATCTTAGACCAAGTGGTAAGTATGTGATGGCACACCTTGACGAAGTGGGTGGCATCCCTGCTGTTATGAAATTACTACATGACAAAGGGTTAATTCATGGTGATTGCTTAACCGTAACTGGTCATACAGTAGCTGAAA
This sequence comes from Staphylococcus sp. 231237_7MaSpsaltlick, assembly GCF_043107035.1. Classification (NCBI taxonomy): domain Bacteria; kingdom Bacillati; phylum Bacillota; class Bacilli; order Caryophanales; family Staphylococcaceae; genus Staphylococcus; species Staphylococcus sp. 231237_7MaSpsaltlick. The sequence continues at coordinate 24,131 of NZ_JBICNX010000002.1, forward strand.
ATTTAGCTGAACAACCAGACCTAACTGATAATAAGGAAATCATAAATTTCGAAGAACCTAAACATGCAACTGGTCCACTTGTTATCTTAAAAGGTAACTTGGCTCCTGAAGGTGCTGTAGCAAAAATTTCTGGGCTTAGTGTCACTTATATCAAAGGACCTGCACGCGTTTTCGATTCAGAAACGAAAGCAACTAAAGCCATCCTAAATGACGAAATCAAACCTGGCGATGTAGTAGTTATTCGCTATGCAGGGCCTAAAGGCGCGCCGGGTATGCCCGAAATGCTATCTGCGTCCTCTATCCTTGTAGGAAAAGGACTGGGCGAATCTGTAGCATTACTTACAGATGGAAGATTTTCTGGAGGTTCTCACGGCCTAGTGATTGGTCACGCTGCACCTGAATCTCAAGTTGGTGGACCAATGGCACTCTTAGAAGAAAATGATACAATTACCATTGATGCAGAAAAACTTGAAATTAGTTTCGATGTTTCAGAGGAAGAACTTGAACGTCGCTATCAAAATTGGGAAGTTCCACCTCTAAAAGCGACTAGAGGCACACTCGCTAAGTATGCTAAACTTGTTTCTTCAGCGTCAAAAGGCGCAATAACAGACTAAATACCATTATAATATAAGCAAAAAGGTCTTATTACAAAGTGTTTTCTAATACATTGTAATAAGACTTTTTTCTATATAATGTGCATTTATTCACAAAAAGACACTTTATAATGCGCAATTGTTTATTTATTTTATTTTTAGCCGTTGGCGAATGATTTTTCACAACTTAGGGAATATCAAACAAAATTGAACGCAATTGTATTATATTAAACTTAACAAAACAAAGCGAGGTGAGTTACATGAGCTTTATCATTGATATCATCAAAAAAATCGTTGGTTTATTCACAGGTAAATAATTTCTAGAAATTATTTGAGAGATCGAGGCAGTCAATGTCTCGATCTCGTTTTTATTTTATTTTTTATAATGTATGCTACATTTATTCTCCTACACCACGCCATTCAAGTTTTAATATACCCATTTTAACAGCGTCAAAATATTGCCCATTAACACTTCTTGCTTGTCTAATTCTAGCTTCTTCTTGCATACCAACTTTTTGAGCAAGCTTAATCATTCTTTTATTACCTGACCATGTCGAGATTCCTAACCTATGAACAAAATCTTTCTTAAATAAATAATCAATCCATAGTTGAAATACTTCTGTCCCAATACTACTTTCCCAATAATCACTATTGTAAATAACAATACCTATTTCTAACCAATTAGTATTTTTATCTATCCAATATGAACCGACAGTACCTATGAAATTGCCATTCATCATAATTGCTAAAGTGCTTTCTACATTTGAATAGATATAGCGGTTTTTCTCTAGCTCGTTAATAAATGACGATTTATCTATTTGCGGTTCCTTGATATAAGGACCATTCCACTTTTTAGCGTTTTGTTCAATTTCTTCATATTTCCAATAGTATAAATCATTCATAATCTTTTCATTAAGCGACTCTAAAGTTCCCTTTGAAAATTTTATCACTATATCACTCCTAACTATTATGAATTAATATACTTTAATATGACCTATAATTAAAACGCAAAAAGGAGCTAGACATAAATCAATAATTACCAATTGATTTCAGTGCCTTGCTCCCCTGCTTATAGACATTATCATTACTTTGTTAAATTTATTTTTAGAAAAACAATGTTTTAATCACACGGAATAATGATCCTAATAAATCAAATAAATCTCCAGTCATGACATTACCTCCCTTATTAAAATTCAATTTTTGTTTAAGCATCAAATTGCTCGTTACGAACTAAATCTGCTGCTAAATTATGCCAAAACTGTTGCAACTCTTCAGTAGGATGATTGGAATCAGTAGAATCTTGTCCAACAAAATCAACATGATCCCAACCGTGTTTAATTGGAGTCACTTGCCATATACCTTTTTTCACTTCATTTGTAGCTTCCGTAAAGGCTTGATTAAATGGATGTTGTGATGAAATAATAGATACTAATCCGTCATTTTCACGCCACTCTTTTTCTGCAGCTTTACCAATTACATTACCTGTTATAGTAAATGGTAGAAACATATTAATATCTGATTTTTGATTTCCAAGCAAAGTAGGTCTTGTTGATTCTCCAGTATAAGTTTTGTAGATAATGTTAGGATTTAACGACGTGTTTTTATTTAATTTAGCGGCGCCTTCTCTAGTCAAATCATAAAAACCATTATCCTTTGTTTTCCATAACCCGCTATTTTGAACACGCTGTACATACTGAGCATATGTTTCTCCTTCTCTTTGTTTAAGCCCCCATTGGCCAAATCCAAAGTCTACTTTTGAGTTTTTATTACCTTTGAATTTTGCATAATCAAAAGCTAATTGTCTAACAAGAGCCTCATTACCTAATGCATCTGCAGCATGTGTACCATTATGCGGCGTACCTATAGTAGTAATTGAATTCACCATGTTATCGTGCTTTCCCTGGAAGAGTGGAGAAATGTTACCGCCATGTTCTTTTTGATATTCTATTTCTGCTGGGTTACCATTACGTAATAATTCCTCAAGTTGCCTTACTGTTTGACCGCCCATACTATGAGCTACTAAGTGCACTTTTTTACCTGGTTGCCAATCTTTATATACACCTTCATATGTTTTACCATAACGTTCGTGACCGTATTTTTCGGCATGGGCTGCACCATAATCTACTGTACCGCCCTTGATATAGTAATAAAGCTCTACAGCACGGTCATAGTTACTACTTAATGCACCAATACTCGCTTCGTATGTTTCATAACCATTACTTTCTAAATCTTGACGAATATTTAATTTATCTCCACCCCAATAATGTGCTAATACTGATGGGTTAATATCATCAGTAAAACCATTGAAACCATGAACTAAAATGATTGGGTCTTGATTTTTATACTGCCCTTGTTTTGCAGCTTTATTAGGTTGTTCATTCGTTTTTTCTACATTTTGTTGCGTTTGGTTCTTCGGCGTTGCTACCGCATTTTCTTTCAATGTATTTAATGCTTTGTCAGGATTATCCTTATTATCTTGTTCTGAATCATGATCCACAGTTTGATTTGGTAATTTATCTAACGATGTTCCCTCTTTTTTATTTTCATCATTTTTAACAGGTTCATTTAATGGCGTCTGATTGTTTTCTACCACTTTGTTTTGTTTAGCGTCTTTATAATTCACATGATTTTCTTGTTGCTTTAATTTATCTTCTGGATTAAATTCTGGATCTACTTCTGACTCTTCTTGTTCTTTCTCTTTGTCTTTCGCATTAAATTCTGGATCTACTTCTGTCTTTTCCTGTTCTTTCTCTTTGTCTTTCGCATTAAATTCTGGGTCTACTTCTGTCTTTTCTTGTTCTTTCACTTTGTCTTTCGCGTTAAATTCTGGGTCTATTTCTGCCTTTTCCTGTTCTTTCTCTTTGTCTTTCGCATTAAATTCTGGATCTACTTCTGTCTTTTCCTGTTCTTTCTCTTTGTCTTTCGCATTAAATTCTGGATCTACTTCTGTCTTTTCCTGTTCTTTCTCTTTGTCTTTCGCATTAAATTCTGGATTTACTTCTGTCTTTTCCTGTTCTTTCTCTTTGTCTCTCGCATTAAATTCTGGATCTACTTCTGTCTTTTCCTGTTCTTTCTCTTTGTCTCTCGCATTAAATTCTGGATCTACTTCTGTCTTTTCTTGTTCTTTCACTTTGCCTTTTGAATCGTTAACTTTATTTTCAGCGTTTTGTTGATCTTTATGTAAGCTAGTATGAGTTGCTTGATTGTCTTTTTCATCATTCATTTGTGTCTTATCATCATTAACCGGTGTATTTGTGTTGTCATTCACTAAATTTTGATGTTCATCATCTCCCAAACGATTCCCACTACTTTCTACTTGTGTGCCCGCTTCATTTTGCTTATTTTCTTCAGCAGCTTGTACAGTTCCTATATTCAAAAATAATAATGAACCAATTAAAATGGAAGAAGCGCCGACAGCAAATTTACGTATACTATATTTATTTCGTTTCTTCTCCATATCCAACACCTCTAATTTTTATGATTTTAAAACACATCTCATTTACAAAGGACAAACTAGATGAAAAAATTAATAATAAAACGCGGTATTAGTTCAAAAAATTTACCTATCAATGCTTTCATACCACTCACTCCTTCCGAAAGAAAACGCTTACATTGTTTGGGAAAAATTTTATTTATCAAAAGAATTTCCAATCAATTGTTAAAACATCTCGATAATTAACAACAAAAACTTTCAATAAATAATTTAATTAGATTTTACTAAATAAAGTATTTTTAGTCAATAACTGATTACAATTAAATGACGCACAATAAAAATCCCCAGAGCGTTAAGCAGCGGGGATTTTCCATAGTTATATAAATTGAGCTACGAATATCAACACAATAACTACTGGTAAAATAAATTTAATTAAGTAGTACCATGGCATAAATAATTTAAATCTATCTGTTCCAAAATGTGTTTTTAAGTCATTTTTATCTAATAATTGACCAACTACAAGCGTCGTTCCTAATGCGCCTAATGGCATTAAAATATTTGATACTAAAAAGTCCATATTATCAAATATTGTTCCAGCACCAAATTGAATGCCACTTAGGCTACTAAATGACAAAGTGGCCGGTATACTAATGATAAATACTAAAATACTTGCATAAATTGCTATAGCTTTACGTTTTGAATTATCGTTTTTAGTAAAGTTTGAAACATTTAACTCAAGTAATGAAATCGATGATGTCAGTGCAGCAAATAAAAATAGAATTAAAAAGATAAAATAAAACCCTTGTCCATAGGCCATTTGATCAAATACTTGCGGTAACACTTTAAATAATAATCCAGGTCCCTCAGTAGGATTATATCCAAAAGCTGCAATAGCAGGGAATATCGCTAAGCCTGCTAAAATAGATACCAAAATATTCATTCCTACAATTGAAACAGCAGATGTCTTAATTGTCATCTCTTTTGAAGCATAGCTCGCATAGGTAATCATTCCTGTCGTTCCTAAAGATAACGTGAAAAATGACTGCCCTAGCGCAAATAATACACCTTCCATAGAAATATCTTTTAATCTAGGTTGTAATATATATTTTAAACCTTCAATCGAACCTTCTAACGAAAGTGATTTAATTACGATGATAATTAGAAAAATAAATAATAGTGGCATCATAAATTTAGAAGCTTTTTCTAACCCTTTTTCTACACCCATCATTACAATAATCATTGTTAATAGAATAAAAATACCTTGTCCCGTTATCGTTAACCATGGATTTCCTATAATTGACTCAAACTTTATACTTCCTAATGTACTATCGCTAAAAGTCACTATTTGGAAAGCTACATTCAAGATATAGATAATAATCCAACCACCTATAACACTGTAAAAGCCAAATAATATAAATACAGCTAAGTTACCATTCCATCCAATAATATTTAGCCGTTTCTTTTTAGTTAATTTTTCATAAATTTTAGTCGTGTATGTTTTACCCATTTTTCCGACTGTAAATTCCATCATAAGTAATGGCAATCCAACGAAAATGGTAAATACTAAAAACATTAATAAAAATGCGCCACCGCCGTATATCCCAGCCATATATGGGAACTTCCACATGGCACCTAGCCCTATCGCGGAACCAGCACTTGCTAAAATAAACCCTGTCGAGGATTTCCACTGTGATTGTTTATTCATAAATTCTACATCCTTTATATTTTACAAAACTTTATTGCGTTAAAGCGTTTGTGTGACATAGCATCTACTATACCATTTTTCCATATTTGACTCAATATGTTTTTTCGACTACTAAAGCTACAAACTTGCCATTACAGTCATTAAGCAAATTAAAAACTTTTGAATATTTCATGACTTTTCCTACTTGCAATACTTTAAATATTAAAAATTATCTGACATTTCATTGAATAAACTGATTATTTATGTTAAAGTAGCATGTGTTTTGTGCAAGATAATCTCCTTGAAATTGAGGTATATAAAAATGAATAAACTTATCCTAATTTCTGGTCTAATGTTATTCTCATTTTTCTTTGGCGCCGGAAATTTAATATTTCCACCTATGTTGGGTTACACAGCTCAAGAAAATATGTGGGTTTCAATGACTGGATTTGCTATTACTGGTATATTACTACCTTACTTAACAGTTATTGTAGTTGCCTATATGAATGGTGGCGTAGAAAGCATCGGTAACAGAGTCCATCCGGTATTCGGTACGGTCTTTGCAATCTGTATTTATTTATCAATCGGTGCATTATACGGTATTCCTCGTGCTGCTAACGTTGCCTATGAAATTGGAACCAATCATATATTACCCGTACATAATCAATTCACTTTGATTGTGTTTTCATTAATATTTTTCCTTATTGTTTATATTATCGCTTTATATCCAAGCCGCATTATAGATAATTTAGGTAAATACTTAACGCCAATTTTAATAATTATTATCGCGCTTTTATGTATATTGGTAATAATTAACCCTGAAGGTTCAATTGGGCAAGCAAGTGGTGAATATGCTCAAACCCCACTAGTGTCAGGTATTCTGCAAGGATACTTTACGATGGATTTAGTAGCCGCCCTTGCGTTTTCCGTAGTTATCGTCCAAATGTTTAAATTAAATGGCGTTGATAATCAAAAAACACTCGTCAAGCACGTGATTAAAGCAGGTTTAATATCAGCAGCTTTACTGCTCGTTATTTATTTTGCACTTGCTTATGTCGGAGCTACAACAAGTCATCCTGGATTCAAAGATGGTACAGATATTTTAACGTTTAATTCTTTACGTGTGTTTGGATCTATTGGTAATTTATTATTCGGTATTATTGTTATCCTAGCATGTTTAACTACATGTATTGGCTTAGTCAATGCCTGTGCTGCATTTGCTATGAAAAAATTACCTAAAATATCTTATAAAAAGTTCGTATTGGTATTCTCTTTACTTGGTTTTATCGTTTCAACACTAGGTTTAGAACTTATTTTACAAATCGCTGTTCCATTATTAACATTTATTTATCCAACATCGATTGTATTGGTACTGATTTCTTTAGTTAGTATTTTCATTCCATTTGAAATGAGATTTGCTTTTATCTTACCGACTATTGTGACACTCGTTATCTCAGTGCTACAAATACTAAATGATTTCAACTTATTTAAATCGCTAAATGCGTTATATCAAAAGTTACCGTTAGCTGATATTCAATTAAGTTGGTTGTTACCATTTATCATTTTAGTTATTGTCGGTTTAATTATTGATTTTTTAAAAAGAAATACTGTAAAGCCATCATAATCTTGAAAACTTTTAACTGTTAATATCTGAGACATAAGTAATAGTCTTTAGACTTTTTTTAATACTTGTGTTTTAACATAGAATTTAAAGGGAGTGAAGATATGAAATCATGTTATTGAATTCATATCTTCACTCCTTATTTTTAATATGATATCTGAGGATAATATCTATTGAATTTGTTATGATAGCTAATAAGTAATTAAAGCAATATTCCATATAAATAAAAGAATGGAGTTTTAATATGAATGAATTCAAAGATTTTTTAGAGTCTATTGATAATGCATCACACAAAGAGAAAATGGAAGCTATTTTCAATTGGATTTCAGAAACATTTCCAAACCTTGAAACTACAGTAAAATGGAACCAACCAATGTACACAGATCACGGCACTTTTATCATTGCGTTTAGTAAATCAAAAGCACATTTCTCAGTAGCACCTGAACCAAAGGCATTAGCTGAATTCACTCAAAAAATAAAAGCCGCTGGTTACTCACAGACGAATAATTTATTTCGCATAAAATGGGAGCAAGATATTGACTATGCCTTATTAAAAGAAATCATCCAATACAATATCGATGATAAGACTGATTGTGCAACGTTTTGGCGAACGTAATCCAAACATTTTCAACATTTAAAAAAAGAGACCCTCTAACTTCATGAAGTAGGATCTCTAATTTACCTCAGTACAAAAGTTTTATAACTTTTGCTTACTGAGGTTATTTTTTATTTTTCTGTTGTTTGGTTATTGTCGTCATTACGGTTATCTTTTATTTGATTTGGAGTATCTTCAATAGACACTTCATCGTTGCCCTTTTCTCTTTGTTCTAAAGACGTATCATCATTTGTTTCTTCATTTTGTTCGAAAGCATACGTTTTCTTTTGATTTGAAACATTTTCAAGCATCTTAGTTAAATTAAAACCGGTCATTTGGTTTAAACCTTCTTCGGCGTTAGCCATTTGGGCAATAATACCTTTTGATAATGAATTGACACCTTCACCATTTCCACCATCTAAAATACGAATATTTTCAACATTAGATAATGGCTCAGCCAACGCTCTAGCAAACTCAGGCATTGTTTTAATCATCAATTCAGCTAACATAACATCTTTATTCTCAGCAAGCGCATTCGCTCTTTCTCTTAAACCGTCAGCTTTGGCTTTCTCTTGTTCTCTGATAACTTCTGCTTCAGCTTTACCTTCTTTAAGTCGTGCTTCATAAGCAGCTTCAGCTTGCTTTATCTTAATTGTTGCATCTGTTTCTGATTGTTGACGACGCACGTCATCTTTTTGACGTTGAATATGTACATCATTCTCACGTTCCATCTGTATCAAATGTAACTCATTTTCTTTTTCGCTACGTTGAACGTTTAATTGTTTTTCTTTGATTTCTAAAGCTCTAGATTCTTTTTCTAACTGCCCTGAAGCTTCAGCTTGGGCTTGAGCTTTATTTGTTTCACTTAAAATAGCTTGTTCTTTTAAATCTTTCTCTCTACGTGAATCTGCAACATTCATTTGACGAGATATTTTTTCTTTCTCAGTTAATTCAGTATTCTCAGCAATTTTCATTTCAGTTTCGCGTGCCGCATCACTTTCGGCAATGTCAGCTTTTTTCTTAATTTTAGCAATTTCAGGTTTCCCTAAATTCTCTAGGTAGCCTTCGTTATCGCTAATGTCCGATAGCCCTAATGACGTAATAGTAAAGCCCATATTGTTAAGTTGTTCTTGAGCAACTTCGGTTACTTTATTATTAAATGCCTCTCTATCTGAATTGATTTCCTCTACTGTCATTTTAGATAATATTGCTCGTAAGTTGGTATTCAACACTTGTGATATTTCTTCAGATACTTCATCTTTTGATTTCCCTAAGAATTGTTCAGCATATTTAACAATACCTTGTAATTGATCTGCAACTTTAACTGTAGCAACTGCTTCAGCCTCTATGCCAACACCAGCTTTGGTCCACACAACCGGCGTTTTAATTTCCAATTGGAAAGATTTCAATGATATACGTGTTGATGATTGGAACATTTTCATTCTATAACCGCCACCACGGACCACTCTCATATGACGGCCTTCATCATCTTGATAAACATTAGATTCAGTTTTTGGATTACCAATATTTGGTCCAGTAATAATTAAAGCTTCGTTGGATGGCACCGTTTTAAATCTTGCTTTCATATAAAGATACCAAACTAAACCACCAAATAGTATCAGACCTATGATAGTAGCAATACCGATTAGTACTAATAGATTCATGTCACTCGTCTCCTAATTTGTTTTATATTTTGATAAATTCTAAATAAACACTCCATATATCACTTTATTATAAATACAATAATAAGTATATATTTATAATGAATAATCTTTAAATCTATTCAAAAACTTTTGATATTAATTTGATTGCAGACTAATATCAAAATAACAAAAAGTGAGTTTAAGGCATTTCTCATTTTTTAATCTTTAACATAGTATTTGCATTAGTTTGGAATTCATAATCAACTTTTACTTCTTCTATTTTACAACCTAGCTCAGACAAATACTTTATTATATCGTCTAGCTTCTCATAACGTTCACCTTTTAAATTAACAATTGGAAAAATACGTATTTCTTTTTTAGTTACCCTTAACATTTCATTTATCGTCTGTTTATGAAAATTATAATCAAAGTGATCAGCGTACATAAATAAAAAATGCGCAGATAATAAGATATCAAATTCATTATTTTTATACGGTATCTTGGGCAATGAGGCTACTTTATATGATTTAGGATATTGTTCCATATCATAAATACAATCTGTTAATGCTTGCATTCTATGCCTCTTCAAGTGGCTAATATTCTTAAAGTAACTCCAACAATAATTTGATTTTGATGATTGCATCTTCTCCATAGCGTGCTTTAAATCATCTTTCCCCTTATTGTATAATTCTGTAGCATTAAAAGTATATGCAATATCGCATGCCTCTATATTCAAACCCTTGTTTCTACCTATCGCTGTAAATGAACATGCACCAGCAGGGCAATCTAATATTTTTTTGCCTTCCAAGTCAGCTAAATGTAATCTAAACATATGTAAGTACTCTTCATACGTACGACCAATAAAAATAATCCGATCAATCTCTAGTTTCGTACTTTCTCCCTCTTCGCTCATTTATATACTCCTTGTAATTATTACATAAGTCTAATGAAATTTTTAATCATGCTTACATATAGTTTCTAATCCATTAAGCGCTACAATTTTGTAATATTTCAAAGCTCGCAGTTGTTCTTTATTAATAGGCTATATAATCAATTCTATGCTCGTTCACACTAATTTTGTATCATCACCTATAACGTCCATTTGATTAACGTAGATGCATAAGCTAATCCACCGCCAAATCCAACTAATAAAACTAAATCACCTTTTTTGATTTTATTCTCTTTGACTGCTAGATCGATGGCCAACGGAATTGTAGCAGATGACGTATTGCCATAGTATTCAAGACTTTTTAATGCTTTATCTCTTGCTATACCAGATTTATCACATATAGATTCAATCATTCTAGCGTTCGCACTATGTGGTACAAACCAATCTAAATCTTCTTTCGTGTAATTGGCTTTATTCAAAGTCTGCTCAATAATTCTCGGTACATTGCCTACTGCCCATTTGTAGACACCACGGCCATTTTGGACAATAAATCCTGGATTTTCTAACGCTTCGTCAAACATTGCTTCAGATAATTCCGAACAATATAAATTATGACCTTTTTTACCATCTGAGCCGGCATCACTGGCTACAAAACTCGTTTCATCTTCACTATATTCTACTAAAAATGCACCCGCGCCATCTCCGAATAATATGCATGTGCCACGATCTTTATAGTCTGTAATCTTAGATAATGTTTCTGCTCCTATAACTAAAACTTTCTTATTTTGACCTGAAGTTATGAGACCATTTGCAATATTAAGACCATAAGTAAAACCAGCACAAGCCGCATTAATATCTATTGCACCTGCATTTTCCAACTCTAACTTAGCTTGTACATAAGAAGCGACACTTGGCGTTTTATAATCGGCTGTCAACGTTGCATTAACAATCATATCCACATCACTTAAATCGACTTGATATTTCTCTTGTAAATCTAACACTGCTTTATAACTAATATCACTTGTATACTCGTCTTCTTTTGTAATTCTTCTCTCTACAATTCCAGTTCTTTGTTGTATCCATTCATCTGACGTATCTACTATATTTTCAAAATCATGATTATCCATTATTTGTTCTGGAACGTAGGAACCCTGTGCAGTAATTTTGGCAAACGAATTCATCTGATCATCCCCTTTGACTATAATAATTATATATTTCCATATTATTCATGCTACTATTTTCACAAACAAATTTAAATGATAATTTTAATTATAAATTTATAGATTTAAATAAAAAAATCATCAAAAAGCTTGCTTGATATTGCGCTCTAAGGTTTATTGTTGAAATATATTCAAAGGAGGTTTTATAATATGGGAAAATTCAATAGTTTAAATGACAAAGTTGTAGTAATTGCAGGCGGTGCAAAAAACCTTGGTGGCTTATTAAGTAAGAATTATGCTGAGCAAGGAGCCAAATTAGTGATTCATCATCACGATGAACAATCTTTGGATGAAGCTCAAGACACTCTTGCACAAGTTGAATCACTAGGCGGTGAAGGTACATTATTTTCTGGTGATTTAACGCAAGTGAGTAATGTTGAATCCTTATTCCAGCACGCTCAAAATACTTTTGGAAAAATCGATATTGCTATTAACACAGTAGGAAAAGTGCTGAAAAAACCTATTGCTGATACGAGCGAAGAAGAATTTGATAACATGGCAGATATTAATGCAAAATCAGCTTATTTCTTTATAAAATACGCTGAAAAAGCTATGAATGACAACGGTAAAATTATCACGCTGGCAACTGCTTTACTTGCCGCCTATACAGGATTTTACGCTACTTATGCAGGGGGAAAATCGCCCGTAGAACATTACACACGTGCAGCATCTAAAGAATATATGGACAGAGGCATTTCTGTTAATGCTGTTGCTCCTGGACCAATGGACACATCCTTCTTCTATCCTCAAGAGAGCGAAGAAGCGGTCGCATTTCACAAATCACAAGCACTTCATAACCAACTAACAAATATTGAAGACATTGCGCCCATTATTACTTTTTTAACCACAGACGGTTGGTGGATTAATGGACAAACATTATTTGCAAATGGTGGTTATACTACGCGTTAATGTATTTAAAAATTAGGAGGTTATTAAACTATGTATTACTTTGTAGCAATCTTTAAAGATACTGAAACAGAAATACAAATCATTTCAGAAGAAAGTGTTATCGACGACAAGCGCATTACAATTCCTAATGAAAATTATGTGAATGCTTTAGCCAAAGAAATCATAGAATTATCTCATCAAAACCAGTTGTATCATAATGATATTAAACGCATCGGTTTATGTATCAATGATTATACGTTAGTAGGCTACGACACAATGGACGACTTACAAAAAGATTTAGCATCCACATTTGGCTTTGAAGCCATAATTGACAATAATTATGAACATTTATTAGCAACACTTATTAAATAATAAAAAGATTTAAATTCAAATGCAATCATTCTATAAAAAAACTACAAAATGGAATTTTCACAAGTTTTTAGTATATCTTAATTCATATGTTTTATGCTCGTCAGATATATCATAACCTTGTGCTTTAAAAAGGCAGGAATACAAACATAACGTTTAAGTTGTGTGACCTTTCTGTCTTTTCCTTTTAGGAGGTAGACGTATGCAAGTTAAAAAAGCAGCTGAACAATTAGACATGAGTGAACATACGCTTCGCTATTATGATAAGGCCGGGCTTTTCCCGTTTGTTTCAAGAAATCAAAATGGTTATAGAGACTTTTCAGAAGAAGACTTATATTGGATTGAATTTATAAAATGCATGAGACAGACACATATGCCTGTCTCAAAATTAAAGGAAATCGCTGAATTGTATCATCAAGGGAGTACTACCAAACAAAAGCGTAAAGAAATATTTTTAGACCATCAGCAAAATTTAATAGAACAAAAAAAGATTATTGACGAAGGTCTGCAAACACTAGAAGAAAAGTTCAAATTGTTAGAAAGTGAATAAATTCAATGTTAGAAGGAGCTATGGCTTATAGTGCTAGACTTCCGCAAAATATTAAAATGCAATTATTTTCATTCTATTTAATGTTACATAGTGCCCTTAATAGTCTTCAAAAAATGCAATAATATCTTGCTCAACTTCAAGGTGACCTTCACCATGTGTCATCAAATGCTTACACATTTTGTAACCTTGAACTTCCTTTTGTTCATGTTGAATTTGGTTATAGATATAGTCGGCGCTCGTCTTATATGAAGCGTCATCTTGTTCACCATATTTAATAGTGATCGGAGCAGTGACACGATCTAAATTTGACATGACGTTTTCAACTAATAATTGAAATTTTTGGAGTGCTGGACCATAGTTTGGAATTTGTTTTAATTGCGTATCAATTTCTGCTTGATCTAGACCTAATAAGTGCCCTATACGCTGACCATAATCTTCAAGTCTACCAGAGAGTCCCGCATCACTTTTTCTGTATGGCGTTGACATAATAGCGACAGCATTAATATCATACTGTTCTGCCAGTTTCAATGACAATATGCCACCTAAAGACACACCACAGACATTTATTTGCGAATAACCTTTATCTTGTAAAAATTGATAGCCCTCTATCGCGTCATCTAACCAGTCATCTACATCATAGTCTATCAATGTCTCTAGCGTAAGCCCATGCCCTTTATATGGCGGCACATAACATGTGAAACCAGCTTTGTTCAGTTTTGACGCCAACAACTTTACATCGCGAACTGTGCCTGTAAATGAGTGTAGTAATAATATAGCTTTTTCTGCTTCATGATGCTCTAAAAATATCGGGTTTGGTGCTTTTATGTTTATCATCTATTGTCACTCCAAGTTTTAGTTTCCTATTGTATTGTAATTGAAAATTATCCTTTACTCAAAATTATCCGTTTATATATTAATATTCCTCGCTAAAACATAAACTCCCTTTAATACCACATATCGCCATGTCGTTATATTAAAGGGAGTTTATATTTAAATATTCACACACTTCTCTTAGTTTAATGTTATTGAGACATATTAAAAAATTGCAATTCATAGATTGCTTTATCATTATACGCATTAAAGCTATCTATTTTGCCGTTTAAATATAACTCTTGTGTTTTTCTACTAACATTATGTTGGTATGACAACTTAACGTTCAAATCAGATTCATAGCCATTATTTTGGATAGTACTTTCAATTTCAGAAAACACATCTTTATTTATTGGCAATAAATATCCTTCTTTACTAGGTAAGATGTTGACGTATTTTGTCTGTAACACGTCTTGTTCGCCTATATAAATTTCAATTTTTATATTCTTCGCAGCGCCGCCACCAAGGTTATATAGCTTTAAATAATCCTGCTCTGAATGACTATCAATACCAACGTTTTTCAATTGTAATTGATTCGTATCACGTGTAATCAAAATTTGATTAAAACCAAGTGCTGGTAAAAAGCTGATTTTCATTTGATAAAGCTGCACACTTACTGAAATAAAGTAAAACAGTGCCATAATAAAAGTTCCTAAAGAACCTACTGCTGATATAATATTTATCATTATTTTAACTCCTCCACATTTTTTTATTGAGAGGCAGGATAAATATTGTAACATATATTGAATTACAAAAAAACGAGCTACTTATAAAAGTAGCCCGTCAACTAAGAGGAGTCTGTATACATGCCAAAGGACATGTTACAGACCTGCCTCTTAATTAACATGCCCTAAGGCATGAAAATTCATTGTACAACGCTTTTGAAAACTCTGCAACTTAACTTTTAAATAAAATTATATAAATTTCTATTCTTTAACAAAATATATGATAATATTATATTTATAAAATATTTTTAACACTTATAGGAGTTTATTATGTACTTTTTAAAAGCAATTACCGTATCCTATTTTAAACGTATACGGGCGATATCACTATGCTTGTTTGCAACCATCACTTTCGTCACTATTCTACCTTCCTCAAACGTTTATGCCGCTGATTTATATAGTTCTATGTCAGAACTTATGGATGATACTGAAACAGGCACAGATTGGCAACTATCATATCGTAATAATCAAAGTAATACGTTAATTGCCGCAATACATGGTGGCAATATTGAAGCTGGTACGACAGAATTATCAACACTAACTGCTACCTTGGGTAACTATAACTATTATTCATTTCAAGGTATCCGCACATTAAATAATGCCGAACTGCACGTCACGTCAACAAACTTTGATGAACCTGTCGTCGAAGACATGCAACAAGAAGTTTCAAATTCGGTTATGATACATGGGGCGAGTGGTAGTGAACCGGCGGTTTATATTGGTGGTAGAGATGAGCAACTTAAAACATCTATAGAAAATGCATTACTTGCAAAGGGTTTCAATGTTTTAGAATCACCCTCTCATTTAGAAGGTACATCTAGTCAAAATATAGCCAATAAAAATGCTAAAGGCGCTGGTGTTCAATTAGAACTAACTTACGCACTAAGGCAGTCTTTTTTTAATAATCAGAATTTATCCATGAATTCTCGCTCTAATGAAGCAAATTGGAGTATTACAATGTATGCATTTGCTCAGGCCATTCACCAAGCAATTGAAGAAAATAACTAACTTCATCAAATATGGTTCCTTATCAAAAAAGTCGTTCATAAACACTTAATTTTTGTAATATTCTCACAAATAATAAATTATTTTTCATCATTTTTGACGATTAACTCTGTTTTTTATTAGAGTATAGTATGTACTGACATAATTTATAGAAAATGAGGTTAATAATATGGATGATTTGAAAGTAAACAAAAGATTAATTATGACCCCTGGCCCCGTAAGTGTAGATCCTCGTGTCTCTCAAGCAATGTCTAATTCAATTTTAGGTCAATTCGATTATGAATTTGTAGACATAATGAATAAAACGATGGAACTCATTAGAAAATCCTTTTTAACAGACAACCAATGGTCATTTCCTATCGACGGAACAAGCCGTGCAGGTTTAGAAGCTGTTATCGCTAGTATCGTCAAACCTGGTGATACCGTACTTGTCCCAATCATTGGTAGATTCGGTTACTTATTTACTGAATTAGTAAAACGTGCAGGTGGTATCGTACATAATATTCAAAAACCAATGGGTGAAGTTTTTGAACAAGCCGAAATCATTGAAGCTTTAGATACTGTAAAACCAAAAGTACTTGCTATTGTACATGGTGAGACTTCTACTGGTCGCTTACAACCGATTGATCAACTAGGTCACGCTTGTAAAGAACGCGGCATTTATTCAGTAGTTGATGCAGTCGCTACATATCAAGGCATGGTTATTCCAGTAGATGAGTGGGAACTAGATGCTGTCATCGGTGGTGCGCAAAAATGTTTATCCATACCTTCAGGCATTACACCAATTACATTTAACGACAGATTTAGTGAAGAAATCAATAAACGTAAACGCGTAGAACTTGGCATCCGTTCAAACGAAAGTACAGAACAAGACCACTTTATACGTAGTAATTATCTCGATTTAACACAATTACAAGATTATTGGAGTCCTAAGCGATTAAACCATCACACAGAATCAACGACGTCGATTTACGCGCTATATACTGGTCTAAAAATAGCATTGACTGAGGGCATTGAAGCGCGTGCTGCACGTCATGCATATCACCAAGAAGGCTTGAAACAAGCATTGAAAGCTTTAGGTTTAGAAATATTTGGTGATGAGACAAATGAAATGAAAATGGTCATCTGTGTTAATATTCCGGATGGTGCGGACGATAGTAAATTTAGAGAAGGCTTATTAAAAAATTACGGCATTGAGATCGCAGGATCGTTCGGTGAACTACAAGGTAAAATTTGGAGAATCGGTATCATGGGTTATGCTATTGAAAAGCAAAACATCTTAACATTCTTATCTATATTTTCACTTTACCTAGCTCATCAAGGTGTACAAAATTTAAATCCAGAAAAAGCTATCGATACACTATTAGCTTATTACGCATAAAGAAAACCAAAAGGAGAGACCTAGACATTAATCAATGTCTAGGCCTCTCCTTTTATGTGTTGTAATTACCTACTTATATGAATTAAATTGACAGCAGAAAATAGTTTTACATAAATATCATATCAACAATAATTATTAGTGATCTTCTACAACTCTATTTTTAGCAGCTGGATAACCAAAAATAAAGAATAATGCTGACATCACAATCAAAGCAATAATGCCTGAATCCCAACTTTCCGTAGCATCATGAAGATAACCAATCAAGAATGGCCCAACAGCAGCAATTAAATAGCCAACAGATTGACCAAAACCAGATAATGAAATACTGCCATCACTTGTACGTGCTCGAATTGAGAAGAAAGTCATACATAAACTGAAACAAGCACCCATCGCTAATCCTGCAATGATAATACCAATAATCAGTAGCACTAATGATTGTGTAAAGAATAAACTAAATCCTACCAAGAATAGCGCTGTAATAATCACGACTAATATACGTTGGTCTTTCAATTTAGAAGCGATGATTGGGAAGGTAAAGGTCATTGGCACTTGTGAAAATTGGTTGAGCATTAATAAATATCCTGCCGTAGAAGGATCCAATCCTCTATCCACAAGAATTGATGGTACCCAAGCCACTACGGTATAAAATACCATTGATTGAAATCCCATCGTCAACGCAACCATCCATGCCAGTTTAGATTTCGTGATAGCTACCTTTTTGGGTCTATCTTGTTGGTCCGCTATCGCCGTTGCCTTCTCTAATTGTACACCTTTTCGTGCTTTAGGTATCCACAGTATGATTGCAATAATAGCAAAAAGAATCCAAAATGATAATGACAACCTAAAACCTAATGGCGTTATTTCTGACAATGGAAAGCTTAAACCACCGCCTAAGCCTGCAGTAAAATTCATTGTTCCACTATAAATACCAGTAGCTAGACCAATTTGCATCGGGAAATACCATTTAACATAACTTGGTAACACCACATTGCCGAATGCAATAGCAACCCCAAGAATGAGTGTGCCAATTAAGAACAAAGTGAAATCTCCTGCAATACGTAAATATAGTGCAACAATGAGTAGCATCGTAGAATACAATATTGTACGAGACATGGTTAATCGAGCAGTTACTTTTGAAACGAATGGCGAAACAATTGCAAAAATAATCAGCGGTATCGTAGTCAAAATGCCTGCAACACTGTTATTAATTTCCATAACTTGTTTAATTTCATCAACTACAGGACCGACCGACGTTAATGGCGCACGTAATGTTGAAGCAATAAAAACAATTGCAAATATCACGCCCCAATTATTATTAACTTTATTGATGCGGTATGGGTCAGTCATCTTATACCACCTTTCTTAATTCTCTATTTTTATATTTATAATGATGAAGCGGGACAGTAATCTAATATTTCAATTTAGATTTCCATTCCCGCCCCACAAAACGACTGACTAATTAAAAATTGTAATACAAACACAATTAACAATCAGTGTTTTATAATGTTTATTATGCATTTCAATCAAAGCAATATCACTTTGTTCTTATTACTTTTACGATTAATTTACTACTTCTGTTGATGGCTCCAATAAAATACGTGTGCCAGCTTTACCTGCTAAAGCATCTATCGCATCATCTAATGAACAAATAATCGCCTCTTTACCCATTTCAGCAAACTGAATTGCTGCTTCTATCTTAGGTAACATACTACCAGCTGGGAATTGTCCTTCAGCAACATATTGCTTCGCTTGTTCAACAGAGATCGTTTTTAGTTTTTCTTCGTTTGGTTTTCCAAAGTTAACACATACGTTTGAAACGTCAGTTAACATTACAAATGTATCAGCATCAACTTGTTCTGCTAATTTTAAACCTGAGCGGTCTTTATCAATCACTGCTTCTACACCTTGGATATTACCATTGTCGTCTTTATAGACCGGAATACCACCACCACCCGAAGAAATAACGACTGCTTGGTCAATAAGTGACTTGATTTGATCTACACCATGAATAACTAATGGTTCTGGTGAAGGAACGACACGACGGTATCCTCTACCTGCGTCTTCTACCATTACAAAACCATGTGTTTCTTCTAAACGTTGTGCTTCTATTTCATCAAAGAATACACCAATAGGTTTAGTTGGATTATTGAATGCAGGATCATCTTTATCTACTTCTACCATTGTCAATAACGTTACTACATTACTGTCGATATTTAAAGATTTCAAATGATTTTTTAATGATTCTTCCATCATATATCCTATAAAACCTTGTGATTCCGCATTACAAGCATTAATTGGTAAAGGCTCGACAAGGTCTTTAGCCGCTTCATTTTGTGCAATAATATTCCCTACTTGAGGCCCATTACCATGCGTAACCACAATATTGTGTCCTTGCGCTTTTAATTCAGCCATTTTTCGTGTAGCTGAATACACATTATTATATTGATTTTCGTATGACGCTTCTTGCTTTGGTTGAAGAATTGCATTGCCGCCTAAAGCTAATACTACACGTTTACTCATACGCTCCACTCCTTAAAGTTGTTGCTATAAATATGCCATACAATGTATCTTTTCCAGATGATGACCCTACTTCTAACAGTTGATTCATGTGATACACCGTTGGTTGATGTTGCAACACTAATATTTTCGAACTAAACAATCTTTTTAATGCGCTATCCAAAAAGGCTTTAGCAACTATTGTTGTTAACTGTTCTTGAATAAGCTCCTGTATAATCTCTAAATTCCCATCACATATAAAAGGCTTCATGAAATGCACAAATAGCATACCTGTTAATATATCGTCGCCTGAAGGGGTTAAACCTTGTCCTCTTCCAATCAAATAACGCAATGAAGATTCAACTGCCTTATTATCCTCTTGTTTCAATGCCTCCATTATGGACTGCATTTTCAAACAAGAAAAATCCCCCTTGTTATACTCTGAAAAATCATATGCTGTGATATTTTCATGTAACATTGCCCATAATAATGGCTTTGAATTTAGCTCAACCTTACTCGCATGTACCGCTTGATTACGCCAAACCAATTGACAATTATCGGTAATAAACATTGCATTTGCAGTTATTTTTATAGGTTGATTCACAGCAATGTTTTCTAACAGTTGTTTTTTAGTTTGATGATCTACAGTAACGCCAAACGGAAACGTACCATTTTCGTCACTACCTATAAAAATAAGGTTTTGATCTTCATTTACAATGTTGAAGCCTTTTTCAAAAATACTATGCACATAAAACGTTTGTTGCTGTCCGAGTATTTCCTGGGCAATTGACCCTATTGAACGCACATGGAAAATCACGCTTTGAAGCCTAATTTTTCTGCATATGCCGTAATTGCTTTTTCAAAACATTCGATTGGCGGGTGTACTGTTCCAGCACCAATTTGACCGTAACCTGCAATTTTATGTGCAATACCTGTATTAATTACGGGTGTGATTCCTGTTTCTACTACTTTACGCGCATCTATGCCTAAACATGCACCTCTAAAATTCCATGTAGGGATTGCAAAGTTAGGATTTTCACCGATACAAATTTCAGTCATTTCGTTGCTGATTTCTAAAGCATCATCAAATCCGCCTGTACCTACGAATCTTGTTACTGCAGGTGCAGCAATCATTGCCATACCACCAACACCGATAGTTTCAGTAATAGCAGAGTCACCAATATCCGTATTAGCATCGTCTGCAGAATAACCTGTAAAATATAAACCTTGAGGCGTATTTACTGGTGCAGTGAACCATTCGTCACCCATACCAGCAATGCGCACACCAAAGTTTTCACCGTTACGGCATAATGCAGTCACAACTGTACCGTGTTCAATTGTACGTGCAGCATCCATCATAGCTTTACCTGTTGCCATCGCAATATTTAAGAAGAACTGGTCTGTATCAGCTAAGAATTGAAGCACTTCCGTACGTTTTTCTTGTTCTACATCATCTAACGCAGCGATAATTGGTGTTACCTCTTTTAGAAATGCTAATGAAGCGGCTATATTACGTTGGTGGAATTCATCCCCCATTGCAATGGCTTTCGCAATAAGCACATTGACATTCAAACCATCTTTCATTTGTTTTAAAGCTTTACTAAGTACAGGACCCAAAACATCTTTCATCCAGCGCAAGCGGTTTACTACTGTTTCGTTATAAGCGCCAAAGCGTAGGAC
This sequence comes from Staphylococcus sp. 231237_7MaSpsaltlick, assembly GCF_043107035.1. Taxonomy (NCBI): domain Bacteria; kingdom Bacillati; phylum Bacillota; class Bacilli; order Caryophanales; family Staphylococcaceae; genus Staphylococcus; species Staphylococcus sp. 231237_7MaSpsaltlick. The sequence goes on from NZ_JBICNX010000002.1 coordinate 45,773, forward strand.
TGCACCAATACCTTCATTCATTTGACAGTAAGCTTCATTACCAGTTTCTCTATTTTCTACAACTAAGACCGGCATATTTGCTGATGTGATGCCACCCATTGGTCCAACAGCTTTAACATGATGGCACGGAATAAAAGTTATTTTATCGTTTTCTAGTAATGAACGTGCATCTTCTTCATTGTTCGCCCATCCTTCAAATAAGATAGCGCCTACACATGACCCTTGCATAGGATCTGTCATATTTTCATATTTAATCGGTGGTCCCGCGTGTAACAGTACGTGCTCTGTTAATTCAGGAATTTTTGATTTCGCTGGCACTACATCTACTAAAAACGGTGCTGCAGCAATCATTTTATCTATAACCGCTTGGTTTGCTTCATCTATTGTTTTGTAACCCATGTTATACTGTCTCTCCTTCGAAATTATTTAAATATTGGAGTACTTTCATTAGTTTTTCATTTCCACCAGCAATTGGACGCCAGTTAAACTGTACAACTTCTGCACCGCCATTTTGAATCGCTGATGTAAAACTTTGTAGGCCAATATTAATTACGCTAGGTGTCATATTGATTAAATTCATCACTTTCTCATCAACAGTTAAATCAACTTGTTCTACTTCAAAAGATTTTATTTCACGGTTTGGTTGCGTCACATTACTACCAATGATGTTTAACGCTGTACGCACCATTTGATCATTCGTTTCGCATACTACAGCGCCAGCTGCTTCTAAGGTATTTATTTGTGCTTGATAATCTTGATGATCATGTTCTGTTCCAACCACAGTTGCTAATACTGCTAAAGAGCGTCCTTCTTCTTGTACTTTTTGAAGAATATTCTTAATTGTTGGCGCTAATTCATTTGCCATATCATCATGACTACCATAGCCAATGACATTATCTAACATAATGACTGCAGTTGATGGATCAGCTGATGATGTTTCTAACATTTCAATACGCTTTGTCGGATCAATCATTGGGTGTGGTCTACCTTGAGTATAGATATCATCACCTAAATCAATAATTTCATGATTTCCACCTTTGTATGAGTAACCTTCTGGCATTACATCTGTTGAATCATCACCTAATGTATCTTTAACTAACATCGCTGCTTCAGATGCTAAAGTACCTCCAGAGTAATAACCCTTGATACCGTTTTGTTTTGCGTTTAAAGTCACCGAAATATTCTCTTTCACATGTGGTTTGAATTGTGGTGTTTCATCGTTTGAAAGTTGAACAGAAATACGAGCAGCCTCTTCCAATGTATACGCATGATAAATGTTTTCTTCAGTATAAGTAGGTTTTGAGCCTAAGAATAAAGTAACGACTGGTTTATCAATATTACGTAATAGATTCAACACTTTTTCTTCTACTTCTTTAGCTGGTGGCTTAGAAATAACAGTAATCACTTTAACTTTTGGATCTGAATTTAAAGCTTTTATGCTATCTAACATTGTGATTGCACCAACTTCAGTTGATAAATCACGGCCACCTGTACCTAATGCATTCGTTACGCCTTTACCCTCTCTATCGATAATCGTTGTAACTTCTTGAATACCTGTACCTGATGCACCTATGACACCGATATCACCTTGGTTGACTGTATTAGTAAACGCGAGTGGTAAACCATGAATAATTCCCGTACCACAGTCTGGTCCCATAACTAGTAACCCTTTATCATGGGCAAGTTTTTTCAGGCGTACTTCATCTTCTTTAGCAACGTTATCACTGAACATAAAGACATTTAAATTGTGGTTCAAAGCATTTTCTGCTTCCATAGCTGCATATTGTCCAGGAATAGAGATTAATGCAAGATTAGGATTATTAGCTAATTCTAACGCGCGCTTCCAGTTTGAAGCTTCATCTTGTTTTTGTGATTTTTCGTCACTTTCATTTTTACCTTTTAGTTCTGCTTCTACTTCTTGATTAACTTCTTCAACTTTAGCTTCATCATCTGTATCAACAACAATAACAATATCGTTTGGTTTCGCTTCTTCTAGCTCAGGTGTACCTAAGCCAGATGATTTGAATATATCTTTATTGGCAGGCGTGCCCATCATAATAGATACTTTATTAACACCTTCAATAGCAGATAATTTGTTTGATAGTAGCATTAATACAATTGAATCTTGATACGTATTTTCTTTAATTATTGTGTATAACATCTTATGCCTCCATTATTATTCTGCGAATCTATTTTTTCCGTGGTAGCGATCATAATGTACATCATCCGAAATTAAGTATTCATAGATGTCATCAACAATTTCTATACCATCTTCGTCATATTTTTCACTGCGCATACGGCCACGTTCACCTGGGTAGAAAATTTCGCCGTATCCTTCTGCGGCAGGTTGTGCTTTAAGCTCATCTAGCATAGTTGAAATACGTGTCTTAAACTGTCCTAAGTCAGTGAAAAACGCTGGATTTATCACGATATGCAACTGACCTAAATCTCGGCCTTTGGTTAAATCTTTATACATTGATGATACATGTACACCATGAGGCACACCTAATAAACTACCGGATAGAATATCGACCATCATCATTAAGCCATATCCTTTAGGGCCAGCTACTGGAACGAGTGCATGTACATCTCTTGCGTCAGTAGTCGGCTCACCTTGTGAATCCACCGCCCACGTATCTGGGATAGATAAATGTTTTGCTCTCGCGTCAAGTACCTTCCCCCACGCTTGCACTGTCGTTGCCATATCAAATGTGATAATACGGTCGTCATTCGACGGCGCACTAAATGCAATCGGGTTAGTTCCAAAGTATGGTTCTGTACCGCCAAACGGCACTACCATTGGATCTGATTGACACATACTAATACCAACCATATTCTCTTTTGCAGCCATTTCGACGAAGTAACCAAGTGCTCCACTATGAGAAATGTGCTTCATACCAACAACTGCAACACCACTCTCTTTAGCCATTGCAATAGCTTTTTCCATTGCTTGTTTCGCAGCTTGGTGACCAGGGCCATTATCTCCTTCAAAGACTGCGGCTGAAGGACCTGTTTGTTCAAATTGATAGTTTGGATTAGCTGTTATGCCACCTTTAGCAATACGTTCTGCATAATACTCAACTCTAACAGCACCATGAGAATGAATACCCCTATGGTCTGCAAATGTAAGTACGTCTGCAACATCCATTGCAGCATTTTCATTTAATCCAGCTTTTACCAATTTATTTTTCATGAGTTCAAGTAATTGTTCTTTCGATACACGCATACGAAAACCTCCTCACTTTATAGTCAATTCCAATAAAATTTGTCTCCGTTCAGTCTATTTATTGCATTAAAAAGGAAGCTACTTGGGAGAGTAAGCTTAATCTTGAAATGTACACCATCGTACATTTCATAACGTTCCCCTTTCACTTCCTTTAGTTGTATTTAATACAGTTGTTCTGAGACTAAATAGTCATAAATACTTTTAGCCACTGGAATACCACTTTTAGCATAACGTTGTTTAACTGTTTCTTGGATTTCTCCAGGATAGTAGACTTGTTCAAATCCCTGTGCTGGTTTAATATCATGTAACTCATCAACCATTTCAGAGACTTTTTCTAAAAATAATCTTTCGTCTCCGAAATAAGCCGGATTAATTACAATATGGAACTGCCCTAATCTACGGTACTGGCTTAAATCCTTATACATTGAAGTGACATGTTGACCGAATGGCAATCCTAGGAGGCTGCCGGCTAAAATATCAACCATCATCATTAGCCCATAACCTTTAGGCCCTGCAACTGGTAATAACGCTGCTACTTCGAAGGGGTCGGTTGTCGGTTCACCTTGGTTATTCACCGCCCATGTATCTGGGATTGCTTTATGTTTAGAACGCGCATCCAAGATTTTTCCCCAAGCTTGTACTGTCGTTGCCATATCGAACAAAATAGGCTCGCCTGATTGTCGTGGTGCAGCAAATGCAATAGGATTCGTGCCAAAGTATGGCTTCGTACCACCAAATGGAACAACCATCGGATCTGATTGACACACTGTAATAGCTACCATACCTCGTTTTGCAGCTTGTTCTGCAAAATAGCCAATCGCGCCACTATGTCCCATTTCTTTAACACCTACCATACCAATACCACTATTCTTAGCCATAGTGATTGCTTCTTCCATTGCTTGATATGCCACATAATGTCCTACTGCATTATCTCCAAAATAAGTTCCAGCTGAAGGACCATTTTGCGTAAATTCAAAATTAGGCTCTAAATTATAGCCTTGCTTCGAAATACGTTCTGCATAATATTGCATACGTACGGAACCATGAGAATGAATGCCGCGCTCATCAGCAAATATCATAAGGTCAGCCGTTTTATCTGCTTGTACTTCAGGAAGACCAGCTTGTGTCAATTTTCTCTTGAACAGTTCACGTAATTTATCTCTTTCAACGTATACTAACGTCTCTTCTTCCATCGTTAACAACCTTCCTTAAATTTCAATATCTCTATTAGCATCTTTTGAATAGATATATGCAAATGGTTCATCTAAACCTACTGCATATGTCGCTTGAGGCGCATAGGCACCCATAAAGATATAATCTCCTTTATCAACTGGCATCCATTCATTATCTAAATTGTACATGCCACGTCCGCTTAAGATATAAGCCCCGTGTTCTTGTACATGTGTTTCAATATAGCCATGTGACGCACCAGGCTTAAATGATAAAATATGAATATTCATATCATATGCAAGTCCTTTTGGTAAAAGATCCAAGATTTTAACTTCTTCCATACCTTCATACGGTTCTTGCACCATGTCATTAACGTTGCCAGTAACCACTTCTGGTTTATATCCTTCTAATGGTTGATAACGTTTTTTATATAAAAATACTCTACTATCATTATTTTGATTACTGTTTTCAAACGTCATAACTTGATGAGCTGGCACATATAAATAACCGCCTGCGCTTAACTCATACTTTTTATCATCTGCGTATGCATTGATATTACCGTATTCGACATAGATAAATGTTTGTACACCATTTCCACCAAAGCCTTGTTTATTGCCGCCTTGATTTTTCAAAGTAACTAAATAATCAACAAAGCGAGCTCCTAACCTTGGAGATCCCATGATAGTTACATCACAATCTTCGAAACCTGGGACTACATTATTAACTAAGCCATCTGGCGTAATTACTGCATAGTTATCCTTTTTAATTACTGAACGTGTTTCTAACAATCCTTCTCTATAACCTTGATTGTGGTTTAAATAACCCATAAAAACATTACTCCTTTTCTCTTTTTGGAATTATTATTTTCTCGTTAAAAATTATGGAACAATTCATATTAAACTGTTTTAATCCGTGCTTATTTAATACTTATTCTTCATAAGCAAGTTGATATAATACTTGTTTAAGCACCTCTATGCCTTTAACCAAATCTTCAATGTTGGTTTCTTCTGTAACATTATGACTCACACCATTAATAGATGGGACAAACAACATTGCGGTCGGTATGTATTTAGCAAAGATTTGAGAATCATGCCCTGCGCCTGATGGCATCATCTTACTGTCATTAGAACCAACTACTTGTTCAGCAGCTTGTTCTACTACTTTGACTAAGCTTTCATCCATCATGGTTGGTGCTTCGTCCATCCACAAGTTAATGTCGTATTCGACACCTTCTTGTTCTGATACCGTTCTGATGCAATCATCAATTGTCTTTGCAAAATCATTTAACGCTTCTTGATTGATATGTCTACAATCAATTGAAAAAGTCACTTCCCCTGGCACTACGTTTACTGTGTTTGGAACAGGATCAACACGACCAAAAGTAATCACTAGTGGGTCACCAATTGTTCTTGCTTTATCAGTTAGCTCTGTTGCGATTTTACTGAAAGCAACTACTGCATCTCTTCTTAACCCCATCGGTGTTGTTCCCGCATGGTTTGCTTCGCCTTTTAAATTAATCGTATAACGTTTTTGTCCAACGATGCCATTGACGACGCCGATTGCTTTCTGCTCGGTTTCCAATACTTTGCCTTGTTCGATATGTACTTCAATAAATGACTTAATATAGCTATAATCATTATCTTCATTACGATAATCAAAACCAGCGTTGTTCATTGCTGCTTTAAAATTAATACCTTCGCCATCAGCAATATCATTTACGTCTTCGCTTTTAGCTAAGTTAAAGAAATTTTTACTTCCCCAAAATGCGTACGGGAAGCGGCTACCTTCTTCTTCTGCTAATGCCAAAACTTCAAGCGAACGTAGTGGTTGACCATGCTCAGCTTTCAATGATTGCATTGCAACTAACGCTGCTAATACACCAAACTGACCATCTAAATGACCACCTTCAACAACGGTATCAATATGTGAACCAGACATAATTGTCTCTTCAGGGTATTTGCTACCTTCGATACGTCCTTTTAAATTACCGACACTGTCGAAACTAGCTTCAAACCCTTCCTTTTCTAATGTATGTTTTAATTCATGTACAGCATTTGACCACTCATCTGAATATAGTAAGCGCGTAATACCGCCACCGTTCAATCCACCAAAACTGGTGAACTTTTTATCTAAAGATTCAAAAGAAGATCGTATGTCCATTAAATTCAACTCCTTTTTCATTTCATAACCAATTATAAGCGTTTACATTTTAGTTATCATTCACATTTCTAACAATAATGGTTAAGACTTTTATTCGATTTATACAAATACTTCTAAACATTTCTTTGAGATACTATAGTTAGCAAATTATATATAGGAGGATGATAGGTTTGTCTCAATATCATTCTGAAATTATAGCTGAAGATGGATTCACCTTACCTTTAACAGTTATTGAAGCAAAAAATGAGCATGTAAAAGGCGTTATCACTTATTTTCATGGAGGCGGATTAATCTTTGGAAGTCCTGACGATCTTCCACAGAGTTACATAGACTTATTAACACAAGACTTTCATCTCGTTCTAGTTTCTTATCGTCTCGCACCTGAAAGTAATATGGATACAATTATTAGCGACGCCATACTACAATATGATGCTATCAAAAAATGCTATCCGTCACTACCCTTATTTACCTTTGGCCGTTCTGCTGGTGCTTTTTTAGCAATGATTGTCGCAACACATCGTCATGTTGATGGTATTGTTGATTTTTATGGTTATTGCCGTGTACATGTACCATCTTTTTTAAGACCAAATTCACAGTACCAGACACTGTCATCTAAAATTACTCCTGAGATACTTAACCAACTGATTCAACAGCAACCATTAGTCTCTGGGCCAATGCAAGCCAGATATCCTATTTATATTCATGCACGTGGAGAAGCTAAATGGTTAGATTTTCTTGGCATTCAGACTTCAACACAAAGTGATTATAATATTTCAGCTCAGCAACTCAATCACTTTCCACCAACATTCATTGTCCATTGTATCAATGATTCAGATGTGCCATATAGCGAAAGTGAATATATCTATCAAAACGTGAAAAATTGTCATATGGAAACTTTAGAAGATAACCAACATGACTTTGATAGAACAGTAAATGAAACTAGCATTAATTTATATATGAAGGCCGTACATTTTTTAAACCAACTCATTTAATTGAAGGAGAATGTTTATAGTGAATTTACAAAATGTCTTAGATAATTTTCAAACGTTTAATAACTTTGCTCGAAACGAACGAAATGGTGGTATTAATCGTATCGCATTTACACATCCAGAGAGGTTAGCTGCATTGAAGTTTTCTATGTTATGTCAAAAAGCTGGATTAGATGTATATTTTGATTTCTTCGGAAACGTCATTGCACGCAGAGAAGGTAAAGACCCATCTTTGAAACCGGTAGTTTTAGGTTCTCACATCGATACTGTAAAAGACGGTGGCCAATATGACGGGTTACTTGGTGTACTAGCTGCTTTAGAGGTTATTGAACATTTAAATGCACATCAAATAGAAACTGACCACCCTATCATCGTTATTGCTTTTGCCTGTGAGGAGTCAACAAGATTTAACGAGGCTACGTTAGGAAGTAAATATCTAACAGGTAAAATGACTAAAAATGACATGAAACATATTAAAGACAATGAAGGTAATATACTTTACGATGTCGTCGAACCCTTATCTCAAGACATGCACGGTAAGGCCGCCTTATTTGAACGTAATCAGATTAAAGCTTTTTTAGAGCTACACATTGAACAAGGCCCTATCCTTGAAAAGAACGACAAAGATATCGGTATTGTCACAGATATTGCTGCCCCTCACCGTTTCAAGTTGAGTATCCAAGGTGTTACAAGTCACTCTGGTTCAACTCCCATGCCTATGAGAATTGATGCGCTTACTGCATCATCAGAAATTATTTTAAGCATTGAATCTATAGGCCAAGTCTACCATGATCAAGGCATTGTTACGACAGTTGGTTACGCTAATGTATATCCAAATACGATGAATGCAATTCCAGGAGAAGTTACTTTGCTTATTGATATTCGTGGAAAAGACCTAGCAGTACGTGAACAAGTTGTTACAGAAATCCAACAACAAATTCAAACTATTACTCAAAAACGTAAAACAGTATATCATTTAGAAGATTTAGGCCAAGATGACCCACGAAGTTTCAACCATAAAATGGCTCAAATTACTGAACAGAGTTGTCTTCAGTCCGACTATAGTTTCCGTTATATGTATAGTGGTGCAGGACATGATGCAATGAATTTCGCACCTATTTGTCCCACGAGTATGATTTTCATTCCTTGTAAAAAAGGGATTAGTCATTCACCTGAAGAATCAGTCACTGAGCAACAAATTGCCAAAGGTATTCAAGTTTATATAGATACAACGATTGAGTTAGCTAAACTAGAAACAATATTAGAAGATTAATATATCAATTGTAATATGTTGTTTTCGTTGATTTTCTCCAAAATAATAATATAATTAACAACTAAAGTGAGTATCCTATCATACAAAGTAGGTTTCTCACTTTTTTACGTACTATATTCACAAAAAACTTTACCTGTTAAAATTAAACTTTTAACTTTAAAATAATTTTCAAAACTATACAATAATAAAGGTTGATTATAATGACGAAGATATGTTTTATCAGACATGGAGAAACAGATTGGAATACTGCTGGGAGATTACAAGGACTTACAAATACCGTTTTAAACGAGAAAGGTATCGACCAAGCAAAAGCTTGCGGTCAGTATTTAAAAGAATCACATTGGGATGTAATACTTACAAGCCCCTTATCAAGGGCTAAAACAACTGCACAATGGATTCAACATTACTTAAATATTCCATTAATAGAAAACGACGCGTTTATCGAAGTTTCTTTTGGAGATGCTGAAGGTTTAACTTCGGAGGAGCGTATCGCCAAATTCCCTTCGCTTGTTTATCCAAATAAAGAAAGCGAAGAGGTAATCAAAGACCGCTTCCTAAAAGGTATAGACTCAGTTAGAAGTAATTACAAAGATAAAAATATTTTAATTGTTTCTCACGGGGCCTTTATTAATGCAATATTTCATTATTACTCAAATGGCAATATTGGAACCGGCATCACAAAACTGACAAACGGCAGCATGAGCACATTAAAAATTACTGATGGTCATTATACTATTATCAATTATGACCAAACTTCACATTTGCCGATGCAAAGCTCAGGCATCTAAAAACATTAAACGCATGAAACAGAAATCTAATATATTAAAAATTTTTCGTTGCCCTACCTTGGCAAGATAGCTAGATTTGAAAGGGTTAATTGTTTACCTGAGCTTACCCTCATGCACAAACCCACTAACTCTTAAAAGCGGAACATCTGAGTAAGTACTCATGTGTAAGAGCCACTAATTTTTAAAAGTAGAACACCTGAATAAAACTCAAGTATAAGAAGCACTAAATTAATAAGTGCTTCTTTAAAAAAGTGGCTCTTTGTATAAGCGGAACTTTAAAGAAGTGGGACTTTAACAGTTAGTATTCACTTTTCAAAATAGCATAGTTTAATGTATCCCTATATTCACCGTCCACTAGTCTATTTTCTCTAAATACGCCTTCTAGCTTCATTTCTAAATTTTGTAACACCATTCTTGCCGCTATATTATTTGAATCAATAGATGCCCATACTCTATTTAATTTCAGCACTTTGAAAGCATATTTTATAATGGTTTTAGCTATATTTGTTGCGATACCGTTATTCCAATAATTCGGATGAATAATAAATTCAATTTCGGCACTTTTATTCCCTTCATCTATAGCTAATTGTATCGTCCCAATAACTTTATCAGTATCAGGATTAACTAAAACATTATAAACTAAATCCGAATCTTGGGTTATAACCTCGTCAATAAATTCCTTTGTGTCTTCATAACTTTGAACACCCCAAGTTTGATACTTATTTACTTCTGTTAAGTTATATAATTCATTTATGTCCTCTATATCTGTATCTTTTAAATCTCTAGAATAGAAATCCATATTTATCCTCCTAAAATTTTTGAAGTTAACTATTATTGTTTCTTTTTTTATATTTTTAGCTTTTGAAAATATAAAAATTAGTTTTTTACATAAAATACCATAAAAACCACGTGAATTTGCAGTAATAAATGCTTGATTTTCTACTAAATTGTTAGCCTTATAAATATTAAATCTGATTAATTTATAATTTATTTTATTTAAATCTATCTACTATCATTTTAATTTATCATAGGTGAAATACTTCTAAAAACGAAAACATTCGTGTTAGTGATTGTACGCACTAAACACGGTGGCCCTCAATTTAAACCTTATTGATGAACAACTTTAAAAACACCAACAAATCAATAATTTGTAATTATATTTGTATTAATTGATTTGTGGTATTTTCAAAATTTAAATTTATTAAAATAACCATTAATAGATATTATAACTTTATATATACACATTAGTTAAATATTAAGTTATCATTTAATAATAACTTAATGTTTCACATTTTTATTTTATCAATATATTTCAGTAAAAGTTCACCCTGATTGGTGAACTTTTACTGTTCAAATTACGTATTTTTATAAACAAGGAGGGGAAGGCATGCTAGATGAAAATGATCTATATAAACTGATTGTTGAAAAAAAGGATAGCAAAAGTCTAGAAGTCCTATACGATCGGTACGAATCATTGTTATTTAATTTGGCTTACAAAATCACACAAGACAAACAATCAAGTGAGGAAATTTTACAAGATATTTTTATGAAAATTTGGCATCAAAAAGCAATTTTTAAATCTGAAAAAGGTAAATTATCAACTTGGCTCATTACATTATGTCGTAATGGAGCAATTGATATTGTAAGAAAACGAAAAATCTCAGAAAGTGAATTCAACGAAGAATTTCAGGGATTACAACTGAGTGGCTTACCTGAATATGATTTATTAGATAAAGAATGCTCAGAACAAATCCAAAAAATGATTTCATATCTAAATAAAGATCAACAAGATATCATTGCTCTATTTTATTATAAAGGTTTAAGCCAAAAAGAAATTGCACATAAATTAAACACACCTTTAGGTACTGTAAAGAGCAGATTAAGATTATCAATACAACATTTAAATAACTACTTTAAAAACATTTCAAGAAGGGAGCGTGAAGAAAATGAACGATAAAATATATGATTATTTTAATGGCAAGTTAGACGAAAACGAAAAAGAAGAAATTGAACAAGACTTATATTCATCTTCTGAAAGTAATGAAACTTTGGATAGCATTAATATTCTTCATGACACGCTTCCTTATAGTAATAAAGAAGTTGAACCTCCAACAGGTATGAAGAAAAGAATACTAGACGCAGTTATTAATGAAGAACATGAAAATCAACAGGATAAAACCAACGATTTCAATAAAGACGCCACACCTTTCCACAAGAATAATAGACAAAATTCAAATGAATCTAAACAATATAAAGAAAACAATATAAAAACAAAACAAAGTGATTATAAGCAAATTAAACGTACGCCCGGCAAAAAACTTTCTATAGGAATTATGGCAGCATTATTACTGCTATCTCTAATTGGCAATGGCGTTCAATATTTTAACCACAAAGAATCACAAAAACAATCATCACCGATGATTAATACCAATGATACACACGCCATTAATTTGAAATCTATGAATGATGAAAAAACACAAGGTCAAGCTTATGTATCTAATGACAAGACTAATAATAAGTTAATGGTCGAAGCTAACGATATTGAAGCAACAAAAGGTAATGAAGTTTATCAAGTTTGGATTATTAAAAATGATAAACCATATCCAGCTGGAACATTCGCAACTACAAACAATAAGGGTATGGTCGTATTCAACTTAAATGAAATTGATGTAGACAAGAACGATACTATTGCAATCACTCTTGAACCTTCACCAAACAACCCAGAACCGAAAGGGCAAATGGTTATGGCTAGTAAAGAAGTTTAATAAAATTATCTGAAAGGATCACAAATTTATGTGATCCTTTTTTAATTTTTATACGTATATTTCTTAATTACATTTTTAATAAAACCATGATTATATTTGTACAATAAGAAACTCACTAAAAAGGTGGAGAAAAACTATGAAAATTACTATTAAAGATATCTTGTCAGTTATTGAACAAAATACAGTTGAATCTTCAAAATGTGTGAAATTGGATTCAGAAGTCGTTTGTGAAAAAGTTACTTCAATGTACCAAGATATAAGCCAAGCTACTCTCTTTATGCTAAAAGATTCAGACAACGTAACATATTATGCACAATGTGCTTGTAAAATGAATCCATTGCTTGTGGTTACCGATGCAAGCCCTTCAAAATTTAGCCATTTCGAATACAACCTACCTATTATTTTTATAACAGATTTTCCAGAAGTAGCTAATAACTTAGTCAAATTATTTTATAAAAGAGCAATTGAATATATGAATTTCATCGCTGTAACAGGCACAAATGGCAAAACAACAACTAGTCATATGATTGGTAATTTACTTACTAAACTTGATAAAAAAGTTGCCATCATAGGGACAATGGGAGTATACGACTGTAATTATAATAAGCTTAACTTTAAACACTCGACTCAAACTACACCAATGTATTTCGAAATGGCTGAGATTATAAATTATTTTTATAATGAAAATTACGATTATATCGTCTATGAAGCTACTTCTATAGCTTTGGAACAACGCCGGACAGATTTCATCAAAAATGACTTAGCCGTCTTCACCAATTTCAGTCCAGAACACCTTGAATATCACGGTACAATGACAAATTATTTAAATGCTAAACTAAGATTAAATAGCTTAAGCTCACTAAATTTAGTTAATTTAGACACGGTAGAATATCGTACTATTTTAAAAGATGAACAACATTTTTCCAGTACACAAGACGCATATTATCAATATCATATTGGTAATGACACTATTAGTATTGAGATTAATGATGATGCATTTACTATTACACCAACCTTTAAAGGGGGACATAACTTTATAAACTTAGCTACAAGCATATTTGCTTTAGATAAATTAGGTTTTGATTCAAAGAAAATTGTAAAAGTTGCTTCAATAATTGATCCGCCACTCCATCGTTTTCAAATTATAGAAATAGATGCTTATACGATTATATTGGATTTTGCACACACTGCTTTGGCCATTAAAGAATCTATAAATAACGCTTTGAATTATAGTAAAAGTATTAATAAGAGCTTAAACACGATGGTTACAGGCATAGGTTTAAGAGGCTTAGATAAAATAAAATTGACTGTAGATACTTTGCCTAAAGGTATTCATAAGTTGATGATTGCTGCGGAACAAGTAGGCTATGAAGACCCAGAAAAAATCCTCCGTTTTATGTTTAATCATTTACCAGATTGCTATAAAACCGGCAATATTTTGCGTGGCTCCTCACGTAAAGAGGGAATAAAGTCACTTTTACAAGCAACAGATAAAAATAATGAGATTATTTTACTTACTGGGATAAATGAACCACAAAATTATAGAGGTAAAAAGTATGATCATGATGATCAAGAATATGCAAAACAAATATTACAAGAGTTAAAAACTTAAAAAATAACACTAAAAAAAGCCCCTTAAATCGGGACTTTTTTTATGCTTTTCTGCACATTCAAACTAACTAATCATTACTTTCATTAAATAACCTTGCTTATCGAAGAAAGCTTTATACATACCGTTATTTGTTTCATAAGTCATATATGAGCCATCAGTCGTTTTGCCTTCATCTATCATATGATTCGACATATGCGCTTTTTTAAACATCTCTTTACTTACCGATTCTGGTTTCGTATCAAAAGTAATATGAATTACTTGTCCATCCTTATTCATATCGATCGTTGTGTCATAAACTGTTTTACTTGATGCAACATCCTTATCAGATGTAGCAGTATTAACTTTATAACCATCAATCATAACGTTGTCGTACTGTAATGCTCTTACAAAATCATAATCTTGAGTAAATTGCCCGTCATATGTTGTATATCCATTATAATTATAATATGGCATCATTGTTGTTTGTTCCATATGACTCATTTGCTCATTCATTGCCATGTCCTGTTGGTTCATGTTGTTATTCATTTGTCCCATCTGCTCGTTCATTGACATGTCTTGTTGATTCATGTTGTTATTCATTTGTCCCATCTGCTCGTTCATTGACATGTCTTGTTGATTCATGTTGTTATTCATTTGTCCCATCTGCTCGTTCATTGACATGTCCTGTTGATTCATGTTGTTATTCATTTGTCCCATCTGCTCGTTCATTGACATGTCTTGTTGATTCATATTGTTATTCATTTGTCCCATCTGTCCGTTCATTGACATGTTCTGTTGGTTCATGTTGTTATTTGTTGTTGTATTGGCTTGAGCTGATCCTGCTCCTAAAAATAGACTTGTCGCTAATACTGATGAAATCATTAATACTTTATTATTCATAAATCTCCACCCCTTTTTTAATATTTTATGAATGATTCTTGTTGTGTGTTTCTTCTTAATCTTACGCTTAAAAACAAAAGACTGTTTTACTGACAATAAAACTAATTGTTTTGCGTAATGCCCCCTTTTTATTCTACTTACTAAAACATACGTATTTTTACTATTATAAGTTCACTTTTTATAAAAATTATTTAAACTAAATGAAAATATTCTTCTAACGTAAGGTTAGTATTTTTCATTTTTTTCGCATCTTTTTTCCCTAAATACCTTAAATGCCACGGTTCGTACATAAATTGGGTAATGTGTTCTTTACCTTTAGGATACCGAATAATAAAGCCATAATGATGAGCGTTATCTTCCAACCATTCACTCTCTTTAGTATATTGAAACAGTTCCTTAGCTGATTCATGTAACCCTGGAGTAGCAACATCAAAAGCAAGACCAGTCTGATGTTCAGAAAATCCAGGTTTTGCGCTATATAGTTGCGCTTTTTTTAAACCATCACGTTGCACATATATATTAAACAATCGCATCTGTTTAAAATACGAACGAAAACCGCTTATAATAATCAATCGAAGCCCTTGTTTATTTGCATCATTAATCATTATCTTTAAAGCGTTTAGCGCTTTCAATTTTGGAAATGGCGTATAAAATGGAGAAATTTTATAGTCTTTATTTACGATAATATGACTATTAAAATAATACGCTCCGTTCTTTTTTATAATAGTATTATCATAGCCTTTTTGTTTTTTATTTAAGAAATAAATTATTAAGATTAAAATTACAACTAACCATGGGATTACTTTTCTCATATACTCATCCTTCTCACCACATATTTTTATAAAACATACTTCTTGTAACCTTCAGTTTACAAATCTTAGCTTTCATTTTTAAACTGAATTTACCCTAGCGCTATTTCAATTTATGTTTTAAGAACTATAAATGACTCCATATTTGCATCATTGACAGACTAATACCCCAAAATATTTCACCATTATTTGTTCAATAACATTACATTTAATAAAATGATAAATCAATTAAAAACTCAAAACATAAAATTACACATAAAAATTGAGCTTGATATTATAAACTATAAATTTCATTTATAGATAAGTATTATCAATTAAAATGATTTTTTGAGTAAAAAACTATGTACTTTAGCAAATTTTCAGCTATAATAAATTATAATAATTATAAAAAGATATTAATTATAATTAACTTCATAGTTTTGGAGGTGTATTGATTGTTTGAAAAAAACAATATATTCCAAGCTTTAAATTAGAGTCATAAAACAAAACTAAATATGCTTTTAATTATTGAAAATTTTATACATAAATATTACTTATTATAAATTTGAATGACTGAGTCCAAGCATTATTTACTGGAAAAGATCCAAATTTATTTATTTGATAATAAAAATATGGTTAAAAATAAAGGAGATTAAATTATGAATAAAAAGTTAACAGGGCTATTTGGAGCGCCTGTATCAGATAGAGAAAATAGTATGACTGCTGGTCCAAGAGGCCCTTTATTAATGCAGGACATTTATTTCCTTGAACAAATGGCACACTTTGATAGAGAAGTGATTCCAGAACGTCGAATGCATGCTAAAGGATCAGGTGCATTTGGTACATTTACAGTAACAAATGATATAACAAAATATACATGTGCAAGTATCTTTGCTGAAATCGGTAAACAAACAGAAATGTTTGCACGATTTTCAACTGTAGCAGGCGAACGTGGTGCAGGCGACGCAGAACGAGATATTAGAGGATTTGCTTTGAAGTTTTATACAGAGGAAGGTAACTGGGACTTAGTTGGTAATAATACGCCAGTATTCTTCTTTAGAGACCCTAAATTATTCCCAAGTTTAAACCACGTGGTTAAACGTAATCCAAAAACAAATATGAAAGACCCACAAGCAAATTGGGATTTCTGGACCTTATTACCAGAAGCGTTACACCAAATTACAATCTTAATGACAGATCGTGGCATTCCTAAAGGTTTTAGAAATATGCATGGCTTTGGTTCTCATACATATTCTATGTATAACGATAAAGGCGAACGTTTTTGGGTTAAATTCCATCATAGAACACAACAAGGTATAGAGAACTATACTGCAGAAGAAGCCGAACAAGTGATAGCTAAAGATAGAGATTCTTCTCAAAGAGACTTATTTAACAACATTGAACAAGGCAATTTCCCTAAATGGAAAATGTACATCCAAGTAATGACAGAAGAACAAGCCCGTAATCATAAAGATAATCCATTTGATTTAACTAAAGTCTGGTATAAAGACGAATATCCATTGATTGAGGTTGGTGAGTTTGAATTAAATCGAAACCCTGAAAATTATTTCCAAGATGTTGAACAAGCTGCATTTGCGCCAACAAATATCGTCCCAGGTTTAGATTTCTCACCAGACAAAATGTTACAAGGTAGACTGTTTTCATATGGAGATACTCAAAGATACCGTTTAGGCGTTAACCATTGGCAAATTCCAGTTAATCAACCTAAAGGTGTTGGTATGGAAAACATATGTCCATTTAGTAGAGATGGGCAAATGCGTATCTTAGATAATAACCAAGGTGCTAGTACACATTATTATCCAAATAGTAACGGTGCATTCGAAGATCAACCGCAATACAAAAAACCAGCTTTAGATATTCAAGGGCAAGCATACGAATATGACTTTCGTGAAGATGACGATAATTATTTTGAACAACCTGGTAAATTATTCCGTTTATTGTCATATGAAGAACAACAAACATTATTTAAAAATACTGCAAATGAAATGAGTCCCGTTACAGACGCATTGAAACACCGCCACATAAGACATTGCTATAAAGCCGATCCAGCATATGGTCAAGGTGTAGCCGAAGCTATGGGCATTGATATTAATGGAGTGGACTTAGATGTCGCGGACTAATATAAAAGGAAAAGGTGATTATATGATATTAGATAACGTAAACCCAGAAGATTTATTTCCAACTGGGAAAAAAGGTCCTGCCATTTTAGGGAAAATGGAATACCCTATTAATGGTATTGTAAAAACGTATGATGCTGCATACATTGCAACAAATGAACGCCTTATCTTAAATGTAGATATGGATGGTCAATTTTACTATAGAAATATCCGTTATGACGAATTAGAAGATGTTCAATTAGATAATGATACGCTAACAATGCGTTTTAGTATTGGTACATTTCCAATTACAAATTTAAATAACAATGACGCCGAACAATTCATAAATTATATTGAAACTAAGCGTACTTAAACAAAAAAGGATGACTTCTACCAAAGATTGAGTAGAAGTCATCCCTTTTTATTAAGATTAAATAAATTGGCCGATACGTTTTTCTGAAATACCAGTTTTTTGATTGTAAATTTCTTCGCCTCTTAAAATAGTTTGCGTTACTTGCGCGCCAATTTCACGACCAATATAAGGGCTCATCTTATTTCGATATGCTAAATCTTCTGCTGTTAAAGTATATGGCGCATTCGGTTTGATTAATACAAAATCTGCATCTTTTCCAACTGCTATGCTACCTTTTGCTTTCAATCCAAAACGTTTGGCAGGTGCTGTAGCAATAATATCTGCAAATTTATTTAATGACATATTACGTTTTTGAACACCTTCATCAAATAAAATATCAACATTATTTTGTAACCCAGCTATACCGCCCCATGCTTCAAAAGCATTATCTGTATCTTTTAAGTCGGGTGTACAAGGAGAGTGATCGGAAGTAACAAATCCAATATCACCATTTAGCACGCGATTCCACATACCTTCTAAGCGTGATTTTTCTCTGATTGGCGGAGAACATTTTACGACTGGACCAATGTCATCTAATTCTTCCTTGTAGAAGTAAAGATAATGTGTACATGTTTCACATGAAATATCTACACCCTCTTGTTGAGCTTTGATAATTTCATCTACACCTTCTTCACAAGCAACATGTACAATATGTACACGACAACCAGTTTCTTTTGCAAATAAGATAATCTTACGAATTGGCTCAACTTCAGTAAATACTGGTCTACTATCGACATATGCACTTAAAGTTGTTTCACCATTAGCTTTAGCAATTTCACCTAAACGGTCAGTGATCGTTGCATTTTCAGCATGAATAGAAAGTAATTTACCAGTTTTAGCAATTTGTTTCATACCTTCATATAATGAATAATCATCCACATTTTCAAAGTCACCTTCTATTGAACGATCACCACATGTTGCTAAAAACGCTTTATATGCTACGACACCCGCTTCATCTAACTCTTGAATACCGCCGTTTAAGTTATATGGTACTAAACCGCCATAACTCGCAACATCAACTGATAATTCATCTTTACCAGCATCAAATTTTGCTTGAATAGAAGCTTGATCAGTTGTTGCAGGCACTTGATTTAAAGGCATTTCAATAAATGACGTTACGCCACCTTTTGCTGCTGCGCGTGTACCAGTAACATAACCTTCCCAGCTATCACGATAACCGCCGCCTGGTTCAGTAATATGCACATGTGCGTCTACCATTCCTGGTGATACGATTTGGTTCTGAGCGTCAATAACTTGTTCAGCTTCACCTAAATCTTGACCAATAGCAGCAATCTTGCCATCTTTAACACCGATTTCTACATTTTGCTGACTATCTTCTAAAATGACTAATCCATTTTTTAAAATTAAATCATATTTCATTATAGTTCACTCCTTCTTGTTTTTTTGAAAATAATTTAACTGAATGGTGTAAAACAATATAAACTAAACTAGATATAAAGAATCCAATAAACCATGAAAAATCAGAAATTACTTTAAATGCTGGTAAGAATCCTAGTAATGAAATAACCACGCCTACTACTGTTGCAATGTAAGCAGAAATATTAACTCTTTGTATTTTTATCTCTTTATCATGTAAATCAAAATACAATTTATCAATATCAATACGACATTTAGATACTAGGTAGAAATGTACTATCATTACACCTGCAACAGGCCCAAGTATTGCGCCAATAGCATTTAAGAATAAAAAGATACTATCCTCATTTTCCATCATTTTCCATGGCATAATAACAACACTTAATACAGAAGCAATAACTACGCCACGTTTATAATTAATCCATTTAGGTAACAGCGCACTTAATTGATACGCAGCTGGTATAATATTACTCGTTGCATTCGTAGAAATGGTCGTCATTAATAGCACCCCTGTCGATATCAAGATTGCCCAGAAATTACTCCATTCATTAATAATCGTTAAAATATTCCACTCTTGATGACCTAAGTAAATAGAACCACCAATAATAATAAATACACTAGCAATCGCAAATAACACATGCGCAACTACTATGCCAGAAATCTGACCAATAATTTGTGTTTTAGTAGATTTAGCATTTTGTGTAAAATCAGATACACTTGAACCTGGTCCAGCCCAAACACCTAATAAAGAGTTGAAGATTAAAATAAATGATAAAATGGCTGGATATATAATACCGTCTGTTTTCGTTGATATTTCATAGTTCATGATATTACTGAAACCACCAGCAACAGTCACACCCCATATTGCCATGCCACCAAATACAATGTAAATTAGTGGATTTAAAATAGCAGTGAATTTGTTCAGTATGTCACCACCACCAAATCCAATCGCAAAACTAATTGCCCAAAAGATTAAAAATGCAATTAATCCTGGTACTGAAATACCTAAAATCGAAACGCCGCTTCCAATATTTTCAAATCCTGGAAAAATCTTATTTAATAAAATTAATAGCGCTTGAGAACCAGCAAATGTTTGTAAACCAAACCATGCAATACCGGCTACAACACCACGTAAAACGCCAGGCAATTTAGCGCCGATGTCTCCATATGTATCACGTAATTGCATTGCGAAGGGTATACCGTATTTAGAACCGGCATATCCATTTGAAACGAGTAATAACGCAATAACAAATGAACTTAAAATCAATGCAAATATGACTTGTAATGGCGATAGACCTATTAATAGAAAACCACCTACCGCTGTATAGTTAGGTATATTATGAACAGCACCCATCCATAAAGTGAAAAAGTTGAATGCAGAATTATTTCGTTGAGCTGATGTCTTAGGCATTATATCTTTATTATAACCACGCTTTTCAAAGAAAGCTTGATTATAAGCCGCTTCATTCCCCTGTCTTTCCATCTATTTATCTCCTTTGCTTCAATAGGCTATAACTATCTTAATCAATCTTTAATTTACATTTTATTACGTATGTAAGCGTTTTTCTTTGTTAGTAATGACATATATTGAGTAGAAAGTTATATATTTCGAACAAAATATGTGTATAATAATTTTTATATAACATTATTTTTGATAAGATTTATAAAATTATAAACGTATTTACGATGTTTATAAATATACCACTTGATTAATAAATATACAAATAAACCTATATTTGTTCATAAAATATAATAGTATGACTCATAATACAAGAAGACGGAAACGGAGGATTAAACCATGACTACACTTAACGAAATTTTATCCGTTCCTCAGTTTAAAGAGTTAGAACTGATTAACAAAAACGGAGATTTATCATCAGAAGTTTCAAGCTTAGATATTACTGAAAATAATGATATTAAGCATTTTACTTCTCAAAATGCTTTTATTCTAACAACTGGCGTATTATTTCAAGACAACCAAGAAGATTTAAAAAGGTTAATTAAAGACTTGCATGATATTAATACAGCTGGTCTTGGTATAAAAGTTTCAAGGTTTTTACATGAGATAGACAAAGAAGTTATAGAATTTGCAGACAAATTGGGGTTTCCTTTAATAGAAATACCAGAAAGTTGGAATTTAGGCGAAATTACACATCAAATTTCATCTTACATTTCAGACTCAGAAACTGGAAAATTAAACTATGCATTACATATACAACAAGAATTAAATCAGCTTCTCATCAAAGGTCATAGCATTAAGACAATGATTCAACGAATGAGTAAATTACTTGGTGTACCAATCATTCTTTTCGATCCTTTTAAAGCGCCGGAAGCGTTAAGTCATCATTATGATCAAAATAAACATTTAACTAATGAGCACATCGGTTATTTTCTCAACCATTATCAACAATCAACTATCTATGATAAAAACAAACAAGTTTTTGAAAACAAAGACCATGTAATCTTCAAAGTTTTGGGATATACGTATTTCCCTTATTATTTAATGGTTTCACAAGTTAATAAATTATCGTATCCATTCAGTTTGTTAACCATTGAACAAGTAGTTAGTGTATTGAGTTTCGCACTTTACAAAAACACAAAAATCGAAGAAGCTGAACAAAATGATATTAACCGCTTTTTTGAAGCACTCGTTAATAATCAAAGCGAGCAAACACTTTCAATCAAAAAGCATAACGATTTACTGAAACGCTATAATATTTTCGATTCTGATTATTATCAAATTATCATTTGTGATATTGATTCACCGAATAGCTTAGAAAACAGTTATTATCTCAATGAAAGGTATCAACTGACATTTCGTTGGCTACAATATATGCTTACCGATCTTGATGATTATATCAGTATTTATAAAATACCAAGTACAAATCGGTTCGCTATTTTATTACAAAATCGTCACGATTATTACTATGACTATCTTAAACGTCTCCAAAACAGTTATGGAGAACATTTTGAAGGCACGATTTCTTTTGGTATTGGTAATGAAGTTACAGAGTTTACACAAATAGCTTCATCATATTTTGAAGCTAACGAGGCATTTGAAAATGGATTGTTGAATGACAAACAAAGTTTCATTTCTTATTATCATTCCAAAGATATTAAAGAACTTTTACAGTTAATACCTAAAGAGAAATTACGTCCCTTTATAAAACATACTTTAGGCCCATTGAGCTACCCTAAAACTAAGAAAGACTTAGAATTAAAACAAACATTACAAGTCTATATGGATAATCAGTGTGATATAACTAAAACTGCAGAAAAGATATATATTCATCGTAATACAGTTAAATATAGAATTAATAAATGTAGCAATTTAATTGGAGTGAATATTGAAGACCCAATGCATTCATTAAATATCCGTATCGCTTTATACGTTTCTGACACCACTCAATTTGATTAGCCTCCTATAAGGTTATCTTAACTAAAGACGTGGAGCAGAAACCAAATTTTTTAATTGTTTATCTAAGCTTGCGCTCATGCATAAGTCTCACTAAATCAAAACTAATTACAAGAGCTGAAACTCTTGCATAAGAACCACTAATTTTCAAAAGTGGAAGACCTGAGTAAAAACTCACGTGTGAGAACCACTAACTTAATAAAGCCCCCACTCCTTTAAAGAAGTGGGGGCTTTACATTATTTCAAATACTAAGTTAATGCATCTTGTTCTAATTTTTTCATAAAAGCATCTTTTCCATCACAATAACTTTGCCTATCATCAGGAAATTGTTGAGCTAATCGTTCTTTTAATTGTCCGTATTCACGTGCATTCTCTTCATGTTTACGTAAATAATCCCTTACCGCTATGTGACGGTTAATCTCATTCATATTATCCTGTTGAAATATATGCATATGATGCGTACGTGGATTTCCACCCTTTATAAAAAATCTTCTCCCTGTAATTCCATTTTCTCCCAATGAAGTATAACCCAGGCTCATCAATACTTCATTATAGTCATCAATTTTTTCTATTTTATTTACTACTACTAACATATCAATAATAGGTTTAGCCTTTAAATTTTCAACAGCAGTACTCCCAATGTGATGTATTTTAATGACTTCTTCACTTATAATAGCTTCGATGTTTGATTTCTCAATTTCAAATAAAATCGGCCACTGTTTTTGATAGTGCTGTACTTCAATTTCCATTATAGTCACCTTCCCCCAATATACTTCATCATCTCTTAAAATCTCTCTTTTCTTTTAAACTAAATTATATCTTTAAAATCGGTAGTTATAAATGTATTTTCAATTCAACTGACAAAGTCACTTTCATATTGTACTTGATGATAGCACTATTTTTTTATATCTTAAATTAAATTTAAATCTATTTATCGATTTTGATTTATTCATTATACTCATTACATTCAATCAACTTCATAATCACATTATTATTTTTTAAAAGTTATTGCTTTTAATATTAGATTTTTAAACCGAATGGTTTGCTTTGCTAACTTAAAAGGATTAAAATCTATCGTTGGGATGTTATAAAAGGAGATGTAATTGAAATGTCGGAGAATGGAATATCTAACAAAAAAAGAAATACAATCATTTTAGTTATGCTCAGTAGTGCCTTTGTTGCAATGCTTAACCAAACATTACTCAACACTGCACTGCCAGCCATCATTAATGGCTTAGAAATAACTGAAACGACTGCTCAGTGGCTCATCACAGGATTTATGCTTGTTAACGGAATTATGATTCCTACAACAGCTTTCCTCATGGACCGCTTCCATACAAGATCACTCTATATTTTTTCAATGAGTGCATTCTTACTTGGTTCTATCATAGCTGCACTTTCGCCGACATTCGGTTTACTAATGTTAGCACGAGTAATTCAAGCTATCGGTGCAGGTATCTTGTTACCATTAATGCAATTCACTGTCTTCACCCTCTTTCCAGCTGAAAAGCGTGGATTCGCCATGGGGCTTACAGGAATTGTTGCGCAATCAGCACCAGCAATCGGCCCTACTTTAACTGGCTTTCTAATAGATACATTTAGTTGGAGAGCACCATTTATCGTAGTAGCTGCAATCGCTATAATCGCATTTATTATTGGTATCATTTTTGTAGAAAGTAATAATGAAACTAAACGTACTGAATTAGATAAGACTTCAGTGATATATTCTACATTTGGTTTTGGTCTAATGCTCTACGGCTTTAGTAGCGCTGGTAACCTTGGCTTCACTTCACCAATTGTTATCATTTCATTAATAGTTGGACTTATCATTGTCGGTATCTTTGTCTTAAGACAAATTAAAATCGACAATCCATTATTAAATATGCGTGTATTTGCTAACAGAACATTTTCATTATCTGCATTCGCTTCAATGGTTCTATTTATTGGTATTGTAGGTCCTGCGTTATTGATACCTATGTATATTCAATCAGGGCTTGGCCTATCAGCAATACTTTCAGGTTTAGTCATCTTACCTGGAGCCGTGGTTAATGCGTTTATGTCTGTATATACGGGTAAAATTTATGATAAATATGGACTGAAGATATTGGCTGTCCCTGGATTTATCTTATTAATTATTATGACCATTCTGCATTGTTTCTTAACTACAGAAACACCTTATTGGTATATTGTTGTCATCTATGCAGTCAGAATGTTTGCTGTTGCGTTAATTATAATGCCGTTAAATACAATTGGTATTAATGCATTAGAAACTAAAAACATTTCACACGGTACCGCTATTATTAATTCATTAAGAATTATAGCTGGTGCGATAGGTACTGCTATTATGATTACAATTTTAACTATTGTTAGAACAAACTACGTAGAAAATACTAATGGTAGTCAAACAAAAACTGAAGTAATGCAACATGCTACCGTACTTGGTGTAGATGCTGCATTTGCTTTCACAACAATTCTAATGATTATTGGTTTCATCCTAATGTTGATGATTCGTACTAAAAAAGAAACTATCAATAGTCGAGAATTATAACAGGAATAATTAAAGGAGCGAATATATGCTGTTAACTTTTAACGTCATATACTCGCTCCCTTTTTGTATTTTATTAATTTATATTTAATGACAAGCTTCTATGGCTTTTTCTAAAAATAATTGAGCTGCCTTTGAAAATGTATGGTCTTTACGCCAAACCAAATTATGCTTTGCAATTAACTTTGGCTCTAGCGGAATAAACTTAAGATCACTTTCAACAGAAGTATTAATAATACTATCTAATGTAACAACGTAACCCATATTAGCTTTAACCATCCAACCAGCATTATATGCTAAGTTAAACGTACTTACTATATTTAAATCTTTATATAAATGTCCAAACCATTCTGCAAATTCATTTTCTTCAATATCGGTTTCTAATACTTGTCTTGAACATATCAAGGCCTCTTTTGACAAATCTGTTTTTGTCACGTAATTTTTTTTCGAAAAAGCATCGTCTTTTTTAGCAATCACACCCCAGTGATCAAAAGTCGGTAAATCTAATGCTTTGTACTTATTTAAATTTACAGGCTGGATAAGCAAACCAAAATCTAATAACCCTTTATCTAATCGGCTTGCAATGTCCTCTGCATTACCACTATAAATATGAAAATGCACCTTAGGATGATATGTCTGAATCTCTTTAAAAATATTTGCAATAACTTCCATGCCTTTGGTTTCACCACAACCTATATAGACGTTCCCTTCAATATTTCTATCAATCACTTTAAATTCCTCTTGTATTTTTCGAGACATTTCTATGAGTTCTTCAGCTCTATTTTTCAATAAAAGGCCTTCGTCAGTAAGATGAATATTGTGATTGCTTCGCCTAAACAGTTTCACGTCTAACTCTGTCTCTAAATCTTTGATTTGTCTAGACAAAGTTGGCTGTGTGATATGTAATGCATTTGCAGCACGTGTAATACTTTCTTCTTTTGCTATTCTTACAAAATATTGTAGTGTTTTTATTTCCATAAATTTCCTCTCTTAGTTATACAATATATGCATATCTATTTAATATAAATAAGTATTTGTCATATCTCATTTTAACTTTTAAACTGAATTTATTAAAGTTCGGGAGGAACCTATAATGAAAAATAATAAATTAGTCATACTCATTTTAACTATTGGCGTATTTGGTATTTTAAATACAGAAATGGGGTTCATAGGACTAATCCCTCAAATCGCCGCTCATTTTAACGTTAATATATCTACAGCGGGATGGCTAGTTTCCATTTTTGCAATAGGCATTGCTATTTCTGGTCCTATCATGCCTCTATTACTCTCAAAAGTAGAAAGAAAAAGAGTAATGTTGCTCGTGCTCATAATCTTTATAATCAGTAATATTGTTTCACTTTTTACAACAAGCTTTACCGTATTATTAGTAGCGAGAATAATACCAGCCATATTTCATCCTGTATATATCGCTTTAGCCTTTTCAGTTGCATCAGATTCAGTTAATCCAAAAGCTGTTGCTCGAGTGTTTATAGGTGTCTCTGCCGGAATGGTTGTGGGTGTACCAATCGTGAATTTCTTAGCAAATCAATTCAATTTGTATGTAGCATTATCATTCTTTGCGCTTGTTAATATCATTGTACTTATACTAACAATTATGTTCATTCCAAAAATGCCAGCGAAAACAACTGTAACGTACGGAGATCAATTACGCGTCCTCAAACGACCACTAACTTGGTTGTCGATTATAGTATCTATTCTATTTAACGCAGCAATTTTTGGGGTTTATAGTTACTTTACTGATTTCTTAAATATTGTTACAGAGGCACAAGGAAATTTAATATCAGTTATGTTATTCTTGTATGGATTTTTCAATATTTTGGGTAATATTATTGCAGGAAAACTATTAACTTCGATGCCTCAAAAAGCAATATTAATGTTACCTTTGGCGTTGATTATAATATATATTGCTATGTTTTGTTTAGGAGCTTTCTCTATTCCAATGATGATTATCACTATGGTATGGGGAACATTAGCAGGCATTTCAGCAAATATAACACAATATGTGATTACTTCAGCTGCACCAGATGCTCCTGACTTATCAAACGGCATATTTTTATCTGCAGTAAATTCTGGCACCACAATCGGAACCTTTATAGGCGGTATATTTATTGCAACTTTAGGATCTAGCTTCGTAATGTTAATTGGTATATTCGCATGTATAATTAATATTGCATTTATTTTACTTAGAAAACGAAATTTTAAGCGCTTTGAAAATAACTTATCATAATAAAAACCCCCTAGTGCATTCATTGCTGCATCAGGGGGTTAAATGTCGTATTTCTTTTTTAAATTTGCATAAAAAAAAAGACGAGTTATACTCGTCTTTCAGCCGTTATTATAATTTAACAACGTTAGCTGCTTGAGGACCGCGGTCGCCTTCAACGATTTCGAATTCAACAGCTTGTCCTTCTTCTAATGATTTGTAACCTTCTTGAGCGATTGCTGAGAAGTGTACGAATACGTCGTTTCCACCTTCAACTTCGATGAAACCGAAACCTTTTTCTGCATTAAACCATTTAACTGTACCGTT
Organism: Staphylococcus sp. 231237_7MaSpsaltlick; assembly: GCF_043107035.1. Classification (NCBI taxonomy): domain Bacteria; kingdom Bacillati; phylum Bacillota; class Bacilli; order Caryophanales; family Staphylococcaceae; genus Staphylococcus; species Staphylococcus sp. 231237_7MaSpsaltlick. The sequence goes on from NZ_JBICNX010000002.1 coordinate 73,841, forward strand.
ATTCATAATTAAATTCCTCCATATGTGCTTTTGCACGAATATTTGTAATCTGTCTTAAAAAATCAAAAGGAGTAAATTCAAAAGAATAACTCTACAAATCAATTTCACGAACTAAATTACTTAATACCTATTATAACGAGTAATCATTCATTTGTACACCCTAAACCGTAAATTAGTTTATTAATTTAATTTTTAGTAACGATATAGTGTATTGTTCTATTTATTTTTATTCTTGTATATAGATAAAACACCTAAACACGACCTTAATTTTCATAGCTCAGAACACCCTAAATAATGCTATTCTTTAAAATCTTGAAGCATATTATTCCTTTTTCAAAACTTTAAGATCAACCAACAATTAACGAGATGATAAATAAAATAACAGATATGATGAGTGAGGACCACAAGTAAGGAGACATACGGTCTATCATTCTTTTATATTCGTGATCAGGAGCCTGCTCTTTTTTTAATTTCAAAAGTTTCATTAATAAATATAACGCTCCTACCATATTTATTAAAAATATAATAATCAATAATGTAATTGCCATAATATGTAACACCTCCTATGCGATTGGCTCATTGTTACGTTCTTTCTTCTCTAAATATATAGAATGCCTTATATAGTAAATGACTACCATTTATCATCGTAATCAACGCAAGTACAATAAGTATAGTTTGGCTAAATATAGATATGCTAAAAACGATGAACAGCGCTAAAACAATATTAATAAAACTAGAAATTAGAAAGCCATTACCTAATTTATTTTTCTTTTGCACATTAACGCACCTTTTACTTAAGAATATATTTTTGAAAATCTAAAATTGTGTTATCTTATAATAAATAATAACACAATTTATTTTTTAAAAAAATATAAAATCGACCTAAGGAGAGACATACATTGAATCTTACCCTTAAAATTCTAGTAGGTATTATCTTTGTTAGCATAATGTCTTGGAATAATACGATACAAACACGTCAAAATGTAAATAAAAAAGCACATAAAAACCAGACTCAACCCATGAATGGAAAACAATTTCGTTTCATGCTTTTCTTAAATATCGTTGTAGTTACACTTTTTTATATACTTCTAACGTACGCTTATTTTTAATAAAAACTGGATCAAATTTTAAAAATTACATAAAAGTACCCTCCCTTACAATCCGTAAAGGAGGGACATTTTCTATATTGTTTTCAGATACTCTTCGCCTTCTTTTTTATCGTAAACACCTTCTGTTTTAGCAATAAAGATTGTAGCTACTGAGTTTCCTAATACGTTAACACATGTTCTAAGCATTTCTAAAATTCTATCTACACCTATAATAAGTGCTAAACCTTGTGGATTTAATCCAACCGAACCTAATGTTGTTAATAACACTACGATTGAAGCTCCTGGCACACCCGCCATACCTTTTGATGTAAGCATCAATGTAACCATTAAGATGATTTGTTCACCAATGCTTAAGTCAACACCGTATAATTGTGCAACAAATAGCGCCGCAATAGATTGGTACATGGCCGCACCATCAAGGTTAAACGAATAACCAGTTGGTAACACAAAGGATGCGATATCTCTAGGCACGCCAAATCTTTCCATTTTTTTCATAACTGTTGGTAATACTGCTTCTGAACTTGCAGTTGAGAACGCAAGCATTAAATCATTTTTCAATAACTTGATGATTTGCGTAATCTTCACTCCACAAATTCTTGAAACAATACCTAATACAATAAAAATAAAGAAAAGCATTGCTATGACTACTGTTAAACATAATTTGAACAGTGGAATTAATGCTGATAATCCAAAAGTAATAATTGTTGTCGTAATAAATGCAAATACTGCAATTGGTGCTAATAATAATACTTTACCAATCATCCAGAATACTGCTTCTAATGCGCCACCTAAAAAGTCTTTAACAGGTTGTGCTTTTTGTCCAATAGCAGCTAACGCCAAACCGAAAAATACTGAGAAGAATATGACTGGTAAAAGTTCTCCAGATCCAAATGCTTCAACTATGTTAGTCGGAATAATATTGACAATTGTATCGATTAAATGATTTCCATATGTAGTGCCTTCTGCTGCTTTAGCAGTTGATTCATATTTTGAAATATCACCTTTAGGTAATAAATCGGGATTTAGCCCTTGACCTGGTTTAAATAAGTTACCAAATATTAATCCCATAAAAATTGCAAAACTTGTCATAATAACAAAATATAATAATGTTTTACCGCCATAGCGCCCAATCGTTTTTGTGTCTCCAACATTTGAAATAGATAGTGCTAAAGAACAAAATACAATAGGTACTACTAACATTTTAATTAAATTTATAAATACATCACCGAATGGTTGTATATAGTTAATTACATCTTTATTTCCATGTAAGATACTACCTAAAATTACCCCTAATACCAATGCTATGATAATTTGCGTCGGTAGGTTTATTCTTTTAATTACTCTCACTCTTGTTCATCCCCTTATCTAAGCTAACATTTGTATAAATGCTAGTTTTCTACAAAATACAGTTTATCACAAAGAAAATTCCACTCATATATTAAATTTACATGATTCTAAAAATTATTTATGATTTTTGTACAACTAAGCTATTATACCAGAAATTTGTGTATTTTAGTTAAAAAAGAACCACCTTTCAGCCTTATATCTATAGGAGTTTAAAGGTTATTAGCACATTAAAAGAAAGCGCTTTCTATATTATGTACAAATTTTTCAAAAATAGCTTTTTACATACAAAATTAGAGTTATTTGTTTTAATATACGTTATTTTACAATATATCTTCATCATATATATGTTTAAATCGAACTAGAACATTTTTAACAACCATATGTTAAAATCTCTTTTACTTTTTCAAAAAAGACGACCATAACCGCCTCATTCTTTGTTAATATAAAATTATGCTTTAAATATATTGCACACATCAAAAAACATTAATGTTTCATAAAAATTTTTACAAAAAAGGAGAAGTAATAATGGCAAGACATTAATCTAGAAGTCATCCCCAAAACAAATATACTGTTATATTAGCTAATTTACCTGTTATGGTGTTTTTTACCTATATGAATATTAACAACATATTAACAAACGACAGTACTACAGCTGTCTTATTATCTATCATTAGTCTAATGATTTTCTCGACGCTATATACTTTGCTTTCTACACTTTTTTTAAAAGCATAAGAACAATTGAATGTACTTACCTTTCCAAAATTAAAAGTATCCGTTTATCAATAACTTAGAATAACAACCAACTATTTTAAAAAGGAGTGTGCTATGATGCAATTTATAAATATTAATGCAGTAACAGAAAAAGGGTTAAATAAAAAGGTCAATGCGTTTTTAGAGGAAAATCCATATATTGAAATCATTAAATTCGATTATGCTATCGGCACTAGTGGTTATGGTGTAGGGATTTTATATCAAGACAAAGTGAAAATATAATTCAGGTCACGTCTGTAAAATAGTTAGATCGTTGTGCCTATTAACGCCAATGAAAGTATAAACATCTGTAACGGAACTACAAGCCCATTATTCACAATATACTTAAAAACTACATCTAATCCTGAAGATTCCTTAACAGATCCAGGTATACCGTTATCTATACTTTTAACGACTTCTTTCATGTTTATATTAATACTATATGTAATTGCAATCGTTAAAACCATTGTTATTAAGCTGAACAAAAATATCTTTAGAGTTCTAATAATAAAGGCTTTATCAATAGCAAACATAGTCTTCCCCTAACATTTATGAAGTCCACAACCAACTATACGTTAACATATTTTTCATTGAATTTATATTGTACATAAAAACCCCCACCAGAACTTATACTGATGGGTAATCACTTTATCAAGTATTCTTTTTAAAATTTTCTTTAAAGCCTTTTTTAATATCCTCAATCAAAGATTTACTACCAGTTAAATTAGAGATTGTACTCATTACAAAAGTTATAATTTTTCCGATTATATCCATATAGCATTCTCCTTTACTATATAAATACCATTTTTATAAATATATAATCATACTTACACTCTAATCCTACAATGGAACATCATCTACAATTTTAGTCCTATTAAGGTACTCCTTATCCATTTCCACTTCTGCTGGTGGGTAATTATTTTATGTATCAAGACAAGAAGAACTAATTTCTAAAAAACAAAATCTCTATTAAACCTAAAATAAACAAGACTGTACCTACTGATAAGTAAAGAGCTTCAGTTTTCCCTTCTTTTTTAGTTTCAATCCAATAATTTAAGATAAGTATTAAACCTACAATGGATAAAGAATATGGAAACTTTATAAGACCTATAAAATCCAATATTGTTAATATGGAAGTTGCTATAATTAATAAAATCAATATATTAGATATAACATTTAAACCTTTCATTACAACATCCCTTTCTCAAACGTTAACATTGTTACTTTTTCCAACCCCTTTATTGACGTTGAGCCTTGTAACTTTTAACAATCAATAATTTTTCTCTGTATAAATACATGTTCTACTTCTTTTTATTCTTCTTATTTTTTTCATTTACAGAAATTATAATTGGCAACAAACCACAACAAATAACAATTATTAAAAACAAACCAATATTCATAAAAGCACTCCTTTTATATTGGTCACACCACAAATCTGTGGTGTGAGTTACATACTTCTATTCAAAAACCTTTACGTTTAATTTGTCTGTACACAAAAATACTAGCTACAATAAAGGTTACTATACCGAATAATTTTACACAAATAGAACTGAACTTTAATATTTCTATATTAAAGGCTGTTCCTATTATTGGCATAAAAAAATCGATTACAATAAGTATTAGTAAAATACCTAATATTATTTGTTGACTTTTAGGCATATTAAACACTCCAATTTATAAAATTACAATTACAAATGTAGCTGTAGCAACATCAGCACTTTATTTAAGCAACCACTTATATTGTACAATTCTAATATTATTTATAGTTTATATTTCCTATATGCATAAATTGAGTTCTTAAATGTCTTATCAACATTAAGATATGTAACAATTCTCGCATAATAACTGTGTGAATACATTATTATTTATTCTGTTGTTAAATTTCAATCTTACCAGACAGATACGCATAGAAAATAACCACTTAGAGACTTTTTATCATTTTGTTGTTAAATAATTTTATACTTATATTGCAAACTTTCGAAATTGCAGATTTACCATTAAAGAAGATAACTGTATAATGAAAATCACAAAATCTATTGCTTCATTAGTATTAAGTGCTGTTTTATTAACATCTTTTTCACCTTTAGCAAAAGCAGAAGAACAAGCTCAATCAAAGCATAATGATAATGCTCAACAAACTCAGCAAAATAATCCGAATCAACAATCTTATGACAACAAAAAAGATATACAAACGTATGTCGGAGGAACATACCTTACTAAAAAAGCAATTAAAAGTATGCTAAACAATAAGGGTAAATTGGTAGGAGCAGTTAAAAATGTTACTGGGAACCAAAAAGCAGCAGATGCTGTTTCAAAAAACTTCAACTACATTGATGCAGAACTACGACCTTTACTGAAATTAACTGAAGTTCCAGCTAATTCAGTTGCCGACGCAGTATATAGAGGATTAGTCGAAGCTGGTGTTAAAAAAGGACTTGCTGGTCAAGTTAAGGTTGCAGTAAAAGAAGGTATTAACTTACTTGTTTAGGAGTGAAAATAATGTTTGAAAATAAAGATGATATAAGATTATTATATCAAGCAGTTTCAGAACTAGCTGAAATCGTAGGACATCATCCCTACAATACAAAATCAATAAGTCTCTTATGTTTAGACTTAGGCATCACTCTAGATGAATATGAAAAAGTATTTATGGCATTTACAAGGTTGTCTAATAACAAAAATACTGATGATATGAATATTGAAGAATTTAAAGCCATACTAATTGAAAATGTAGCTAAATATGATGAAATAACAGACTCTAAAGCTTTAAGATTTATAGAAGGTTATGCTAGAAATTATATACCTGAATTATTGCCATATGCAGAAAAGTTATATCTTGATTTAAGAGTATAAAATAAGAGCTTAGCATTAATTTGCTAGGCTCTTTACAATTTAATTAATCCTCCAACGGAACATCATCAATAAACACTGGTCTATTTGTATGCTTATCAGTAACTTGTTCTATTTCCTTATCCAATTGTTCTTCATCGAAATCCCATTCACCAACATTAATGAATATAAGTGTGTCTCCCGAAATTTCTTTCTTATCAGTAAATAAAGTGTGGTATTTACCTAATAGGTCACGCGCTTTTAAACGATTACTTATCTTAATAGGTACTTCCACCATCTCAATACTCTCATTTTAGATAATGTTGTACTTACCTGTATCTGGATTCTTAACATATTCACCACGTTTAGTAACGAACTCTTTCACTTCTGTTTCTTCTCTACTGCCGCGTTAGATAATAAATGTAAAATCTCATTCGCAGCATGCACATGATTATCAATAACCTAGCTTTTAAATCCATTATCCGAAAATCTTTCTGCTATATCTCCTTTTTTCACAAGTAATTTAAAATCCACAAAAACAACCCCTTAAGCCTACGCCTAAGGGGTTTAATCATTCTATACCATTATTCCCACTCAATTGTACTTGGTGGCTTAGATGTAATATCATATACAACGCGGTTAACGTGATCTACTTCATTCACGATACGGCTTGAAATCTTTTGTAAGACTTCCCAGTCGATGCGTGCGAAGTCACTTGTCATGCCATCGATTGAGGTTACGGCACGAATACCAACTGTATGGTCATACGTACGGTAATCTCCCATAACACCTACTGATTGGATACCTGGTAACACTGTGAAATATTGCCAAATCTCACGTTCAAGACCTTCCTCACGGATAACCTGTCTTAAAATCGCATCAGATTCACGTACAATTTCAAGTTTGTCTTCAGTGATTTCTCCAAGGACACGGATACCTAAACCTGGGCCAGGGAATGGTTGTCTCCAAACTAAGTGCTCTGGAATACCTAATTCGATACCTAGTTCACGCACTTCATCTTTGAATAGTGTGTTAATAGGTTCGATTAATTGGAATTCCATATCTTCAGGTAAACCGCCTACATTGTGGTGTGATTTAATTGTTTGAGCAGTTTTTGTACCTGACTCGATCACATCTGTATAAAGTGTACCTTGCGCTAAGAAATCTACACCTTTTAATTTAGAGGCTTCATCATCAAAGACATAGATAAACTCATTACCGATGATTTTACGTTTTTGTTCTGGGTCAGACACGCCTTGTAATTTACTCATGAAACGTTCTTGTGCATCTACACGAATAATATTCATGTTGAATCCTTCACCGAACTGCTCCATAACCATGTCGCCTTCACCTTTACGTAACAAGCCATGATCTACAAAGATACATGTAAGTTGATCACCAATTGCTTTGTGTAACAATACTGCTACTACAGATGAATCAACGCCACCGCTCATAGCACATAATACTCTGCGGTCGCCAACTTGATTGCGGATTTTTTCAACTTCAATTTCAATGAAGTTTTCCATTGACCATTCACCAGTACATTCACATACGCGACGTACAAAGTTACGTAATAAGTCGTTACCATATTCAGTATGACGTACTTCTGGATGGAATTGTACACCATATATACGGCGAGATTTATCTTCAATCGCTGCATAATTTGTGCTTGGGCTATCAGCAATAACTTCAAAGCCTTCTGGAATCTCAATAACTTTATCTGAATGACTCATCCAAACATTTTGTTCTTCCGGTAACCCAAAGAATAATTCATCAGTTTTAGCATTGATGATTGCTTTACCATATTCACGTTCATTGGCACGTTCAACTTTTCCGCCTAATAATTTAGTCGTCAATTGCATACCATAACAAATACCTAAAATCGGCACTCCTAAATTGTATATTTCTGGATCAATTGTGAACGAATCTTCCTCATAAACTGAGTTTGGTCCACCCGAAAGGATAATACCTTTAGGGTTCAATTGTTTTATTTCTTCCATACTAATCTCATGGTCGTGTAATTCACTATATACGCCCATTTCACGAATACGTCGTGTAATTAACTGATTGTATTGGCTACCAAAGTCTAAAACAAGTATGAGCTCTTGCTCTTTCGCCATTTCCATAACTTTAAATCTCCTTTTAACTTAGAATGAATAATTTGGTGATTCTTTTGTAATTTGAACATCATGTGGATGGCTTTCTGCTAAACCAGCAGGTCCCATGCGTGTAAATTGAGCTTCTTCTCTTAATGCTTCTAAGTTTTTAGAACCAGTATAACCCATACCAGATCTTACGCCGCCCATAAGTTGATAAATAGTGTCTTGTAGTGCACCTTTGTAAGCGATACGACCTTCAATACCTTCTGGAACGAATTTTTTAGGTGCTTTGTCTTCTTGGAAGTAACGGTCATTTGAACCACTTTCCATTGCGCCTAATGAACCCATACCTCTATATACTTTGTATTGTCTACCTTGGAACACTTCAGTTGCGCCAGGGCTTTCTTCAGTACCTGCAAGCAAGCTGCCTAACATAACTGCATGTCCACCAGCAGCTAATGCTTTAATGATATCTCCTGAGAATTTAATACCACCATCTGCAATAATTGCTTTACCATGTTTACGCGCTTCTGTAGCACAATCGTAAACGGCTGTAATTTGTGGAACACCAACACCTGCAACAACACGAGTTGTACAAATTGAACCAGGACCAATACCAACTTTAACTACGTCAGCTCCCGCTTCATATAAAGCTTTTGTACCTTCAGCTGTAGCAACATTACCTGCTATTAAAGTAACTTGTGGGAATGTTTTTTTAATATGTGCAACTTGTTCTAATACACCTTTAGAGTGGCCGTGTGCTGTATCGATAACTAATGCGTCTACACCAGCTTCAACAAGTTTTTGTGCACGGATATCAGTATCCTTAGCAATACCGATTGCTGCACCTACTAATAATCTACCATGTGCATCTTTAGCAGAATTAGGGAATTCAAGAACTTTTTCAATATCTTTAATTGTAATTAATCCTTCTAAACGGCCTTCTTTAACTAATGGAAGTTTCTCAATTTTATGTTGTTGTAATAACTTCTCTGCTTCCTCTAATGTCGTACCTACAGGAGCTGTAACAAGATTATCTTTTGTCATTACGTCTGAAATTTTAATTGAAAAGTCTTCGATAAAACGTAAATCACGGTTTGTAATAATACCAACAAATTGTCTAGTCTCTTTACTATCAACAATTGGCACACCTGAAATGCGATATTTACCCATTAATGCTTCTGCTTCAAAAACACTTTCTTCTGGAGTTAAATAAAATGGATTCGAGATGACACCATTTTCAGAACGTTTTACTTTTTGAACTTCGTCGGCTTGATCTTCAATGTTCATATTTTTATGAATAACACCAAGTCCACCTTGTCTTGCCATTGAAATTGCCATTTTTGATTCTGTAACTGTGTCCATACCTGCTGATACGATTGGAATATTCAGTTTAATACCTTCTGATAATTGAACACTTAAATCCACTTCTTTCGGTAACACATCTGATTCTGCTGGTAACAATAACACATCATCAAAAGTTAAAGATTCTTTTTCAAATTTATTTTCCCACATACTTGTACAGCCTCCTAATTAATTGTTTTATAGTTCTATTATTTCATAATTTCTGTGTCTTGTTGATGCTTTATGCCATTAAAAAAGAAATTCAAAACAATTGCTGAAATTGCACCTAGTACAATACCGTTTTGAGTTAACCATGCAAACTGCTCACCTAAAGCGTCAAAAGCTTGAGGTACCGCACTTATACCCGTTCCTAGTCCTACAGATACAGCAATAACTAACAAATTATTTTGGTTCTTAAAATTAATATTACCTAATATACTAACACCATATGCCATGACCATGCCAAACATAGCTATCATGGCTCCACCTAATACTGGTAGAGGGATCATATTTGCTAATGCACCTAGTTTAGGAATACATCCACAAATAACTAACAATATAACCATACCGTATATCACTTTATTCTTTTTCGCACCTGACAATGATACTAAGCCAACGTTTTGTGAATATGCAGTATAAGGAAATGCGTTGAAGATAGAGCCCAAGATGATAGCAATTCCTTCTGCTGTATAACCTTTACAGAAATCTTTGCGTTCCAAACGTTTACCTGTTATTTCACTTAATGCATGATATACACCGGTTGATTCTATTAAACTTACTAATGCCACTATAAAGAATACAAGTGTCGCTCCGAAGTCAAAGCTGAAAGTTGAAAATCTAAATGGTTGAGGTAACGCAAACCAATGCGCCGTACCAATTTGATTTACATCTACGATTCCTAAGAATCCAGCTAGCACTGTCCCCACGATGAGTCCGATAAGTATAGCAATAGATTTCAAAAACCCTACAGTAAAACGCTGTACGAGTAAAATGACAACCAAAGTAATGACACCTAAAATGATATTTTTAGGATCACCGTAGTCTTTAGCACCTTCACCGCCAGCCAAATAGTTCATTGCGACTGGCATTAGGTTAATCCCAATAATCGTTACCACACTTCCAGTAACAACTGGAGGGAAGAACTTCACCAAATAGGAAAAGAATGGTGCAATGATTACAACTAGAATACCTGATAAGAAGAGTGAACCATATAAGTCACCAATACCTTTAGTTTGACCAATTAAAATCATTGGTGCCACAGCAGTAAATGTACAACCTAATACAATCGGTAAACCGATACCTGTCCCTTTCCAAACTTGTAAAAACGTCGCTACACCACACATAAAGATGTCCACTGTAACTAAGAACGCAATTTGTTCAGGTGTGAAGTCTAAACTAGTTCCTACAATAATAGGTACCAATATTGCCCCCGCATACATTGCTAATAAATGCTGTAAACTTAAAATAAAAGTTTTCATGCTTCTTCGCCAACGAAAGTAACTCTATTTCCACTTAACGAAGCCACTTTGCATAATGATGAAACGGTTAAACCTGCTTGTTCCAAACGTTCTCTACCAGGTTGGAAACTTTTTTCAATTACAATACCTATGCCTACTGTTGCACCTTTAGCTTGTTGCACAATTTCATTTAAGCCTAAAGATGCATCACCGTTAGCTAAAAAGTCATCAATGATTAGTACTCGGTCATTTTCATCTAAAAACTCTTTAGACACAATCACTGTACTTGTCGTATTTTTAGTAAAAGAATGTATATCTGCTTGATAAACATCTTTCTTTAATGTGCTTGGTTTTGCTTTTTTAGCGAACAGACACGGCACACCAAAGTGCATAGCTGCCATAATCGCCGGTGCAATACCAGACGCTTCAATCGTTAAAATTTTTGTGATGCCCTCGTCCTTAAACTGCTCGTAAAAAGTTTGTCCAACATCATGCATCAGCTTGGCATCAATTTGATGATTTAAAAAACCATCTACTTTTAAAATCTTTTCGTCAATGACGACACCATCTGCTTCGACTTTCTGCTTCAACAAATCCACTCGAAAAAAACCTCCTCATTTTGTGTACAAAAAAAACCCTAAACTAACTTAGTTTCAGGATCTATGAGTGAACGTGCAATACCATAAGCAGTTATTCTCCTAGTTACAAATGATGTTTAAAGTGGTAAGATTTTACATTCATTTCCCTATTAAATATGTAAAAAATATGTTTAAAACATCGATTATGAGGAAACGGTTTAAAAAGCACAATCAAATATGTACAACTTTTCAAATCGCTTTTAATTGCTAAAGCATTGTATAGGTTACCCATAGTCATGTCGTTAATGGCAACATGGTAGAAACTTCTAAAGCCGTATCCTTTAGATTATATGAGTTAGATAAATTATTAACTGATGATAGCAAATTTTGGTACATTTTTCAATATACTTATTGAGTGTAAGCGCTTTTTAAAAGGTATCTCAGCGTATTTTCTAAAATTAAGTAAACGATACCATTTGCGTTAAAATGTAATTTGCCAGGTGTAAAACTTCGTTATATAATTAAATTGTATTCGTTTCGTTATATAAGTTACTGGGTAAACACATAATAATTAATTGAACAACGGATGGAGGAACACAAAATGTCAGAATTCACTATTGTACAAAAAAGCGAAGACCTAATAGATGCAGTCAAAAACAAGATTGCAGAAGGTTATAATGAGTCAGAAATTTCTGTTATCAGTAAAACAAAGCTTCATATCGACGAATTGCATGATTCCGAAGTAAACCTATCAGCTACAAGCGGATCTTTCAGCGATAAAATGGCTAAAATTTTAACGGGGGAAGACGGTGAAGAAGCTGTTTTAGCCCATTATAAATTGTCAGATGATGAAATGGAGCGCTATAAGAAAGAAATCTTAGATGGCCACTACCTTGTTGTGGGTGTAAAAGATGAATCTTCACATCAAGAAGTAGAAAATGCGAATGCAGCTTATGAAAATGAAACAGTACTTCAGCATCATTATGCCGAAGAATCCAATGGACCAAAATCGTAGACGCAAAGCTTAGCAATTAAGAGTTTAGCTTACTAACATCATTCACAACTTATAAAATGACATGAGCCATCATTGGCAGTCATCTAAAATGCACTTGTAATAAACATCTTAAATAATTAATTTATTGTCGGAGCGAACCAAGCAAATCAATTCAAATTGTTGATTTCTGTGTCGCTCCTTTTTTATTATAACGTGATACTTCTGCCTATAAATTACATTACAAATTTTGCTACTATGTTATAATGAACGCAATAATTTCGGGGGTGTACATATGAAATTCAAAATTATCACATCAATCGATGATCCCTTCTTCAAATCAGCTATGAATTTGTATGATGCTAAATTTGATATCGGATTATCCGAATATGAACAAATATTCAAACAATCACTTAAAAACGAGCACACTAAAGATGATTATATTTTTTTAGTTGGCATCGAGTCAGACACTGTCGTGAGTTTGGCAACTGCGCATTATGAGGCAACAACAAACTCAGCATTTTTAATCTACTTAATCGCCAATGATCAACCGAATCACGATGAACTAATTACTGAAACACTTGCGCGTATCCAAAAAGAAATCAATATCCTATCAAACCAACTACATGAACACGACGTTAACTTTATCATGTTAGAAGTAGATAAAGAACCTGAAGAAATTTCTGAGGAAGACATACCTATCTTGGATAATAGACGCCAATTTCTATATCAACACGGATTCGAAAAACAATATGACATTAATTATTTAGCACCAAATCTTGAAGGTTATAGTGAAGGTAAACCCATGGATTTATTTATAAAAGCTAATATTGAACTAACCAAAGATATTTATGGCCCTAGTATTAAATCAAACTATATTCTCAAATATGTGTTTGCTAACAGAATCTCTAGAAGTATTATTTATCCATTACTAGAGGAAATGGATTTACGCAAATCATAGGAACCACCACTTGAAATCACTATTAAAACAGTTTAAACTAGCATAGAGGTAAGACTGACGTTTCACTAACCGAAGACAAACGTCCGTATACATAAATCCATTAATGAAAGGACTTATTTCTATGTTAACCAAAGAATTTGCACAACGTGTTGAGCTAAGTGAAAAACAAGTCCGTAAAATCGTTCAACATTTAGAAGAACGCGGTTACCAACTTAGTAAAACAGAATATCGTGGCCGTGAAGCTACAGATTTCCAAGAAGAGGATATTGAGTTATTCCAAGATATTGCTGAAAAGGTAAAACAGACAAATAGTTACGATTTAGCTTTTGAAGAATTAGAGAAAGAAAAGGACTTTTTACAAGTATTAGTTAAAGACGATAGCAGTAATTTACCTACAGACCAAAACGTTTCTAAACTTGTAGATGATTTACGTTCTGAGATTCAAAAAATGCGTGACGAACGTCATATGCTTGGTCAAATGATTAACCAAGTCCATCAGCAACAACAAGAATTACATGAAATGCAAAACCAAATTACGTCTAAATTGGATGCTAACACTGAATCATTACAAGCCATCCAATCTTCTACTAACGAAATCAAATCAACTCAAAATGCTATTCAAGATTCTCAAAAAGAACAATCTGAATTAGCAAAATCAAATGTTGAAACTGCACATATTGCCGCTTCACAATCTATAAATGCGCAGAAAGACGACACTTTAACCGAAACTTCAACTGAATCAGTAGATACAAAATCATCTACAGATGATAAACCAGAGATTAACAAAGAAGTTAACGATAAAGCCAAAAAAGAAACATCTGACAAAGGTGTTTCAGATAGCACATCTGCCGATGCAACATCAAATGCACATATAGATGAATCTGAAATCACGCCAGTAAGTGAACAATCTACTACTGATGCACATACTGATAAGGTAGAACAATCAGATTCAACTGAAACGAAGTTAGCTACAGATGCTACTACTGCTACTGATAAAGGAAATGAATTATCAACATCAGCAACTGATGATGCAACAATTAAAGATGAAGTAACTGAAACAAGCACTCAAGATGAAACAACTACCAATACAACTTCTTACACATCAACTTCATCTGACGAAGCGCCAAAAGAACAACGTAAAGGTTTCTTTGCTCGTTTGTTTAATTTATAAAACTATCATTATTAATCTAAAGAATACTATGATCAAAATTCAGTCACCACCGAAGACAACACCATTCATTATAAGAGCGAAAATATATAATCGAGTTTTAGAACTAGATTATATATTTTCGCTTGTTTTATATCTAAATCTTCCATAACTTACCTATAAAATCCTAAAGCACCCTTTCCTTATTAATATAGTTGCACCTCTTATTTAAATCCAAGTTTTATTATCAGAAAATAAAGATATTTTAATTTCACAAATTTCTTGAGTAATTAACTTGAATATTGTTGGGTTTGCTAATATCCTTAGTATACGTATCGGATTAAAAAATTAAATTAAGAAAGTGTAGGTCTTTTTTTATGTTATTGACTATTCTTAACATCATTATTTTTGTGGCCTTCCTCATCGGATTATATATAATGGCTAGAAAACACGTTTCATTTCCAAAACGTGTGTTTTCTGCTTTAGGTATTGGTATCGTTTTTGGTATCGCAGTACACTTAATCTATGGTGTGGACTCTAAAGTTACTAAACAAACTATGGATTGGTTTAGTATCGTTGGCGATGGCTACATTTCATTATTACAAATGATTGTAATGCCTTTAATATTCATTTCAATCGTTTCAGCATTCACGAAAATTAAAGTGGGAGATAAGTTTGCTAAGATTGGGGTTTATATCTTTGTATTCCTTATCGGCACCGTAGCAATATCTGCAATCATTGGGATTATCTCCGCGCTTGCATTTGGTTTAGACGCTTCTTCTATCGATTTAGGTGGCGCCGAAAGTTCAAGAGGTAGCGAACTTGCAAGTCAAGCTAAAGATATGACAGCCAATACATTACCTCAACAAATTTTACAATTATTACCTAGTAATCCATTCTTAGACTTTACTGGTCAACGTACAACTTCTACAATCGCCGTAGTTATATTTGCAGCGTTTATCGGTTTTGCATTCTTACGTGTTATGCGTAAACAACCAGAGAGTGGTAACTTACTTAAACGTGGTATCGATGCATTATACAGCTTAGTTATGGCAATCGTAACGTTCGTATTACGCTTAACACCTTATGGTATTTTAGCGATTATGACTTCTACAATTGCTACAAGTGACTTCGCGGCAATTTGGACTTTAGGTAAGTTCGTAATTGCGTCTTATGCGGCACTTATCGTAATGTATATTATTCATTTAATCATTATCTCAGGTATAGGTTTGAACCCAGTGACATTCGTTAAGAAAACTGGCGAAGTGCTATTATTCGCTTTTACTTCCCGTTCTAGCGCTGGTTCATTACCACTTAACGTTCAAACACAAAAAAATCGTCTAGGCGTACCAGATGGAATTGCAAACTTCTCTGCATCATTTGGTTTGTCAATTGGACAAAATGGTTGTGCTGGTATCTATCCAGCTATGCTTGCAGTCATGGTAGCGCCAGCTGCTGGCGTGGAAGTTAACCTACAATTCATATTAGCTGTCATCGGCGTAGTAATAATCAGTTCATTTGGTGTAGCTGGTGTAGGTGGCGGAGCTACATTCGCTTCTATCATTGTGTTATCTACATTAAACTTACCAGTCGCATTAGCTGGTGTCTTAATCTCTGTCGAACCATTAATCGATATGGGTCGTACTGCATTGAATGTTAACGATTCTATGCTCGCAGGTACAGGTACAGCAAAACTTACAAACAACTTAGATCAAGACACTTATAATCAAAAAGAATATGCTGAAATCGCAAAATAATACCATATTATTTGCAACTGCTCATTCACATATTTGAACTATTTGTAAATACACTAAAAGGTCGGGGTACATGCAACGTGTCCCGATCTTTTTTGCTATTCTTAACTAAAATTATTTATTTCTCTTGAGTTCTATCATTAATTTTATATAATCAAACAAAAAAATAATAATTAAACTTAAAGGTAATGATTTTAACAGTAGGTTGACCTAAGTACCATCTGTCGTAAAGTAATGTGTCATTATGCTACATATAATAAACGCTAAAAATATAAGCCCCAATTTAAATAATATGTCTCCCACCTCTTTTAATATAATTTAGAGGGAAACATGTATTTACAAATCGTATTATATAAACCTCTGCATTCTTGTACTTCCTTAATTGTAAAAATATGTTTAGTTAAGACTTACAAACTTCTCTAAGCAAAATAAAAAAAGCTTTTCAAGCCACCACATAACTATGATGAATTGAAAAGCTATTTTTAATTAATATACTGGTTTGAAAGGGCCCCATGTTATTCTGTGTTTACTGTCTAAAGGGATTGTATCAATCGATTTAGATACATCATCAAACCATTTTAGAAATGCAGGATATTTATCTAACTTAGCCTCAGCACTATCTAGTGATACATCATGTAAATACCAAGTTTTACTTTCAAATTCATATTGAACTTGCGCATAGGCAAGCCGCGTCATATTAACACTATCATATAAACAGTTTACTTGCTTGGCTATAATAGGCGCTTGCGATACTAAACTTTGAGAAATAACCTTTTTGTAATCTTCATTATCTAAATCATTCCACATTCTCAATTGACCATCCATTTGGAAAAACATATCGATGGTAGGTTCCTTTTCGTCAAAAGAAACTAAAATGAAGATACGCTCAGCAGTGTAATCCACAGAATTAATTGCACCAACAACGAGTTTTTGTGCTAGCTTCGCCCAGTAATCTTGAGCCTCTTGAGGGGTGAGTTGACTTTTTGCTGAATAAGCACATTTATCCTGATCATCTTGAACTTCTGAATCCTTCGACTGTTTTCTAAAAATTCTATCGAACATATTCAACGTCACTACCCCCTTTCCAGAGTATGGATGGTACATTAAATACACCTATATGCTTGGGCTATTTCAAGGTGTTTTATTTTCTTATAAATCCTGATTTATTTAACTGTTCTAACATGTCTAACCTTTGTTTCGAACTCATAAAGTTCGCAATTTGATTAGACCACGTTTCTGAACGTTCTCCGTTTGTACGTGCGCTATAATAATCACTAACTGTTTGGTCATATGCTTTTAATTGTTCTCTTTGAGATTCTACGTCCCTATCATATTGGTTTTGGTGGAAAACATGTTCAAATGGTAAACGAGGTTTAGGGCTTCCGTCTTCATCATCTTCTGGAATACCAAGCGCCATACCAAATAGTGGGAAAGTGTGTTCAGGTAAGTTTAATACTTCTCTTACGCGTTCAATATCATTTCTTAGAGAACCTAAATAAACAATACCGTACCCCATATCTTCAGCTGTTGCAGCAATATTTTGAGCTACCAATGTGGCATCAATGGTACCAACGAGCAATCCTTCTGCTGATTCAAATGACGTTTCCATATCATGTTTTGATTCTTGGTTAACGATGGAATGTCTATAGTAATCCATTACAAATACAAATAAATAGCCATTTTCAACCACATAAGGTTGGCCAGATACTTCTTTCAAATCTTCTTTTACTTCTGGATCATTGATACCAATAATTGAGTATGCTTGTAAGTAACTTGAGGTTGAAGCACTTTGACCTGCTTCTATAAGTTGTTTGATATGCGATTCTAAAATAGGTTCTTTCTTAAATTTCCTAACTGAATGATGTTGCTTCAGCAAGTTATACACGTGTTCAGACATGTTTCCACTCCTCATTTCTGTAAATATATACCCATAGCATAACAAACACACATTTCCATTGCTTATATTCTGTTTACCCGATTTCCACGATATTTAAAAGGTTTAAATGAAATTATCTGTAAGTTATTATAATATTCTATTTATTAATGTAAAATTTTAAAACGTCGTCAATAAATAATGTCTTTAACCTGCAATTTTAACATTTATTATTCAGTTGCTTTTATAAAATTTAGATATACATTGCGAATTATACAAATATGTTTTCCTTTTAGTTTTAGTGGAAAACATACTATGAAAGTTTTATTTAAGGAGGGTTTCATTTGGTTAATAAAAAACAAAAGCAATTAAATGAAGTAGAAAAAAGCAATGATGAGAAACCGATGACTACAAATAACGGTGTTAAAGTAAGTGAAGACGAAAATACTTTAACGGTTGGTGAACGCGGCCCCAGTTTATTAGAAGACTTTCATTTTAGAGAAAAAATCATGCACTTCGACCACGAACGCATACCAGAACGTATCGTGCATGCTAGAGGTTTTGGCGCGCATGGTGAATTTAAGGTATATGAAGATTTATCTAAATATACCTCAGCAGACTTTTTAACTAACCCTGATAAAACTACACCTGTCTTTGTTAGATTTTCAACTGTACAAGGTTCTAAAGGCTCACCAGACACGGTCAGAGACGTAAGAGGCTTTGCTACTAAATTCTATACAGACGAAGGTATTTTTGACCTAGTAGGTAATGACATTCCCGTATTCTTTATTCAAGACGCTATCAAATTCCCTGACCTTATCCACGCAGTAAAACCAGAACCTCACAACGAAATGCCACAAGGCGGCACAGCCCATGATACATTTTACGATTTTTTCGCTCAAAATCCTGAATCAACACATACAACTGTATGGGCAATGAGCGATCGGGGCATCCCTAAGAATTTCCGACAAATTGAAGGATTTGGCATCCATACTTTCCGTCTCGTTAATCGCGAAGGAGAATCATATTTTGTTAAATTCCATTGGAAGCCGCTACAAGGCTTAGAATCTCTAGTTTGGGATGAAGCACAAATGCTACATGGTAAAGATGTAGACTTTCACCGTAAAGATTTATACGAATCTATTGAAAAAGGCGATTATCCAGAATGGGAATTAGGTTTACAAATCATTCGTCCTGAACAAGAATTTGATTTTGATTTTGATATCTTAGATCCGACTAAAATTTGGCCAGAAGATCAGGTACCTGTTAAAATTGTTGGTAAAATGACATTGAACCAAAATGTAACCAACGTTTTTGATGAAACTGAACAAGCCGCCTTCCACCCTGGTCATATTGTACCTGGTATTGATTTTTCGAATGACCCATTATTACAAGGTCGTTTATTCTCATATACCGACACTCAAATATCTAGATTAGGTGGGCCAAACTTTAATCAAATCCCAATTAACCGTCCAGTTAACGAAGTGCACAATAATCAAAGAGATGCCATGCATCAAATGAATATTAATAAAGGGCAAGTGGCTTATCATAAAAATGCACTTAACAACAATGATCCTCATACGACGCCTAAAGAAGAAGGTGGATATGAGCATTATCAAGAAAAAGTCGAAGGTCGCAAAATCCAAAAACGTAGCGAAAGCTTTAAAGATTATTATAGCCAAGCTAAACTTTATTTAAATAGTTTAACGCAACCTGAATTTGACCACACTGTAGATGGTTTCTCATTTGAAATAGGGATGTGTGATTCTATTATGGTTAAGCAAAACGCAGTAAACCAATTAAATAAAGTAGACCGTACTTTAGCTGAGCGTGTAGCTAAAAATGTAGGTGTTGAAGTACCCGAAGTAAATGAAGAAGTAAAATCAGATGAAAAAGACAGCAAATTATCAATGGAAACACTAGATATTCCATTAGCTGGTCACTCTGTAGCAGTAGCAGTAAATGGCGATATCAGTGCTAATACGTTGAAATCCTACGCTAAAACATTTACAGAAAACAAATTGAATTATGCGTTTGTTGGACAGCACCCTAAAGATATATCAGAAGAATTTGGTATAACGGAAACATTTGATACTGCTCATCCAACGCTATTTGATAGTTTGATTATTTTATCAGATGGTAGCGACATTCTTCCACCTGTTGAAGAATTCGCAGAACTCACGTATAAACACAATAAACCTATTGTTTTAAATCAGTCCGCATCACAAGGTTTAGCTGGCGCTAAATTAAATTTAGAAGCTCCTGGCGTTTTTGTTTCAGATGATTCCCAAACAATTGTGCAAGCATTTGAACGCAAAAGATATTGGGATAGATAACAAATAGAATACCGAATGTTATTTAAGTAATTTATATAGAAGCCCAACAAAGCATTATGCATACATTATTTGCTGAGGGTTCTATTAATACGGGACGAGAAGGAAATCAGATTTTTACTAATTGATTTCTTTCTCGTTCTTTTTCATTAATAAATTAACATATTGGATAAATACCTATTAAATTAATTATCAATGACGTCGTAGAGATGCAGTACATCTTTCATATTTTCATAAAATATCCACTACGAAAACTTTGCTATTATAATAACGAGCTATTTATTCGATATCCCTTTAGTTGAACTAATCGAAGAGGATAAAAACTTAAAAAATAACATTAAAGAAACTTATTGGGTGCGTGTTTCAATACAATCTAACAATCAATTAAATTTAATCGGAGCAGTCTTAAGGAAGTCTTATTTTATAGTAAGTTTTCAATTACAAATTCCGCAAAAGATAAAATATTCATAAATTCGTAATAATTCTATTTAGCCCTATCAAATCAATACTCACTAAATATATATTCATTTAAAACACACTTTTTCTCATTTTCATAGTTTAGTTGAGAATAAAAAGGCTATTTCCATACTATAGGCAGTTTTTCTAAAAATAAAACTCGTCTATTTACATGGTGTAAATTTTCACCTTGAAACATGCTTATACCGTCGATTACAGCGCAAAAATCCACTGTTTTTCTTAGTGAGCTTTCTTTGTTGACGAAAATAATGGGAAATGCAATAATAGTAAACGAAGATTAGAATTATTATAATTAAGAAATCGTAACAATTTAGCCTTATAATTCTAATTAAAATTCAGTTCAAAAAATAGGAGGATGTTTTTATGTCTTTAATAAATAAAGAAGTTTTACCATTTACAGCTAACGCTTATGATCCACAAAAGGATGAGTTTTTAGAAGTTTCAGAAGAAATTTTAAAAGGTTCTTGGAGTGTAGTTTGTTTCTACCCAGCAGACTTCTCATTCGTTTGCCCAACTGAATTAGAAGACTTACAAGGTCAATATGACAAGTTACAAGAATTAGGTGTCAATGTATACTCAGTATCAACAGATACACACTTTGTACACAAAGCTTGGCATGACCATTCAGAAGCGATTAATAAAATTCAATATACAATGGTTGGTGACCCATCTCAAACAATCACTCGCAACTTTGATGTATTAGACGAAGATTTAGGTCTTGCTCAACGTGGTACTTTCATCGTTGACCCTGACGGCGTTGTTCAAGCAGCTGAAGTAAATGCTGACGGTATCGGCCGTGACGCAAGCACGTTAGTACACAAAATCAAAGCAGCACAATACGTACGTCAACACCCAGGCGAAGTTTGCCCAGCAAAATGGGAAGAAGGTTCAGAAACATTACAACCTGGTCTTGACTTAGTAGGTAAAATCTAAGGAGGCATTGATTTAAATGCTAAATGATCAGCTTAAATCACAATTACAACAATTACTTCAATTAATGGAAGGCGATGTTGTATTAAAAGCAAGTCTTGGTACTGATGACAAGTCTAAAGAACTTAAAGAGTTATTAGATGAAGTCTCTGCAGCCTCATCTCATATTACTATAGAAGAAGCTGACTTAAAACGCACACCAAGTTTCTCAGTAAATAGACCTGGAGAGGAAACCGGCATTACTTTTGCCGGTTTGCCTATGGGTCATGAATTCAATTCACTTGTACTAGCATTATTGCAAGTAAGTGGGCGCGCACCTAAAGAAGAACAAGCCGTGATAGATCAAATCAAAGCACTAGATAAACCACTACACTTTGAAACGTATATTAGTTTAACTTGTCAAAAATGTCCTGATGTCGTTCAAGCATTAAACTTAATGAGTTTATTAAACCCTAATATCACGCATTCAATGGTAGATGGCGCTATTTTCAGAGAAGAGTCTGAAGATATCATGGCAGTACCTGCAATTTTCTTAGACGGTGAAGAATTTGGTAATGGACGTATGACAATTCAAGATATCCTTGCTAATTTAGGTAGTCAAGCAGACCTAGCAGAATTCAACGATAAAGATCCATATGACGTATTAATCGTCGGCGGTGGGCCTGCAAGTGGTAGCGCTGCTGTTTATACAGCACGTAAAGGCCTACGTACAGGGATTGTTGCTGATCGTATTGGCGGACAAGTTAATGATACAGCAACCATTGAAAACTTTGTCACTGTTAAAGAAACAGATGGCCCAAAATTTGCCTCTGCACTAGAAGATCATATAAAGCAATATGACATTGATGTAATGACAGGCATTCGCGCTAGTGAAATTGAAAAAACTGATAGTGGTATCGTTGTTTCTCTTGAAAATGGCGCACAATTAACAAGTAAAACAGTTATCATTTCAACAGGTGCACGTTGGCGCAAGCTTGAAGTACCTGGCGAAGAGGCATTAATTAACAAAGGTGTTGCATTCTGTCCACATTGTGATGGACCTTTATTTGAAAATAAAAACGTAGCCGTAGTCGGTGGCGGTAACTCAGGTGTCGAAGCAGCAATTGATTTAGCAGGTATTGTTGAGCATGTCACATTATTAGAACGTAACGCAAGCCTTAAAGCAGACAATGTTTTACAAGAGCGTTTGAACAGCTTGCCTAACGTTACTGTTATTAAAAATGCACAAACAACTGAAGTACTTGGTGAAAATGCTGTAACTGGTATTAAATACCAAGACAAATCTCTTGGTGAAGAACACACATTAGAACTTGAAGGTATTTTCGTCCAAATCGGACTATTACCAAATACTGAATGGCTTAATAATTATGTTGAATTAAATGAAGCTAATGAGATTATAATCGATCGTAAGAACGCTACAAGCATTCCTGGTATTTTTGCAGCTGGTGATGTTACTGATGATCGTAATAAACAAATTATTATCTCAATGGGCGCTGGGGCAAATGCTGCATTAAATGCCTTTGATTATATTATTAGACATTAATTGCTCTATCACAGTTATATCGTGTGAATGGCTAACGAAATCATTTTTTAAAATGTGATTCTTGATTAGTCCCCCCACTTAAATATAATAAAGGACTATTCCAAAAGAGTAGTATTGATAGAGATAAAAGGCTTTACTAACCAGAGCTCATGCAAAAGACCCACAAACTAAATAAATTAAGAAGTGGGAATTTAAGCTATTTCCAATATATAATTAAGGTTGGGACAATGAAAATTGTCCCAGCCTTTTATTATGCATATAGCCAGTTGTTAAAGCCCCACTCTTTGTCCTATTCACACTTAACATAAGTATGATTCCAGACAAATCTATTATCTTATGCTCTTTCATCTATTCAACCTTATCGCTGTAAAGATAAATACAACTAAATTTTATTGCGAACTATAAGTCGCTATATTGATACCTTCTATAACAATTCAAAGTTAAAATCTAATGAATATTTATAACTTTCTTATAATAAATTTATTGTTTACTCATTTTGTTCAAAAGATTGTGCGTTTATCATTTAATCATTTATTCAAATCAATAGCTCTACATGATACGCTTAAGTTATAATTTTTATAAAGCGTGTTTAAACATATACTGTATTGTTATACTCGTACGATTATTACTAAAGGAGCAATTAAAATTTATGAAAAAAATTACATTATTATCGTTAATATTTGTGCTAACTGTTGTACTCGCAGCGTGTGCAAACGATAAATCTGAAGATGACAATAGTCATAGCGAGCGACATGCGCCTAAGAATGTAAATAAAATTACTGAAGAAGATATCTTTAACTCAGATAAAAAAGGTGAAAATTTAAGTGAAGCAGAAGCAAATAAAGCTATTAAAAAATATTTGGATGTAAACTCTGACATTATTGATAATAAGTATCTACTTCAATATAAAATAGACAAACAAATTGGTACAGATAAAAAAATTACTGATGAACAGGCTGAACGTTTATCTGATTTATCACATAATGCGGTTAAAAATGATGTAAGATTCAAGAAATTCGTAGAAGAGAATAAACTCCCACAAGGTTATCAAGAAAATGTCGACCGTATTATCAAATACTTTACTGCTTTAAATACTACAATTAAAAATGCAGATGAAGACATAGAACAATTAGATTACCAACCACAGAATGAACTTAACGTTGTGGACGTGTCTACCAAATACGCTGGAGATGTTAATGGAAAACAGCAAGATAAAATCAAGAAGTTCCTAAAAGATAAAGGTATCGAATCTGACGCTGTTGATAAATAACTAGATCGCTTGTTAATAGATTGAAGTCAAAGCCATGTAATTATAGGTTTATGCTGTAATTATTCTATTAAATTACAATATGATTACATGGTAATATTTGTTGATACCAAAGGCTTGAACGCCATTTTTATATATAACCTTCAGTTACCCTGACTTATTTCTGTAAAAAACCTTACTTAATTGTAAGGTTTTTTAACACAATATCCCTTTTTTTCTCAAAGTGACATTTGTTAAGATTAATTTAAGTTAATAAACAAATGAATAGAAGCACAGCCACTCAGTAATAATTTCTAAGGAGGCACACCTTATGGTTTTAACTATTTTAATAGGTGCAATGGCTGCTATCTTCATAGCTTTTAATCTCTTTGAGAAGAAAGAAAAATATGGTGTTGTTTCATTTAAAACAATCGCCCTTAGTGTAACTTACGTTATACTTGCCGTTGTTGTCGGCAGTTTTTTAGACAATATCAATACAATATTCCAAGGATTTCATGATAGCTTAACAGCAGCTAAAAGATATTAACCTGAACTGACAAAGTCGTAGTTCAGGTTTTTGTTTGTGTTTATTTCTCTAATTCATATGGCATACAATTTTCAATTTTGCGGTCAATGACTGTCGCTTGTGTATCATATCTTAGATAGACAAAGCAGCAACGAAGCACAACTTGATGCGCTACAATTACAATATTTTCTAAACTATTATCTAATTCATGTTCAAAGAAATGTGTTACACGTTGTAACACGTCAGCGTAACTTTCCCCGCCTGGTGCTTTTTGAGTAAAACTATGGCGAAATGATAGATAATCCTCATCATTAAAATATTGTGCGTATTCAGGATTTTGTTCAACTTTGGCCACCATTTCCCCTTCAAACTCACCAAGCGAACGCTCTCTTAATGAAGATGTCACAGTTGCAGGAATATTATTATCAAATATCGCATTATACGTTTGTCTAGTACGTAGTAAATCTGATAGGTACACATGGTCTATTTCTTTTTTATTAAAATAGCTTTGTAATAACTGGGCAGAACGTGTCCCCTTCTCTGTTAATGGAACATCTAGTTGTCCACAAAAGTAGTTTTTACCTTCTTTTTTATCATAATTTGATTGCGATTCACCATGTCGTACTAAATATATTTTCATATGTCTTCCTCTTCTCTTTTATAATCATTATTTTACAATTCTACCTAACAAAAATGTAATATTAAACGTCCGCACTATATTTCTATCTTATTTATTGTTATTATCCTATCTGAGGTGATATCAATGAACCAACAAATTACACAAAACAATACACAAAGCGAACGTATACTTGCTTCAATTAGTTATTTCAGTATATTTTTTGCACCTATCATCGTGCCTATTATTATTTGGATATTTGCTGATAAACCAACTTCTACACACGCAGCAAAATCACTAATTTATCATATTATAACTTATATTGGGCCTATCTTTTTAATCATTAGTATTGCTATGGGCGGTGTCGTAATTGATTCACAAAATACAACTGTAAGTGTAGTAGCACTCGCGTTAGTTATACTACTATTCGCCATAACTATCTGGTATACGCTTAAAAATATTTACCGTGGTATTAAAGTACTCATTTCAGATTCGTCACTTTACAATCCATAATATACACTTAGTTGGTATAGGATTAAAACACACCTTAAAAGGTACATTAACTTATCGAGCTGTATTTAAATTATGACAAAGTTCAAAACAATTTAAAATTTTGTATACTTAGACAGTAATATCTTTTATGCTTAGAGTTAAAGGAGACTGAGAATATGAGTAAAAAATTAACAATTTCTTTAATTAGTATTTTAGTTATTATTGGTTTAGCTTTCACGATATTCATGCTATTTTCTGGTCAAAAAGATACTTATTATGGCTATATGTCTGAAAGTACCACTGCAGAAAAAGTTGTCAGCGAAAAAGATGGCATAGTAACGAAAGATGTCAAACTTGAGCATGATGATGATTTCAAACCTAAAAAAGGTGATTTTGTAAAATTAGTATCTAAAGATGATGGTGAATCATTCTACAAAAAAGAAGTAGTAAAACATGATGATATCCCACACGGATTAATGATGAAAATCCATGAAATGGATATGAATCACTAATTTTATCAAAACGTGTATTTCAATAAAGCAAGACTTATTAATTCGCTTTAAAAAACGGGGTGTAACACGGAATCAAATTTAAAAATTTGATTTTGTGTCACACCCCTTAACTATGTCTTTATTTCTTCTGTTTATTTTTTCGATCTTTATAATATAATAAAGCTTCGATAATAAATACAATAATCAATGAGAAACCAAATAACGGCATTAAAATTCCCAGTACGATAAGCACGATAACCAATGGAATTGACATTGGTTTTTTAACTCTTGGTGGCAGCTTCACATTACTACCTCTCATTTTTTTAATCCATGATGTTAATCCTAGTCCAATTGCTGTCAGTAAAGCGATACATACAAGTAAATTAATCACTTTATTAGCTACGCCAAAAAGATGACCTTCATGTAATGGTATGCCCCATGTAAACCATTTGCCAATAATGCCATATTCTTCATACTTCACCTTACCTAAATCATTCCCATTATATTGATCTATATATAACGTTTGCTCGTCATAAGGTGAAACATCTAACCCTGTGACACCTGTATTACTGCCATTAGAAACTGTAAAAGCAGCTGATTCATTAGATGGATAGACAATAGAATATGGTTTATCTATACCGTTCTTTTTAGCTTCAGTAGCTACTCTATCAATCGAAATTTGATTTTTAATATCTGTTCTCGGCATTTCGCCGCCACCATGGTGAGCAGCATGACCTTCTGAAGCAGGTTGTTTATTTTCACGTGTTGCCCATGGTATTTCATTTACATCCGATTTCGGAGGATTAATAGCCAATTCTGATTGTCCTAACTCGCCAGAATTGTCCATCACATTTGCAATCTTAGCTCCCATATATCCAGACCACGGCAAACCAGTAAGCACCAATACAAATACTGGTATTGCTATAACTACACCTAAAATACCATGCCATTTTTGGAACCTTAATTTTTTATTTTTATTTGAGATTAGCTTTTTCTTAATAAGCATATAAGTCCCAGAAAGAATCATAAAAATTGTCCAACACGCAGTTAATTCTACAAGATAATTTATAAACGTGTTTTCTGTGAATAATGAACTATGTATATTTCTTACTACATTTGAGTATGTATGTTTAGCATTTTGATCTGCTACTATTTGATTATTTTGGTCTAAAAATACATACCGCTGATTTCCAGCCATATCATCTAATGTAATACGATTATTATATGGGTCATCCATCATACTTACTTTACTGATGTAAAAGCCGTCAAACTTATCTTCTACTTCATCTACAGCTTCATTTAGTGTTTGATGTGTTTTAACGGAACTATCCCCGAAAAACTCTGTTTTATATATATTATTTTCTACTTCTTGAAAAAAGAGATAACCAATGCCCGAAATAGTTAACGTAATTAATAACGGTGTTATAAATAGCGCAGCATAAAAATGCAATCTTTGTAATGGATTAAATATATTTTTCAAATTTTTTCCCCCTTCTCCTCTAATATTATAAATAAATAACAAAATTATTATGTAGATAATTTGTGAATATTTTATAAAAAATTGCATTTAATTGGTTAATCTGTTTTCAAGTTAATTGCATTATACTAACACCTTATGTTCTATAATATATTTAATTTTAACCATTAAAAAAGGAACGGAATCGAAACCAAATTTTGTGATTTGACTTCACATTTCCGCTCCTAATTTTGTATATGTGTCTTGATATTTGCCAACATAGCATGTTGCCATTTGCATCAACCTCTAGAGAATAAATTCTCTTTAATTTAATACTTAACTACTTTTACTGAACAATAAATTAAGCGATAAACCAATCAATATTGCACCCACTGTATAATCAAAAACCGCTTTTACTGTTCTATTAGCGAACAATAATTTAATATATTGGAAAATATAGACACAAAATATAAACCACAACAGAATAACGGTAGTAACAATTGCTGACAATATTGCAATCTGGGACGTTACGCCTTCCCCAGCAGTTAAAAATTGAGGTAAAATACTTATGTAATAAAGTAATGCTTTAGGGTTTAATATCGTGCTTAACAAACCTTGTCTATAAGAACTCAAATAACTAATTTTTCGAGCCTTCATATGTGAAGTAGAAAAGTTCATACCCTGACGTGCGCTAATAATACTTCTGATCCCTAAATAAATCAGATAGAATGCACCTAATATTTTAATAGTCATAAAAATATAGTACATATTTGCCAAAATAAATATGATACCGAATACCGCTAATAATGAATACAATACATGGCCAGATGTAATACCTAAAGCAGCCATAGCACCATTGCCTTTCCCAGAAGTAATCGAATTTTTCATTACTACGAAAAAGTCTGGACCAGGTACAATAATAATCATTAAAGTAATCGTAATAAAAGCTGCAAGTCCTTCCATATCAAACACCCACCTTCATGCTTTATGGTATCAATTACAATATGTGTCTGCAACATGAATACTCTCATATTTTAACCGTCTTTTTATTGAATATATAGTCTTAACTATGATATATTAAAAATGTAGTTGGAAACCGACTACTAGTCTTTTATATTCATGAACATATTACTCTTAAGGCGACACTCATGTGTCGTCTATTTTTTTATTTTTAAAATCCTTATCTCTCTTAATATAAGGATATATGCATAAAACCCAGCTCTATACTAAAGCGGACTGATTGTTGTATCAGTCCGCTTTGACAACGAGCCGCAATAACTCAATTAATCGAGAATACGCTAATCTTTATTTTTCGATTTTTTATATTTTGTCTAGAAAAAACTATCGCATATTTACTTAGCTGGAAGTTTTATTCTGACCTTCCAAAGAACATCAAACACATTAAACACTAACATTAGTCAATAAGAGTATTACATACCTTCTTAATATTTATTAATAAAATAAACATTAACTTATTAATTTCAAACCAATCGTACTGCCTAGTATGACTATAATACAGATAATTCTTTTTATATCAGTTGACTCTTTATAAAATAGCATACCTAAAATGGCCCCTCCGACTGCACCTATGCCAGTCCATACAGCGTAAGCCGTACTCATAGGCAACTGGTTCATTGCTATGGATAACGATAAGAAACTCACTGCAAAGAAAGCTATCATCCATCCAAGCGAACTCCATTTACGACTATGCACATAAGCATTCAAAAACGTAATACCTAACATTTCAAAAACTCCTGCAATAATTAATAAAATCCAAGCCATTATGAACGCCCCCCATCACTTGTTGTCACTAATTTCAAACTAATTACACCTAATAATAGTGTTATTATTAAAATAATTTTCCCTAAATTAAATGGTTGTCCAAAAAATAGAAAATCAAATAATGTCACACCGGTCGTACCAAGTCCAACAAATACTGCATAAGATGTTCCTACCGGCAATACTTTAGATGCTTCAATAAGCAGGTAAAAGCTTAAAAATATAGCAATGATAGTTAAAATCCATTCAAATACTGATGAAGCATGCGTTAAACCAATGACCCATCCAACCTCAAATATTGAAGCAATAATTATTTTCAACCAATTCATAATAAAATCCTCCTTTAAAAATAAAAAGCCTGGGAGATAGTGTTAACTACTATCTCCCAGGCTTTTATCCTTCCGTGTCACATATAAAAATGTGGCCTTCTCTCGGACCAGACCAAATCATATTATTGCGGAACCCTAGAAAGCATTTATTTAATTCAGTAAATCGTAACAAATTACATCATATTTTTCAACTATTAACTCCAAATCCTCTAATTAAAATTATTATAATTTAGAAAACGCTTAAGCACACGTTTTCATATATTTTTCACTAAATTTTCTTGATTTTCTAAGCTTAAACCCTCTACATTTTACTTATTTTAATGTATAATAAGTATTAAATAATAACAATTATAATCTAGGGTGAAGTTACTGACATTTATTCTCAATTACTCTACTTTGTTACTAGATTTAAAAATTTAAAAAAGCGAGGGATTTTTATGCAACTTCTTAATTATAAGATGCACAATGACGAACTCATTGCCACAGTTTTATCAGACAAGAAACAAATATTCAAATACACATTTGACGTTACAACACCTGAATATGAAATTTTAGATGTTCTCGAAGAAATTAATGATTATGTAGACAATGGCCAACACCCACTAGGCTGTTCTTTACTTAAAAACTATTCTTATGAGGACGTGAGTCACAATATTTTATAATCTAGAATACACACCAAAAAGATGAGTATAACTGTTAATTACTAATCAGTATACTCATCTTTTAATTTTTCGTTAGTATATATTGCCATACCTGTTTTTAACTTTCTGAAACCTAACTGCCTATAAAAACTTTCATACCCTGTAGTAGCGATTAGATGAACACAAGATAATTCCCCTAAATACGTCAACATTTTTCGTATGATTTCTTGGCCGATACCTTGTTTTTGATGTGCAATGTTTACCATTACATCATAAATTGCTGCGTTAAAAACGCCATCCGACATCGCTCTTGCAAATCCAACAACTTTCCCCTGGTATTTTGCAATAATCACATGTGTTGCTATATTAAAAATCGTAATAACTTTTTCTTGATCGTGACCTGTCCAACCGTTATCATGATATATTTGAATAAGTTCGTCTACATCTTTTATGTCTAGTCCATATTCATAATTAATATTCACTTCTACACCATCCAATCAAATTCACCGCATATTTATCTAATCTATATTACGATCTAATTTCTATACTGTTAGTTACTTATTATCATTTTAACACGACTAATTTATATTTAATATTTCAATTCAAATATTTAGTTTACTACTCTTAAAAAATTGCTTTGAATGATAAGGTTAATACTTAGTAATTCGTGGGTAAATATATAATAAAGAGATTTTAATAAATATAAAAACAAGGAGGGACACATCATGTGGATAGCTTCAATTGTTCTTATTATAGTTGGTATTGTGTTACTCATTTTGAATAAACGCACTTCTAAAAAAGAAGGTGTTTCTAAAAAACAAAGTTATATTAGTATTGGGATTGTATGTATTATCGTTGGTGCTTTCTATTTCGTAGGACAAATCATTAGAGTGATAGTTTCATAACAATTTAAAATAGTCCCGGCTAAATGGCTTAACATGCATCTCAAAAATATATAGAAAGCTAAACCATTTGGTTATCTTTCAGAACGCAGAAAAACCTTAGATGATAATCACCTAAGGTTTATTTATATATTTTTTTTATTTTTCAAAATAGCATGGATCTTTCAGACAAAAATTGATTCTTTTATCAATTGATTTATTCAACATAATAAACACTACCACTTTTTAATTTATATATTATAATCTTTTCAGTATAATATTGGCAGTGATTTGGGCCGACTCCTGCGGGAAAAGCATCAGCCGAAGACTATAGGCTAAGATAGTGCCAGCAGAAAGTGTGCACAAAAAACTACCAACACAGTCTGAGCCAACCCATTAGGTCAGCTCTCTTATATCTATGTTGTAGTTCAAATATATCTTTTAGCTACTACATATTAAATAAATCATTAAACGATTCTACCATTGTAGGGTGTGTGTATATGTTTCCTTTTAATACTTTATAAGATAATTTTTGATCTATTGCTAACTTAATTAAATTTATAATTTCTTCTGATTGTAAACCGTATAGAGTTGCACCTAAAATTTCTTCATTATTTTTATTAACCACTGCCTTGAACAATCCTCTAGAATCATTGTTTATTTTATGTCTAGGGATAGTATTAACAGGTATAGCATTTTCTATCACATTATATCCTTGTTCTTTCGCTTGTGCACCTGTTAATCCTACACGTGCTAATGGAGGATCTATAAATACTGTATAAGGTACGGCGCCACGATTTTCCGTAGAACGTTGACCCTCTCCAAACAATTGCTCTTTTACAATTCTAAAGTCATCCAATGAAATATATGTGAATTGCATGCCGCCTTTAACATCACCTAAAGCGTAAATATTAGATACAGTTGTTTGTAGATATTCATTCACTTTAATTTCTCCATGCTCATCAATTTTTACATCAGTATTTTGAAGGTCTAAATCAGTATTAGGTTTACGACCTGTCGCTATCAATACAGCATCTGCTGTATACTCCCCATTCGATGTATGCACAATTGTACCGTTCTCTGTATCTTCAAATTTCTTTGTATCTGCATTTAAGACGATATTTACATTTTTGTCTGCTAAATCTTTTTTCACTTCAGCGACAATATCTTTATCTTCCTTAGTCATAATATCATTGCTACGCTCTAATACAGTTACTTTTGTTCCGAAATTCGCAAACATAGAGGCAAATTCTAATGCGATATATCCACCACCAATAATTACTAGATGATTAGGCTGGGATTTTAAATTCATAATACCTTCTGAATCGTATAAATGCTGTGATGACTCTATACCTTCAATTGGTGGAATGACAGATTTCGCTCCTGTATTGATGACGATTTGTTCTGAAGTAATAGTTTCCATAACTTCATCTTGCTCGTTCAATAAATTTAATTCATGATTAGATTTAAATTTAGCAGTATAATCTAATACTTCTATATTGTCATCGTCTGCTAAGTTATGATAATTCTTGTTATTTAATGCGTTTACAACATCTGTTTTTCTTGAAAATGCTTGTTCAAATGAACCATGCTCTATTCCTTCATGTACTAATGTTTTGGATGGAATACATCCTATATTGATACAAGTACCACCGTACATCTTTTTAGATTTTTCAATAACTGCTACTTTTTGACCTTGTGCAGCAGCAAATTTCGCTAGTGTTTTTCCACCTTTACCAAATCCTACAATAATTAAATCAAACTGTTTCATGAGAATCCTCCTTTAATACGTCTTTTAATACGTCTTTTATCGTAATATTTTTATAATATGCTGCTAATAAGTCTTGCTCTCTTTGGTGAAATTGAAACATCGTTTGGCCTATTCCCCTGGAAATTTCACAATCACTGCCTTCATCCCCAGTAAATAGTCTACCTTCTGATTTTTCTTCATTGAATAATACAAATAAATCTGCAAGATTTACGTCATTCGTTGATTGATTTGATTGGTAACCTCCAAACTTACCACGACTGGCGTCCAAATATTGCTGTTCATTTAACTTTCTAGT
Source organism: Staphylococcus sp. 231237_7MaSpsaltlick (assembly GCF_043107035.1). Lineage (NCBI taxonomy): Bacteria > Bacillati > Bacillota > Bacilli > Caryophanales > Staphylococcaceae > Staphylococcus > Staphylococcus sp. 231237_7MaSpsaltlick. The sequence continues at coordinate 107,886 of NZ_JBICNX010000002.1, forward strand.
AACGCGACGTAATTGTACCGGGTTGACACAAATACGTTCCGCTAATTCACCACTTGAATACCGTTCATCTGGGTGTTTCACTAAAAAGGTTAAGAGATGCACCGCGATATTAAACTCTAAATTCATAATCATCACCTTTTTAATTGTAACTTTAATAATTACATTATAACTAATCCCACTTTAACAACAAAGTTATTTGCTTACAATTACTATATTCCCAAAAAATTTCATATTAGTAATAAAGCAGGATAAAATTCTAATTATTTTCAGAATTTCACCCTGCTTCCAAACTTTTAATGCACACGTATTTGTTTGTCTATATTAATTTTGTTAGTGTTTATAGATATTACAAGATGGCAGCTCGAATACTTACGTTATGTTCCAAATATGCTTTTAAACAACTAAGCATATACACCCAGCCCTCTTTTTGTCCTAATAATTGTTCTACATCCTGGGCATCAAAATCTTTCTCTATTGTAGTAACTACTGTACTATCGTCAACGCCCTCAAATTGAATCTTTACAGGATGATCCCCCCAAATAAATTCAATACTTTTATTTTTCTTTATTTCTTCTATCTGAATATTTAATTCTGCATTATATTCTTCATAACAGAGGGTGATGGTTTTACCTTGTTCCCATCTTGCTGAACTTGAAGAAAACCAAAAACCTCCAATTTGATTTGGATTTACAAAAGCTTCAAACACATTTTCTTTTGGCACATTTACTTGTATTTTTGTAACAATATCCAAGTCACACACATCCTTTCTTCAAGTTAATACTACATTTTCACACTTCTATTATATACATTTTACACTAACGCCACAAAATACACCTTATTACAAAATCATGAAATTACATACTACAGATTATGCATTATAAAATTATATTTATTAAGATTGTAAATATTAAATACCCTAATAGTAATGCAATTGTAAAAAACGTATCGGTCGGTATTATCCTTATTTCTGTTATAATTTCATCATCGCTACTATAAAATTAAGGAGATATCTATGAAAAATATAATCCATTCTTATTTATATTATTTGATCATGTTACTTATAGTAGGTGTCATTCTAACTTCCTTATATGTATTATATGTTTGGAAAAATGATCAATCACAAAACCAGGATTACTATAAAAGTTTTTCAGAACTTAAAGCTGATACAAAAGAAGGACGTGATTGGCAAGTTAATACAAAGACAACAAATAATAAAGATATATTAGTTACTGCCATTCATGGTGGTGGGATTGAACCAGGTACTTCTGAATTAGCAAAGATTATTTCTAAAAAAGGGGATTTTAATTTATATAGTTTTGAAGGATTATTAAAATCAAATAATGCCAAGCTGCACATTACTTCAACCAGCTTTGACGATCCTAAATTAAAAGATATGGTTTATAAGTCTAATGAGTCTATTTCAATCCATGGCATTAGAGATGAAAAAAAAGTAGTTTATATTGGTGGGAAAGATAAAGATATGTCTCAATCCATTCAAAAAGAATTAGAAAAAGAAGGATTTAATGTAGAGAAAAGCCCTAATTATGTAAATGGGGATTCCAACAACAACATCATTAATAAAAATGATACAGGGTCTGGTGTTCAATTAGAAATTTCAACAAAATATCGCAAATCTTTCTTTGACAATGGAGATTTCAATCGGAAAACGCGAGAAAATACTAATGACTATAAACAATCTATTTACGATTTTGCCGAAGCCGTTACTAAAGGTATCAAGAAACAAACCAATTAAATTTATTTCCAATAACATCGAGAAACCCTTTTATTGATAAAGGTATTTCTCGATCTTTATTTTTTCTAAATATTTTCTTTTATATTTGTCTTGCTTTTTAAAACGATAGGTATAAAATACTGTTTATTAAAATTAGTAAAGGAAATGACCAAATGAAAATATTAAATAAACCTTTGTATTTTTACCTTTTACTTTTTATAACTACAACATTAATTGGTTCATTACTTTTGTACTTACCTGTTACTGGCAAAAAACCTATTGATTTTATAGATGCATTTTTCATAGCTTCCAGCGCTTTTACAGTAACCGGTTTAGTCACTGTTGATGTTTCATTACAATTCAATTGGTTTGGCGACCTTATTATAATGCTATTAATTCAAATAGGTGGTCTTGGTATCGTGACAGTCACATTATTGACCTTTATATTAATAAATAAAAAAATAAGTTTAAAGAACCGTTATCTAGCAATGGCAATGTGGAACATTGATCAACCAGGAGGTATTATACGCCTTATTCTTCAATTTGTAGTATACAGTGTCGCTACTGAAATCTTGGGAGCTATATTTATTGCCCTCTCATTTGTCCCTAAATATGGTTTTGGCCAAGGCTTATTTTTAAGTATGTTTACATCAATTTCTGCATTTAACAATGCTGGTTTTGCTCTATTCAAAGATAATTTAATGAGTACGATTAATGATCCAATTATTACTATCACCATTCCGTTACTCATTATTATGGGCGGCATCGGTCCTTTAGTGTTCTTTGATTTAATCATGTCTCAAAAATTAGCACACTTAAAATTACATTCTAAGATTGTACTAAGCACATCACTCATATTAATTATTTTAGGTTCTGTACTATTTTTCATTTTAGAAAATCACGCTACATTAAACCATTTATCACTTCTGGAAAAAATAGGGGCTTCATTCTTCCAATCTGTCACAACACGTACTGCAGGATTTAACACTTTAGACATTGGACAAATCACGGCACCAACTTCAATGATGATGATGTTATTAATGTTCATTGGAGGCGCACCTATTAGTGCAGCTGGTGGTATTAAAGTAACAAGCTTGATTTTAACTCTATTGTTCATTATCAGTACACTAAGAAACGAAACGCATCCTTCCATATTTAAACGATCTATTTCAAATCGAACTTTAAATATGGCCGTTACAATTACACTCTGTGCTACTATATTTGTCTTAAGCATCTCTCTCATAGTCAGTCTACTTAACCCGCACACGCCCTACATGACTGTATTATTTGAAGTTATTTCAGCTTTTGGCACTGTAGGATTAAGCATGAATTTTACAATGGATTACCATACAGCTACAAAAATTATTATTATTGCAACGATGCTGATTGGAAAAATTGGGATTCTCACTTTCGTTCAATTGTTTGTTACCGAAAAGAAATCTTTATTCTATTACGCTAAAGGCAATGTACACTTATAGATTAATTCGGTAGACTAAAATAGCCTAATTACAACTAGTTATTCAAATATAATACACTGAATAGTAATTATATTTGGATACATAAAAAAAGATGATTCCCAACTTATTTTAGATGGAAATCATCTTTTTAGTTTATCCGAGATACCAGAGTCATAGTAATAATTATTTCAAACTATTATTATCTATTAAAAACTTAATTAGAATTCGATGAATTTGCTTTTTTCTTATTCATAATAATTGGGACTACGATGATTAAAACACTAACAACCAATAAAATAACTGTAATAGGAGAATGGAATAATGATAAAAATTCCCCATTGTTAATTAACAAATGTCTTCTTAATGATGTTTCCATCAAAGGACCCAGCACAATTCCTAAAATTAATGAAGCAATTGAAAAATGATATATTTTCATTAAATATCCTACAATACCAAATAATAGCATAATCCAAACGTTCAATAAGTCATTGTTGGTAGCATATGCTCCAAGTAGAGAAAGTATAATAATAAAAGTCGCTATAATACTATAAGGTGCTTTTAACAATAATGTGAATACTTGAACACCCGCTCTACCTGCAACCAATGTCATGACACTTGCGAATAACATAGCTAAAAATATCGAATATAAAAGTATAGGTTGATCTGATATAAGTTGTGGTCCTGGTTGAACACCTTGTAGCACTAAAGCAGCTAATATTACGGCTGTAGTTGGACTGCCTGGTATTCCAAGAATTAGTGTAGGAATCATTGAAACACCTGCCGCAGCATTATTAGATGTTTCAGGTGCAACTACGCCTTCTGCTTTTCCTTTTCCGAATTCTTCTGGATTTTTAGCTGTTTTCATAGCTACCCCATAACTTACAAAAGAAGCTATAGAACCTCCTGTCCCTGGCAACACTCCAAGTATGCTACCTATTATCGCTGATTTTAAAACTGTCCATTTATATACAATGAAGTCTTTAAACTTAAACACACCTTGTGATAATTTTGAATTTGCATTTAAATTTTGTGGATTACCATTGGTTATTTGTGAAAATACTTCGCCTAATGCAAAAGCTCCAATCATGATTGGAATATAGTCAATACCATTCATCAATTCTAAAGTATTAAATGTAAACCTATCTGTAGCTGTTAATGGATCTAAACCAATAGTTGAAATAAAAATACCAATAAGTCCTGATATAATAGCTTTAACCATATTACTGGTGCCTAAAGCAGAAATAACAGTCATGCCTAAAATGGCTAAAGCAAAATATTCTGAAGCATGTATCTTAAACGCAACCTCTGAAAGTATAGAAGCCAGGGAAAACATTAAGATTACTGCAAATATGCCACCGAACGCTGAACTGCTAATTGCTAACCCCAAAGCTTTTTTTGATTTTCCTTGTTGAGACATGGGATAACCATCAAAAGTCGTTGCCACCGCCTCTGGCGTTCCAGGTGTATTAAATAGAATAGCGGTAACAGATCCGCCATAAGCCGAGCCAACATAAATTGTTGATAAAAACGCTATAGCGGGCAATACATCTAAAAAATATGTGAAAGGTAGTGCTAATACAATCGCCATAGAAGACCCTATACCAGGTAATGCACCTAAGAATATCCCCACTAACAGCCCTAATACGACTAACATAATATTAGCGGGTTCAATTATCGTTAAAAAAGAATCTTTCAATAAGTTTATATTCATTCATTACACCTCCATGTCTCAATATATAAAATTACTAATTTCAGAAAAAATACCAATTCCTTTTGGTAGTGGTATACTTAGTATGTTTCCAAACAAAAACGTAAAAAGTATTGGAACACCTACAGAAAAACTAATAATTTGAATCTTACTTTTTGAGCCTAATAATACTAATAGTAAAGGTGTTAAAAATAAACATGATAAGAAAAACCCCATCTTATTTAACACTAAAATAAATACCGCTATGCCTATAGTTATGATCATTATAATGAGCGCCGGTTTAGTAAATAACGCATTATGATTCGTTTTCTCTTTATTTTTCTTATATTTAACAATCTCTTTAATTAATGTATAAATAAGTAATGCAACTAGAATAAAAAGTATAAAAGTTGGTATACCTGACGCGCCAATTGGATCAACATCTCTTAAATTCTCCATATTTATTGAGTTAATTAAGAAATATCCAAATATAATTAGTAAAATGAAACAAAATAATATACTTCCCATATAATCCCCCCGTTACATGTTTAAATGCCTAAATCATCTGAAATTTCATCAAATTTTTCATACTCCTCTTCTAATTTTTTCTCAAATTCATCTGGACCTAGATAGCCCTCACCTATATCCACTAAATTATTTTTGGCATATTCTTTATATTCTTCAGTTTCATATGCCTCTTTTAATTGTTTTGTAAGCTGTTTTTTCACTGCTTCTGGTGTTCCTTTTTTAATGACAAAGCCTCTCCATGAACCAATATCTACATCTAATCCTTTTTCTTTTGTAGTAGGAACACTTTGAAATTCTTCTATTTTATTAATTCTGTCATCATTAAAAATAACTAGTGGCCTAATTTTATTAGATTTAACATAGTCTACAACATTCACAACTTTATCTAGATATACATCTACTTCTCCGCCTAACGCTGCCGCCTTTACTTCAGATCCCGATTTATAAGGAATAAATTCACTATTTATATTGGCTTCGCTTTTAAATTTACTAGTTGCGAAGTCATCTAAACCTGTCGAACTTGTTCCACCAATCGTAAGTTTATCCTTTTTGCCCTTTTCAATTAATTCATCATAATTTTTGATTGGGCTATCTTCAGCAACAGATAATACATAGATATCGCTTTGTATTTGTACTAGTGGCTCAAAATCATCTAACAATTTAACCTTTTCGCTTTTATCTAAATTATCAGCAATTACTTGGGATGGTGTAATCTCTAACACATTATAACCATCATTTTTTTGTTGATACGTATACAACATCCCCAACAAACCGCTACTTCCATCCTTATTCACAGGTTGAAAATTAACATCAGAGCGTTCGGAAAGAATCTGTGAATATTGCCTTACAAATGCGTCACTGGCGCTCCCTTCACCAAAAGGTATAATCATATTGATTGTTTGATTGGGATACGCTTTAATTGCTTCTTTATCTATGTCGTTACCAGTATTTCCTTTTGCACTGCAGCTTGCTAATAGTATTGATAATGTAATGATGAGTAACCCCTTTTTTTTACTCATATTTTCACTTCCTATCCATTAAAGATATTGGAATAACTGCATTTCCTTCCATGATTCTTCTAGCGGTACGACCAGTACCTCCTTTAATTAATTTGTAAGCACTTTCATTTTTTTGTATAAAAACTTCAGACGAAATGGTACCACTAGGATGTCCTATCTCTATTGTGTTTAGCGTGTCTTTTTGGCAAACTGTAGCCGGAACTGTCCCAGGAATTTTACAAGCGGTTGCCAAGCATATAGAGCCACTCACAGCAAAAGCTGGATGCAATTTGCCCATAGAAATATATCTACCTATTATATTAATATTTTCCTTTTTAATTAAACTGCCTTGTTCTGTTATATAGTCTTTTGGTTCACTGACTAATGCTATTTTAGGTAATGCTTCTAATTCATTATTTACATTGTCTTCATCGCTAAATAACCCCAATAAAACGCCTACTTTAACTCGTAACTTCTCAATTGCTTTTGAAGTCTGTCTCTCATTGATATCCTTTGACAATTCAAATCCTTCAAGAGAAAAATCGCTAGCTTTGACAAAAGCAACAATATTGCCAGTATCTAATATACTTACTTTATACATAATTTCATCCATTTTAATATAGTCAACTAAATTTTCAGTCGGCAATAATTTTCCAGTAAATGCGCCGGATGAGTCAATAAAACTTACTGTAATCTTTGCTCCTGTACCTTCAACACCTGAAATCGAAAAGTCACCTACACTTTTTATCTCTCCTTGATATACAGGGACACGTACTTCCATAATTTTATTTGTATTTGTATTTAAAATTCTAACAGTTGTTTCACCATCTTCTCTCTTTACGAGTCCTTCCTCAACTGCGTATAAACCGACAGCCGACGCCATATTGCCACAAGTCACGTTGTAATCGATGCTTTTTTGATTGATTCCAACTTGCCCAAAATTATAGTAAATATCACTATCGTTTGTATCTGTCATGCCCACAATTGCTACTTTACTAGTAACAGAAGTACCTCCGCCAATACCATCAATTTGTCCGTTAGCAGAGCTTCCATAAATCTTCAAAATTACTTCCTCTCTCATTTTTTTCTCTATGGGCAAGTCTGTATCTTTAAAAATTAATCCTCTGCTAGTTCCTCCCCTCATTAAAACGCATGGGATTTTCAAACTTGTAGTATCCATAATATGCCCCCCTATTAATTATTGAAATATTCAGTTAACTTATATAAAGTATATAAGTATATATTCGATAAATAAAATATTACTTTTTTATGTTTGGTCATCAAAATCTTTTATGATATATATAAAATTTTAGGAGGATTATATATGGATAGTATGGATTGGGAAATTTTAAGAGAATTATTTAAATGCAAAAATATCACACAAACAAGTAAAACATTGAGAACATCACAACCTGCAGTAACATATAGAATTAATAAGCTTGAACAAGAATTTAATGTGAAGATTATCTACAGAAATAAAAAAGGTGTCGTGTTCACTTCGCAAGGAGAAATGATTGTAAATTATGCAATTTCCATGTTAAAAGATAATCAAAAGCTTAAAGAAGAACTTATAAGTCAAGAAAATACTGTGCAAGGGATATTAAGATTAAGTGCTTCTAGTATATTTTCAAGATATCAACTTCCTAAAATTTTGTCGGAGTTTAGCCAAAAATACCCAGCAGTAGAATTTGATGTTAATACTGGTTGGAGCGAAGAAGTTTTCAAATATGTTCATAATGACTATTCTCAAGTAGGCATACTAAGAGGAGATTATAGCTTTTCGTCAGAGAAGATTCGTTTAATGAAAGAAAAGATTTACATCGTTTCAAAACACCCAATTGATATAACTGAGTTACCTCATTTACCCAGAATATATTATAACACCGATACTTCTCTCAATAAGTTAATAGATGATTGGTGGATTGGAAAATTTATAGAGCCATCTTCCATTACAATAAATGTCGACAATATGGAGACATGTAAAGAATTTGTCCAACATGGTTTAGGTTTTTCTATTTTGCCTGGCATTTTATTACGAGATGATGATAATTTGTCTAAAACCCCATGCTTAGATCAACAAGGTGATTATATTATTAGAAATACAGACATGATTTTAAAAGAACAATATCTAAATAATACCGTAGTCAGAGCGTTTTATAATTTCATGAAGGATGTTAATTTAGAATTTTAAAATAATATATGATACCAATGCATTTCACCTAAATATTATACTTTAATCCAATTATATATCGTCACTCACTACTACCTAATTTACTCAAAGATACAGTATTCTTACACATAAAAATATAAAGTTACACCTACAACTAAAATGTAGTACAATATATTTAATATTTTATATTTTAGTGTTCAATAAAATGTGAATTAAAATTAAGGGAGAATGAGATGAACGATAATAAAAAGAATGGATGTATCGGTTGTTTAGGCTGTTTAGTGGTAATTTTATTCATCATATTGTTGGTTGGCGGATGTAGTGCTTTCTTCTATACAGAAAATAATAGCGATAGTACCAAAAAAGAAACTCAAAATAATTCTGATGCTAAAAAGAAAAATAAAGAGAATAAAAATTCCGACACTAATAATAGCAAAAATGAAGAGATTAATACTCAAGAAAATGGCTCTCAAGAATCAAATGATAATAATTACGAAGAGTCAAGTAATGCTTCTGATAATAGCGAAAATAGTAATGATAATGGCAATACTTATAATAATAATCAAAGCCAATCATCTAACAACTATAATAACAGTACCAATCAACAAAACAACTCAAGCACAGATATCGATACACCTGATACTAATGCACCAGACATTGATGCACCTGAAAAGAATGATTTACCAAAAACGCCAGATGTCGATGTGCCTAAGCCAGGTGAAACAACAAAAGATATGCCAGGTTATGATTCATCCAAAGATAGAGATAACGATGGTATAATAAACGAAAAATAAGCAAAAACGACACTTCACAATTGCTGATATCAACAAATGGTGGAGTGTCGTTTTATTTACTAATGTGCTTCATCAATTATTTAATTTTTAGTATTTGTCCTACTTTAATACTATTGGAATCCAACTTATTGTCGGACTTAATTTTGTCGACTGTTGTCTTTTGATTTTTAGCTATACTATATAAAGTATCTCCTTTCTTCACAGTATATGTCTTCACTAAATATAGTGTTTGTCCCTTACTAATATTATCATTTTTTAAGTTATTCCATTTTTTGATATTTTCAACGCTTACATTACTTCTTTTAGAAATATTATACAGCGTATCGCCAGCGACTACTTTATGTGTGTCTCCGGTTATCGTACCACTATTACTTGGCGCTTTTAATTTTAATGTTTGCCCTACTGATAATGTGTTATTGCTTAAATTATTCCATTTCTTAATGTCATCAATAGCTACGCCGCTTCGTCTTGAAATACTATATAAAGTATCGCCTTTAGCCACTTTGTAAGTTGATCCAGTTATTGCGTCATCATTACCGCCACCGTTTAGTGCTTTATAATGTTTTTGAACTAAACTATAAAATTGATCCATGTTATATCCCCATTGGTTAAAATAACCAACTGGGTCTGTGTGGTCCGTGCCACCCCAATATTGACTAATAGCGTTGTGACTAATAATTGTACCTGTACCTTGATTATTATCTGCCAATGATGGTGCCAGTCCATTTTGTTTCAGCATTTTAGCGGCTAAGTAAGCTTGGTTATTTACAGATTTAGCAAAACCATCAAATGTATTTGATCTCGTCAACTCTATTTGATAGAAATATGGATTTGCATTCGCGCCTGCACCCCAGGCTAAATAATTACTTGGTGCTGTTTGGATAATTTTATCACTACTTGCATAAGCATGTACAAAAGCACTCTGATAATTGTTATACATATAATTTACTTCGCCTTCAATCGTACTATTCGGGTTAGCAGTTTCGTGTATAACAACGCCTATAAACTTTCCTGATTTATAATTATATTTGGGTAAATTATTAATACGTGAATCTTGAACGATTTGCGCCGGTTTAATATTATTATTTGCAATATATGTATTTACGTCTTGGTAAGATCTATTTGCAAAAGTACGCATTTCTACTGAATTAGAATTATGTTCTGCAACCTTATTATGTAATCGTAAATCTTCAGGTGTTAGTTGGTCTTTTAAAGCTTGAGGGCTCATCTTTTGTGCTTTATCAAAATCGATTGGTTTACTTGTATTCTCTGCCTTATCTTTTTCCGTCGTTTGCTTTGTAGTATCTTCTTGGGCATATGCCACGGTACTACTTAGTATCAAGCTCGTTGCTACTATTAATGATAAACTCAACCTATACTTCATTTAAAAACTCCTTTTTTATAGCACGCTATTTTATCGCAATGCCTATATTAATTAATCCATCTTATTCTTACAGTTTATAATATTATTCAAATGTTTACAAAAAACTTTATTATTTCGTACTATTTTTTGAACATTCTATATATTAAGTGTTTTAAATATAATAAAAAAATGAGTAAGATAATGAAAGCACAAATATTTCCATTATCTTACTCTTATTAATCTTACATTTGTTTATCAATAAGTTTATTGTCCATAAACCCTCCATTGATAGGAGTTGAAAGTTACAATTTAGCGTCACATTGAACAATTATAAATCGATAATTACACTTGATAATATCGCAATTAATGCAACTATAAGTACAAACACAAGTAAAGTATCAATTTTTCTTTGATTACGTTCTTTATACGGTTTTCTAAATTCTTTTAATGCCACAAAACCTGCAATTAACACTAATAATAGACACACTAAATGTAAAACCAATGCTAATACGGCCATCTTCATCACCTCACACACTTTTATTAAATTATGATTGTGCTTATTTGTTTAAAACCGCTTCATGAACAATTAATTAGAAATCGTTACTCAATAAACTGATAATTAGAGGAATGGTGATTTGCGTAGTCTTTATAATACGCTACCCTTTTTATTGTCTCAAAAAACGCACAGTAAATTTCATTACTTTCTAGATACATTGAGTTTTTAGACATAAAAAAACAAACCAAACGCTAAAATTAGCAAATGGTTTGTCTCTCATTTATTATCCATATTTATCTGTGAAAATTCATATATTGTAAAACCGTCAGTTATTTTCAAAGAAATCTTTTGAATATGTTCTTAATCTACCGCAATTTTCACACAAAACATTTATTAACGTAATGGGTTCATTACCGTAAGTAGCAGATAATAATGGTAAATAGTATTGGCCATCCAATACTCTCATGTTAGGATTATCGCAATTGCAAATACCTTTATTTGTAGCCTTTGACTCAATAATGCTTATGATCCGTTCTTTTTGTATATCAGTGAATTTTTGCATTGTCATAAACTTTACCTCCCAACATATTATATTGTATCCATTATAATATGTTGACTACGTTAAATAAAGCTTAATTTAAAAAAGGCCCTCAATTAAGAGGACCACAGGATTAAAGGAGTTGCGTTCTCCTACACGTCATAGGACGCATAAGAGATTGACCCATTAATCACACACGTCCTAAGACGTGCAAAATTATTATAAATTAATTACTTGTATAAGTAAAATATAAATTATCCAGAAAACGTAATATTTATTAAAGGAAATTTAAACGCTAGTATTAATGGTTTTCTTTAGTAAGCAAGACACAAGGAAAGACGTCAAACTACATAAATACCTAAACCGTAATCCAAAAATAAACCGCCCCGAAAGGCGGTTTATCACGGATGAAGCACTGGAGGTACTTCATATATATAGCGTAACATATAAAAATTAGTATTGCCACGCCTATATTGTTCGATCTATTTTATATTCAAGTATTATGTATTATTTAATATCATGAAACCATTACAATTATAGTTTTCTAGCTTATTCATATTTAAAGATCGATAAAAATTGTTTGTCTTTTCACTATTATCTGTTATTAAAATAATTTGCCTTACATGCTTATACCTGTGTAATGTCATAGTTATTAATTTTCTTCCAATACCTTGTCTTTGATATTGCGGTTTGATTAAAATATCTTGGACAAATACAACTGAGCAGTCGTCACTAAGTGCTCTAATTAAACCAATTAATTCTGAATCCTCCCACACAGTGACAACATAATCCATATTCTTTATCAGTGCTTGGAAATCATAATCGGTACTCAAATAATTCCACCAACCTACACTCGCATATAACTTCTTCAAATTTTCTGTATCAGGTATTGTATGTTCCGAATACCTCATTGAAAGAACTCATTTATAAATATAGTAAATATATAGAGTAAGCATTTTTAAAATTTATAGATACTCTATTAACCAATTACTAATTAAAACCACAAAGATAATATCCGCTAACATCAACAAATTATTCATTGGTATTGTAAAATTTAAAACTTCTAAGCAAATGTAAAAGATACCTATTGCCACAAATAGCTGGAGTATTAAACTCAATACTTTATTTATTTTAACCTTCATTAAAAATATAGCCATGATTATACCAAAAAGTAAAACTACGTAGAACGACATACCTGCCAATCCAATCAACTCATCGGATTTAGAACTATAATCAAAAAACGGAAGTTTGCTTAATACCCTATTAACAAATAAAAGACCTCCAGTAAAGACAATAATTCCAATAAAATGTATCCCTAAACCTTTGATAAATACAATTATCCTAGACTCTCTTTTTTTCAAAACAAACGACAAAACTATATCAATTAATGCTGCAAAAATTACAATTAAAGCAAAGTTCAATAAATAGTGTGACCCATATTCACCTGTAAAAAGATTTATAAAAAATATTAAAGCATCATATAATCCATTTAACATAAGCGGCTCCTTCTAATTAACTTGTTATATAACCATTCAACTCAAATATTTCACTTTTTCATGACATAAATCTTTGATTATATTGAACGATACATAAGTATATTTTATAAGAAGTACCACAAATTTTAAATGATAATTTTCTAATATCACACAATTAAATGTGTTAATATCAATATAAGAATTCAAAAATACCACATATCAGTATTTTGAAAAAGAGACCATTCAGTACTATATACTTTCAATCTCTATGCCCTATTTCAAAACGGTTCGATAATAATATACTTTTATAATTTAAACAGTACTTACTAAAAGGAATGATTAGTATGCAATATACAAAATACTTACCTGGAAAATGGCACATCATAGCTTCTACATTTAAAATTTGGACTTCAGGCAAAAAAACAAATCCTTCTATTACTTATTCAATAATACAATCTCATCCTTTGAGAATTCTTGATAAAGTAACATACCAAACGAGAAATAAATCAAAATCCATTGTCGGTTACGATACACTAGATAACGATCAATTCAATTGGAGAGGTAAAGGCATTTTAAAACCATTTTCGAGCAAATGGAAAATTATTTATATAGACAAAGACGTGTTAATTATTAAGTTTTCTTCTACTTTAGTAACACAGCCTGGAATGGATATTCTTTTACGTAATAAGCAAAATGCTAATTCATATAAAATACAATTATTAAATCACCCAGAAAAATTTAACTTAAACGCCAAAACTATACAGAAATTTAAATGGTTATTTTAATTTTAGACTAAAAACAATTATCTATAGATTAAAATACTAATCTTCATGTTTATTAAAATCAATAAAACAAAAATAACCCCGTAGGTATATGCCTACGGGGTTTTCAGATACAATATCTATTATTGTTCTTCTTTAACATATGGTAATAATGCCATATGACGAGAACGTTTAATAGCTAATGTCAACATACGTTGATATTTAGCTGAAGTACCTGTTACACGACGTGGTAAAATTTTACCGCGTTCTGAGATAAAACGTTTTAATAATTCTGTGTCTTTATAGTCGATGTGTGTAATACCGTTTGCTGTGAAATAACAAACTTTTTTACGACGACGTCCGCCTCTTCTTGGTCCACCTGCCATGGTAACTGCCTCCCTTTAAGTTATTTTTTTAAATACCGTCTAGTTTTAATGTTTATTAATCATTTTATTATGATTCATGTGTTTTTATTTTCTATTAGTAAAAGATTTATAATGCGTGTGAAACATTGTATTAAATCTTTGCGTGTGTGTGCATGTGTAATATTAATCTTATAAAATTATAGACTATTTGTCAACACGTTAAGAATAAATAAACATGCTGAACTCGAAATAATTTGAACATCTAACCATTAAGTACTAATTTTACTTCTTCACTTAAGTCTTTATAATGATTATTTATAAAGAAATGATCGCCTTCAAAGAATCGATAATCTACTTTACCTTTTGTCAGGTCTGACCATTTATACAAAGTATGAGCAGAAATGGAATCTTGTTTCCCTACAAATACTGATAAATTGATATCTACTTGTCTTTCCTTGGGTTTATCGCAATAATAATCGATTGCTAGAAAGTCGTTTTTCAATGCTGGTTTCACAAGTTGCCATAACTCTTCATGATTTAATACTTCTTCAGATGTGCCGCCCTTATCTCTTATAAACTGTTTGAATTCTTCATCATTCATGGCTTCTATATCATTATATTTATCCAAATAGCCAATCGGTTCACTCGCACAAAGGAACATATGCTTTGGTCGATAACCTAATTGATCCAATTTATAATAAAGTTCGTATGCTAATATTGTCCCTAAACTGTAACCTAATAGAATAAACTCTTCAGGTTTTTCATTAATAATTTGCTTAACTAAGTCATCTACCATGTCATCAATACTATCTAGCGCCTCTTCGATTAACCTTTCACCACGTCCTGGTAATTCTAATGGCTTAAATTGAATATAACTTGGTAAATTGTTCTTCATTGGATAATATAACGCTTTATTTCCACCTGCAAATGGTATACAAAATAATGTTGTTTTAGCCATATACTCGCCCCTTAAAGTATAAATTCTGTATTAAAATTCTTTGTTATATCTAATAACTCTGCTTCTAAATCTTGGTTAGCTACATCTAAAATCACTGACAATGCATAAATCCCATACACAATATCATGAAAAAATGAACACGGCTGCATCATTTCATCTTCAGTTTCAATAAGTTGATAACGACCTTGAACTGGTGTAATAGAAAAAGAATCTAATGCTTTATACATGCCCATACCAAGTAATTTTAAATAGCACTCTTTCATCGTCCACACTTCAAAAAAACGATTAAATCGAGAGATTGTACTTTGTGTATCAGTAATGTATCGATACTCTAATAATGAAAAGTATTTTTTGGCAATATCTAAATCTATATTTTCAATTTTTTCCACATCTACGCCCACATTCGCGTCACTCACAACACATATTGAACAACCATCTGTATGAGACACATTGATGTGTTTATCTTTAGGTAATTTTAATACTGGTTTACCATGTGTATTTTCACCAAATTGAATATGCTCAAATTGTATTCCTGTATGCGCTCGTACACAATAATACTTAAACCATTTAGAGTATTGAGGGTGCCTCTTGAGGTTCTGATAATCAAAATCCTGCGTATTTAATACATATATCGTTATTTTCACGGTCACACTTCCACATCACTTAATCAATCAAAACAAATGAAGTAGCAAGTTGTTATTTTGCTACTTCATAGTTGTAATTAGAAATTATTTTTTGGATGGCTAATCATTTTAGATAATGTTGCATCTTCAGTAGGTTGCCACTTGAAGTTTAACTTTTCGAGTATGAAATTAGTTTTAAAATCTAATACTTCAAAATGAGATTTGTTGAAAATATTGTTATCTAGTACGCCTGTATGCAATAGGAAATCATTGATTTGATCGCTCATAACATCTTCTTTAATACAATGCATTAAGTAATCGACAAATTCATTCCACTGTACATCTTTAATATGATAATTGTTTTGATTATACACATGCATCAATTGTTTAAGTGAAAGGTGATGGTTATTATATATATGATGAATCTCGTTATTTAGTTGATTATTTTTAATCAATTGGCTACACGCTTTAGCTGCCTGATCCACAGGAGTGAATTCTAAATCATCATTTTCTAAATCTGGGAATATTTCTAGGTTTCTAAATGATTTTATAATACTATAGAAAGCATTGTTTTCTTCATTTTTCTGGAATACTCCTGTACGAGAATCACATTGTAAATTACCCAATCTATAAATATTTGTTTCTACACCTTGCTCTCTACTAGCAATCAATACTTTTTCAGCTTCTATCTTAGTATCTAAGTAAACATTATTCATTACCTGACCTAAATCTAAGTCATGTTCTGAAAATGTTAACTGTGCTTTGTCGTCTACCTTACCTGAAGCAATAGAAATTGTAGACATGTGGTGAATCTCTTTAGATTGATTGTATTTAGCAAATTGAATTAGTTGTTCAATACCGCCAACGTTTGCGCCGTATGAAGCATCTGTCGTCGCAAAGTGACTAACATTCGCCGCAGCGTTAACAATCATATCGATATTTTGAGATAAAGACTCGTAAGTTTCTGAAGCCATGCCTAGTTTTTCTAACTCGATATTACCTTCAATGATATGGATTCTTTCTGCATACTCAGGATCAATTTGAGATTCAAAGTAATAAATCCAGTTACGATATAATTTCGTTTCTCCTGTAACTTCTTTATTACTTCTTACCATGACATAAATATTAAAGTCCGTATCTTCTAATAAATTGTTCAACATGTATATACCAAAGAATCCAGTAGCTCCTGTGAGCAATACATTTTTACCTTGTTTAACCGCTCCAGAACTAATAACTTCATAATTCTCTACACTTTCTTCTTTATATTCATTAATTTCTTGAATAAATTCACTACTGAATTGATGTGCTTGTGCAGTATCTATATTTTTAAGTGTTTCTAACTTAGTTAGAATATTTGTTTGATCTTTTGCAGCTATAGACTCACTGATACGGTCAATCGTTTGTAGTTCGAAAATGTCTTTAATTGAAATGTTATATGATTTTGATAATAACGATGTCAGTTTAATCGCTATGATAGAATCTCCACCAATTTCAAAGAAGTTGTCATAAACACTTATGCTATCTGTATTTAATATTTCTTCCATTGCTTTAACAACATCCGCTTCGATTTCATTTCTAGGTTCAACAAACTCCTGTCTTTCAACTTCAATTTCAGGTAATGCACGTTTATTTAATTTACCATTAGATGTAACTGGCAATTGTTCTATTTGTGTCATATAAGCTGGCACCATGTAGTCTGGTACTTTACGTGCAAGTTCAGTCTTAATATCTGTAAATGAAATTGGTTGATCAGCAACCAGATACGCACAAATCGCTAGTTCTTCTCCAGCCATTGGTTTAGCAATGACACCTGCATCAGAAATGTTTTCAATACGTAGTAAGTGGCTAGAAATTTCACCAAGTTCAATACGATAACCACGAATCTTAACTTGTTCGTCTATACGACCTAAATATTCTATTTCTCCATCTGTTGTCCATTTTGCTAAGTCACCTGTGCGGTAAACTTTTCCTTCACCAAACGGATTATCAATAAATTGTTGTTGTGTTAATTCTGGACGATTGAGATAACCATTTGTTACAGCAACGCCTGCAATACAAAGCTCTCCTGGAACGCCGATACCTGTATGCTGATTATTACTATTTAGAACATACATTTGTACATTAGCAATTGGTCGACCGATTGTTATAATATCGTACTCCTGAATTGGCGGTAATGGATTATAAGTTACCTCAATTGAAGCTTCTGTCGGACCATATAAATCAATAAGCAATGTATCATTTGGCTGACCGATGATTGAGTTAAAGCGATTTGCTTGTTCAGATTTTAGTGCTTCACCAGTTGCAAGGACTATATTAAGTGATGCTATTTCAGCTACTTCATTTGTCGATTTAATATAATCAACAAACACACCTAACATCGAAGGTACAAAATGAATCATAGTGATTGAATGTTGTTGGATTAGCGATGTAATCTTACTTGGGTTTCCTTCTTCTCCAGATGGTAGTAACACGGCTTGCGCACCTACCATAGCGAATCCGAAAATTTCCCACACTGATACATCAAATGTATATGGTGTTTTAAACATGATGATATCTTCTTCATTAAAGTCATACTCATCAATCATCCAATTCAGACGGTTCAGCACACCTTCGTACGGAACAACCACCCCTTTAGGTTTACCAGTCGTACCTGACGTATATATTACATACATTAAATCAGAAACATCTGTAATGTGGTTTAAATTATCCGTTGATAGATTAGCAAGCGCATCTTTCTTAGTTATGTCAATTACCTTTCTATCAAACTCAATATTTGTATCTAATGCGCGATCTGTAATTATCAATGTTGGCTGACTATCATTCAAAATATAGTTGATACGGTCACTAGGTTGACTAGGATCCATTGGTACATAAGCACCACCAGCTTTTAATATTCCGTATATACTTACCATCATTTCTATACTACGATTCGTCATTAAACCTACAAGTGAATTAGCTTCTACTCCTTCTGCACGTAATTTATGGGCTAGTTGGTTCACACGTATATTAAGTTCTTTGTATGTTAAACTTTCACCTTCATATGTGATAGCTGTTTGATCTGGCGTTTTCGCAACTTGCTTTTCAAAACGCTCAACAAAAGTTTGCTTATTAGGTAATTCTGCATACGTATCGTTAAACGTACCGAGAATTTGTGCTCTCTCTTCTTCTGTTGTCATATCAATCTCACTGATATTTTGGGCTGGATGTTGTACCACTTCGCTTAATATTTTCAGATAGTGATTCAACATACGTTCAACCGTTTGTGGTTCAAATAATTCTGCAGCGTATTCTAGTGATACTTTGTATGCTTCGTCATCCTCAATCATCATATTTAAATCAAACTTAGCTTTTGTATTTGTTGCTTGTTTTTCTTTAATATCCCAATCTTCAATTTGAAGATCTTGGGTTTCGTTATTTTGTAACGTGAAGAGCACGTCAAAGAGTGGGTTGCGTGTTAAGTCACGTCTTTCTACAACCTCGTCCACTAATTCTTCTAGTGGATACTCTTGGTTATCATATGCTTTTAGTGCAGTATCTCTCACTTCATCTAAGAATTGCTCAAATGCTTTGTTATTTTCCGGATAAGCACGCATTGGCAACGTATTAACAAACATACCTAACAAGTTATCTGTATCTTGATGAGTACGCCCTGAGATTGGACTACCTATAACCACATCTTCTTGTCTACTATATTTATGCAATAAAATCATAAATGAAGACAGTAGAATCATATAGTCTGTACTATTAGTTCTTTGAGCCAATTCATGTAATGCGTCCCTTGTCTCTTTAGGCATTTCAGCTGATACTGTTTTACCTGTAAAGCTTTGTTGTTTAGGTCTTGAATGATCATAAGGTAAATCTAATACTGGTGCTTCATCTTCGAATTGAGATAACCAGAACGCACGTTGATTACTTAAATCACGGTTGTGCATCCATTCACTATAATCTTTGTACTGTACTTTCAAGTTATCTAAAGTTCTTTCGTGATATAGCGCGATAAATTCTTTAATGATTAGGTTAATAGAGAAACCATCTGAAATAATATGGTGAATATCAAAGAGTAAGATATGACGTTGATCAGCCAATTTAACGATTTTCACTCTTAACAGTGGTGATTGATTTAAATTGAATGGTCTTACAAAGTCATTTAACAACGTTTCATAATCATCTATATCTGTTTCTTCATAATCTACAGTTATATTTGCCTGTTCATCTATAATTTGTACAGGCTCACCGTCTATCGTTTCAAAATGCGTTCTTAATGCTTCGTGACGTTCCACTAAGCTTTGGAATACATCTTCAACACGCGCTACATCAACGACACCATTAATTTCTAGCATACTTGGCATATTGTAAGCCGTTTGACCTTGCACCATTTCATTCAACACATATAAACGTTTTTGTGGAGAAGATGCAAGATAGTATGACTTCGATTCAGCTATAGGAATATTTTGTCCATCTAAGCTACTTTCCTGGTCATTTAATACTTTTCCAAGTTGTGCGACTGTAGGACTTTCAAATATTACTTTTAATGGTAAACGTATACCAGTTTCACCTTCGATTTTATTAATCACATTAATGGCTTTTAGTGAGTGCCCTCCTACTTCAAAGAAATTATCATATATACTTACTCGTTCAATATTTAATACTTCACCAAAAATATTTGTGAGCATTTCTTCTATATCATTTGTAGGAGCAACATAATTTTCACTTTCAACCTGGATTTCAGGCAATTGTTTTTTGTCTAATTTACCATTTGATGTTACTGGTAAAATATCGATTTGAGTCATGTATGTTGGTACCATATAATCTGGTAAGTTTTGATTAAGTTGTGATTTAATTTCATCGAAGTCAATGCTTTCATCTGAAACTAAATAAGCACAAATCGCCAATTCTTCGCCAGCCATTGGTTTAGCAACAACTGCTACGTCTGAAATTAGATTAATCTGACGTAATAAACTTTCAATTTCACCTAACTCAATACGATAACCACGAATCTTAACTTGCTCATCAATACGGCCAAGATATTCAACATTACCTGTCGTACTCCATTTTGCCAAGTCACCCGTACGATATAATTTACCTTCTCCAAATGGATTATCAATAAATTTCTCGTCCGTCAAATCAGGTCGATTTAAGTAACCTTTCGTAACACCTACGCCACCGATACATAATTCTCCTGGAACGCCGATACCCATCAAACTTTCATCTTCATTCATAATATAAGCTTGAATGTTTGCGATTGGGCGACCAATTGGAATCTTGTCATACGTTTCGCCTGGTGTACATGGATAATAAATCACTTCGATTGACGCTTCGGTTGGGCCATATAAATCAATCAATAATGCATTGTTTGGTTCACCAATTAAAGCATTAAATTGATTTACTTGTTCTGCTTTTAACGCTTCACCACTAGCAAGTACATAGTTAACTGTAGCAATATCTGCTACTCTATTAGTTGATTTAATAAAGTCGATAAACACACCTAACATAGATGGCACAAAGTGAACCATTGTGATGTTGTGATGATCAATAAGTGCTGTTATTTTTTCAGGGTTACTTTCTTCACCTGAAGGTAAGAGTATTGCTTGGGCACCAACCATAGTTGGTCCGAATATCTCCCAAACAGAAACATCAAACGTAAATGGTGTTTTAAATAAAATCGTATCTTCATTGTTGATGTAATATTTATCAATCATCCAATGCAGACGGTTCATTACACCTTTGTATGGCACCATAACGCCTTTTGGCTTACCTGTTGTACCAGATGTGTAAATAACGTACATCAAGTCTGTGACATCTGTAACCTTGGTTAAATTATCTGTTGATTGTGTCTCTACTACCGAATCATCTGTTAAGTTCAATACAGCTTTATTAAAGTCGATTGTTCCATCTAACGTTTGGTCAGTTAACAGTACGTTTGGTTGACTATCTCCTAAAATGTAGTTGATACGATCGCTTGGATAGTTTGGATCAATAGGAACATAGGCACCACCTGCTTTGAGAATACCGTAGATACCAATCATCATTTCTAATCGACGATTTGTCATCAAGCCGACGAGCGTATTAGGTTTAACACCTTCAATGCGTAAATAGTTCGCAAGTTGGTTCGCCTTAGCATTTAACATTGCGTAAGTTAGACTTTCACCTTCGTAAGTAATAGCTATTTCGTTAGGACTCTTAGCTACTTGTGCTTCAAAGATTTCCACAAAAGTTTTGTTGTTGTTGAACGGAACTTCCGTATTATTAAAGTCATTAAATATTGTAGCTTCTTCTTGTTTGGTAATCATTTGAAGATTACTGATTTTTTGTTCAGGTTGTTGCACACTATGCTTCAATATTTCTAAGTAATGATCTAGCATACGCGCGACTGTATCTTGATTAAACAGTTCTTCTGCAAACTCCAATGAAATTTTATATCCATCGTCATCAAAAATCGTCATGCTTAAATCAAATTTGGCATTAGTCGTTGATGGTTCTTTCTGTTCGATAGACCAATCTTCTATTTGAAGACTTTCTGTTTCATTGTTTTGTAATGTGAATAGCACATCAAATAATGGATTACGCGTTAAATCACGTGTTTCAACTATTTCATCTACAAGAGCTTCTAACGGATACTCTTGGTTATCATACGCTTTCAATGCAGTATCTTTTACTTCAGAGAGTAATTGGTTAAACGTTTTACTTCTCTCTGGGTACGCACGCATAGCTAACGTATTTACAAACATACCTAGCATATTTTCTGTATCCTTGTGCGTTCTTCCTGAAATAGGACTGCCGACAACAATATCTTCCTGTCGACTATACTTATGCAATAGTACATTAAATGAAGCCAATAGAATCATAAAGTCCGTACTACCTGTCGTCTGCGATAACGCTTGTATCTCTTGACGTAATTCTTCCGGTACTTCCACGCTTACAGATTTCCCAGTGTAACTTTGTTGAATAGAGCGCGCATGATCATAAGGTAAATCTAGAACCGGTGCGTCTTCTTCAAATTGTGATAACCAGAAGGCACGTTGATCACTTAAATCACGTGTGTGCATCCATTCACTATAATCTTTATATTGCGCAGTCAAAGTTTCTAACGCTTGTCCATGATATAAAGCAGTAAATTCTTTAATGATTAGATTAATTGAAAAACCATCAGAGATAATATGATGCATGTCGAATAGCAATACGTAACGTTGCTCGGCACATTTAACCACTTTTACTCGAAGTAATGGCGCATGTGCTAAATTGAAAGGTCTTATAAAGCTGTCTAAGAGCTGTTCATAGTCTTCAGTTGATACTTCTTCGTAATCAACCGTAATGTTTGCCTGCTCATCTATGATTTGAACTGGTTCGCTATCTACTGTATCAAAATGTGTTCTCAATGCTTCATGACGATTCACTAAGCTTTGGAATACATTTTGTACGCGTTCCACATCTACTTCACCACGAACTTCTAACATACTTGGCATATTATAAGCTGTTTGACCGTCCATCATTTCATTTAAAACATAAAGACGTTTTTGTGGTGAAGATGCCAAATAGTGTGCTTTTGGTTCTGCTAATGGAATAGTTTGGCTACTTAATTCACCAGCATGATTACCAATTGCTTTAGCCAATTGAGATACTGTTGGATTTTCGAAAATAGCTTTCAATGGTATACGTACAGACATCTTGCTTTCAATTTCATTAATTACGCTAATCGCTCTCAATGAATGTCCACCTATTTCAAAGAAATTATCCAAAGCACTAACATTATCAAGATTTAATATGTCACCGTATACTTCTGCAATCGTCGCTTCTGTTGCATCTCTTGGTTCCACGTAGGTTTTATTCTCAAGCTTAATTTTTGGCAATCCTTTTTTATCTAATTTACCATTCGCTGTCACTGGTAAACTGTCAATTTGCATCATCAACGTAGGAATCATATAGTCAGGCAATTGTTTACCAAGCGTAGTTTTAATGGAATCAAAATCTACTACATCTTCTGAAACTACATATGCAGCAATCATTAAATCTGCATTATTTTCATCTGATTGCGTAACTACTGCTACTTCTGAAATGTTATCAATTTGGGCTATTGAACTTTCGATTTCGCCAAGTTCAATACGGTAGCCACGGATTTTAACTTGCTCATCAATACGTCCGATATAATCAAGAAGGCCATCTTTCGTCCATTTCACTAAATCTCCAGTACGATACATTTTCCCTTCACCGAACGGGTTATCTACAAATTTTTCAGCGGTCAACTCTGGTCTATTTAAGTAACCATCTGTTACAGCCATGCCACCTATGCAAAGTTCTCCTGGTACGCCAATGCCTAATAAATTATTATCTTCATTCATAATATATGCATGAGAATTGGCTATAGGTCTACCAATAGGTACTTCTGTGTATGATTGGCCTGCAAAGACAGGATAGTAAGTTACCTCAACTGTCGTTTCCGTAGGTCCATATAAATTGTAAAGCAATGTATGATTTCTTGAGCCAACTAAGTCATTAAATTGGTTAACATGATCTGCTTTTAATGCCTCACCACTCGTAAATACATGATTTAATGATGCAATTTCAGTTGCTTTATGACTTGTTTTGATGAAATCGATAAAGACGCTTAACATTGATGGGACAAAATGAGTCATCGTGATATCATGTTGGTCAATTACAGAAGCAATCTTCTCTGGGTTACTTTCCTCCCCTGAGCGTAGCATGATAATTTCGCCACCCATGACTGCCCAACCAAAGACTTCCCAAATAGATACGTCAAAAGTAAATGGTGTTTTAAATAATATTTTATCTTCTGTACCTAAACCGAAATAATCAACCATCCAGTTCAAGCGATTCATAACACTATTGTAAGGTACCATAACACCCTTAGGTTTACCTGTCGTGCCTGATGTATAGATAATATACATTAAGTTTGCTTCATCTGTTACAAGAGGTAGATTCTCTGTTGGTAAATTATTAAGGAATGTATTATTCGTTAATTTAATAATTTCATTATCAAATTTAATGCCATAGTCTATTTTTTCATCTGTTAGCAATACACGCGGATTACTATCTTTCAAGATGAAGTTCGTACGTTCGTGTGGATGGTTTGGATCTAATGGTACATAGGCACCGCCAGCTTTTAAGATACCATATATACCAATCATCATTTCTAAACGACGTTGAGACATAATACCGACTAAATCATTTGGTTTCACGCCTTCGTTGCGCAATTGATATGCTACTTGGTTCGCACGTTCATTTAATGTTTGATAAGTTAAGTGTTCACCTTCAAATGTGATTGCCGTTTTATTTGGTGTTTGTTCGACTTGTTTTTCAAAACGTTCTACAAACGTCACAGAATTATTTAATTCTAATTCTGTATCATTAAATTGATTTAAAATTATTTCTTTTTCAGCATCAGTGATAATTTCAATATCACTAATATTCTGTTCAGGACGACGCACAACACTAGAGATTATTTCTACAAAATGTGCTAGCATACGCTCTACTGTATCTTCACTGAATAACTCTTGTGCATATTCTAATGAGACTTTATAGTCTTCGTTTTCGTGAATGGTCATACTCAAATCAAATTTTGCATTTGTATTTGAAGTTTCTTTTTTCTGTATTAACCAATCTTCTATTTGTAAGCTTTGCTTTTCGTTATTTTGTAACGTGAACAACACATCAAATAAAGGATTACGTGTTAAATCACGTTTTTCTACAACTTCATCTAATAACGCTTCTAAAGGATATTCTTGATTGTCATAAGCTTTTAAAGCTAGCTCTTTGACTTCATCTAATAATTGGCTAAATGTTTTATTTCTTTCTGGATACGAACGCATTGCTAAAGTGTTAACGAACATGCCTAGCATATCCTCAGTATCTCTGTGTGTACGGCCCGAAATTGGACTACCTACAACAACGTCCTCTTGTCTACTATATTTATGCAATAGCACCATGAACGATGACAATAGAATCATATAATCTGTACTGCCTGTTGTTTGAGACAATTGATGGATAGCCTTTTGAACGTCCTCAGGCATTTCCACGCTCACTGTTTTTCCAGTAAAGCTTTGTTGATTTGGTCTAGCGTAATCATAAGGTAAATCTAACACTGGCGCTTCATCTTCAAATTGAGATAACCAAAATTCACGTTGGTCGTTTAAGTCACGTGCTTGCATCCACTCACTATAATCTTTGTATTGTACGCTTAATGGCTCTAACGTTTGTTCATGATATAAAGCAGAGAATTCTTTCATGATGATGTTGATTGAGAAACCATCAGAAATAATATGATGCATATCATAAAGTAGTACATAGCGTTGTTCAGCTGTTTTAGCTATTTTAACTCTTAATAACGGAGCTTGACCTAAATCAAACGGTTGGACAAATTCATTTAGTAAAGCAAATTCGTCTTCTTCATTAATTTCTTGGTAATCTACAACGATAGTTGCTGAGTCATTAATTACTTGAACCGGCTCGCCTTTTATCGTTTCAAAATGTGTTCTCAACGCTTCGTGACGATCTACTAATTTTTGGAATACATCTTCTACACGTGATACATCAACATTTCCTTGAATTTCTAACATGCTCGGCATATTATACGCTGTTTGACCATCTACCATTTCATTTAAAACATATAGACGTTTTTGTGGTGAAGATGCTAAGTAATACGGTTTACTTTCAGCTTGAGGGATACTTTGACTATTGCCATTATCAGTATATGTGTCAACCACTTTTGCAAGTTGTGCAATAGTAGGACTTTCAAACACTAATTTCAATGGTAATCGTTTACCTACTTCACTCTCAATCTTATTAATAATACCGATTGCTTTTAGCGAATGACCACCAATTTCAAAGAAGTTATCATTTGTACTTACCTTCTCAATATTTAAAACAGACTCAAAAATAGAAGCTAACATAGATTCTGTTTCAGTTTCAGGTGCTACATAAACCTTACCTTCAACTTTAATTTCTGGTAACGCACGTTTGTTTAACTTACCACTTGAAGATACTGGCAGTTCATCTATTTGAGTCATATAAGATGGGACCATATAGTCTGGTAATTTATGGTTTAATTCCATTTTCACTTCGTCAAAATCAATGTCTTGATCCGACACGATATAAACACAAATGGCTAATTCTCCGTCAATCATAGGTTTCGTGATAACTGCTACATCTAAAATATCTTTATTTTGGCGTAAGACGCTTTCAATTTCACCTAATTCAATACGGTAACCACGGATTTTAACTTGTTCATCGATACGGCCAGAATAAGAAATATTGCCGTCAGCATTCCATCGAGCTAAATCTCCTGTACGATACAATTTGCCTTCGCCAAATGGATTGTCGACAAATTTTTCTTGTGTCAATTCAGGACGGTTTAAATAACCTTCTGTAACATTGACTCCGCCTATTACAAGTTCTCCAGACACACCGATACCCATGACGTGGTTATCTTCATCTAAAATATAAGCTTGTGTATTAGCAATTGGTTTACCAATTGGAATATTCGTATAGTGAACATCACTATATGTTTCAAAACTTGTCACATCGATTGTTGCTTCAGTAGGACCATACAAGTTAATCAATTGCGTATTATTTTTTCCACCTATATATTCATTAAACTCGTTTACTAATTCTGGTTTAAGTGCCTCACCACTTGCTAGAACGTATCTTAAGCTAGAAACTAAGTGTGCTTGTTTTGTACCTTTAATGTAATTAATAAATACATTAAACATAGATGGCACAAAGTGGACCATTGTCGCTTCGGATGTTTGTATTAGAGAAGTAATTTGTTCAGGATTACCTTCTTCTCCTGATGGTAATAGCACAGCTTGTGCACCAACCATTGCAAAACCGAAAATTTCCCAAACTGATACATCAAAAGTAAATGGCGTCTTGAAACAAATAATATCATCACTGGCGATGTCATACTTATCATAAACCCAATTCAGTCTATTCATTACACTTTCTCCAGCAACTAAGACACCTTTCGGACGGCCAGTCGTTCCTGATGTATAGATAACATACATTAAATTAGAGACATCTGTGACATGCTCTAGATTGTTTGTCGGTAATGTTTTAAGTTCTTGGTTCTTAGTAATATCAATCACTGTATTATCATAAACAATATCACTATCTAGCGTTCTATCAGTCAATAATACAGTTGCTTGGCTATCCTCTAAAATATAATTAATACGGTCTTTAGGATAATTTGGATCCACAGGTACATATGCACCACCCGCTTTAAGAATACCGTAAATACCGATAATCATTTCTAAACGACGATTTGTCATTAATGCGACAAGCGAATTTGCTGTCACGCCTTCATTGCGCAATTGATAAGCTAATTGATTCGCACGTTCGTTTAATGCGTGGTAACTTAAGCTCTCGCCTTCATATGAAATTGCCGTCTTGTATGGTGTTTTTGCAACTTGATTTTCAAAGCGCTCAACAAATGTTTGCGTGTTATTAAATGGTATCGTCGTATTATTAAAGTCATTAAATATGACATCTCTTTCATTTTGCGTCACCATTTCAATTTCTTTAATTTTCGCCGTTGGTTGAGCCGTTATATTTGAAAGTAATTCCATAAAGTGCGTTAACATACGCTCAATGGTATCTTGCTCAAATAATTCTTGTGCGTATTCTAAGGCAATTTTATAACCATTATTGTCATAAACCGTCATACTCAAATCAAATTTAGCGTTGGTAAACGAAGCTTCTTTTTGTTCTGTTGACCAATCATCGATTTGGAAACTTTCATTCGCAGTGTTTTGCAATGTAAATAACACATCAAATAATGGATTACGTGTTAAATCACGTTTTTCTACAATTTCATCTACAAGCGCTTCTAATGGGTATTCTTGATTGTCAAAAGCTTGTAATGATGTATCTTTAACTTCTGCTAACAATTGTTCAAATGATTTGTTGCGTTCTGGGTTAGAACGCATTGCTAAAGTATTAACAAACATACCTAACATATTTTCTGTATCTTTGTGTGTACGACCAGAAATCGGGCTACCTACAACAATATCTTCTTGTCTACTATATTTATGCAATAGCACCATAAATGATGACAATAGAATCATATAATCCGTACTACCAGTTGCTTGGGAAAGTTTTGTAATAGCATTTCTTGTTGTTTCTGGCATATCCATACTTACCGTTCTACCTGTAAAACTTTGCTGATTAGGTCTAGCGTAATCATATGGCAAGTCTAGTACTGGTGCTTCCTCTTCAAATTGAGATACCCAAAACTGACGCTGTTCATCTAAATCACGCGAACGCATCCACTCACTATAATCTTTGTATTGTACTGTTAATTCATCTAATGTACGACCTTTATACAGTGCTGTGAATTCTTTGATAATGAGATTAATAGAGAAACCATCAGAAATAATATGATGCATATCAAATAATAAAATATATTGTTTTTCTGCACATTTAACAACTTTAACTCTTAATAAAGGTGCAGTTGTTAAATCAAACGGTTTAACAAAATTACTCAACAACGTATCATAATCTTCCGTTTGTGTTTCTTCATAATCAATCTGAATGCTACCTTCATCATCAACTATTTGAACTGGCTCACCATCGATAGTATCAAAGTGTGTTCTCAATGCTTCATGACGATCTACTAGTGCTTGGAATGTGTTTCTCACACGCTCTACATCAACCTCACCACGAATTTCTAACATACTCGCCATATTGTATGCAGTTTGTCCGTCCACCATTTCGTTTAAAACATATAAACGTTTTTGAGGTGAAGAAGTGAGATAATACGGTTTGGTTTCTGCTAGAGGAATACGGCGTTCAATCGCGTCGCTTACTTCGTTATCAATCACTTTTGAAAGTAAGGCAGCTGTTGGATTATCAAATATTTTTTTCAAAGGTAAACGCTTATTAGTCTTACTTTCAATTTCATTAATCACGCTAATTGCTTTAAGTGAATGTCCACCAATTTCAAAGAAGTTATCAAAGATACTTACGCGTTCTATATTTAGCGTAGCACTAAATATATCAACAACCATTGCTTCCATATCATTTCTAGGCGCAACGTATTCCAAGTTTCCTACTTTTATTTCTGGTAATGCTTTTTTGTTCAACTTACCACTTGAAGATACAGGTAACTCATCAACTTGCATCATGTAAGTTGGTACCATATATTCAGGTAATTGTTGGCTTAATTCAGCTTTTAATGCTTCGAAATCTATCTTTTGGTTTGAAACAATATAAGTACAAATTGATAATTCATCATCAATAATAGGCTTAGCAACAACTGCAACATTTAAAATGGCATCGTTCTTACGCAGAATACTCTCAATTTCACCTAATTCAATGCGGTAACCACGAATTTTAACTTGCTCATCTATACGACCTAAATAAGAAATATTACCATCATTATTCCATTGAGCTAAATCACCTGTACGGTACATTTTGCCCTCGCCAAACGGATTGTCAACGAATTTTTCTTGTGTCAATTCAGGGCGATTTAGGTAACCTCTTGTAACGTTAATGCCCCCAATGCATAATTCACCTGGCACACCAATACCCATTACATTGTTATCTTCATTTAAAATATAAGCTTGCGTGTTTGCAATCGGCTTACCAATTGGCACAACATCATATTTAACATTGTAGTCAAAGTCAAAGCTTGTAACATCGATTGTCGCTTCTGTTGGGCCATATAAATTAATTAATTGTGTGTTATTTTTACTACCAATAAGCTCGTTAAATTGATTTACGATACTTGGTTTTAAAGCTTCACCACTCGCTAAGACATATCTTAAACTTGAAATCATTTGTGTTTGGTTTGTCGCTTTAATAAAGTTAATAAACACGTTAAACATAGATGGTACGAAGTGCACCATTGTAGGGGTGTCATTTTGTATAACTGATGTAATTTTTTCAGGGTTACCTTCTTCACCTGAAGGTAACAGTACTGCTTGAGCACCAATCATTCCGAATCCAAATACTTCCCATACTGATACGTCAAACGTAAATGGTGTTTTGAAGAAGACTATATCTTCATTACCAATACCATACTTATCTATAAGCCAATTCAAACGGTTCATTAAACTTTCTCCTGAAACAAGAACCCCTTTAGGCTTACCTGTTGTACCTGATGTATAGATGACATACATTAAATTGTTCACGTCTGTAATATGCTCTAAATTGTCAGAAGGAAGTGACGCTAATGTTTCATTATTAGAAATATCAATCACTTTATGATTGTATGAAATCGTTTCTTTCAACTCATTATCCGTTAATAATACTTTTGCTTGGCTATCTTCTAAAATGTAGTTAATACGATCTGCTGGATAATTAGGATCTATCGGAACATAAGCACCGCCTGCTTTAATAATTCCATAGATAGCCACTAACATTTCTAAGCTTCTGTTAGCCATCACTGCTACAAGCGACTCTGCCTCTACGCCTTCAGAACGCAAACGATACGCCATTTGGTTGACCTTAGCATTGAACGCTTTATAGGTCAGACTTTCCCCTTCGTACTTGATTGCTGTTTTGTTCGGATATTTCGATACTTGTTCTTCAAATCGTTCAATAAATGATTGGGAATTATTCAGCGCTAAATTCGTATTGTTAAAGTCATTTAAAATTGTTTCTCTTTCTTCTCCAGAAACAATTTCAATATCTTTAATTTTTCGTTCTGGTGCTTCAATCATGCTATTCAACACATGTAAAATCGTTTCATGTAATTGATAAACGCCTGCTTCATCCAATACATCAATTTGATAATCATAATCTATATCCAAACCATTTTTACTACTTCTATTACTGATGTTAACACTTAATGGCGCATTATTTGTCCCGTTGTCTAACCATTCATCTAGAAAACCATCATTCATAAATTCAGCATCGTATTGGGCATTTTGGAAGGACACAAAGCAGTCTACTAAACCTTTTTTATTCCCACTATTTTCAACAATATACTCATATGGGTATTTTCTATGTTTTAATACATTAAGACTTTCTAGCTTAATCTTGTTTAAATAAGATTTAACAGTTGCTTCTTTATCCATTTCAATGATTATGGGTAATACTCTTGAAAATACTCCTGTAGATGTTTTTTCTTTTCGATTATTCCTATTATGTATCAGTAATCCAACAGAATTAATTTTAGACAATGTTTTTTTATGTTTAATGACATGCATTATTGCTGAAAAAAGGTTACTTATACTCACATCATTTTCTTCACAAAAACGTTTAACATTTTCAGCTTCTTGATCTAATAAATTAATACTTATTCTCTTACCAACTGCGCTGTCCAACGTTGTCTTCTCAAAAAGAATATTATCTTCGAAATTTTCTAATTTTCCTAACCAAAAATCTTTATCTTTCGAGAAACGCTTAGTGTTTTCATAGTCCATTTCAGTAGCAATAGCTTCAAAATAGGCAGCACTTTCTGTTTCTTTATCTTCTTTACCTACCAACTTTTTGGATAGGTTGTCTACAACAATTGTTACACCCCATGCATCGCTAATCAAATGGTGTTGTAACAAGAATATTACATAGTGTCCCTGAGGCGCTTTTGCTATAATCACTCTATAAAGTGGTTCATCTAAATTAAAGATATTCATAGTAGCACTTTCTCGAACCCACTTATCATAGCCAACTTCATCTTGATAAAAGTCTACAAACTCAAAATCTTGATGTTCATAGTCCACTAGATACTGCTTGTATTCTCCTTCTTCTCTAGTAACCCTTATTCTTAAAGTGTCATGTTGCTCTATGATTTTATTGAAGGCTTCATTTACTTCGTTATATCCTAAACCATTATTCATATGAACAATACCAGCAATATTATTAATGCTAGTGTTCTCATAAAATTGTTCTATTTGTAAAATTTCCTTTTGTGCGTACGATAACAATTTTTTATTTGCCAATTAAAGCTGCCCCCCTATAAAAATATAGTACATAACTTATAATAATATTATTTAAAGCATTCTTCAATGATATTATATTTTTTATTTACACTACAGTAAAATAATTTCCCAATTATCAATTGTTTAAACATATATAAATCAATTTACAATCATTTAATTGACTAATTAATTAATTACTTTAATTATTTATAATCTTATTTTAAACTTTATTAATAAGGAAAGTAATAATACACTCTTTAATTGCGCTAAATTCTATTGTATTATTCTGACTTTTCAGCCAATTTTAAGCATAGCCTTTTGCAAAGCCAATTTCTATAATACTTTTAGTACTTATTTTCAGTTCAATAACATTGTCTTTTTCAGAACAAAAAATACACCTTCAACAGTTGAAGGTGTATTAATTATCATATTATACTTCACACATTTACACACACATATAATATAATTTCACACATTTTAATATACTTCTAAACAGTCTACACAACATTCACACAATGTTTGTAGATTAGAACGGTAAATCGTCATCACTAATATCAATTGGTCCGTTTGCATTTGCAAATGGATTATCTGATTGATTATTATTCGATGTATTATTGTTGTTATTATTGTTATTTTGATACGACGATGTATTTTGTCCTGATTGTTGTCCGCCAAAGTTTTGGAAATTATTATTTCCTTCTTGACCATGACGTTGGTTTTGATTTTTTGGTTCAAGGAATTGAACGCTATCACAAACTACTTCAGTTACAAAAATACGACGTCCTTCTTGGTTTTCATAGCTACGTGATTGAATGCGACCGTCAACGCCAGCTAAACTACCCTTGAATAAGTAGTTATTAACATTATCTGCTTGTTTTCTAAAAACGACACAATTAATGAAGTCTGCTTCGCGTTCCCCTTGCGCATTTGTAAACGTACGGTTTACTGCTAGAGTAAAAGTCGCAACACTCACGCCTGAGGGTGTTGTTCTATATTCTGGATCTTTCGTTAAACGACCGACTAAAACAACTCTATTTATCATTTAAACGACCCCCATCTATTATTTTCTTGTCTTATCTTCGTCTTCACGAATTACGATATAACGGATTACATCGTCTGAAATTTTAGCTAAACGTTGGAATTCGTCAGTAGCTTCGTTATCAGAAGTTTGGATACGTACGATATTGTAGTAACCTTCACTGAAATCATTGATTTCATAAGCTAAACGGCGTTTGCCCCAATCCTTAGCTTCTAAAACTTCTGATCCTTGAGAAGCTAAAATTCCGTTGAAACGTTCAACGACAGCTTTTTTAGCTTCTTCTTCAATGTTTGGACGAACGATGTACATAACTTCATATGTTCTCATTTTATAATTGCACCTCCTTGTGGTCTATGCGGCTCGTCATCATATGTGACAAGCAAGGAATAATTTTCATTACTCACAATCAAGAATTATAGCACAAGCCTTTACTTTTTACAATGGTTATCCATCTTTAACAGTTTGCTTAATTTACGTAAATGTTTCATATGAAACATCACCAAGAATTGATTATTGTAATCGCTATTTCTCATATATAGACGTTTTATTAATTGCTTTTATACAAAACTGACACCATCTCATATATTTAATATTATAAGTTACAATTCTTTATTTTAATAAAAAATAAATGTTATTTAAGCTATGGTTGAAAATCTATATTAATTCTATTAGCATAACCCCTATGTTCGTTTTTTATATTTTTTAAATACATAAACAAAGGAGTACGTTATGGTTTCGGCAATAAAAAAAGGATTTATTACAATGTGTGTATTATTTGCATCAACAATAACTATTAACTCTACTTATGCAGCTAGTAATACCTCAAGCCAAAAAGGAACAATGGGATATGGATACCAACAATATTTAAATAAGCATCCGGAAAAGAGTACTAATCACGAAACAACCACTCGTTCTAAAGACATTCAGCCAGAAGCTGGAACTTCACAAGAAGGCGAACGTATCTTAGATATTTCCGAATGGCAAGGTAACTTAACTGATCAAGAAGTAAAGGATTTAAAAGCAAATTACGATTTCATTATTATTAGAGCACAATACGGCTCAGAAAAAATAGACGAGTCCTTAGAACACAATTCTGATTTATTAGACAAACATGACTTAGACTTTGGTGTTTATTCATATAGTATGTATGAAGACCCTGATGACGCACGTTATGAGGCACAAACTTTATATAACCGAGCTCCCAAAGCAAGCTTTTATATAAATGATTTTGAACAAAACTCAGTTACTTCTGGCACTACCGAAGAAAGCACGAATGCTTGGTATGACGAAATGAAAGGTTTAGCCGGAAATAAAAAAGTATTGTTTTATTCATATGAAAATTTCATGCTAGAACACGCTAAACAATCTGTAGAAAATTATGATGGCTACTGGATGGCCAACTATAATCCTGGGCAACCTACCCGTGAACACGTTTTATGGCAGTATACAGATAGCTACTCTTCCCCTGAATTAAATCAAGAAGTCGATGCAAACTATACAGGACCAAATGTTAGTACAGATTGGTTCACCTCTTAACTTTATAAACATAGTAAAGGCAGTTGAGCTTAAGCCACTACCAATATAATGATTAAGGCTGGAACAATTTAAATTGTCCCAGCCTGTTTTATAATATTGAGATATTTATACCCCAGTATTCTAATATATTATTTTAAAGCTAAGTGCCTTACACGTTAAACCTAAAGTGTACAACATCGCCATCTTTCATAATGTATTCTTTACCTTCTAGGCGTTGTTTACCAGCATCTTTTGCGCCATTTTCTCCGTTAAATTCCACATAATCATCATAACTAGTAACCTCTGCTCGAATAAAGCCACGTTCGAAATCCGTGTGAATAATACCCGCACACTGGGGAGCAGTCATACCTTTAATAAATGTCCATGCACGTACTTCTTGTACACCTGCTGTAAAGTAAGTAGCAAGGCCAAGTAAATCATAAGTTGTACGAATCAAACGATCAAGACCAGGTTCTTCAATTCCTAAATCTTCTAAGAACATCTCTCTGTCTTCATCTTCAAGTACAGCAATTTCTTCTTCAATCTTAGCACTGATGACAATGACTTCAGAATCTTCTTTCGCTGCATATTCACGAATGGCTTTTACTTTTTCATTATCTTCATCGCCAATTTCATCTTCGCCTACGTTAGCAATATATAACATTTCTTTAGATGTTAATAATTGAGCCTGATTCACATATTTTTGATCTTCTTCTGTAAATTCTAAGCTTCTTACAGGGTTCCCTTCTTCTAAAGCTTCTTTAATTCTTGATAAAATACGTGTTTCATTAACTGCATCTTTATCTTTTTGACGTGCCATTTTTTCTAATTTCGGTAAACGTTTGTCTACAGATTCTAAATCTGCTAATACGAGTTCCATATTAATAACTTCAATGTCATCAATCGGAGCTACACGACCAGAAACATGTGTAACATTATCATCATCAAAAGCACGAACAACTTGGCAAATCGCATCTACTTCACGAATATGGGATAAGAATTTATTACCTAAACCTTCCCCTTTAGAAGCACCTTTAACAATACCTGCAATATCGGTAAATTCGAATGTAGTTGGGATTGTTTTTTTTGGTTCTACCATTTCTGTTAAAACGTCTAATCTACTATCAGGCACCTCAACGATGCCTACGTTAGGATCGATTGTTGCGAATGGATAGTTTGCTGCAAGTGCCCCTGCTTTTGTAATTGCATTAAAAAGTGTAGACTTTCCTACGTTTGGTAAGCCAACAATACCTGCTGTTAAAGCCATTATTCATTCTCCTTATCGGTAGTATCTTGTTGTGATACCACTATTTTTTTTAGTTTTTTATTAAAAGTTTGTCTAGGAATCATAATACTACGCTGACAGTTTTCACATTTTATTCGGATGTCTGCACCTACACGAATGATTTTAAAACGATTCGTACCACATGCATGTTGCTTTTTCATTTCTACAATATCATTCAAACCGTAATTGGATGTCATTCTGTAACACCTCCGACCGTCTTATGCATTATTTTGTTGGTTTGCTTCGTATTGTACCATCATTGGTTGAGGCATTTTAATTTCTTTAAGTTTGAATAGTTTTAATATTTCTTTTCTTAAAATACGTGCCCCTGTAAAGCCTTCTCCAGGTATCGTCTCTGCAGAAATACGCAATACGATTTCATTATTTGTGATGGAATTCACCCCAACTACCTCTGGTGTAGATATAAATAAATAATATTTCGAACGAATTGCCTCAAAAGAGTCATTTAATTCATCTTCTACTTTATCAATATCTTCCGTTATAGAAACTGGTATTTCTACGATTGCTTCGCCGTTTATCACAGAGTAGTTCGTAATTTCACCAACACTACCATTAGGCAATGTTGTCAGTTCACCAGAAATAGTATTAATGCGCATGGATCTTAATCCTATTGATTTAACAGTACCTTCTGCTACTGGAGCGCCACCATTACTAATTTTAACATAGTCTCCTACATCAAATTGATTCTCAAAAATAATAAAGAAACCTGTAATGATATCTTTAACTACAGTTTGTGCACCAAAACCAACGGCCAAGCCAACAACACCAGCACTTGCTATGATTCCTCCCACACTGATACCGAATTTACTTAAAATCGTAGTCAACACTATAAACCATACCACATATGAGACTACATTTTGCACTAATGATATTAAAGTTTTTGAACGTTTTTTATTACTATTCTTACCTTTATTTTGAATTTTAAAGAACTGTGCAATACCTTTGTTCACAAAATGTAAAATAATCCATGCAGCCACTACATAAACAATAATCATTATTAAATTAGAAAGTAATGATTGGTACGTTTCTGGTTGCAATAATGGTTCTATTATAGAATAGAGAATATTTTTCACTTGATTCAACTATACTTCCTCCTTAACACAATTTCGCTTCACTTTATTATAACCTTTTTAAAGGCGAAACAAATCCAACTTTCGCTCTAAATCCGAGTCTTATAAATAATATCTATGCTGCTAATTAATCACATTAAATATTAACCTCATCTAGTTTATTAAAAATATAAACATTAGCAAAGCATTTAAGCATATTTATCACGTTATTTTTAACATTTGTAGTTAAAAAATGGCAAAAGAAAAAGAACCATAATTAAAAATTATGATTCTTTAACACCCAATTAGCAATATTACTATAAACTTTCATAATAATTCAAGTATATTTTTAATTTTTATTTTTATAAAATAGCGAGAATTTGAATTATGTAATTTATAAAAATAACCAATTTTAATCAATCTTGTTTTTATGCCAATCATTTAGTAACTATGTTCATAAAATTATATATAATTACTTTTTATATAATTTATATATTTTAACATTTACGCATTATTTTTACACAGTTAGGGAATTTATTCCAAAAATTTATTCAATTATTATAATATTTATGTGTAGGAGGTGAACTCACTTTTAGTAAACTTTGTATATTAATGTGACTGACCACTTTATACAAGCTTTTAAACGAATTCATGTTACTTTAATTAAATAATACTTTTTTCGTCGTTGTTGGGTATTAAATAGCTAAGTTACATATTATTTACAAGCTAGTGGTTAAAGTTGAAATATTAATCCCGTAATACTTAGTTTATGTTCTACACTTTTAACAGTATTAAAACAATGAATCTTTATTTAAGAATCTTAACTAAAGATTATGATACTTTAACACCCAATTATTTATATGATGATAGTTTTTAACGTAAACTTTACTCTTCCGGATTCCTGATTCATAACTAGTAGTGTGCACATACTGTCCCTTACAACAGTATGTGCATTTTTTATGCTATTGTCACGCTTAACTTCATATTAAATATGAGCTTAATTTACTTCTATAACTTTTCAACGTTACACATAGAAATACACTTAATTAATCAATAAACGACATTTATCAATAAATTAAGTGCATTACTTCGAAAAAATAAGTCTTTGTCAGTCAGCAAACTTCTTCTCTAAATCGTTATATAGTTTGAAAAT
The DNA here is from genome assembly GCF_043107035.1 of Staphylococcus sp. 231237_7MaSpsaltlick. Taxonomy (NCBI): domain Bacteria; kingdom Bacillati; phylum Bacillota; class Bacilli; order Caryophanales; family Staphylococcaceae; genus Staphylococcus; species Staphylococcus sp. 231237_7MaSpsaltlick. Next base: position 146,767 of record NZ_JBICNX010000002.1, read on the forward strand.
CATAATACGTTCTCCTGTTATAGAACTCAAGTCTGTATGAAAACTTTTAACTTCTTCACCAGAAATTGATAACACAATTTCATTAAGTTCTTCTATCCCTGATTCTACAAGTTTAGAACGCGTTCGTTTAATCGTTAATAAACCTTCATTCGTGCCACAAACTTTGTACTCTGCTTGCGTTAATACACCTTGTAAACTGACTATAATCATATCACGCAATATGTCTGTTTTAACTGAAAGAGAACCACGACCGAGGAAGTCCTTTTCCCACTGTGTAATTGCTTTACTGATTTCAGACTCATAGGTACCTTTGGTTTTTTTCATTAAATATACATCTCCTGTAGAACCAAAATTAGAAATTTATTTTAACAAAGATAACAGTACCATTTTTCAGCAATTTTCTCTATAGCTACACTGTTTTGCCTATGAATTAAGAGCTATATCAAATTGTTTAGTTAAATACTATAAAGTGGGTTACCTAGCGCATAGCCACCCACTTTATAGGTTAGTTGTCCAATTATGCCATGTCCCTTGTTCATCCACACTAGCCAATCTTACCCAGCCATTAAGTAATTTTTGTTTAAAATTAGAATCATTATCCAATAATTTTTTAATAAATGACTGTGGTGCCTGTATAATAATTAACAATCTTATCGGCGAATGGTACATTTTGTTATCAGCTGCCATCACAGATTGCCACGGCAATCCCGTTAATAAGTCACTGGCGTTTCCTTGCATAACACCGATACCCGCCGTTACTGTCTGCGTTGCTTTACTACCACTGCCATAAAAATGAGGCGCTACTGTCGATGCATAGTACTGCAAATTAATCCATTGTGCAACAAGTGCTGGGCCAGCAATAATATTTGCTAATATACTGCCATCTTTGTCATTATGCCAATCATAATTATGCAAGAAAGCTCTACCTGCTAAATCACTATTTTTAGTTAATTCGCGTTGACCTATAATAAATGCTGCATTTTTCGCTAATCCCCATTCTGGTCTTATCTCGCTCCAATCATTTGTTATACGATGAACTTCATTGACTGGGTTCGGTTTAACTATATTATTATTCGGTAATTGCGCCAATCTTTTTTCATTTGCGGCATAACTTATTTGAGGCATTACCGCTTCGATTTTATCATAAGCTATTTGTGCTTCTTGAGATAATTCAGGTAAATATATCCACTTCAATTCATCTACAGAAGTTTGATGTTCTGCAGCTGCGAAAATAGTTTTTTCTGGGATTTCTATACCTTCCTGTAACAAACTTTCTCTAACCTCTGTCATATTACACAAATGAGCCAATACTTTAGCATTAAAACCACTGGCTGCCCCACCACATGCGCCACAATCTAATGAAGCTGCATAGGGATTATTAGCACTTTGGCTACCATGACCACACATCACAACTAATGGCGCAAAGTTTTTAGTTAAATCCATTAATTTCAATGCTTGTAATGTATAATTTACTTTTTCCGCTTTAGTGAAACCAATTGGTAGCCCATCTTCAAAATGTATATGTTGGTGGTTATGATGTTGGTTACGATCCAATGTCAAAGTAGTATCTTGTGGTTTTTGTAACCAATTACTATAAAACTTACGAATCATCGCACCCACACGTCTCGGCATAAAACTTCTTGTTAACATTTGTAGTGACAACCATGGGCCACTCAATTCCGGTAAGAGTAGACTTGGCAAAACGTTCTGTTTCATTTTTTTGAATGTATAAGTAACAGATTCTAATGCATGTTTACGTTGTTGAAACGCGTTGGGTTCACGTTCATGTGTATATTCTTGAATTTTATGTTGTGGTTGATTCATAACTGGTAATGAGGGATGATTGTATTTGCTACCTAACTCTGATTTCTCTATTGGTAAACCAAAGAAACCTGCAATACCAAGTGTTTCAAACGGGCCAGCCGCTTCAACTTGTCTTCTAAAAGGCTCCGATCTTACATCAATACAAAATGCCATTTGAACTTCTGTCTTTTGTGATGTCATTTGGTAAGGTTTCTTTGAAACAATCATGTCTTTTAATTGTTCGTTATATGTTTCTTCCCATGCCTCTAACCACAATTTTCGGCACAATTGATCATTAAATTCATTCGCAAACTGCACGTGTTGTTCTTTTTCTTCTATACTTAATGCACGCCAAGTTTCTACCGTAAATCCACCCCACTGCAACCATGAAACAATATTTGTTTCCAAAGCACTTTCATCTTTAGCATCTGGAGGCGTAACGGGTAAATGAGGATCTACAATTGCCCATTCCATCGCAACGCGTATAGCAAGGTAAGTAAATAATAAATCATGAACTTTTTTATGATGATCATCTTGCCACATCATCATTCCAGCCCAACCTGGCAAGGATAATAAATGATTCTCTAAGTATGTTTGAACTTCTATGTCCTTAATACCTAAATTGTTTAATGACACTTTAAGCAATGATTCAGCATCGTTTGGCAATGATTGTAACCGCATGCGTTGTTGTTTAGTTAACGCTGGGTCATATGGTACTAATCTCTGCCAAGCATTAAAAAGGCCTTTATCTCTATTTGGCATCGTCCATCCAGACTGTGCGTCATCAATAAATAACTTACACCATTTGATTACGTGATAATCTAAAGTATCAATCAATTTTTCATTTTTATCATCGAAAACATATGTACTAATTAATGGGACTGATGTAAGTTGTTCAGACGCAGTATTATTTTCCTTCAGACTTTCCCTCAAATCCCTTACGAGTTCGTCTATGATTTCTTGTTCTTCTGAGTATGCATCCAATGACTGTAATTTTAATGCTTGATGACCATATTGAGTTGCGTGTGCTTTCGGGATAGATAACTTTGTCTCTTCTATCCATTGTTGAAAACGACGTTCTATATACTTATCGCTTATCTCGCCTTGTTGTCTTGCTTCTATAATAGTTGTTCTCGCTGGATAAATATCGACTTTGCGTTCTTGTTTTAACCAACTTGCTACTTCATCAAATGTTTTATCTTCTAATCCAGACCAGGGACTTCTAGCAGCAAATACTGAAATGGGTGATAAAGGAACAATAACCTTGCTCGCATTTTCAACTGTTACGCGAATATCATCAAAATAGCTAGATTTCTCGATAGAATGTATATTGGATTCTCCCATTTTAGTGCCCTCCTTTGGATAAATATTTTTTCAAGTAATTAGGGTGACGTTCCACTGTTTCAATTTTTGCATCACCTAAATGTACAATCCACATATAAATAATTGAAAATGCTACTGATGAACGGTGACGTGCTACCCACGTACTCATCAAACTACCGAATAACAATATTAAAGCAACAATTACGACTACGAACATAGGTGGCTGTGCACTATGAAATGCGATGGTATGCAAAGCGTCATTGAAGAAATGGTGCACGATATAATAGACTATGCCGACCACACCAAGTACTAATAACCCCATAATACGACCAAATTTCCCTTCACCAAAGGCTACTAACTGTGTCCAAGATACAGATAACGACCACGCTAAGATAAGACCACTCACTAAACGATAGCCTTGTTCGGGAGCTGATAGCCAAAATCCTAGCCCTATCATAATCGCTAGTCCACGCCCTGCTAGTATCCATAAGTAAGACATTCTTTCATTTGCACGACTTGGTACATTAAAATGACGAACAGCTGAACCAGAACGTAAAAAGAGCGTCGCTTTAAATAAACCATGTAATATTAGATGAATGATCGCTGGTATATATGCGCCTAACGCACATTGAATTAGCATAAAACCCATTTGTCCGATTGTTGAACCCACTAATAAACGCTTATAGTCCACATGTACTAAACTAATACCCGCACCTATAAGTACAGAGGCGCTCGCAAAGCATAATAAAACGATTGTTGCAATGTCACCGTTAAACAGTGGAGAAAAACGCGTTAGCATAATACCACCAGCATTCACAATGCCAGCGTGCATAATTGCAGATACAGGCGTTGGCGCTGCGACCGATTCAATCAACCATCTTTGGAATGGCCATTGTGCCGCTGGAATCATAACCGCCAATATTATTAACATATTAATGCCAAAACGTGTCCATGCATTGATTTGATCAAGGTTAGCATTGGTAAAAATACCTGTATAATGCCATTCTCCTGTTATAATTCCTAGCCATATAACAACTAACAATAATGCGAGCCAACTTAAGAAGAATAATTTCCCTGTAACAATAGCTGCTGCCCTTGTCACTCTCCAAGCACTCGTCAAACTAATAAGTAATGTTAGGCCAACTAATGTGAAACCCCAACTAACTACCATAATACGTAGGTCGCCTGTTAACCATGCAATAGATGCAAAACTTGTCGTTAAGGTAAATAGCGTAAAGTATTTTCTATAGCTTCTATCTCCGGCCAAATAGCGTACACAATAACGTTGAATGATTAAACCGATAATTAATACGAAAAATGCCATCAACCAAGATAAAATATCTGAATACCATAAGCCAATATTGATGTTTTTTGGTGCTAAAATTAAACCGATGAACGCTATCAATGGTGGCAGTGCTACTAAATATATATGTATCCGAACATACGCTAGTGATACGCGCTTATTTAAAAATATAACGCCGCTTATTACTGAAATGAATATCGCGACAAATAATAGAATGAGTAATAATGATAAATTAGGCGATGTAAGCATATCGCATCCTCCTCCGTTAGATATGATGACTGTGGTCATAAAGTTAGCTTTCTCTAAAAATCGTTGTAGGACTTATTAAAAAAGCCGACAATATATAATAAACCTCCGTCGATTTATTATTATTGTCGGCTTCATTACAACGCACGCTAATACTTTATGCAGTGATTTGTTTTGCTACCTATATATGTATGTTGCTTTTAAATTTATAAATTAAGTTAAATTATTTGCATATGTCGTATGATTTTCACTTTCTACTTCAATTTGTTTACTTTTTCAATTTGCCAATATTTCTATTAACATCTTGCTAAAGCCCAAATCATCTAGTTCAAGCACACATCAACAACTATATTTATTTTTATTTAATATTACTAACATATACTTATAGTTCGTCATTGTCAAGAAACAGCATTTTCGAACTAATAAAAATAATAATTCATTCGAAATTTTATAAATACATATTTAATATTTTTTAATTTAAATAATGATAAAATAATCACCAAGTATGGAGGGATGGAAGTTGACGAAAAAAATTGATTACAACGCTTATGGTTTTAGATTTAAAGGAGATTATCAATATAATGTTGCTGGTTTAAGTGCAATTGGTTTTGAACTCATACAAAGTTCAAGTTATCGATGGCATGGTTTGCACAGAGGTGAAAAAGATGTGTACATTTTTCAATATACAACTCGAGGTTATGGTGCAATTTCAATAGACGAAAAAAATTATCAACTTGCTAAAGATGATGCTTTTTTTGTTCGTGTACCAAGTAATCATTGTTACTATCTTCCCAATCATTCGAGTGAATGGGAATTTGTCTATTTTACAATTTATGGCGAAGAAGTTAGTAGATTATTTAATAGAATTGTATCTACACATGGAAATATCCTAAAATTCCCTATTAATTCTGAACCCATCACACATATTATAGAAACGTTGCAAAAAATAGACGCTGTGGGCATTAAACATGGGTACGAATCTTCGTCGTGTGCCTATACATTTATGATGAAATGTCTAGAGTATCTCGAATATGGTTTGCAGAAATCTAATAATTACCCTCTTCCCACCATAAAAGCAATTAATTTTATAGAAAATCATTATCAACAAGACATTACATTAGACGATATAGTAGCAGTTACTGGGTTATCAAAATATCATTTTAGCCGCCAATTTCACAAAGTTGTGAATGATACGCCTATTAATTTTTTAACTAAAATTAGAATTAAAAATTCATTAATTTTATTAACTAAAAGTTCTCAAAGTATTGAATCTATTGCATATGAAGTAGGTTACGCCTCCAGTAATTATTTTAGTAAAGTTTTTAAGAAAATTGTTGGTATAACTCCTAATAACTATCGAAAAAATACTACGATTATGCCAGTTGATAAATTGTTCATCGATTAATAAAGAGCAATATATTACCCTTTTCAATATTATTTACGCTTGTTTGTCCTCAAAATAATGTCTAACCTATACATAAGCTATAGTGGTACCAGAAAATTTTCGCTTTATATTTTTAAAAATAAACCGTATTAATTATCATTCGGTTTTGAAATAAAACGAGGAGGCATGATTAATGGATAAAATTACATTTCTAGGTGCAGGAAGTACTGTATTTGCCAAAAATGTACTAGGCGATTGTATGACAGTTGAGGCATTACAAGATTTTGAATTTGCTTTATATGACATAGATGAACAACGATTACATGATTCAGAAATGATGTTAAACAACTTAAAGAAAAATTTACATTCGAACGTTACTGTGAAAGCATACCATAATCGTAAGGACGCATTATCAGGAGCAAAATATATCATAAATGCAATACAAGTAGGCGGATATGATCCCGCTACAATTACTGATTTTGAAATACCCAAAAAATATAACTTAAGACAAACTATCGCTGATACATTAGGTATTGGAGGTATTTTCCGTAATTTAAGAACAATACCAGTAATGCAAGCATTTGCCGATGATATAAAAGAAGTATGTCCAGATGCTTGGTTTTTAAATTATACAAATCCGATGGCAGTTTTAACTAATATAATGCTAAAAGAAGGTATTAAAACGGTTGGACTTTGCCATAGTGTTCAAGTATGTACGAATGACTTATTGGATTCATTAGATTTGCCAAAAGATAATATACAATCTAAGATTGCTGGAATTAATCACATGGCTTGGTTACTTGAAATCAAACAAAATGGCACAGACTTATATCCAGAAATCAAAAAGCGTGCCAAAGCAAAACAAAAATCAAAACATGACGATATGGTTCGTTTTGAAATTTTAGATAAATTTGGATTTTATGTTACAGAGTCATCTGAACATAACGCAGAATATCATCCTTACTTTATTAAAAATCTGTACCCAGAATTAATTGACAATTATAATATTCCATTAGATGAATATCCTCGTCGTTGCATAAACCAAATAGAAGAATGGTCACAAATGCGAGATGATATAGTTAACGATCAAAACCTAACTCATCGACGTTCTAACGAATATGGTTCTTATATTATTGAAGCAATGGAAACAAATAAACCATTTAAAATTGGCGGCAATGTATTAAATACTGGAGGTTTAATAAGCAATCTACCTGAAAATGCAGTTGTCGAAGTTCCATGTTTAGTTGATGCAAGTGGTATAGCCCCCACTTATATAGGTGCCTTACCTGAGCAACTCGCGGCTCTAAATAGAACAAATATAAACACTCAATTATTAACAATAGAAGCTGCATTAACTAATGATAAATCAAAAGTTTATCAAGCTGCTATGTTAGATCCACATACAGCCTCTGAACTATCTATCAACGATATTATCTCACTCTGTGATGATTTATTTGAAGCTCACGGTGATTGGCTTCCACCTTATAAATAAAATCTTACACCAGACCTGTGATTACTTAATCAGATGAGCAGTGTCTGGTTTTTTACAAAAGTTTTTACTATTAAAATTGAAAAGTTATATATATCTAAAAACTTAAGAACTTTGTTTATATAACTACTTAAGTTTTCTTATGAGGTGATTTATTTGGAGCGACAAATAACGCGTAAAGAAAAATATTCATTTGGCATTGGTGCTTTTGGTAAAGATTTAGTTGTTAATTTAATTGGCATATATCTTATGTATTATTTAACAGACATTTTAGGCATCACAGCTGGTTTTGTAGGAACATTATATTTTGTAGCTCGAATCTGGGACGCTATCAATGATCCTATTATGGGTATGATTGTAGATAAAACAAAAACAAAGTGGGGAAAATTCAGACCATGGTTAGTTATTGGTACTGTTATCAATTCTTTTGTAACCATTATACTATTCACAAATTTTGATTTGTCAGGCACCAATCTATATGTATTTGTCACAATAATGTATATCCTTTGGGGCATGACGTACACTATGATGGATGTTCCTTATTGGTCATGGTTACCAAATTTAACGAATAATCCAACCGAACGTGAAGAGGTGTCAGTGATTCCAAGGATTTTTGCGAGCCTAGCTAATTTAATTCTGGGTGCTATCGGTTTAAGTATTGTACTATTCTTGGATAATTTATTTGGAAATGGTGATCAATCCATTGGCTTTTTAATACTCACAATCATTATAATTATCTTCTTTATTACAACAATGGGAATCACTGTTCGCAATGTTAAAGAAGCCCCTACAAATATTGACACAGGTATTACATTACGTTTCAAAGATATATGGAGAATATTATTTACCAACAAAGAACTTTTGAATTATATCGGTATCCTAATCACCTTTTTCTTATGTACACAAATCATTGGAAATGTTCTTATTTATTATTTTAGCTATGTAGCTGAATCCAAGTTTTTATTTGCACTTTATAACGGTATGGGATTTGTAGAAATTCTTGCTTTAATTATGTTCCCAAGAGTTGCAAAATGGATTACACGAGAACGTATATTTCCTATTGCAACCTGTAGTGTAATAGTCGGACTATTGATTTTGCTAGCTGCAAGTTACATTTCACCACAAGGCATATTGCCTGTTGTAGTAGGTACTACCTTTATCAAAATTGGCACTGGATTCATTATGGGAATAATCACCGTTTCAATAGCAGACGTCATTGATTATAGTGAAATGAAGTTCGGACAAAGAAATGAAAGTGTTATCACATCTACTCAGACTTTCTTAATGAAAACTGCTATGGCCATTTCCGGTTTAATTACTGGATGGAGTTTAACACTTTTAGGTTATCAACCCGGCGTTCAACAAAATGAATTCACAAAAAATGGATTGCGTTTCATTATGGTTGTACTCCCAATAATTTGTATAACAGCTAGTTTTATTATTTATAAATGGAGTTATAAATTAAAAGGTGCATATATAAAAGATGTGGTTAATGTATTAAATCTAAGAAAAAGTAAAAAAGGATAATCTGGTTATCCACTTCAGAACTGATAAATAAAAACGACTGGTCTATAGTACCTTAGTCGCTAATATTTAAAAATACACCCCCTTACTATCTCAAATAGCGAGGGGGTTGGTGTTATTTAAGTATACTATTTAAGTGAAAATAAATAATCTAAGATCTTTTCCAATAAGTCTGATGCAGTATCTGTATCTGGCATGAAAATCACTCCCAACTATTGTAACGTTATGTTAGCGTTTACTTAAACGCTTATTAGTTAGTATAATAGTAAATTTTAACTTATACAAATTTTTTATATAAAAATTACTTAAGTTTTATGTTTATATAAGTAATTACACATATTATATCATTATCAATTTTATGCAATATATAAATTATATTTATAATAATAGCCACCTATTTCAGAAATTTATCTAAAACAAGTGGCTACTATAATATATTTTTAAAATTATTTTAAAGCACGTTGGTTATTCATTAATTGCAAGTTAATTACATTGTGCTTGTATCGATAACAAAGCGATATTTAACATCAGATGCTAAAACTCTTTCATAAGCTTCATCTATTTGATCAGCTGAAATCATTTCAATTTGAGGTTTGATATTGTGTTCAGCACAGAAGTCTAACATCTCTTGTGTTTCACGTATACCTCCTATAGCTGATCCAGCAAATGATCTACGGTGGCCAATTAAGTTCGCAACTCTTAATGAGATTGGTTCGGCTGGTGCCCCAACGTTAACAATTGTACCATCTAATGTCAGCAATTTAAGATAATCATCTAATTGCAAGTTTGCACTTACTGTATTGATAATTAAGTCAAAAGTTTTTGGTAGTTGCTCAAATGTAGATTCATCACGTGTTGCATAGTAATGTGTTGCACCTAATTTTAAACCATCTTCTTTTTTATTTAACGTTTGTGATAATACAGTTACTTCTGCGCCCATGGCATTTGCAATTTGAACAGCCATGTGTCCTAAACCGCCCATACCGATGATTGCTACTTTTTTACCTTCACTTGCTTTCCAATGATTTAAAGGTGAATAAGTAGTAATACCCGCACAAAGTAATGGAGCTGCAGCATCTAAACCGATATTATCAGGAATACGTAATACAAAATCTTCATGTACTACAATATGTGTTGAATAACCGCCTTGTGTCGGTTCACCATATCTATCCGTACCTGCGTATGTGCCAACCATTCCTTTTAGACAATATTGTTCTTCGCCGTTTTGACAATTTTCGCATTCGCCACAAGAATCAACCATGCAGCCAACACCTACACGATCATCTACTTCATACTTACTCACTTCTGACCCAACTTCTTTAACAATACCTGCAATTTCATGACCTGGCACTAGTGGATAGTGAACTGGCCCCCATTCACCATGTGCAGTATGAATATCAGAATGACATATACCTGCGTATTTAATCTCAATTAATACATCATGTGTATCAAGATCACGTCTTTTAATTTCTGTTGCATGAAAATTAGAATCCGGCCCGTTAACCGCTCTAGCTTTAGCATTAACCATAAAATGATTCCTCCAGTACTTATCCTATTTGAAGACTTTTCAACTTCTTCGCTTAACATCATAGCGTTTAGAGTTAACTCTAGTCCAAAAAACAGCCTATATATTGAGAAGTAATTATTCATGGTTTATAAAGAGCGCAATTTAAATATAGATACGAACTTTTCACTACAGATATCTTCGTTTAAGATGTTTTAGGGTTAATACCATACTTATTTTCATTCTTATGACCCTCAATGCAACAAATCACTATCACAATAATAGAAATCACTAAGTACAATAAGCTTCCTGCGACTAATACTAAAGAACTTCCGATAGAAAAATATATTTGAGGATTTATTAGCGTTACTATAATTCCAATTATCAGAAATACTAAAGGCGTTAAGTGTATAATCAATGGTAGTAACATAGACATTCCTATATCGTGTACACGTCTAACCATTACAGTGAATGTAGCAATAATAGTTACTACATTAAATACCCAATATATAATTTCAGCTATGATATGAGGCACAGGTAAAAAATCATTTAATATAGACGCAATTACAGATATAATAACTGTCATAAGTATTGGGTACCAATACTCTTTGCGCCTTGATCTACCTTTTATTTTCAAAGCATTAATCCAAAATAATTTGTAATAATGTATCATATAATAACTCCTTAAAAAAATTCAAACCAGATACATACTAACAAAAATATCTCTCTTTAGGTTGTAAGAATTAATTATGCAACTTATATTCCTTGGCTCGATTCCTTAAAAATACATATTGAATATCTTTTTAATATCGTGATTTTAACCTAACCGTAGCCTTTAATATCTTTATTACTATCTTTTTTCTGAATATGCTTACTCTTTATATTTTGCTTCAACAAACTTGCTTCTTTCATCGCTATCTTGGAATAATATTTATTCGAAAAATACATTTGGAATATTAAAAATAACGAGTTTACAGTCCAATATAAACCTAAAGCAGAAGCAGATGTAAGCGATATGTATACAATGAATATCGGGGAAATAATCGCCATCATATACCCCATCAATCGTTGTTCTTGTGGGATGTTTTCTAAATTTATTAATGGTTGTACGATGTATAAAACTCCTGCGATGACTGTAATCCAAATATCAGTTTGCGTTAAATTAAACCAAAGAAAATTAGCGTGCTCTGTTAATCCGCCACTCGTAGGCCATTTTAATGCTACATATAAACCAAATAGTACCGGCATTTGAATAAGCAAAGGAAAGCACCCTAGCATTGTTTTCATTGGGTTCATTCCATATTCTTTATACTTATTCATCATCGCTTGATTGGCAGCTATTCTATCTTCTTGTGTAGATGCATTTTTTATTTTTTTCTGCATTTCCTTTATTTCAGGTTTGACTATTTCCATTTTTTTACGCATAAAATGTCCATTTTTAGATTGTGCTAGCATAAATGGCAACATAACAATCCTAACAATCAATACTATTACAATAATTGCTAAGCCGTAGTTATTATTAAATACAGAACCTAGCCAATGCAAGAGATGATCCATTGGTTGCGCAAAAGTATTATAAAAAAAGCCACTTTTATTTTGTGACTTTGAATAATCACAACCAGATAAAAATATAGTTACTGTCATAATGAGAATTCTATATTTTCGAAACAATTACTCTCTCTCCTTTTTTAAATAGATTCGTTTAATTTTGGTTACAATGCTCTCAAATCCTTCTATATTATTAAAAGATGGGTGGTTTAAAACGCTTAAATAAAGCATTTCTAGCATATTTTCATAATTAACTGGCAATCTTTGACCAAATGGAAGTTGTTTGAACCATTCATTAATATCATCGAAAAATTCATCTGTGTGATAACTAAAATCGCTTATTAAATAGTCAAATGACTGACAAAATTTTTCTAGATTTTCTATAGTTTTTAATGGAGATTTATCGGAATAATACTGAGCAAATTGATAATAGATAGTAATTGTTAAATATGGATATAAATAATCAATGTTAAAAGCTGTATTTAGGTGATAAATTCTATTTTCTAGATTTTCTATCGATAAAGTATGTAAATCATAAGTTAAACGGAGCGTGAAATTTTGTAAATATAACATTAAAGATTGGTACATATCTGTCTGAATGACACTATTAGCCTTACTTTTTTCTCCATTCAGAATATACGCTTGAGCTAACATAAAACTTTGTCCTAATTTCATATCATGATCTGGCACATTATTAATAATATCAGTATATTTACCATCATATATTTGAAAGGCTAGTTTGTAGCCTTTAGCGTGCTTTTTCGTCTCTTCTATATCACAATTTTTTTCGATTAGATGAATCATTTTATAAGCTAGTTCTATCGTTTCGTTTTTTTGCTGCTCATTTTGACAATAGGATATATGATTCATCAAAAGTCCTAATAGCGAACTAAGTAATGTAAATTCATTACAATGACTACTATAATAATCTCTCACTCTCGATAAGTATTCATCATAGCTTGTAAGGTTAACCATTTTAGATAATGAGATTGAGATTTTCTTAATTTCTTTATCTGTCATAGTAAAGCTGTAATTAAGCAAGTCATCAACGGAAATATTGAAAACTTTTGCTAATTTAGGAAGCATTGTAATATCGGGGTATAGTGTTGCATTTTCCCATTTAGAAATACTAGTCTTTGTCGTATTAAGATGCTCAGCTAATGTTTCTTGTGTCATTCCACATCTTAGCCGTTCTTGTTTAATTATTTTAGATATTTGAATCATTTATAACACCTCTTATATTTAATCTTACTAGAAAACTTGAGTATGGTGTATTGCTTATATAGCACCTTTTAGAAACAAAGATTCCATTATAGAAACAAAAACATATTAAAAAGAGTAGAAAGAAAATCATATTGCTCAAATATGACTTCCTTCCTACTCTCTTATAATTAAATAATTAATTCGCACTTAATAAAGAACGAAAATAATCGCATTTTATATTCATAATTTTAAATATATCTATTTTCACATTATCTTTTTACTTTTTTAAAGCCTTTTATAATTAGTGGATAGAACAATGCTAAAATTGTCATTAATAATAATACAATACTTATCGGTGACCCTATAAATATATCTAATATATTATTATTACTTACTATTAAACTTTTACGAAAGTTTTGTTCCATATCTGACCCAATTATGGCAGCTAAGATTAAAGGCGCAATTGGGAAATCTAATAACTTCATTACTAAGCCAATAATACCGAAGATAATTAAAATATAAAAATCAATTACACTGTAACCTAATGTATATGTACCGATAAATGCAAGTACTAAAATAATTGGATATAAAACTTTAGGTGGCGTACGTAAAATCTTTAATAGTAAGCCGATTAAAGCAATGTTTAATATAACTAAAAAAATATTACCAATAAACATACTATTAACAAGAGTCCATATCATTTCAGGTTCATTTTCAAATAATAATGGTCCTGGCTGTAAGCCTAACATCACCACAGCTCCTAATATAACAGCTGTGGTTCCAGATCCTGGCACCCCCATTGTTAATAAGGGGATCAAAGCACCGACTGATGCAGCGTTATTGGAAGATTCAGGCGCAGCCACGCCTTCTATTTGACCCTTTCCAAAATTTTTACCGTTTTTAGATATTTGCTTTTCTGTCGAATAACTTAGCATTGCCGCAATAGATCCTCCTGCTCCAGGTAAAACACCGATTAGGAAACCAATTGGACTTTGTCTAAACATCGCTCCACGTGTTTTTTTCCAATCTTCTCTAGATAATTTCATTGATCCTACGTCATTTTTTGGTGGTTTTAATGCATGTAGGTTCAAATAATTGTACAACACCTCTGCTACTGCATATACCCCTATTATAACCACTAAGAAATCTATACCTTCACTTAAATGTGGAACATCAAACGTAAAACGATAAATGCTTGTCTGCAAGTCCACGCCTACAGTACTAATAATTAGTCCAATACTTGTTGCAATAAATCCTTTGACCATCTTCCCTGATGACAATGTAACAATAGCTGAAAGTGTAAATAAAAATAATAAAAAATATTCTTGTGGGCCAAATTTCAAAGCAAAATTTGACAATGGTTTTGCTAGAACTATAAAACCAATAACTGCTGTAATACCACCAATTAATGAAGCTATAGCTGATATTGTAAGTGCTTTACCTGCTTCACCTTTTTTAGTCATTGGGTAACCATCAAATGTAGCTGCAATTGCTGATCCATCACCTGGAGTATTTAATAATATAGAGCTTCTAGAACCTCCATACATAGCGCCATAATAAATTGAGACCATCAAGATTAATGCACTTACTGGTTCCATACCAAAAGTAACTGGTATAAGTACTGCTACTGCAGTAGCGGGCCCTAATCCAGGCAACATTCCTACAACTGTACCTAGAAAACCACCGATGAGCACCCATAAAAGATTCATCGGATGAAATGCTGTCGTTAATCCTTCCAAAAAACTACCAGTATCAATCCCCATTCAAATAACCCTCCTTAAGGTAAACTAACATCCAGTAATTGTGAAAAGGTATACCATGCAATACCAGAAAAAATTACTGTTACTAAAATATTTTGTAACCATCTTTTATAGCCATTAATTAAGAACATAATACATCCTAAAAATAGAATGGTTGAAATTAAAAATCCAAAACGTTCGAAAATAAAGGCATATATTATCGCTAAAATGATAGTCACTACAATGCGTATAAATGTACGTTTTTCAAGTAATTGTGAAAAAGCAGTAAATTTTTGGTGACGCTTTTTGAATTCTTGAAAAAAGTAAATAATACTCATTACAACAAGTAATAAACCGATTAGTAACGGAAAATACATAGGGCTGTTAGGATCGCCAATATTTGATTTTGGTATATTTATAGTTAACACTATATAAATCACACCAAATAATATTAATACTAATGGAAAAACAAGTCGTGACATTTATACTCCCCCTTATTTTAGACCTGAGTCATTTACTAGTTTATTATATTTCTTACGTTGTGCTTTCAAGAATTTTTCACTTTCTTCACTATCTTTATAGAAGTTTTCCCAATCATTGTTTTTTCTTATTTCTTGCCATCTTTTTGACTTAACAACTTTTTCCATTGTAGTATCCCAATACTCTCGTTGCTCGGGCGTCATATCTTTAGGGCCCATGACACCACGCCAGTGTGGAAACACTACATTAATGCCTTGATCTTCCCAAGTAGGTACATCTTCAATACCTTCAATTGGTTTATCAGAAGTTACAGCTAGCATTTTTAATTTACCAGTCTGATGCTGTTCTTTAACTTCCGAAACAGCTGTTGAAGCTACATCTACATGTCCCCCTAACAAAGCAGTTTGTAAATCTCCCCCACTTTTATAAACAAGAAAATCAATATTTTCTACATCAACGCCATATTCTTTTGCCGCTTGAACAAATGCTAAATGATCATTATTACCTAAACCTGGTGCAACCCCAATTGTTAAAGATTTAGGATCTTTCTTCAATTTTTCCATAACTTCTTTACCAGAATTTAAATTCGACTTATTAGATGCTGTTAGACTAATCCATTCTGTTGCTAAAATAGCAATAGGTGTAAAATCATCAGTATTTAAGTCACTTAATCCTAATTCATTATTAGACAATAATAAACTTGAATTAATAGAAATAGTGTTAGGTGAACGTGATTTTAAATATTGCCAACCTACTTCGCCACCACCTCCAGGTTTATTAATAACATTAACGTTTTGTTTAGTTAAATTTTCCTCAAGTATGATTTTTTGTATAGCACGCGCTGTGGTATCCCAGCCCCCACCTGGAGAAGCTGGAGCAACAATTTCTACTGTTTCATCTGGAAATTGCTTCTTCGATGCACTTGATTCATTGTTTTTGCCACATGATGCAAGCACAATTGAAAAAACAATGATTAAAACCAACCATTTTTTCATAATACCCCTCCTATTGTAAACGGTTACAAACTAGCTTTTATATTATCAGAAAATTCTGATTAAGTGAACGTTTTCCGTTGTTTTTATTAAAATTTTATATTATTTATTCTTAAAATATTATCAACCAAATCAAAAACACGCCAAGTTTATAAACTTGGCGTGTTTTTCACTCTAACAAAAGAGGTGTTTCAATTGAGACAAGTGTTTTTTAGATACAATTAAATTCTTTAGATAAAATTACTATTCAAGTGACGAAATTGTAAGGAAAAATTAATTTTCAGCACCCAGTTCTACTTGTATAATGTGCGTTATATTAAAAGAAACGAGGGATAAAATGAACGTACAAAAAGGTACAGCTTCACTATCAAGAATTAACCTCATTGATGTTATACGTGGAATAGCAATCATAGGAATTCTATTAATTAATATTCACTTCTTTGAGCCCTCTGATATCAAAAGTATAAAAATTAACACTTTTGATAGTAAAATGGTTAATTATATAGAATTATTCAGCCTAAATAAATTTCATTTTATATTTGCTTTTTTATTTGGTGTTAGCACTTCTATTTTTATAAACAATTTACAAAAAAAGCAGTTAACTATTTGGGTTCATATCCGTCGAATGATCCTACTCTTTATTGCTGGCGCACTCAGTTCCTTTTTATGGGACGGTGATATTCTTAAAATATATGCTGTTATGGGAATAGTTTTACTGTTATTTCAAAAGTTATCTAATATAATAAAGCTAAATAGCGGTATTTTATTAATTGTATTCGGTAACTTATTACCTATATTAATTAAGCTTATGGAAATAAGAGGAATTCATATTCCTCATTTAGTTAATTCTTTTATTTTATTGATGGTTATGCTTTCAACATTAGGACATATGTTATTAGGACAAGCACTTTATCACTTAGGGATTTTTACGAATAGAGATTTATTGCCTAAGTTAAAAATATACTGGCTAGTATTTTTATTAATAACAATAATTTTATGGACTATTTCACTATTTATCCAAAATCAAGGCATGTTGCACACATTTAACCAAAACAGTGGTCCTATTGTTGGCATGTTTTATATCTTATCAATTGTATTAATGTATCAATTTCGATCATTTCAAAAATTATTATCCTTGTTTATCCCTTATGGTAAGATGGCATTTACAAATTATTTAGGTCAAACCATAATAGGTGTTGTTATTTTAACACCTATATTTTCAAGCTATACAGTCCATGTTTACGGTATGCTTTTATTATATACATTCGTTATTGTGTTTCAAATTATATTTTCATTTATATGGATGCATTACTTTTTATTTGGTCCTTTAGAGTGGTTATGGCGTTGCGGCACATATTTAAAAATTCAGCCAATTAAAAGATCTAAAAAATAAGCTCTTCTTAAAGGAAAATATACTAAAAGAGACTCATCTTTGATAAAGTAAACAACGTATACGGCGCTCATTTTGCAAACATTTATAGAAGCTTATATTTTCGATTTTTCATTGTATAATACAATCAACCTTGGTAAAAAGACATCTATTATATAGTCTCTTCATTTTTGGGCACATCTTTTTATTAAAATTAACCCTTATTTATTTAGACGGTATTTATTTTTAAAACGACTAAAAGGCTCTTTGTTGAATAAGGAGCCTTTTAATATACCTTCTGAAATGGTAACTAAAATAATAAGCTAATTTGGATTTAATCAAGCATCTGTTCCTAAAGTCATGCCTCCATCTACAACAAGTTCAGCTCCGGTACAATACAAACTTTCATCAGAAGCAAAAAAAGCAATAGCTTTTGCTATATCGATTGGCTGTCCTATTCTATGAAGAGGTATCGAATTATAATAGGTGTTGCTTCCTTTACTTTCTGAAAACATACCTGTATCTACACCTCCAGGATGAACCATATTAACTCGTATGCCATAATCTCCTAATTCTATAGCTGTAGCCTTTGACATAGTTGAAATCGCAGCTTTCGTCGAGGCATATAAAGATGATTGATTAATGGGCGAGAAAGAGGAAATAGATACGGTATTTATAATAGAACCTTTCTTCTGTCTTTTCATGTGTGATGATACAACTTGCATTCCTAAGAAAACGCCAATTTGATTTGTATTTATTAATGCTTGATACTCTTCTAATGAAGTATTAATAAATGGTTTACGTAAATACATACCAGCATTGTTTACGAGGACATCCACACATCCAAAAGATTCTACTAATTTATCTATAGCTGATTCCCAATCGTTTTTATTACTCACATCTAATTTGATAGGTATAGCGCTATTTCCTAATTCGTTAGAGACTTTTATAGCTGATTCTAATTTTCTTGATCCAACGCCAATCTTCGCGCCTAGAGAAGCAAAATACTTGGCAATTTCTTTTCCTTGTCCTCTATTTGCCCCTGTTATCAATACAACTTTATCTGTTAAGTTTGGCAAGTAAACCCCTCCTTTGTACTTAGAATATATCAATAATTATATTTTACAAGTATAGAAGATTATCAAACAGTTAACCCTTAGCGTCACAAAATTCATATCCCCAGTAGTTCTATCTACAGCATCTACTTTTCCTACTTCTTTAAACAATTTTTTAATACTTTTTGCATCGTTAATATCAACTTCTTCTTTATATAAATCTTTACACTATAAGCTTGTTTGTTAATCATTTTATAAAGCAAAATTAGATCAGCCTTGTTCAAAGTGTAAATTTGCACTAACGGTATTAATTTTGCTATATTGGAACTGAATCATAATGTGATTCAATCTGTCTATATGGAGTGATATAGTATGAATAAAATTGCAAAAGTCTTTTTAACAGGTACATTTGTATTTGGAACTGCATTAAGTGTGAATGGTTATAAGGAAGATATATCAGATAATGAAGCACAAGCAGCAACGACTCAATCTTGGTATACTTATAGTGGATACACTTCAAAAGGTGGAGATTTCGTATTAGATCAATCTTTTTATAATGGGCTGAAAGCTGGAAACGTCAAGTTTAATGGAATTAAAGTTAATAGCAAGTATAGTTCCGAAACTGGCAGTAAAGTGATTTACGATCAAACTTTTCATCAGGTAGAGGATAATACAGCAAATAATGTAGAATTTGATATACAAAATAAAGCAGTAAGTTTTCAAGATATACGTGTACAATACGGCGAAAACTTTAAATATCAGCCCCCATTAAATGGCGATAAGAAAGCAAGCGGGGATGGACTTTATGGATACAAAGTTGGCGATGGTAATATTGTTTTTCATGTTAGTGATGGTTATGTAACAAGTGCTGTGGTTTCTTGATAGATTGTTTTAAAAATTAATGCTAGATGGTTAACATACAACAAACAATGATTATCTGTATATTTAAAGAATTTTGCATTCCTACGCACTATGATGTTATAATATATCTAACGAAGATTATATGCATATATGCACCAATCCCCTCACTACCGCAAATAGTGAGGGGATTTTTTGATGCGGCTTAACGTCGCCTTCTATTTATTGCGTTTACTACTAAGCCAGTAAGTAAAATACGCAACTGCACAATCACTAATGACTGGTGCAATGATGTGAACGAAGATCATAAGCATATTAAGCACCTCCTTCCGTCGAAAATATTGCCGGAAGTTAAGGCGACTTCATTATTATATCATCTGCCAAAATGTAATCCTATGTGATTCCAATAAGTTAAATTATATCAGCTCCACTTTAATATAGTAAAAGCCACACATCTTATTAAAAATGCGTGGCTCCTATTTTTCTATAAAAATTAATCATTATTTTAGAATATAGATTTTGACACTATCTTAAACATCATAAATATATTTTATAAAAATCATTTGCATTGTTTCACTATTTAATAATATCAATTAACTCTTTCTTAGCTGCTGCTCGAGCTGGAATCCAACCAAAAACAATTCCTATCAACATAGAAACGCCTACCGCAATGACTACAGAACTGATACTAACAACACTCTTAATGTAATCTGGTGTAACCGCATCAACTAGACTAGCGATTAAAATACCTAGAATCAATCCAATAAGACCACCGAGTACACATAGGACAACACTTTCCACTAAGAATTGTAGCTCGATGTCACGACTTTTCGCACCAAATGCGCGTCGAATCGCTATTTCTTCCGTACGTTCAGTAACTGAGATGTACATTACATTCATAACACCAATACCTGCAATAAATAGCGAAATCCCTGCTACTGCTGCCACAAAGTAAGTAATACCATCAAAGACTTTGTTAATTCCTTTCATCATCTCTTCAGTGTCATTATAACTATAGCTTCCGTCAGACATGCCCGAACCATTTTTATTCAATTTATCTGCAACTTTGTTAGCTACTTCTTTTTTATTCGCATTATCGGCAATCGTTAATTGTAATGATGGAAAATCTTGCTGTAAATTCCCCATATATTGATTAAATGTTTGAGATGGCATGCTAACAGCTTTAGGGTTCATCATATCATTAACGATACCTACAACTTCAAAACCTTGGCCATCAATATACAACGTCTTACCTATCGCATCTTTATTAAAGACATCTTTGGCAATTTTATCATCAACAGTTACGACCTTTTTGCGTAATTCATTATCTTCTGAATTAAAGCCTTTTCCTTCTTCAGGATGCATTACTTCATCTTTTTTCAGAATACTGATATCGCCTTTTTTCTGCGGATTTGTCATTTTTGCTGAATAACCTTGATCCTCAGTTTCTTTAATTTTGGCATCTGACACGCCATCGATTTGTTTTACAATTCCTATATCTTGCTGACTAAAAGGATTGTTTTTCGCACTTTCTCCACTGCTTGTCATAAAACTGATCAGCGCTGAATTTTTACCAGCGCCTGAATCTGAGAATTCATCTGCCGCAGTCTTTTTAAAACCATTACCTAACGACATAATCGTTATAACGGCCGCAATACCAATAATAATTCCAATCATAGTAAAGATATTACGTCGTTTGTTTTTTAAAATAGATTTGAACGAGATGGCGATAATATTCGATAAATTCTTCATTCTACCACCTCTTCCCGTTGAACGCGTCCATCTAAAATGTGAATAATACGGTCGGCTTTGTCGGCAACTTTACGATCATGTGTGACCATGATCATCGTCGTATTATACTCTTTATTTAACTTCATAAATAATTCCATAATATCCTTTGAAGTCTTCGAATCTAATGCCCCCGTTGGTTCATCGGCAATAATAAATTTAGGTTTATTAATAATGGCACGTGCAATCGCTACACGTTGTTGTTGACCACCTGATAATTTATTAGGGACAAGATGCTCTTTATCATATAGACCCACGTCATGTAATGTTTGTGTCACACGCTCTTTACGCGCTTGTGACCCTAATCCAGCGTATACCAAAGGGATGCTTACATTCTCTAAAATAGTATTATTTTGAATTAGTTTAAAGTTTTGGAATACAAATCCTACCGTCTTATTTCTAATATCTGAGAGTTGATTATCTGAAGTTTTTTTATAATTTTCTCCATTAAAAAGGTAATCTCCTTCATATCCACGATCAATAAACCCTAATATATTGATTAATGTACTCTTACCAGAACCTGAAGGACCCATAATCGCAATGAATTCACCTTCGTTAATGTTGATATTAATGTCTTTCAAAATATGGTTCTTTTCATCCCCATTTTTGAAGTATCGATTGATATCTACAAGTTCTATCATGATGACACCTCAACTTTGTCTCCATCATTTAATGTACTTTTAGGATTTTTGAGGACTTTATCACCTTTTTTCAGTCCTTCTTTAACAAAAATTTCTCCGTTCACTTTATCAATCTTAAGACCACGTTTTTCAACTTTATTATCTTTATTAACGACAAATACGTTATTATCTTTCGTTAATACTGTTTTAGGTAATTTAATAGAGTCTAGTGGTACTTTTACTTCCATAGAATAACCTGCACGTACTGGAATATCTATACCACTAATAATCACTGTGTATTTAGATGACTCTGAATCATTACCACCGCTTGGTGTTGATTGAACTGGGTTTGATGATTGCATTGTAGCACCTTCTTCATCACCACTTCCTCCGGCACTTGCACCACTTGCAGCTCCAGATTCACTCAACTGATCTTCATAGCTTTTAGGCAATTCTGCGATTTTTTTAATTGTCCCTTTACCTGTTTTACCATTACTTGTGATTTTAACGTCTACCTTGTCTCCCTCTTTGATTTTTTCTAAATCAAATTCTGAAACAGTCGTTTTGATTTGTGGTTCATTTGAAACTAATTGTAATATCGTTTGCCCATCCGATATATTTTCCTTATTTTTGATATCTACTTTACCATCAAATGCTGCGTATACACTGTCATTCACTTGTTTGTCATGTTGGTTTAATTGTTGTTGCGCTTCACTTAATGTACTTTGATCTTGTGTCAGTTTCTTTTGTAAATCACTATTGTTGGGCGCTTGATTAATATTTCTATAATCTTCATTAACTGCTTGCTGTGCTTCGTCCACTTTATTTACTAATTGTTGGCGTTTATTGTTGTTAACGTCATAGTTAATGAGTGAGTCTCCTTGCTTAACTGATTGACCATCATCAACTTGTGTACTTACAAATGTACCTAATTGACTATTGTTGTTATATGTTTTTACTGATTGAGGTGACGCTTTCCCTTCTAGATTAAGTGGACTTTCTTTCTCCACTTTATATGTATCGTATCCATTTTCATCCTTTTCATCGCTATTCACTTGTTTTAACACTAAAGCGATAGCTAATAATCCTATAACTGCGACAATCCCTATAAGCCACATCCATTTTTTCTTCAATTAACAAACACTCCTTATATATATTCTCACAGTAAGAATATCACAGTAACACAATTAAAAATATAAAGCATTTCATAATTAATAAATCAATATTCTTTTAAATTTATATATATAACAATATTGACACTTGAATTATTTTTATTTTTCACTGTATCTACTGCCTCCATTGTTTACATTACGGTCAAATATTAACGCTCATTTCAAACATATAATCATTTAATTTTTTATTTATAATTGTAAATTAATATTTCATATGTATATTAAAATGTAAAAATCAACAAAAATATTTCTAAATTTTCAGAATCTAACAAATTATTTTTAATTATTTTATGGTAAATTTAATTTATTTAGCATTTATATAAGGGGGAGGTTATTTGAGTTACTTCAATAAAGAACGCAAGCATGCGCCAAAGCCTAAGAAAAAATTTAAAATGCCACACATCTATGTCATTTTATTTATTTTTGGTGTAATCGCTACGCTTGCTACTTATATTGTTCCATCAGGTGAATTTAAGAGAATTAAAGGGCCTGAAGGCAGAGAAATGGTGGATGCTGATTCATTTCACTACATTACTTCTGCACCCGTAGGCATTGTCGACTTTATATCGATTATTCCTAGAGGACTTATTGAAGCTGGGGAAATCGTATTCTTTACATTAATTATTGGCGGCATGTTCATGGTACTTAGAAGAACGGGTATCATCGAAATTGCTGTTGATAACTTAGCACGTCGTTTTATTTATAAAAGTATATTTATTATCCCTGTGTTAACTACAGTATTTGCCATTGTGGCTACTTTAATTGGTACTGCAGAACTATCACTTGTTTATATTCCTGTCATCATTCCACTCATTATCGCTTTAGGCTATGATTCTATCACTGCCACAGCGATTGCTCTTTGTGGAACAGTTGTTGGCTTTACAGTAGGTGTACTTAACCCTATCAATACAGGATTAGCACAAAAGCTTTCTGGTATTCCAGTATTCTCGGGTATCGGTTTGAGAATCATCTTGTTTATCGTAGTGTTAGCAGTCACAATTATTTTCATTATGCGTTATGCTAGAAAAGTTCAAAAACAACCTACTTTAAGCTCCGTATATGAAGATGACTCAGAAAAAAGAGAGCTGTATCAGCACATTACAGAACATGCACCAACTAAAGCTACAACAAGACAAAAATGGGGCATAGCTGTTATCTTTGTCTTCTTTATTATTCTAGTTTACGGCGTCACTACCCAAGGCTGGTTCATGGTAGAAATGGCCGGTTTATTTATATTTATGGGTGTTATCGTCGGATTCGTTTCAGGTCTATCAACACAAACTATTTGTGAAGCTTTCAATGATGGTTTTAAAGATGTACTCATGGGTGCAATTATCGTTGGCCTTGCACGTTCTATTGCTGTAGTTCTTGAAGACGGCAAGATTATGGACACCATTGTCCATGGATTAGGTTCAGTCATTGATGGTACGACGCCAACAATTGCAGTCGTTGGCATGTATGCAGTACAAGTGCTTATTAACTTCATAATATCTTCTGGTAGTGGGCAAGCGTTGGTTACAATGCCAATTATGGCTCCTTTAGCTGATATGTTAGGTATTACTAGACAAACTGCTGTCTTGGCATTCCAACTTGGCGATGGCTTCACGCACATATTTTATCCTACAAGCGGTTACTTTATGGCAGCATTAGCCATAGGTGGTGTTTCTTATACTAAATGGATCCGCTTCTTCTTCCCACTCTTTATAATATGGGCAATTATTTCTATCATTACATTAATTATTGCTCAACTTAGTGGATGGTCTTAAATAACTTTTTATCACATAGTAGTATTTTAAAAATATAATATGCATGACTAAGTCAAAAATTGCATGTGCTATGATATTTATCGCAAAACAGTACGCTTAAAATAACACCATGCATAAAATCAATGCTTAACAATCTATATGTCTTTTTGTGACGATTTTTAATTTTGAGGGAGCAAGAGATAAACTTATTACTAGTTTCTCCTGTTCCCTGCATTATTGAATGAATTAAAGCAACCTAAATTAAAAGCATTTATACGTGAGGTAGTCCATTGCTAATCAGTGATTACCAAAATCAATTTCAAAACCTAAATCTTCTATCATTTTATAATCTAATTTATTCGGCTGACCACCTGTAATAAGATAATCTCCCACGAATATTGAATTTGCAGCTTTTAAAGCTAGTGGTTGTAGCGAACGTAAATTAACCTCTCTACCTCCTGCAATCCGAATTTCTTTAGACGGATTTATAATTCTAAATAACGCTATGATTCGCAAACATTTCATTGGTGTTAACTCATCCATGTCACCAAACTTCGTCCCTTTAATAGGATGTAGAAAATTGATAGGGATACTATCCGCATCTATTTCTTTCAATGCAAATGCCATATCTATAATGTCTTGATTAGATTCCCCCATACCACAAATCACTCCAGAACATGGCGAGATATGATTTTCCTTCATGATTTCTATCGTATCCATTCTATTTTTGTATGTATGCGTAGTTACAACTTCCTCATGATAATTTTCACTTGTATTAATATTATGATTATATCTATCCACGCCAGCTTGCTTTAGTTTTTTAGCTTGTTCATCATTTGTTAACCCTAGACACGCACATATCTTAAGTTGAGGATGTTTTGCCTTAATTTCTTCTACTGATTTACTTATATGATCTATTTCTTTATTACTAGGTCCTCTGCCACTCATTACAATGCAGTACGTACCTATGTCATGTTTATGTGCCACTTCAGCACCTTTAAGAATTTGTTCTTCGGGAACTAATGCATATCTTTGTTTTTGCTTCATATCTCTAGACTGCCCACAATAACCACAATTTTCTGGGCATATACCACTTTTTGCATTTAAAATCATGTTCAATTTCACTTTTTTTCCATAATAATGTTTTCTCAAAATATATGCTTCATTTAGCAAATCTAATGTATCTACACTTGCGTCTGTATATAAATTCAGTAACATTTCTTTCGTCAACCGCTTTCCTTGTAAAATACTTTGAGCTAATTTCATATATACATCCCCTTTTAAAATATGAATTAAATATTATTTTTAAATTTCTACTTAATTCATCATAAAACTAATCAACACTAAATGTAAACCTTTTATATATTTTAGTTTACATTTAACTTGCATTAATTCAATATACTTCGTAATCCTCTCTATTTTCTATGACAATAGACAATATTTTCCTACTAAATATTTGAATGTTTTTAACTACTGAATGATAATTATATTACTTTACATATTATTAACGCGTAGGAGGTAATTCATGAGTTTAGCAGAAACTTTATTTACGACGGGAGAATTCTCTGAATTATGTAGTGTAAAAAAGCAGACACTTTTCCATTATGATGAAATTGGTATTTTAAAGCCTCAATATAGAAATGACAAAGGCTATCGATTTTACACTTTAAAACAATTAGAAATATTTAGTGTGATTGATATATTGAAGGAGCTTGGTTTATCGCTTACTGAAATAAAGAAATTTTTAGATATTCGCTCACTACCTAAAACAATTAATCTGTTAGCTGACAAAGAAAAAGAAATAGATTTGAAAATCCAACAATTAAAACAACAAAAGCTAACCATACAAAATAAAAAGAATTATTTATATGAGTCTTACAAAGCTGACTTTTCTTCTATAGATATTGTAACGTTACCAACACAATACTATTTGTTAAGTGATACTATCGGCGATGTAACACTTAAATCTTCATCGCATAAACTCATGTCATTTATCAATTTTGTAAAGTTTAATCATTTAGACTCTGGTTATCCTATTGGTGTAATTATTGCTAAAAATAATATTCAAAATGATAAATACACTGAGTTTACAAATTTTTATATTCAAGTAGAACAAAATATAGAGCAATCACATTTTACTAGAAACAAAGGACAGTACATTATTGCCTATCATGAAGGCCCTGATGAAACATTATACAAAACACATAAAAAAATTAAAGATTATCTAATAAACACTGGATTTAAAATGATTGGTGATAGCTTTGAAGAATATGTTGTTGATGAAATCAGTACTAATGGGCCCGATAAATATGTCACAAAAATTTCTATAGCAGTCGAAAAAATTTAACACTTTCTATTTTTCATAAAAACTTACAAAACCATTCTTGACTATACGGTAACCGTATAGTTTATATTTTTATATATGGAAAGTAGGTGACTGTTATGAATATTAAAAAATGGATAATCTTATGTTTGGTCTCTAGTGCATTATTTTTAATCGTGATTGACATGACAGTTTTATATACTGCTCTGCCATTGCTAACACATGATTTAGAAGCGACAGCTACACAAAAATTATGGATTGTTAATGCCTATGCTTTAGTAGTTGCAGGGTTATTACCTGGTCTAGGCACATTAGGAGATTATGCAGGCTATAAAAAAATGTTTTTACTTGGTTTGGTTATTTTTGGTGGTGCTTCATTACTAGCAGCAAGTGCTACGACACCAACTGTATTAATAATGGCTAGAGTGTTATTAGCTATAGGCGCCGCTACAATGATGCCTTCAACACTATCAATCATTAAATTAACGTTTAAAGATTACCAAGAACGTGCTTTAGCACTAGGCATTTGGTCGGCAATCACTGCAGCTGGTGCAGGTTTAGGCCCAGTAATAGGTGGTCTATTATTAGAGAAATTTTCATGGCCATCTGTATTTATTATCAATATACCTATTGTGATTATCGTCTTAATTATTTCTTATATTTTAATACCTCAATATCCTACAAATAAAGATGGTAGTTGGGATTTTATAAGCTCATTCCAAATCATGGTAGGACTGATTACAGTTGTATTTGCAATCAAAGAATTAGCTAAACCAGATAATAATTTAGTAGTATTATTCGGGGCTTTCGCTATTGGACTCATTGCTATAACTATGTTCATTAGAAGACAAAATAGATTAAAATTCCCATTAATCAATTTAGCAATCTTTAAAAACCCGTATTTTACTGGCGGTACTATTGTTGCTATTACAACTTCCTTTATATTGATGGGACTTGAATATATTCTTTCTCAAAGGCTACAACTTGTTTTAGGCTTAACGCCATTAAATGCTGGGTTAATAATAATGATGATGGCTTTAGCCTCACTGGTAGGCGCAATTTTGATTGGTATCATATTAACTAAATTTGGTACGTTAAAACTACAATGGGTAACATTACTATTGGCCTTCATTGGTATATCAGCGTTTTATTGGGTTTTACATGCACATTTAGCCATACAAATTATTACTTTAATCGTAATTGGTCTTGGTTTAGGCAGCGCAATGACCTTAGCATCTAACGCGATTATGTCAAATACGGATGATAAGAATTCTGGAATGGCCGCTTCTATTGAAGAAGTGTCATTTGAATTTGGTGGCTCATTAGGCATCGCAATTTTAGGCGGATTATTCTCTGTTTTCTACAGTTTATTCTTTAATTTTAATAATAATTCTGTTGATTTATCTAAGGTAAAAGGCAGTTTAGATGAGACATTGATCCAAGCCGAACAACTCCCTTTACCTATCAGCAAAGAACTTATTGATGCTGGCAAAACAGCATATGACGATGCCTTTTCGCTCATTATTATTATAAGTATTTTATCACTAGCATTTACCATTATCTTATTGATATGGATGGACTTAAAACATAAACGATTGCCTGAATAAATAAGAACATTATAAGATTATAAAAAGCAGATGAAACGTTCAATTTATGAACATTTCATCTGCTTTACTCATGTTTTTATATCATTATTAAACACAATCGTAGCTATCAAACTAACTAATACGCAATCTAAGCACACTTTAAATAAAGTAACTTCAGAGCCTTACGATAACCATTCTGGTTTACTAGACCCTCTAGGAATTAATGTAGTATGGTAATAACCAGGTGTTTCTGACATCGTAACTTGGTCAGTCACACCGATATAATGCCCGAGTGGTGTCTCAGATTCAAATTGGTCAGGATCGACAATTGCATGGGTATCTGTCGTATTAAAAACATCATTTACATATGCTTTTTCAAAAATACCTAGGGACATTAAATAGAGGGAAACACGACTCAAGTTAACCTGAACTCTATAACTGCCGCCTTCTTTTGCTCTTCTTTCTAACGCTTTAATCGCTCCAGTTTCTAACAACCATGATATGACATAATCATTCACAACCACGATTGGTGGTAGTTTAGGTTGATCTTCGGTACCTTCTAATGCCATAACACCCGTAGCGCTTCCAGCAGTTTGATCGAAACCATTTCTATCTGACCAAGGACCTTGATCACCATAACAATTAACAGAACAATGAATAATTCCGGGTCTTTTTTCGGCAAGTTCATGAGGAGTTAAATGTCTCTCTTGCATGAAACCATATCTTTTATTCATGAAAAATATATCTGCTGATTTTAATAGATCATCAAATTTTTGTTGATGTTCAGTTGAATGATCGATATCTAAATAAGTTGATCTCATGCCGATATGTGAAGTTAATAATAAAGTTTCCTCTTCTAGCTCAGAAGGTCTCCATACATTTAATACATCTGCACCATGTAAAGCTAATCCTCTTCCTAAACCTGCACCAGCAATTACATGACCCATGCCTAACGCCCGGACGCCATCTAATGGTTGTTGAGGGTTTTCGCTGAAGCTTTCGGGTTCTGATTCACCAATTTTCTCTATCGTAACAAGTGGTTCTTTAGCAATATATCTAAACTGTTCTTCTTCCATAAATTCAGGCAATGTTCTTACCATAGGTATCACGACGCCTTTTTCAGCAGCAGATTCTTCCAAATCTTTGGCATCCCACTGTTTAATCGCATGAGCGACAGACTGCTTGTTTGGTAATGCTTTGATAAGTTCAAGCGTATGTCTATGTGAACTTGGGTAAGGGTTTAATGGCATCACCCATCGATTATCTTTTGTTTGATAAAAGCTAAATCTTGTTGGATTATTTGGAAAATATTGTTGTTTAGCAGGAAATCCATTTAGTGTTTCCCATTTTCTTTCATAAAAAGGAGATAAACGTTTCAAAGCCTTTCTTATATCTACATAAATATCTTGTCCATTACCTCCCCTGTTTTGCCATAAGGATGCAAGCGCAACAGACTTGGCAGCTAAGCCAATACCAGCTAATGAAGCAATTCTTAGTGTACTCGGTTGTATTGGATCCTTACCATAGAATGTAACTTCCCCACCAGCATCCGCAGTTGAATAGCCAATATCATTCAATAATTTTTCTAGCTCAGAATTAATATCAAAATCATCGTCTTTATTTATACGGTTTTGATAATTGTGTAGTAACACTGTTTTTAAGTCTTCATTTAGCATTTCTTTTCCTTCTTTCTCAATAGCTTTATTTCATTATAGTTATTTCGTTATACTCATTAAAGTAAGCGAAAGTTCAAAAATATACACTTCGTTTATAATTGTTTATTTTTAAGGAGTGTTTTTTATTTATACGAATAAGCGAAATAAAACTCAAAAAAGCATTATAGCTTCGGCGTTGTTATTACTAGAAAAACGCGCTTTACCTGATATTACAGTATCTGATATATGCAACGGGGCTAATATCACACGTGCGACATTCTATAAATACTATAAAAATATTGATATATTATACAAAAATATTAAAACACAAACACTCAACGAATTATTTGGTAACCCTTATGTCTTCTTTAATAAGCATCAAAATATTTTAGATGCTCAATTGTACTTAGCAAACCAAGTTTTTCATTATATTATTCATCATCGCTATTTATTCAAAACTTTAATGCTCAATGACCCTAGGTTCAATTTAGACATGTATAACTATTTTAAAGAAAACTATATTAACTTTTTAAGCAATACTATTGTTAATAATCACAATTTAGAAATTGATGATCAATTTTTATGTACATATATCGCTTCTGCCTATACTGGTATCATCTATGAGTGGGTGCTTTCTGATTTTGAAATGTCACCTATTGATTTGACCCATAGCATGATTTTTATAAATTCAAATGGTCCAATAAGTGTTTTAGAGAAATAAAATTTATTGAAAATTATTAATAACAAAGCTTCCTATTATATAGTTCAAATTCTTGAATATGGATACAATCTAAAATAAATAGATTATACATTTTAAATTTTAAAAGATTATATTAATATTTATAAAATCGCTTACTATTATAGTTTAGCGATTTTTATTAATTTATAATCGAAAAATATCTTGAAAATAATTATAAATATACATTTAATAATTGCACTTATACCTCTTTTGATTTTTAAACTTTTATACATATCTTTAATTTAAAATTATAAAAAAAGATAAATAATATACTTTAGCACAAACTGATAATAGAAATAACATATAAAATTTAATTGCTCACATAAAAGACTAATGCTATCATTTAATACATATAAGTATAGTCGGAAATGTTGAGAGAGGATGTTTTTTATGAAAAAAAAATATATGAAATTAGGATTATTTTTAGCGGGTTACGGTCATCACGTTGCGAGTTGGCGACATGATGAGGCAAGTGATAAAGGCCCTATGGATTTAGATCATTTAATACATATTGCAAAAAAATCCGAGATTGGGAAATTTGATTTGTTATTCTTAGCAGATAGTTTATTTGTATCATCTACTTCACATCCTAATATTTTAAGTCGTTTTGAGCCACTAACACTTCTTTCAGTGTTATCTAGAGAGACAGAACATATTGGTTTAGCAAGCACTGCTTCAACAACTTATGAACAACCTTTTCATTTAGCTAGAATTTTCAGTTCTTTAGACCATATTAGTAATGGGCGTGCCGCATGGAATATCGTTACTTCTTCTATTAATAGCACAGCTCAAAACTTTAATGGCGCAAAGCATATGGAACATGAACTTCGTTACGAAAGAGCAGAAGAATTTGTAGACGTAACCAATAAACTATGGCGCTCATGGGATGAAAATACATTCACACGTAACAAAGATAATGGACAATTTATTGATGAACAAAAATTACATACCATTGACCATACTGGCAAACACTTTAGCGTAAAAGGCCCTTTAAATATTGAACGATCACCACAAGTAAGACCTTTGCTCATACAAGCCGGTTCCTCCCCTACTGGTACCGATTTAGCAGCAAAGGTGGCTGACGTAGTCTTTACAGCGCAGAGTAATATCTCAGATGCTCAACAATTTTATAAAAACTTAAAAGAAAAAGTCCAACAACATGATAAAGCAAGTGATGAAGTATCAATCATGCCAGGATTATTCCCTGTTATCGGTGCAACTGAAACTGAAGCACAAAATAATTATCAAAATTTACAAGATTTAATTTTACCTGAAATTGGGTTGAAAATATTATCACCTTATCTTGGTGATATTGACTTAAGTAATTATGATTTATCAACTCCGTTTGAAGACATACCTTTTGATAGTGGTAATGGGGTCCAAAGTCGCTTTCAAGTAATTTTAAAAATTGCCAAAGAAGCACATTTAACCCTTGAGCAAGTGATGAAACAAGTAGCAGGTTCAAGAGGCCATCATATTGTAATTGGCACACCTGAAGCTATTGCCGATAAAATGCAAGATTGGTTTGAAAATAAGGCTGCTGATGGCTTTAATATCATGCCGCCATTATTGCCAACACAATTCGACTTATTTGTTGAGCAAGTTGTACCGATTTTACAGCATAGAGGTTTAGTTCAACAAAATTACGAAGGTGGGACTTTAAGAGAAAAATTTGGTTTACCAAATAAATAAGGAGGCAGCAACATTGCCAATAATCAGAAGAGCAACTATTGATGACGTTGAAGAGATTGTAGCCTTGATGCACGAAGCATATGCACCAATTAGAAAACTAGGCATAAACTTTGCTTCTGCTTACCCAACAGTTGAAAAAGTAAGAAACAACATTTTTCAAAACTTATGTTTTGTATATGAATCAGATCAAAAATTGATAAGCACCTTATCATTAAGAATGCCTTGGAGTAATAACCCAGGCCCTTATTACTTTCCACATATATGGTGGCTAGCAACACACCCTGATTATAAAGGTTTGGGTATTGGCGCAAAAATGCTCCAATATATCGAAACAGAAATTGTACAAAATGACTTACATTCTCCAGCCGTTACTTTAGGCACTGCTGATAACCATCCCTGGTTAATGAAAATGTATGAAAGAAAAGGATATAAAAAATTTGGTAGCCAAAACCTTGGCAAAGGTCATGTGACACAATACTTTATCAAAGTGTTGCAGCCATATTTATTTAAAGGTACTGCTGAATTACAACAACAATTTACCAATGTAACGTACGAGGAGGATACCCAGCATGGCATTTGATCCAATATACTTTTTAGAAAGTTTCCCTAAGATATTACCTTTTTTACCGACAACAATCTATTTAGCGATTGTTTCACTTATTATTTCTATCGTAGGCGGACTCGTACTTGCTATTATTTTAAAAGCAAATATCCCTGTACTTAAACAATTAGCCCTACTATATATTTCGTTTTTCAGATCTATACCTAGTTTAGTTCAATTATTCCTTATTTATTACGGTTTACCTCAATTGATTCCAGATATGAAAGTGATAGATGCACTCACTGCAGCAATTATTGGGTTGAGTGTTAAAAATTCGGCTTATTTAGCAGAAATTTTCAGAGCGGCTATTGCTTCCGTTGATAAAGGGCAATTTGAAGCCGCACATTCTATTGGATTAAATAAAGTTCGCACATATTTTTCAATTATATTACCCCAAGCAACTAAAAATGCCATTCCTGCTACAGGTAATATCTTTGTGGGCTTAATTAAAGAAACTTCACTCGTTTTCACATTAGGTGTAACTGAAATATTTGCTAAGAGTAAACTACTTTCCTCTGAATCATACAAATTTTTAGAGACATTTTTAGCAGTCGCTATCATTTATTGGATTATCACAATTTTATTCAGTTACTTACAAAATCTACTTGAAAAACGTATTAATAAACCATATGAGAATTGAGGCGACTATTAAATGATTAAAATTGAAAATTTAAAAAAATCTTTTGGAAAATCCGAAGTATTAAAAGACATTAATTTAGAACTCGCTAAAGGAGAGGTCTTAGCTATAATTGGGCCTTCTGGTTCTGGTAAATCAACATTATTGCGTTGTTTGAATTGGTTAGAAACACCAGATTCCGGTAAGTTAACTATTAATGGATATGAAGTATCAGCATTAAATGTAAATAAAACTAATAAAAATAATTTAATAAAGCAATCATCTATGGTCTTTCAACATTATAATTTGTTTAAAAACAAAACAGTCCATGAAAATGTAGCCATTGGTTTAAAAGGAAATAAGAAACTTGAAAAAGCAGTAATTAATCAACGTGCCGCTACGTATTTAGAAAAAGTAGGCTTATCTCAATTTAAAGACAAATATCCAGCTACTCTATCTGGTGGACAACAACAACGTGTCGGCATTGCTAGAGCGTTAGCATTGGATACACCTCTATTATTATTTGATGAACCTACTTCAGCATTAGACCCCGAGTTGGTTAACGGTGTATTAAATATCATTAAAGATGTAGCCAATTTACAAAAAACATTAATTATCGTCACACATGAAATGTCCTTTGCAGAAGATATTGCCGATAAAGTTATATTTATGGAGGATGGCTATATAGTAGAAAGTGGTACGCCTAAACAAATATTTCACAATCCAAACCACCAACGCACACAAGCCTTTATTAATAAGCAAAACGTCTCCAATCATTTAACAGAGGATGATGACACATTAAAACGATAACATCACAATTTATAGATGAAATAAAGACTAGTGCAACTTCAATTGGTATAGACGAAAGAACAGAAGCTACAAAAGGTATCATAGATTTTGTAGCAACAGCATTTGCATCTGCACATAATCCATCTATCCAAAAGTTAATCACAGCATTAATCAAAGAACATGGCTCAGGAGAAAGTATGATAGTTGGGTACAACGAAACGCTAACTGCTAGTGATGCTGCATTAGTTAATGGTTATATACTTCATTACTTAGACTATGATGATGTGCATTCTGATTTAAGAGGCCATGCATCATCTATTATTTTGCCTTCATTGCTTTCATTCTGCCAAAATAAGTCATTTCAATTCCAGCATTTTTTGGACAGTTACATTATAGGCATTGAAGTTGCAGCGCGAATCGGCAGAACAATTGGTTCCAATCACTATGAATCGGGTTGGCATTCCTCTTCAACTATAGGTGCATTAGCCGCTACAATGGCTTGTGCATACTTATTGGATTTAGACAATGATACTTGCGCTAATGCATTAGGCATCACAATTACAACAACAAGTGGCTTACGCGCACAATTTGGTACAGATGTGAAACCTTTGCATATAGGTTTAGCTGCACAAAAAGCTTATAACGCTATTATGCTTAGTCAAGACAATACTATTGTAGGAAATAAGGACCTACTACCAACTTTTTATGAGGTGTACAGCCAACACCAAAACGTACCAAGCGCGTTATTTGAATTAAACAACGGACAATTAGCTATTATTCAACCAGGATTATGGTTTAAATTATATCCTTGTTGTTCAGCAAATTATCATGCAATTGATGCCACTAAATCATTATTAGAAAAACATTCTATTACTACGCAAAATATTAGAAAAATAAATGTTATTTTTCCACCTAATGGTGATGCTGCATTAACATTCAAACACCCTACTAACGGGTTAGAAGGTAGATTTAGCGTAGAGTATGTGATTGCTAAATTAATTAAAAATCGTCAACTTACGATTCATGACTTTTCAGATGTTCCAATTGAACAAAGTATAGCTACCATAATGTTAAATATTGAAAGACACTA
This sequence comes from Staphylococcus sp. 231237_7MaSpsaltlick, assembly GCF_043107035.1. Lineage (NCBI taxonomy): Bacteria > Bacillati > Bacillota > Bacilli > Caryophanales > Staphylococcaceae > Staphylococcus > Staphylococcus sp. 231237_7MaSpsaltlick. Next base: position 183,003 of record NZ_JBICNX010000002.1, read on the forward strand.
TGATGGTTTAATTACACCTAGTGAGAATGCGTTACCTACAGGAAGATTCACAATTGTTGAAATTATTTTAAATTCTCAACAAAAATATCGTATGCGGATAAACGCTCCTAAGGGCAGTCCTAATGCTCCTTTAAGCCAAAACGAATTATTAGAAAAGTTAAAACAATATGCACCATGGCAAGCCCGTCATATCGAAGATTTAAAGACGATAAAAAATACAGAAGACTTTAAATTATACATTAAACCCGGAGGAAGAAAATGAAGAAAATAATAATATTTACATTAGTTAGCTTATTTGTATTAGCAGGCTGCTCATCAGGAAAAGATAAAGGTACGATTGTCGTAGGTACAACCGGACAAAGTTATCCGAATTCTTACGAAAAAGACGGTAAGTTAGTAGGCTATGATATAGAAGTATTTGAAAAAGCTGCACAAAAAGCTGGTTATAAAGTGAAATGGGTCAAAGCGGATTTCTCTGGAATTATGGGGCAATTAGATTCCGGACGCGTAGACTCTGTTGCTAATGCCGTGGCTGTGACAGACGAAAGAAAAGATAAATATCAATTTTCAACACCGTACTCTTATATAGGGAGTCAAATTGTAACTTCGACTAAAAACAAAAACATCAATCAATTCTCAGATTTAAAAGGAAAAACAGTTGCTGGTGTCATGGGATCTAATCATACTCAAGCTTTGACTCAATTTAACAAAGACAAAAACTATAATATGAAAACAAAAACATATGAAAATAGAGAAAGTGCAATGCTAGATTTAGACAATCATAGAATTGATGGCTACATCAACTCTAGTTCAGTACTTTCAGCAGAAAAAAATAAAAAAAATAAAGACATTAAATTTGTAGATAAACCTATAAATGTAGAAGAAACAAGTTTCCCATTCAAAAAAAATAATGCTGATAAACAAAGTGACATCAATAAGGGTATTAAAAAGCTAAAAGATAGTGGAGAATTAAAGAAACTATCCAAAAAATATTTTGGTGAAGATACTACTAAAAAATAACCTTTTATATTGAAGGCGAAATAATGAAATCTTTAGACAACATTAGATTTCTATTTCGCTTCTTTTTTTCTTAATTTACAAACCAAAGTTGTAATTTTTCACTATATTACCTATCTTGTATAAAGATTAAAATAAATTATCCTCCTCTAATATTTCTACTGAAAAAATATTTTCTCAGTATTTAAGCAAAAATATTGAAACCCGATTAAAACGGTAGTATTATCACCTAATGTCAGTTTGAAATTCACTTCACAAGAACTGGACTATGAATATAAAAGACTAAGAGGAGTGTAAATATGTTCAATCAAACAAAACAATATATCAACGGAGAATGGGTAGAAAGTCACAGCAATGAAACAATGGATGTTATTAATCCAGCAACAGAAGAAGCTTTCGGTAAAATTGCTAAAGGTAATGCTCAAGACGTTGAAGATGCGGTAAATGCAGCAGATAGCGTTTATTTAGAATTCCGTAATACTTCAATAGAATACCGTCAAAACTTACTTAACGATATCGTCAAAGAATACGAAAATCGTAAAGATGATTTAATCAAAGCGATGACTTTAGAGCTTGGTACACCAATTACAACATCTGAAAATGTTCATTACGAAATGGGATTATCACATTTTAAAGCAGCAAGAGATGCTTTAGATAGCTTTAATTTCAGAGAGCGCAGAGGCGACAATCTCGTAATGAAAGAAGCAATCGGTGTAGCAGGATTAATTACACCTTGGAACTTCCCTACAAATCAAACATCAATAAAATTAGCAGGTGCATTTGCTGCAGGTAGTACTGTCGTGTTAAAACCTTCAGAAGAAACACCATTTGCTGCAATTATCTTAGCAGAAATCTTTGATAAAGTGGGCGTACCTAAAGGCGTCTTCAACTTAGTAAATGGTGATGGTCTTGGTGTTGGTAACCCAATCTCTGAAAATGAAAAAATTAGAATGGTATCTTTCACTGGTTCTGGCAATACTGGTAGTAAAATTATGGAAAAAGCAAGTAAAGACTTTAAAAAAATATCACTTGAATTAGGTGGTAAATCGCCTTATGTCATCTTAGAAGATGCTGATTTAGACAAAGCTGCAGATGCAGCAGTTCATAAAGTAGTTGGTAATTCAGGACAAGTTTGTATTGCCGGCTCAAGAACGCTTGTTCCAGAATCTATCAAAGATGCGTTCATTGAAAAAGTAAAAGAAAAAATGAGTGCAATCAAAGTTGGCGACCCTCAAGATGCAACTGTAGAGATGGGACCAGTTATTAACAGTAAACAATTTAATCAAATCCAAGAATTTATTAAAATTGGTGAACAAGAAGGCGCAACAATTGAATTAGGTGGAGAAGGTAAACCTGAAGGACTTGAAACAGGCTACTTCATTAAACCAACTATTTTCTCAAATGTAGATAATCATATGACTATCGCTCAAGAAGAAATATTTGGACCAGTAATGTCTATTATTACTTACAGTGATGTTGATGAAGCAATCAAAATCGCAAATGATACAAAATATGGTTTAGCTGCATACGTGTATGGTTCAGATATGGACACTTTACAAAAAGTAGCTACTGCATTTGAAGCAGGCGTTATTGAAATTAATGAACACCCAAGAAGTGCTGATATGCCATTTGGTGGTTATAAACAATCTGGTATCGGTAGAGAATGGGGAGACTATGGTATTGAAGAATTCTTAGAAGTTAAATCAATTTCTGGATTCTTTCAATAAATAATAGTAATTAAAGCAAGGTGCCCATCTGTTTTATATTTAAATGAAACACTAATCAAATACACTTCCATTTGAAATGTAATAAACCCCAAAAGCTGAACTTTAGAATTCAACTTTTGGGGTTCTTATATTATATATACTACAAAATTGTTTTTACATCATATTAAGTCAAAATATTTTTAACCACTTTCACTATTCCACCAATTATATTAAGGAATACATCTAATATGATAGTAAAAATACTTTCTTTGCTCTCTTTATTTAACTTTCTTTTTGTTTGATTACACATTACCTTCACATCCTTGTTCAAAGATTCCAAATTGACAATCATTAATAACTATAAACCTTTATTTCTAGAGAATGAGGAAATGCTTATTTAAAATTTATCATAACTAAAGTTATAAAATACTCTAATTATTTATTTTTTATAATCCTTGCTTTTAGGATTCGGACCATATTGGTTATCTTCTTTTTGCCCTTTTGAACAACTAATCACTAATGCAACAATTAAGATAACAAGATAAATAACTCCAGCTATAACAAATACGATATCTAGCCCAGTATTATCTATTTTCATAATATCTAGGTTTATAAAGTTATTTATATCCTCAAAAAAAGTAACCAGAAAAATGATAATTGGTATTAACATAGTCATACCTACATCATGAAATCTTCTAACTGTAACAGTGAACATCGCAATTGTAACTAATATATATATTAACCAACCAATTATTTCTTCTATTATAGTTGGAATTGGTAATATATATATAAACAAACTTATCACAATATAAAGAAGTATATTCATTAAAATAGGATACCAATATTCTTTTCTTCGTGATCTGCCTGTAACATTTAAGGCATTAATCCAAAATAACTTGTAGTAATGTAACATCAATTTGCACCTCTATGTATGTTTTATTAAACCAATAAAATCGAAACACTATCTCGCAACAATAAATATATAAAATATCATAAATTAACAATTAAACTTTAATGATGAAATGTTAATAGCAAACTAATTTTACATCGATATTAAAGTTTTTATTGTATTTAGTTAACTTTTAATAAGTTGTTTTAATATATTGTAGCACGTGTTATGCTTTTTAAAAAGATACACTTAGGAGGCAATATACATATGGAAACATCTAAATTACCATTAGCTCAACATTTTTCAAATTTACGGGCTAATCCTAAATGGGCATTAAAATTACTTATTGCTGTTATCGTTGTGGTACTATCCACCTTGATTAGCAGTAGTTTAATTGACTATGATACATTGTTTAAAGACACTGGTTTAAGCGGGCAAGAACTTGAACAAACGAAAGCCATAGGACAAATCACCGGAGTCATTAGTGGCATTGTTGGCGGCATTATCGGCATCGGTATTACATTTGTTATTTTCCTATTAATTTCAAAAATCATGAAATCTGATGCTAGTGCTAAATCTATTTTTTCAGCTACATTAAGCTATACAGTTATCACTAGTGTAATTGGACTTATCGTGATTTTTATTCAATGGATTGCAGGCTTGTCACCAACGGACTATGTCATAACAAGTCTCAATATTTTTGATAAAGGCAATAGCTTTCTTAGTGCATTCAACTTACAAACACTTATAGGCGCTTATGTATTTGGCGTAATGCTCTTAGCTACAAATCGTTTTTCTAAAAAATCAGCAATTATATGGTCTATTGTCTATTTAGTTATCTTAGTAGGCTTTGCATTAATTGGTGCTTCTTTCCAATAATTATGGAATCAGTAACTTTTAAAATTATAAATTTTTAAGTGCTATTTGATCTGCAACGCGTGGATAAGTAACACTAGAGACCTACGTGGACTACTTTTGCATTTCAACTCTATAGTACCTATATGAGTAAAACCCGAGACATAGATAAATGTTTCGGGTTCTTTTTTGTATTATTTAAATTTTAAAATCATAATAAAATACTTGTAATAAATAAGATGCTAGTAATTATAAATAATACTCCTGCCACTTTAGACTTTCTTATATAAGCTATGCCAATAGACATTGTGAATATCGCTTGAAAGATATTCTGGACATTATTTGTAAAATGAACAACTTCAAAAAGACCTAAACAATTAATGACAATAAAAATAATTGCAATAACGATAAATATAATCTCATAAATTTTGAAATCTTTATTTATACTCAAATAAAAATCTCCTTTATAAATTTATATTTTCTACATGATGACGCCAGAAAAAGAAACTTGTAATAATAAATAGTAACTACAAAACATTTAATAAAAGTGACAAACGATTTTGTTTAATGAATGAACTATTTATTCTTTTCCGCTTCTCTTAATTCAATGCGTCTAATCTTACCTGAGTTTGTTTTTGGTAAGTCTTCTACAAACTCTATAGCACGTGGATATTTGTATGGTGCAACGTCTTGTTTTACATAGTCTTGAAGTGTTTTGACTGTATCATCAGTTGCTGGTATATCATCTTGCAAGATAACAAAAGCTTTAACGATATTACCTCTAATTTCATGTGGGCTAGCAACTACAGCACATTCTTTTACATATTCATGTTTTGTAAGTGAGTCTTCTACCTCAAATGGTCCAATTGTATACCCAGAACTGATGATAATGTCATCTTTACGTCCTTCAAACCAGAAATAACCATCTTCATCTAATTTGGCTAAATCACCTGTGATATAATAATCTCCTATTCTGGGTTCAGCAGTACGTTCAGGGTCTTTATAATAACCTTTGAATAATGCAGGTAAGTCTAACGGCACTGCTATATTGCCTACTTCACCAATTTCTGCTAGTTTACCATCATCATTGATAACAGTAACATAACTACCAGGAATTGCTTTGCCCATAGACCCTGGGCGACTTTCTGTATCTTTCAAGAAACCGATTAATAAAGTACTTTCCGTTTGTCCGTATCCATCTCTAACTGTAAGATTAAAATTGGCTTGGAATTTTTCTACAACTTCTCTATTTAAAGGTTCACCTGCAGACACTGCACTATGCAAATGTTCTAAGTTATACTCCGTTAAATTAGGGAGTTTTGCCATCAAACGATATTCAGTAGGTGTACAGCAAAGAACGTTAATTTTATAATCTTGTAGTAATTCTAAATATTTCTCCGCGTTAAATTTACCATTATAAACAAATGCTGTTGCGCCTGATCCCATAATTGAAAGAAACGGACTCCACACCCATTTTTGCCAACCAGGCGCTGCAGTAGCCCATGCAATATCGTCTTCTTTAATACTCAACCAATGTTTAGGCGCCATTTGCATATGTGCATAACCCCAACCATGTGAATGTACCACAGCTTTCGGATTGCCTGTTGTGCCAGATGTATATGATAATAAGGCAATATCATCTTTAGATGTATCAACAATTTGTAATTGATCTATTTCTCTAACCGATTCTGAATCGACCGTATACCAATCATCGTACTCTCCACCAACGATAAATTTTGTTAATGTGTTGTATTCTTTAACTGCTTTAAATTCGTCAATACTATCAGCAGTTACGACGATAGCTTTGACCTCTCCGTGTGAAATTCTATATTGTAAATCTTTTGTACGTAACATTTCAGAGCTTGGAATTACTACAATGCCCAATTTCAAAGCGGCTATGTAAATTTCGTACGTTTCAATAGAACGTGGCATCATCACAAGAACTTTGTCACCTTTTTGTAAACCATGTTTTAAAAACATATTGCCGACTTTGTTCGCATTTTTTATCAATTGATCATATGTGATTGATTGTGTTTCGCCCTCAGCATTTTCAAAAATAATAGCTTTTTTATTTTCATCAGCTGTATATTTTTCGATTTCGCTAACGATATTATACGTATCTGGAGCGACTAAATCTTTTTTATTCATTATTAACTCTCCTTTAATTCTAAATCTATAATTAACGTATTTACATATGCAAACACAAACCATTAATCATACTTTCGTTAATACAAAGTAACCCTATTACTTAATAACACCATAATTCTAATCCTTCTCTATATAAAAAGATACAATTATGACTTTAACTATATCAATACCTTCCTATTATAATATGCTACTAGATATACTTAAAGTATGATTAAAATTACTATGTACTTGATTTATGAAAATCTGACTAATTTAGAAATAACTTTGACATTTAGGATACATCTCATGTAGTATTTCTAGCATACACTTGTAAAATGTTATCGAAATCGAGGTTAGAACATAAATATATGTCGTAACCTCGAAAATGATGTTTATTTCAGCGCATTATATTTATGTTCACTTCCAAAAATTTTACTTTATTTTTCTATATTCATAGGCTTTATTGATGAAATTTATTTTTCACAGTTCAACATTTAGCTTTAACTTGTGCTTAGTGATATAATATAAAACTGTGTAATTTTTAATGAAAGAAGTGATACGATTGAGTTCAAATGATACTTTCCATGTTGAAAAAAGAATCCCTTTATTTATTGTGCTATTGTCTGGGGCTTTTATTACTATTTTGAACCAAACGTTACTTGGTACGGCATTACCGCCAATTATGAAAGATCTCCAAGTAACTGAAAGTACTGTACAATGGTTACAGTCTATATTTATGCTTATAAATGGGATAATGATTCCAGTAACAGCATTTTTAATCGAAAGATATACATCGAGGCAATTATTTTTAACTGCGATGAGCATCTTTGCCGCTGGTACATTACTTTGTGCAGTAGGCATAGACTTTTCAATGCTACTTATCGGGCGTGTCTTACAAGCAGCAGGTGCCGGTATTATGATGCCATTGATGCAAACAATTCTATTTTTAACTTTCCCTAAAGAAAAACGTGGTACCGCAATGGGCCTCTTTGGCCTCGTTATTGCATTCGCACCTGCTATTGGTCCGACTTTATCAGGTGTGTTAGTAGAACATCTATCATGGAGAAGTGTCTTCTATGTTGTATTCCCTATCGCAGTTATTATTATTATTGCTTCAATTTTCTTATTGAAAAATGTAACAGAAACTTCAAATCCAAAATTAGATACACCGTCAGTAATCTTATCTACATTAGGATTTGGTGGACTATTATATAGTTTCAGTTCTGTAGGTGAAGCAGGATGGAGCAGTGTACAATTCATAGCACCACTAATCGTGGGTATTGTTTCATTGATTGTATTCATCCGTCGTCAATTGAAACTAAAAGAACCTATGCTTGAATTTAGAGTGTTTAGTTACAATGTATATACATTAGGTACAGTATTAAGTATGTTTGTGTTCGGCGTGTTAATTGCTACAAATATTATCTTGCCACTATATATGCAGAATATGTTACAGTTCTCTGCGTTAGAATCTGGTCTTGTATTACTGCCAGGAGCAGTAGTTATGGGTCTTATGAACCCACTTACAGGCTATTTATTCGATAAATTCGGTGGAACTTGGTTAGCGCGTATCGGGTTACTCATATTAGTAGTATCTTCCATACCGTTTACTGTGCTAACAGCGCATACTAGTTTTACTTACCTAGCAATATCTAATGCCTTACGTATGATTTCTATCGCAATGGTTATGATGCCTATGACAACGTTAGCCATTAACCAATTACCAAATCATCTCATTGCACATGGTACTGCAATGAACAATACTTTCAGACAAATGGCAGGCGCTATTGGTACAGCATTATTTATCACATTAATGTCTGTATCAGCCAACCCAAGCGATGGCGTTGAGGGTATCATCCATGGTGTAAACGTAACATTCATGGTTGCAACTGGTATTTCAGTAATTGCGTTGATTTTATCAGCTAAACTTTCTGACGATAGTAGACCAGCTCGTAGAACCTTATAAGATCTGATAATTTAAAACATGAATATAAAATGATAAAAAATAACACTTTCGAAAAGTTCATTGCACATTGAACTTTTTGAAAGTGTTTTATTTTGCAAAATAATAAATTGCAACACAATACATAATCAACATAGCTAATTAGTATGCGCTGGACATATTAACTTTATTAAGCTTTAGCAGATAATCTATTAATCGCAATTTCACCTAATGATTTTGCAGATACTAAAAGTGCATTTTCATTAACTTCAAATTTAGGATGATGATTCATATAAGGGTCTTCCATATGTTCTGGCTTACAACCTACAATGAAAAATGTGCCTGGTATTTCTTTTAAATAATAAGCAAAGTCTTCTGAACCTGAAACTGCAGGAATTTCAACTAAATGTTTAAAATAGTCTCCCTGGCTTGTTGATAAAATATCTGTTACCGCTTGTGTTTGAGCAGGATGGTTGTATAAGACTGGATAACCAAACTGATAATCTAAGTCATACGTAATATCGAACCCTACTGCGACACTTTTCGCGACCTTCTCAATTTCTTCATACATAAATTGTTCTAAATCATCATTAAGATAACGCGCAGTACCTTTAATTGTCACTTTATCTTGAATGACATTAGCGCCACCTGGTGCATCAAAAGAACCAACGGTAATAACCCCCATCTCTGAAGGATCAATACGTCTAGATACAATTGTTTGAAGCGTATTTACAAAATTTGTTCCCGCTACTAACGCATCGTGTGTCTTATGTGGGCTTGCAGCATGTCCACCTAAACCTTTAATTGTTAATGTGAACGTTGAGCTTCCAGCAAAAGCATTGCCTGTATTATAACCAATTACTTCTGGGCCAGCGACTGGCACAACATGAATACCGTATACCTCGTCTAAATCACTTAACGCACCTGATGCCATAATTTGCTGTGCGCCGCCTGGAGGCATTTCTTCCGCATGTTGATGAATAATTTTAATTGTGCCTGGTAGTTCATCTTTGATATCAATTAGTGCGTCTGCTAAACCTAGTAAATAAGCAGTATGCGCATCATGACCACAAGCATGCATTACACCTTCGTTCGTTGATTTAAAAGGAACGTCCGCTTCTTCATGTATAGGTAAAGCATCAAAATCTGCACGCAAACCTATCGTATTACCAGGGTATTGCCCTTTGATTTCTACAATAATTGCATTACTCTCAGCAACCGGTTGTGTAACTACAACATCTTTATCCTTATAAAAGGATTTAATGTAATTTGCTGTACCATTTTCTTGAAAAGATAATTCAGGATGTTGGTGCAAATAACGACGATGCTGAATCATTTCAACTTCCTTCTGTTCTAACTTCTCAAATAATTTTTCTTTTACATTCATGAACATTCACTTCTTTCGATTGAATTTTAAAACATATCACTCACTAATAAGTTTAAATTCCAAAGAGTATTAATTCAAATATAAAATAACACTTTATAAAATTTCTAGTTATTTTCCATCAAATTTAGTGAAATTAATTACCAAAACAAACATATTTTCATTTCGTATCTTATTAACTTAGTTTTAATTTTAAGAAGTTTTAAGCTCTGTTGCTGTTTCATTTTTATGAACAATATATATCATAACGCTAGCAATAATCACCATTCCAAAGCCAAAATATGGTGTCATGGTAATACCAAAATGATTTAGTACAAACCCACCAATAACAGATCCTAATGTGATACCAATATTAAATGAAGCAATGTTTAAACTTGAGGCGAAGTTCGTCGTCGCTTTGTTTCTACGTTCAGCAAAAAGTACCACAACCAGTTGTAGTCCTGGAACATTCATAAAAGCAAATAAACCCATAAGCAATATGATTAATGTACCTAATACGTGATGCGTTACGGTTATACCTACAAGTAATAAGACTAGTGCTTGTACCAAAAATATACCTATAAGCACCTTAGTGGGCTGATTATTTGTTAATTTGCCGCCTAGTGTATTCCCTATTGCGACCATCACACCATAGATAACTAATAAAACTACAACGGCGTCATCACTATAATTCAATACATCTGTAAGCATGGTCGTCAAATAAGTATATACAACAAATGTTCCACCATAACCTAATGCTGTAATTAAATAAATCATCATTAAAGCTTTGTTTTTAAATACAGTTAATTGTTCTAATATTGAAACTTGTTCATATTCATTAAGATCTTTAGGCACAGTAAATACATTAACGATTAAACTGATAAAACCAATTAGCGCAATTGTAATAAATGAAGTTTCCCAACCAAATTGTTGCCCAATCCATGTACCTAGAGGCACACCAGTAATAGTTGCAACAGTCAATCCCGTAAACATCATTGCAATAGCGCTTGAACGTTTGTCTGGCGTTACTAAATCACTGGCAATCGCAGTCGCTATAGACATAAACACTCCATGCATTAATGCTGACAGTACACGCATGGCCAACAACATACTTAAAGTTGTAGCAAAAGCAGCGAGTGCATTTGCGATAATAAAGATTAACATAATACCGATGAGTAAATGCTTGCGTTTCATTTTATTAGTTAACGGAGTAAGTAATGGCGCACCAATCGTTACACCTACCGCATATAATGAAACAGTTAAACCAGCTAATGAAATTGTTGTATTAAATGCATCTTTGATTAATGGTAATAAACCAACACTAATAAACTCCGTCATACCAATAGCGAAAGCTGACATCGCTAAAGCTAAAATAGCAAATTTATTTTTCTTCATAATTCATTTTCTCTCCTTAACTATATTGATTGTGTTACTATATATCACACATGTAAGAAGAGGAAGTACGCACTTTAAAGTAATATAGGTACTTTTTAGTACCTATAAGGAGGAAATCATATGACTAAAACATATAATATAGGTGTTGAAGCTACAATTGACGTCATTGGTGGTAAATGGAAGCCTGTCATTCTATGTCACTTACAAAATAATGGCTTAATGCGCACTTCTGCATTAAAACGAGCGATACCAACTATTACTCAAAAAATGTTAACCCAGCAATTACGTGAATTAGAGAAGGATGGGATTATCAATCGTATTGTTTATGATCAAGTTCCACCAAAAGTAGAATATGAACTTTCTGAATATGGTCAAACACTTGGTAATATTTTATCTTCTTTATGTTATTGGGGAGAATATCACGTAGAAAAAATGTATGAACAAGGTGAGCCTGTCACATTGAATCAACAAGACTTTATTAATATCCCAAATGCCTAATCAAACGATTTAAGTTAGATTTCAAGAGATCTAAACAGATTGCCACAGATAATGTTTGAGCGTTTGGCGAACACCTTAATGATGAATTACTATAATAGAGGAGTATTTACAATTTATGAAACTTGATGAATTTGAAATAGACGATGTATTTACTACACCACCTAATAAGATAAGTGAGGAAGATATAATCAACTTTGCCCAAGAATTCGATCCTCAATATATGCATCTGGATAAAGAAAAAGCTACACAAGGTAGATTCAATGGTATTATTGCTTCAGGTATACACACCTTGTCCATTTCGTTCAAATTATGGATTGAAGCAGGTAAATATGGTGAGGACGTAATCGCAGGCACACATATGAATCACATTAAATTTATCAAACCTGTATACCCTGAAGATGAACTTTACACAAAAATTAAAGTATTGAATAAACAGGCCACAAAGCGTGATCAAGGCTTACTCACAGTTTTATTATCGACGTTTAACCAATACGAAGATAAAGTGTTTGAAGGAGAATTGACAGCATTACTGAGACGTTAAAGAGGGGGTTATTAAGCTCGAGGCATTGATCGCTTACTAGCTATATACTTAGCTACTACAGATTAAAAAAGCTAAAAATAATAATGTCATCTTTTATTTAAATATGATCTATTTAAGACTATGCGTTACTCAAAAATATTTACTCTATTTAAATATAAAAATCAATCATAATTTATATTTATTTTTCACTGCTATTTCTATATAATCATAAAGATAAAAAAATTACTTATTTTCTAAAGGAGATATTTATATGAATATCATATCAATTATTTTAGTTTTATTAGTTGCCGCAGAGTTTTTCTATATCCTGGCCTTACAGACTTTTGCTACAACTTCTGACAAAACGAGCAATTTATTTAAAATGACTAAACAAGCTCTACAACAAGATAATTTAAAAACACTTATGAAAAACCAAGGTGTTTACAATGGCCTTTTAGGCGTATTCTTACTATATGCTTTGTTCTTTTCAAACAATGCCAAAGAGTTAATTGCTTGTATATTAGTGTACATGATTATCGTTGCGGTATATGGCGCCGTAACCAGTCAAAAATCTATTTTATTAAAACAAGGCGGCTTACCAATCCTAGCCTTAATTTCATTATTATTCTAATGTCTAGCATCCATGAACATATCGTTACAACATGTAGCTAAAAATAATAAAAAATACAATCCGAAATCAACAGCAAGACATGTTAAATTGGTTCACACAATACAAAAACTAACATCATAATCCTTGAAACTTCTCAATTCAACTTGCTTCAAATAAACTAGAAGACAAATAAAGGCGAGTATATAACACCAATAATTAATGTTGATGTCATATATTCGCCTTTTAATTTTTTACTGATTATTTACAACTGAGCACTATAAATCTCGTTGCTTAAAACCGATAATGCCTATGATACACATCATTATTGCAATAATAGTTAATATCACCAATGGTAATAATTTAAAGTCATCTACCGGTATATTTGGAATATGATTAAACGGTGTAATATCTTTCATCCATGCTTTTACATTTAATAAAACGCCTAAGTAATTTACTACAAAGGTGTAAGCTAAATAAAGATATACTACGTTTGTAAACTTAATACCCCAACCAATAACCAAAGTACCAAGTCCTACAAAAACCAATATTGCTGGGATAAAGACCATTGCTGATTGCATAATCGTTCCAAAATCAATTGCGTTTTCTAACGCATAAACTTGACCTACATATAAACCTAGAGCAGCTAAAAAAATCATAACTATAGCGTTAATAATACTTAAAATCAAGAAACTAGATAAAAAATTGATTCGTGATACTGTGTTTGCTAATACAAGCATCGCATAACCCATATCAATACTCTTTTTAATTTTAAACAGTGACATCAATGATGGTATTGTACTGATTAAGCTCATAACTAGCATCAATTGTGGCAAAAATTGTTCAACATAATTATTACCTTTATCGGAAAGCATTGATTGTAATAATGGATTGTCTTTGAAAAAATTATCTAAATCGCCAAAGATAGACCCATAGGAAAGTCCGAGTACGAATAATCCGATAGCAAAATAGCAAAAACCCGCTTTTTGTAATTTTATTTGTAAGACTAGTGGCGATTTCATGTACCACGTTGCACGCTTTCTACTTGGTAATTGTGGTAGCATCTTAGCATTTATATCTCTAATATGATTTAATGCTAATGCGATAACATACATTAAAACAGTCACAACGAGCATGGTAATAATTGGCCACCAGTTATTTTCTGAAAAAGCATAGACTCTAGATAACCACCCCATAGGTGAGTACATTGATATTTGTTCATTCGCTATATCACCAAAAGCCCTAACTAAATACATCAATAACAAAATGGCAATACTCATACCCGCCGTTTCTCCACCCGATGATACAAGTTGTGCGATAACCATCGTTAACGCACTAAACATTAAACCGAAGACACCCATACTAAAGCCATAAACTAAGGCACCTGAAAAATCTATAGAATTGGTATTTAAACATGTAAGTCCTACCACAAATAAGATAGCTAACAGACCATTGCTAAATATACTCATAAATAAATGACTAATTAATGGTGCATGTTTCCCTATTGGTAATGCTTTTAAAATTTCTGTCCTACCATCCGCTTCATCCCCACGTGTATCTCTAGCTACAATGAGAATATTCATAATAGCTACCATAATGCCCGTAAACAAAGTCATTTCATGCGCAAACAATACACCAATATTAACATCGTTGAAATCTCCTGGCCCTAGCATAACTTCCATTGCAGGGTTCTTCGACATTTCTATTATTGGTCCCATCTTCGATTCATTAGGATACATGCTTTCAAAAGCTGGTGGGATAAGTAATGTTAAAATAGTTAAAAGTGTAAGCCATAGAAAAACTTTGAATTTATTACGCTTTAAATAAAAATAAAAAAGTTTCGGCGTTTGGAATAATAATGCCCCCACAATTATTCCTCCTCTTCACTATGGTTATCATAATGACGTTTGAATAATGCTTCTAAAGTTGGTGGCATAGATTCCAATTTCTTAACATCGTATTTCCCTAAGTATTTAATTACATCTGATACACAATTTGCATCTACTTCAAAGCGATATGTTGAATACGCTTGCTGAATGTTATGAACACCATGCACTTGTAATAAATTTTCTAATTTTTGTTGTGACTCGACGATAAACTGCATGCGTGTTAAATGCCTCATTTCTTCTAATGTTCCCGTCTCCACAACCTCACCATTGCGAATAATACCCACGCGATCACACAATTTTTCTACCTCACTTAAAATATGACTAGAAAGCAATACACTTTTGTTGTTCCTTTTAACAGCTCTTACACATTCTTGGAATATGTCTTCCATAAGTGGATCTAGACCTGAAGTAGGCTCATCTAATATATACAAACTTGCATCTATACTAAAAGCAGTAATCAAGGCTACTTTTTGACGATTGCCCGTTGAATAAGCGCTACATTTTTTGGTAATGTCTAACTCGAAACGTTTAATCAAATCCTTTTTCTTTTCATGGTTAGCATTAGGATGTAAATGTAAAAAGAAATCTATAATTTCACCACCAGTCAAGTTTGGCCACAGATTAACATCTCCTGGTACAAATGCAATATCTTTGTGAACCTCAACAGCTTCAGCCATTGCATCTTTCCCAAACACTTCAATTAAGCCTTGTGTTGGTTTCAACAAGCCTAATATAGACTTGATCGTAGTAGATTTCCCTGCACCATTTGGACCGATAAAGCCGTAAATCTCCCCTGCGTTTAATTCCATATTCACACCATTTAACGCATAGAAATCACCAAATTTTTTTGTTAAATTCTCAATTTTTAGAATAACCATCGTATCACCCATTTTTATCAATTTTCTATTCATCAAATTAAATCTGTTTGAAAGTGATTATTTTATAAAAGTATGGCTTATAACTACGAATAATTGTGTATATGTTTATTCTAACCATTGTATTTTATTGTTTCGTTTCCAGATGTCCGCTCTCTTAAATCATATTCAATTTCTTCTAAACTCCGTCCTCGCGTTTCTGGCAAGTATTTTATTACAAAGTACATCGCAAATACACCAATAACTGCAAAAATCAAGAATACCCATTCTGTACTTAGTGCGTTATTTAACACTGGAAATAATTGCGCAACAAGTAATGTACCGAAATTTAATACAAGCGTTGCTAAACCAGTAGCTGCACCACGCGCACGCATCGGGAACATTTCTGGCAACATAACCCAAAGTATTGGCCCCCAAGTTAAACCAAAGAATACAATAAATAGTGATAAGCACACGATAATAATACCTGCTGATGATGCGATACCAATCGTCCATATTAAAACCGCCATAACAAGTAACGAAATCACCATTCCAATATTCCCTGTTATCAATAATTTCTTACGATCAACTTTATCAGCTATAAATACGGCTATAATTGTTACAAGTACATTAATCGTCCCAATTCCTACCGTTCCTAAAATAGATGTTGCTTCACCTAACCCTGCTTTACTAAAAATAGTGGGTGCATAAAATATAATCGCATTAATACCTATGATTTGTTGGAATAATGCAAAAATACATCCAATTATTAATGTTGGCCTTAACCAAGGAGATTTTAAAATAGTCCAAGTTGATTCTGAAATTGCTGATAGTTCTTTCATCTCTTTAATTTCTGTATTAATTTCATTATTATCATTAAATGTAATGCTCATAACATTTCTTGCTGCTTTTTCATTTCTATGTTCCAATAACCACCTTGGACTTTCAGGCATAAATGCTATACCAACTAATAAGATTACAGACGGAACAACTGCTAAACCTAACATCCAACGCCATCCTTCTATATCTGCAAAAGCATAATTTACAAGATATGCTGCTAATATACCAATTGTAATCATTAATTGATTCAATGAACCAAGCGAACCACGATAAGCCGTTGGAGCCATTTCTGATAAGTATACAGGTACTGTTGCCATCGAACCACCGACAGCTAGACCAATAATAAGGCGTCCAAAGACAAGAGTTGGCATGTTTTGTGCAACCGCTAATATTAATGACCCAATAATATAAATGATGGCAATAATTAATACCAAACGTCTTCTTCCAATTCTATCTGATAAAGGTCCGCTACTACCAGAACCAATAATCGCACCTATAAGCATGGATGAAACTACAAGCCCTTCTGTGAAACTATTTAATGGAATATCATCATTTATAAAGAGCAATGCGCCTGAAATCACACCATTATCATAACCGTATAACAATCCGCCAAGTGCCCCTAAAATAAATATCAAACTCTTATTTGCTTTCAATTTTTATCAACCCCTTTAAAATTATGTTTATTATATTCTTAATATGTAAGCGTTACAAATATTTCCTGATTATTATATTTATAAATTCTATTTTTAAAACGGCTATTATTAGCTTATATAATATCAATAGGTTTAAAACTTATAATTTAGGAAATTAAATAATATATTATGATTTTAAGAGGTGAAGTGTAATGCTTTTAAAAGAAGAAATTAATAACTTAGAAAAATATGATGGTAACGCAGAAAATCAAAAAGTATTTTCAATTTATTTAAATACACATCCTGATCAAGGTACAAAATGGAAAATTGAATTAAAAAATGCGCTAAAAGATTTAGCTTATAGAACTAAACACAGTGATGATCATGAGGAAAAAAACCAAGCAAAAGAAATCATTAAAAAGGTTGAAACAGAAATTCATAATGTAGAACCTGAGTTAAAAAGAGGCCTTATCCTATTTTTAACTGCAGATGAATCATTATTATTTAAAAAATTAACTCATATTTCCTTAGATACTGAGTTTAATTGGGGGGATCAACCTAAATTAGACCAATTGAAATCATTACAAGGAAACTATCCTTATACCGGTATATTAGTTTTACAACAAGACAAAGCACGTTTAATTGAAACAGAAATAGGCACCATCATTAACGAAAAAGACTTTATTTTAGATATAGATACAGATGATTGGCGTGAACATCAAGGCCCACAAGGTGACGACTTTACACAAGGCGGCTCAAAAAGAGATGAGTTTAAAGAAAGGGTCAAAGCAAACCAAGAACGTTGGCTCAAGAATTTAGCTTCTACTGTAGAAATAAATGCTAAAAGAAATGGATGGAAACAAATTTATTTAGCAGGAGAGAAAGAAGAAATAGAAAAACTACGCACTTTATTTAACAGAGATATTGATAAAGTGGTTACTAGTAATATCTTAAATTTAAATGCTACTGAAATTATAAATAAAGTTAATGAAGAATAATAAAAAATGGGGGCAATATAAGAAATCAAAGTGTTAAAATGATTTTTTATATTTGCCCCCATTATGTTCATAATACTTTTTTAATTTAGTTAATCACTATATGATGTGCTGAAGTTTTAAAGGTTTAAACTTTAAAACTTCATTTCTCAATTATTTGCTTTTATAGCTTTAGGTTCTCTACCGATATATATTGATTGAAGCATAATATATAGGACAAGCAAGCTTCCTAATGTATCTGTAAAATAGTGCGCTTGTAGATATATTCTAGAAACCATAATAGAAATAACTAATAATACACTGATTACCGATAAAACTTTGCTGCTTTTTAATAATAAGATGAGACTCACTAATAAACAAACGCTTAAAACATGCATACTTGGAAAACTATAACCATCTATATCTATACTCGGTCTTGGGCGTTGAATAACATACTTTAGAAATGTCCCTATCGCAAATACACTAAAACACCAAAAACCATACCACCAAAATTTAACCCTATTATAGAAAAACAACACAAGTAATATTAATAGCACCATAACCAAACAATTGAAAGGAGAAAATATCGCAGAAATGAAAGACAAATAATGAACTAGTATATCGGCTGTTATCAATTCATGTAACCAGTGATAAACAAAAGCGTCTAAACCATTCGTTAAACCTGTATGTATACATAAAACTAAGAGCATAAAACATATGCTGACTAAAATCATATTCAAATAATTTTTCATTTAATAGCCTTTCCTTTCTTTTTTAATATTTCGAGCTACTGCAAGCAGTGCACCAAACGCAATACTTATACTTAACATCGATGAACCACCATAACTTAATAACGGTAATGTGACGCCTGTTAACGGGATAATTCCTGATACACCCGCAAGGTTGATAAATACTTGCATAAATAAATAACTTACAACACCTACACAAATTAACTTATAAAATTGATTTGTTGTTTTATTCGCATATATTAGTCCTTTAAATAAAATAACTCCATAAACCATTAATGTGCATAATACACCGATTAAACCCAATTCTTCTGCTATTACAGTGAATATAAAATCCGTATGTGGTTCTGGTAAGTATCCTAATTTTGCAATACCATTACCTAATCCTTTACCAGTTAAACCACCATTTCCTATAGAAGTTAGCGCCCCAGTTAATTGGTAACCATCTCCACTTTCATATTTAAATGGATCTAACATAACCTTGATTCTTTTTAATCTATATAAATTTTTTGAATCAAATATTAGTGTATAAATAATATAAAATACTATTGGAACCGTCGTAATCATCATAATTTGAAGTTTAATTTTATTTTTTATATCTGAGTAGATAAGTATAGAAGCAATTATAGCCACTGTAAGCAGTGTGCCACCTAGGTCCCCTTGCATCAACACAAGTAGTAAACCAATACCTAGTACACCTAACGGAGGAATCATGTGTTTTAAATAATAATCTTGAGAACTCGAAATACGTCTGTTAATTATGTATGATAGATAAAAAATTGAAGCTAACTTTAAAAATTCCGAAGATTGTAAGCTGAACAATCCTAAGTTAATCCAGTTTCTCGAACCGTTAATTTCTTTCCCAATCAATACTGTAATGAGTAGTAAACATAAAGTACCTATAATTATAAGTTTTTGTATGTTGCTTTTTTTTAACACATTAATATTGATAAAAGCGCCGATAAAAATAATGACTAAAAATCCAATTACTACAAAGAGAAATTGCCTTTTCATAAAATGATTACTCTCAATGGGTACGCCACCTGTAAGAGAACCTTTAGAAGCTGGCACCATACTCGCACTGTAGACCATTATTACGCCTAAAATGCCCAGTAACAAAAAACTTATAATTAAAATATAATCTAATTCCTTAATGTGTTTACGTATGTAAGTTAAAAATCGTTTCATGTCTGCACCTCATTATGACTGTCAGAATATAGTAAAACACAAATTTAATATCACCTCAATCATACTTTAGGCTTATCTAATTTGAATTACTAATATTTGAATCTTTAATTTCTATTCATTTATTATATATTTATCTATAATTGATATATTTACACATAAAAGCATCTCACCGATGCTCTTTTAAAAAGTCTTTATACACTAAATAAAAAAATTGAGAAATATGAAATACTATGCTAAAATCAATTAAAGACTTAAAGTATCTATAATAACCTTATAAGTAGAAAGTATCTTCAAATCTACTTATAAATGAAGGAGCTTTTATTTGAACAAAGATCGTTTTGACCAAATTGCACAAAAATACGATGGACCAGAAAGAATACACCTCGCTCACATTATTACCCAAGCAATAACACAACAACTTAAAGATACAAACTATCAAACTCTGTTAGATTATGGTGGCGGAACAGGTCTTATAACTTTAAATATTGCAGATTATTTCGAAGCAGTTACGCTCATGGACGCTTCCCCACAAATGGTAGATATTTTTGAACATAAGCTATCAGCTTCAAACCAAAGTTCTATTAAAACATTGGTAGGCGACGTACTTTTAGACGAAACAATACTCAATCACAAAAATTATGATGTTATTGTGCTCTCTTTAGTCTTACTGCACAGTGGTAACTATCAATTATTATTACAAAAGCTTTTTAATCATCTCAATAGCGGAGGTATGATAATACTTGTTGATTTTGATAAAAACGAAAATATTTATCATCCTAAAGTGTATAATGGCTTTAAACATACAGATATCATGAATGTCTTTAATGAATTAGGTCTAATAAGCCCACAGATTAATACTTTTTATAGTGGTGAAAAAATATTTATGAAGCAAGATGCAAGCTTATTTATAGCTACAGGCGTCAAACCATAGAATTTTATATTAACAAAAAGAAATCCCGAGACATAAATTAATGTCACGGGTTTTTAATTATCTAGAGAATAGATGACGGTTGTCCTTGACTCTGAAATCAGTAGTATCAAATAAATTCATAATTGTTTAAGTGTTTGTCATATATTTAAAAATGGAATTTTGCTTTTAGTGACAATTTTTCTATATCTGATAAAAAAGTATAGTTAATCGCGCGTTGATTAATGTATTCAATTTGTTCAAACGTAATCATTTTATTATTCACTAATAATTCATACTCTTCATTCAAGGAAGTTTGAGTAACCGTTCTATTATCAGTATTTATAAGAAATGGAATATCTTGTTCTAACAAATAAGGAATGTTTAATTCTTTTAAATCTGCAATCGCTTTTGTCTGAATATTACTTTTAGGACACATCTCTAATAATACATCCTGTGATTTTACAAACTGTAAGGCTTCTTCTTCTTGATTGATAGCCACGCCATGTCCAATGCGCTTTGCCCCTAATTTGATAGACTCTACCACGTTTTGCATACAACCACATTCACCTGCATGCAACGTGAGGTTGAAGCCTTGATCTAAGGCATATTGAATAGGCGAGGCTATATCATTAGGTGGGAAAGCTGCCTCAGGACCAGCGAAATCAATACCACTGATGACTTTACTATCGTATTTTTGAATAAAATCGAAAAGTGCTTTATTGACTTCGGATGCATGCTGTCGCATTGCACAAACTAATAAGTTAACTTGGATATCCAACGTGTTAATAGCTTCTTTCACACCTAATTCAACTGCTTCTAACACTTCAGTTAATGTTAACCCTAAGTCCATATGAAATCGTGGTGCGAACCTAATTTCAATATATTTCACATTATCCCGTTTCGCCTGTTGCGCAACATCGACAACTGCTCTTGTTAAAGCATCATGTGTCTGTAAAACTTTTAATATTTCATCAAAACATTGCAAATATTCATCTAAACTCTCACAATTACTACTCACAAATAGATGCTCTTCGTTTAAATCGATGCCTTGCTCCATCGCTAATTGTCTAATCAACTCAACACTAGTAGAACCATCTAGATGGCAATGTAATTCAACTTTTGGGATATCCTGTATAGTTTTATTCATATATGCCTTACCTGCCTTACCTCTCAAATGTCACCATTAATTTTTAATACGGAAACAAAAAGATTTTTTAAAAATTTTATCTATACACTATATCACGACGTTAAACACAATACTATAAACGCATATAATAAAAGGGGATTTATTTTGAATAAAATCACACAATATAACATGTATTCTAATTTATGTCATTACATTACTAAACAGCATAATTCAAAATAAAAATACTGCCAACAAGCCTTCAGACTCAGTCGACAGTATTGTAATTGTGTAAAAACAAATAAATTAAAGCAATTTTTATATGTATAACATATAAAGCGTTAGCATTACTACACGCCCCCTAAGTAGCCTATAGTAACTAATGAAATGCCTAAACCTAAAAAGCATATACAAAGTAAGATGACGATGATTTTCAATTCAATCATGAAATATTTTCTACTTTGTCCCTTATTAACAAGCAACACACCTATAACAATAACTATAATAAAGATTATAATTAAAGTATATGCAATAATATTTAATATGGCCATCCCATCTTCCCCTTTTACAGTTATACATAAGTCTTATTTTGAAATCTTTATTGCGTTGTTAAGCTACTAAGCACATAATGCTAAGCCAAGCTTAGCTTGTAAGACTGAAATTTGTACGCTTTACAAATTAAATATATTGATGTGTTTTTAAATAATCGATAATTTGAGCGACTGCCTCTTCCACACTATATTGCTCTGTATCTATTACAATTTCTGGATTTTGCGGTTCTTCATACGGTGCATTTATACCTGTAAATCCTTGAATCTCACCATTACGTGCTTTTTTATATAATCCTTTAGGGTCTCTTGATTCACATTCATCTAGGCTACATGAAGTGTAAACCTCTATAAATTCATCTTCTGCTAATAGTTCACGGACCACTTCTCGATCTGCTTGATAAGGTGAAATAAACGCCGTCACGGTCACTAATCCAGCGTCAACCATAAGTTTACTCACTTCACCGATACGACGAATATTTTCCGTACGATCGTCTGGACTAAATCCGAGATTTTTATTTAGACCATGTCTCACATTATCTCCATCTAAACGATAAGTATGAACTTGTTGATTATATAAAGCTTTTTCCAATGCTACAGAAATTGTCGATTTACCTGACCCTGATAATCCGGTAAACCAAATGACTGTACTTTTATGATTTTTACGTTGTTGTCTTTCTTCTTTAGTTACTTCTGACGCATGCCAAGTAATATTTTTTGAAGTAGTCATGACCAAGCTCCTTTAAAATTATTTTTCTTGTAAACCTTTAATAAGTACTGCTGCTACTTCAGGTCTTGAAAATTCTTTAGGTAATGATTCACCTTTTTTTAATTTTTCACGGACTTTTGTACCACTTAGATGCAAGTGTGATGAAGCATCATGTGGACATGTCTTCGCTGTTGCCATATTTTCACAAGATTTACAGTAGAAAGCGTGCTCAAACTTCAAAATCTGTATTCCTAACTCTGCTTCATATTGTGCAATTAATTCTTGCGCTTCATATGTACCATAATAATCACCCACGCCAGCATGATCACGACCAACAATAAAGTGGGTACAGCCATAATTTTTACGGACTGTCGCATGTAATATCGCTTCTCTTGGTCCCGCATAGCGCATTGCTGCTGGATAGATTACTAAGCGTGTTCTATTTTCTGGGTAATAATTTTCGAGAATAACTTCGTAACTTTCCATTCGTACTTCGGCTGGAATATCATCAGATTTCGTTTCTCCTACTAAAGGATTTAATAGAAGTCCATCTACCGACTCTAATGCGGCTTTCTGAATATATTCATGTGCACGGTGTACTGGATTACGTGTTTGGAAACCAACAATTGTCTTCCAATTTAAATCGTAGAATAGTTGTCTCGTTTCTGCTGGATCTAAATGGTAATCTACAAAATCATCATGTTTAGGTCTATCTAATAAATGAATCGGTCCAGCTAAATATACACTACCTTTTTCATAAACTTTTGCTACACCTGGATGTTCTACATCTGTTGTTCCATATACAAATTGCGCTTCTTTCTCTTTGTCATAAGTATACTTCTCTTCTAGTTCAAGAACGCCGTATAAATGATTGTCTTCGCCATATAAAGCGATGCGCGAACCTATTTCAAGTTCATTAGCTTTATCCTCAGTCACCGGTAAAGTGATTGGGATACTCCATACTAAACCATTACTCAAATGCAAGTTCTCTACTACTTCAGTATAGTCTACTTCATTCATAAACCCTGTTAACGGACTAAAACCACCGATACCAATAAGTTCTAAATCTGATAAACTCCATGGATTTAATGTAATAGCCGGTAACGAATCTACTACTGTTAGCAACTCCTCTTTTAAACTTGTATCTGCTTCTCTATTGATTAATGTTCCACCATGTGGTTGAATTGTATTTTCTTTAATTTCTTTAGTTAATGGCAATTGAAAAACTCCTTTTTTAATCTACTTCATGCGCGTTGACATTTGTATTATTTTTAGTGAAGATAAATGGTAATTTCTTATTTTGATATAAAGTGAAGAATAATAAACCAATCCAAATAACGATTAACGCTATTTTTACAGACATTGAAACTATGGGACTAGCTTCAAATACACTTAATAAAGAACTACTATTTGTAAAAATTATTAATCCACTGACACAAACAGCTAAAATATTCATAGGTAAAATCTTAACTAAATAAGCTGCAAATGGTGCTGCTATTAAACCACCAACACTTAATGCAATTACTAAGCCCCAGTTAATTTGGCTCCATCCTAAAAAGATAATGAAACTAATAGAAGCTGAAACAGTTACAAAAAATTCACTCGCTGAAACTGTACCTATTGCATATCTTGGTTCTAATTTTTTCTGGGCTAATAACAATGGCGTATTAACCGGTCCCCAGCCGCCACCACCAACAGAATCTAGAAAACCTGCAACTGCGCCTTGTGGAATCATCGAATATTTCCCAATGCTTGAAGGTTCTTTAATTTCGTGTTTATTTCGTTTATATAAAAATTGATATAAAATGTAAAAGCCCATCGTTAATAAAAATATCGCGATAAATGGTTTGATAAATTCACTGTGAATATGGCTCAAAAATGCTGCACCTATAAAAGCCGTTACAGCACCTGGAAGTGCCAATTTAATCATCGTTGGCTTGTGTACATTATCAAACTTCCAATGTGATGTACCAGAAGCAGCTGTTGTCGCAATTTCTGAAAAATGTATGGTTGCAGAAACGATAGCTGGCGCTACGCCAAATGTTAATAGTATAGATGAGGAAGAGGCGCCAAAGCCCATTCCAAGTGAGCCATCAATTAATTGTGCAAGAAAACCTGCAAGTGCAAATATAAATAGTTTATTCATGCGTCGTACTCCTTCCGACTCTACTTCATTGATTCAAGCCTTTTTATCATTTCAAGTTGCTTATTTTTCTCTCTATATGGCTGAGTTAAAGCCATTTTCAAAAAATCTTCTTTTTGGCTCATAGACAATTGTGTTTGCTTAATCTGTTGTCTACATTCATATAAAAAATCAACATAGTCTTCATAACTACTATCAAAACGTTCTTTGAATTCTGATAAAATTTGTGCTGTTAGCTTAGGGCTAGCACCATTAGTAGAAATACTCAGTGTCAACTTTCCGCGACGCAATATACTTGGAAATACAACATCACCTTTCTCGGCATCGGATGTCATATTAATAAATGCATGCTGAGGTTTTGAAGCTAGAATTTGTTGGTTAACTTCGCTACTATTGGTTGCAACGATGATCAAATCCGCCTGTTTTATATCTTTTGCTTCGAATGATTTTGCATGCCAATGTACGCCGTTTTGATCAACCATGTGACGTAAATGCTCGGAAATCGTAGGGCTAATGATGTGAATGTCTGTCGCATAATGCACTAAAGTACTAACTCTACGTTCAGCAACTTTGCCACCACCAACGACAACAATTTGCTTTTGAGAAATATCTATCATAAGTGGTATAAATGGCATAACATCACTTCTTTCTTAGATTGAATTACTGAGTCACATATTCAAAAGTCTCTTCAACACGTTCTTTTAATGCATCTTGCAAATGTTTATGATTACCTAACCGTTTACAGAGTATAATCTCTTTGGCATTCCCATATTCAACAACTTTCTTAGAAATCTGTTGATCTAGTATGCCTGTAAACCATATATAAGGCACAATATAGATTTGTGAACATTCTGAATGAACAGCATTATGCAAAGCTTCTTCAAAGGAAGGCTTACAAGCAGCTAAATAACATGTTTCGATATCACTAAATCCAGTTTGCTCCTGCAATTGAGACTTAATTGTCTCTACATCTATTTGAGTTTGTGGGTTATAACTACCTCTACCAATGATGAGCACTTTGGCATCGCCTTTTGGCGTAACACCTGATGCTTCAATCCTCTGTTTTAAAATTTCAGTCAATCTTGGTTGCACGCCTAAAGGTTCACCATAAGTAACATGGACGCTGGGATGTTTTTGTTGATTACGTTCAATTTCTGCTGGAATGTCCTTGAAATAGTGACCAGCGCTTAATAACAATACAGGTATCACTGAAATTTCAGTTGCGCCTTTATCAACTAAGCGTTGGAATCCTTGTGATAAGTCTGGGCTTGTTAATTCTAAAAAACAGGTCTCTTGCAGGGCCACATCAACTTGTACTTTTACTAAATCAATAAATGCTTTAGCTTCATTGACAGCATCGGGTACTCTACTACCGTGACTTACATATAAGACGCCTCGCATACTTACCCCTCCGTTTCTAGCGCTCTCAATAACACTCGTTCTATGTTATTGATGTGTTAGTTTCGCTACTGCTGATTCAACTGGCATCTCTTCAAACCAGCTAATACGCTCTCTTAATTTGACCACTTCACCGACAACGATCATTGCAGGGTTTTCAATGTCTTTTGCTATTTCCACAATATTTGATAACGTCCCTACCACAGTCTTTTGAAATTCTGAAGTTCCTAAACGTACTAGAGCAACAGGGGTATCAGTAGCGCGACCATGTTTGATTAACAACTCACTAATTTCAGGTAATTTTTTAACACCCATATAAATACATAGTGTTTCTGGCCCTAGGGCAAGGTGCTTCCAATAACTATCTTTATCTATATTTTTATTAATAACACCTGTAACAAATGCTACGGATGAACTATAGTCACGATGTGTTACTGGGATACCTGCGTATGCTGGTGCCGCTACGCCAGAAGTTATGCCAGGGACAATTTCAAATGGAACATGGTGCTCAGCTAATATTTCCGCTTCTTCTCCACCTCTACCAAAGATAAAAGGATCGCCACCTTTTAACCTTGTTACTACTTGTCCTTTTTTAGCTAAATTCACGAGTAATTTATTCGTGTCTTCTTGTGGCAACGAATGGCGATTAGGATCTTTACCACAGTACATAAATTTTGCTGTGGGTGATGCATGAGTTAACAATTCTTTATTCACCAATCGGTCATACAAGATTACATCTGCTTGTTCAATTGCTTTTAATCCTTTGACTGTAATCAGATCAGGATCTCCAGGCCCTGCGCCTACTAAAAATACTTTGCCCATCCTGTCACCACTTTCTCAAATTTTAACTATGGAACGTCTGTCCATCTCTTACTTCTTCAACAATTCCTGCACGTACAACGAAATCTCCGAAATGCTCTCCTTCAGTTCTTTCTTTTGCATATTGGATTAGTATTGGTTTTAAATTTTCTAATATTTCGGCTTCACCAATATTTTCTTTGTAGATTTTATTTAATCTATCGCCTGTAAATCCTCCACCCAAATACATATTATATTTGCCTGGACCTTTACCAATAAAAGCAATTTCTGCTAATGCTGGTCTCGCACAACCATTTGGACATCCAGTCATTCTAATCGTAATTTCTTCTTCGTTTAATCCCGCTTCATCAAGTAAGTTTTCAATTTTACTAATGAGAGAAGGTAGGTATCTTTCTGATTCTGCCATGGCTAGACCACATGTTGGGAATGCCACACAAGCCATAGAATTTCGTCTCAGACCTGTATAATTTTCACCATCTGTAATGCCATACTCAGCGATAATTTTTTCGATTTCGGGTTTTTTATCTGCAGACACATTAGCAATGACTAAGTTCTGGTTGGGCGTTAACCTAAAATCACCTGTATGAATTTCTGCTATGTTTCTTAATGCAGTTTTTAATTTATATTCTTCAGTGTCTTTGACGCGCCCATTTTGAACAAATAATGTGTAGTGCCATTGGCCACTGCCTTCTGTCCAACCATAGCGGTCGCCATTGTCATCAAAGTGATATGGACGTGACTCTTCTAATTTCCAACCTAAACGGTTATTGATTTCATTTTTAATCCAATCAACACCAAGTCTATCTACCGTATATTTAAAGCGGGCATTCGTACGTACTTCACGATTACCATAATCTCTTTGAACGGTTAATATCTTTTCACAGACATCTACGACTTCTTCTTTCGGGAAGTATCCGATAAGACGTCCGACTTGTGGGTATGTGGCCGTATCACCATGTTTCATGCCCATGCCACCACCGACAGTAATATTGAATCCAACAAGTTCATCGTTTTCTAAAATGGCAATCAAGCCGATATCTTGAGAGTACACATCTATATCATTTGATGGAGGCACCGCTATACCAATCTTAAATTTACGTGGAAGATATGTTTTACCATAGATTGGCTCAGGCTCTTCATCACTTGTATCCAAAACTTTTTCACCATCTAACCAAATCTCATGATATGCCTGTGTCTTAGGCGAAAGGTGTCGACTAATATCGCTTGCGATTCGATTAACTTCACTATGCACATCGGATTGGTAGGGATTAGGGTTGCACATCACGTTACGATTCACGTCTCCACATGCTGCGAGTGTATCTAGTAACGATTGATTGATGTCTTTCATCGTTTGTTTTAAGTTATGTTTTAAAATGCCATGAAATTGAAATGCTTGTCTTGTTGTTAATTTTATTGTGTTATTCGCATAGGTGTTTGCGATATCATCCATCGCAATCCATTGATCTGCTGTCGAAGCACCGCCTGGCGCACGCACTCTAATCATAAAGCTATAAGCAGGCTCTAACTTTTGTTTTCTACGTTCATCACGAATATCTCTATCGTCTTGCATGTAACTACCATGGAATTTTAATAGTTTCGTGTCTTCTTCAGCGATTGCACCTGTCACTCTATCTGCTAAACCTTCGACAATCGAACCACGAAGATAATCACTGTCTGTTTTAATACGTTCCATTTCATCGAGTTTGTCTGAAAAATTCACTTTTGTTTCAGCCATATCATCATCCCTCTCTTAATAAACATCTCTTTGATAACGTTTGTCTTTTTTCATTTGAGTAAGATACGCTTCTGCATCTGTTTCAGACATGCCACCTTCTTGTTCCAAAACATAACGTATGGTTTCATGTACATCTTTTGCCATATTTTTTTCGTCACCACAAACATATAGGGCAGCGCCATCTATCAACCATTTATAAAACGCTTCGCTTTGCTCTGCAATGCGGTGTTGAACATATACTTTTTCATCAGTATCACGTGAAAAAGCCACGTCTAATTTTGATAGTGTTTCGTCTTTTAACCATGCTTGCCATTCCGTTTGATATAAAAAGTCTGTAGTGAAATATTGTTCACCAAAGAATAGCCATGTATTACCAGATAACCCTAACTCTTCACGTTCTTGTAAATATGATCTAAACGGCGCTACGCCTGTACCAGGACCAATCATTATTACAGGTGTTGTTTCGTCAAATGGGAATTTGAAATTTGGATTTTTCTTTAAATATATTGGAATTGTATCTCCCGGTTGTACACGTTCAGCTAATTGTACTGAACACACACCATTACGAGCTCGTTCATGTGCTTCGTATCTAACTGCGCCAACAGTTATATGAACCTCATCAGGCGTTGCTTCGTAACTACTTGCTATAGAATATTCTCTTGGTGGTAATTTTCTTAGGAATTTATATAAGTTTCCAGGACTTAAATTTGTTGCTGGGAATGCATTTAATAGGTCGATAACATCACGGCCATCAATGTATTGTTGTATCCACTCAGCATCTTCTACCTGTGCAAGTAATTCGGTATTTCCAAATAACTCAGCTGCTTTTTGTAATAATGGTTTCGTTAATTTTGTAACTTCAAAGTGTTCTGTTAATGCTTTTTCTAAAGTTAATGTATCACCATCGTCATTAATAGTTACCTCTGTATCTTTGTCCCAGCCTAATGTCTCGGTTAATAATGACACTATCTCTGGATCGTTTTGAGGTAAGACTACGACACAATCTCCAGGTTCAAATGATTCTCCATAGTTGTCTAATAACAACTCAATGTGTCTAACTTCTTTGTTAGATCCTCTGCCATTGAGGTTAATATTTTCTAACACTTCAGCTTGATATGGGTTTGCTTTGGTATAACGTTTTTCTTTTGCTGATTGTACAGTTTCAGTAGATGTCACTGTTGGCTCATTACCAGAAGATTGATTTATTATTTCAATATTGGTATTCATCCATTTTTCTGCTAATTCATCAAAATCTAAATCACAATCTTGTCTTTCAGCTAACTGCTCAGCACCTAACTCTAGTAATCTAGCATCAAAATCCTTACCAGTTTGGCAGAAATATTCATACGATTCGTCACCTAAAGCTAATACTGAGAACCTTACATTTTCTAGTTTCGGTGCCTTACGACTATGTATAAATTCATGGAATGTAAGTGCATTGTCTGGAGGATCACCTTCACCATGTGTTGCAGTAATGACAAATAAATCCTCTACTTTTTTCAATTCTTTTGGTTTAAATTCGTCCATCGCTGTTAATTTCACAGTATGGTTTTGTTCGACAAGACGGTCGGCAAATATTTCAGCTAAACTCTGTGCGTTACCTGTTTCGGAGCCATAAACGACGGTGATGTGACGATTATTCACTTCTGTTTCTGATTCAGAATTCAATACATATTCTGCTACTTGTTGTGGCACCTCAGATGCTGATTCTTGCGTGGTTTGTTGTGCCGTAAGATAGCCGCTTAGCCAAATTTGTTGTTCTGCTGTTAATGTTTGAAAAATTTGATTTAATTGCGCCGCCTGTTCCGCGTCAAAAGGGCTATTTGATACTGATAAATTCACAATGCGTTCACCTCAATTTTTATTTTTAAAGCCATGAATATTTAATTTTTTTATTTCTTTACTTTCCCTATTAATTTTCAAATACTAATTAATAGGGAAATATTTTAAAATAACACAATATTCAATGGTATGATTCTTTATATACCCGATACGAATACTAGGGTATTGGTACAAAAAAATTTCTAACCTCAGTTATGGTTTATTAGTGGTATGAAGACCACATTCTGTTTTGGTAGAATTACTCCATCTGCCTGCTCTTGAGTCTCCTGAACCTGACACAGCTGCTGTACACGGGATACAACCAATACTCGGATAATTAAAATCATGTAATTCGTTATAATGTAAATCATATTTTTTGATATATGCCCATACATCGTCCCACGTCCAATGGATTAGTGGACACACTTTAACAGACTTAAATCGCTCATCTTTATTAATAAAATTAGTAGATTGACGACTTGGTGATTGCTCTCTTCTTAATCCTGAAACCCAAGCTGTCGCGCCAGACAACACTTCTTCTAGTGGTTTAATTTTACGAATGTAACAACATTGATTTGGATCATTCTTCCAGAGTGCTGGATTAAATTGATCCGCCTGTTCTTCTAAAGTAAGATCTGGCTGTTTAAGTTTTATATTCAATTCTGGATAACGTGCTTTAACACGATCTATTAAATCATATGTCTCTTGGAAATGAAGGTTTGTATCTAAGAATACAATTTCAGCATCTTTTTTCACACTGTAAATTAAATCAATTAAAATCATACCTTCAGCACCAAAGCTACATGAATATATAATAGAATCGCCGTATGTTTCGTATGCCCATGCGATTACCTCACGAGCGCCTTTCGTTTCATCTGTGATATCTAATGTATCAAAAGCGTTTGGCTTAAAGTTCTCATACGTAATTTTTGCTTCTGACATGAATGGGTCATCCCCTTTTCTTTTAATGTGCGTTGATTAAAAGTTCACGTTACATTTATTTTTAGAATTATTCGAAAATAATTATGTTAAACACTTTACCCACTGAAATTTTTTATGTCAAGTTCATCTTTTAATAATTCAAAATGTTAAAATTCTACTAATTATATCAAATGAAATCGCTTTATAAACCTATTTAAAAACGTTTTTCAATAATTATTTTAAAAAAATAATTATAATAATCTACTGCTTGCAATATCGCTCAAACATGCGGTTTTATAGTATTTCTATATTTTTTGAAAAAATTTAAAATTTTTATAATAATTCTAATTTAAAACCAAAAATACCAACAAACATTTGAATGCTTGTTGGTATTTAGTAATTTTTTATTTTATACGCACTAATTAAACAGAAAAGCTTAGTCTTGGAATGAATGTTTCAAAATGAACATGATCCATTGAAATATTCAACGATTGTAATTCAGCAATCATCGCTTTCAGGAATGAATTTCCTCCACATACGTACACCTCAGTATTTTCATCTACATACTCGCTCAATTGCTCCGTTTCAATAAATCCGTCACTATCGCGAAAATGCTTAATAAAAGTAGCATAATCTGATTGCTCAGTTATTTGATTTAATTTTTCTTCAAAAGCGACATTTTCCGCATTTGATGTTGCTTGTAAGAATATCGCAGGCGTGCCAGCTTTAATTGCTTCATCATACATTGAAACAAGTGGTGTGACACCTACGCCAGAACCTAAAAACAATTGTTTAGCCGATTTATTTTCCAATTTAAAACCGCCAACGGGTGCAGATAAATTTAATGTGTCACCAACAGATACTTCATCATGTAAAATCGTTGATACTTCACCTTCATGTGTTTCTGTCACGTCTCTTCTGACACCAAAAGTTAAGAAATCCGTGCCGCCATCGACAATCGAATAATGTCTTTTAGCTTGATATGGTAATTTATCGCTAGAAATGTCTACAGTGATGTACTGACCAGGTACAAATTGACTCAAATCTATTTTGTCGGATTTAACGGTATATGATTTAATTAATTCTGTTTCCTTCGTAATTTGCGTAACTTCAAACGGTTTAAAACCTTCCCATGCCATTTGGTTATATACTTCTTTCTCTAAACCAATAAACGCATCAGCAATTTCATCATACGCTTTTACCCAAGCTTGAATAATTGGATCTTCATCTTTCAACCCAGTTACTTCTTCAATAGCCCAAATTAAATTTTCACCGACAATTGGGTAATGTTCTGGTTTAACTTGTAATGCGCAATGTTTATACACGACTGGCATAATGGCTGGCACAATCGGTGTCAAATCTTCAATATTTTCTGCTGCAGCAACTACAGCCATTGCTAAAGCAGAAGATTGTAGTCCTCTTTTTTGATTCGTTTGATTAAATACATTTTTCAATTCTGGGTGTTCTTCAAATAATCTTTTATAAAAAATCGCAGTAATATCTTGCCCTTTTTCTTTAAGTAATGGTACCGTTTCTCTAATTGTTTGAATCTCTGTCTCGCTTAACATTTGAACCCTCCTGCCTAGTTCTATATTCCCATTATTAATCGAGTTCAATTATCTTACAACATTACATAATTAAATTCACAAAATTATCACATGCTATATTCATAAATTTGTAACTTATTTATTTTTCACAATTAATTTGCTGTAATAAAAAATTTAACGTCTAATTTATATTTCATTAATGTGTCTCAAATTGTAAAAACTCTTGGAATTAATCAACTATACTTTTTTAAAGTAGCGTAGTTGATGAGATTAATGAAACTAACTAGTAGTGCGTAATCATTATATTGTCTGTAAATATCATGTTTAAAATTGTGTTTCTAAAAATAGAAAAAGACAGAAATCATATTGTTCTAAAATGATTTCTGTCATATTTCTTAAGTATAAATTCTAAATCTATAGTTTGAATCGTCAGTATGTTAACTAACCGTTGTTATACTTATTATTCAATTGATGTATCAAGCGTTTAAACTCTGCTTCAGATTTAAATTCAAAAGTAATTTGACCTTTAGTCTTGTTTGTAGAAATAGCTACACTAGTACCATATTGCTCTTTTAGTTGTCGCTCTTGTTGCCTAATAAATTTAGGCTTAGTAATTTTTGCGTTTTCAGTTGCATGGCTCTTTTTCTCACTGAAATGCGTTGTTACATATTGCTCTAATTCTCTTACACTCCAAGACTCCCGGTGGGCTTTGTTAGCGATTTGTTGCATTTTTTGTGTATCTTTGACAATCAATAAAGTGCGGCCATGTGCGCCAGATAGCGAACCATTTTTCACCATATTGGAGACTGATTGAGGCAAGTGCAATAATCGTAACATATTTGCGATGTAAGGTCTTGATTTACTTAAACGTTGTGCAACGGCTTGTTGTGTTAAGTTTAGATCATCCATCAATTTGCGGTAACTTTCTGCTTCTTCAATTGCATTTAAATCTTCACGTTGTAAATTTTCTATAATAGCTAGTTCCATCATATCTTCGTCTGTTAGTGATTTTACGATTGCAGGAACTTCTTTTAAGCCTGCAATACCAGCTGCTCTGAAACGTCTTTCACCCACTACAATATTATAACCAGCAATTGTTTTTCTTAATACAATAGGTTGAAGGATACCGTGTAATTTAATAGATTCAGCAAGGTCTTTTAAACGTTCTTCATCAAATGTTTTTCGAGGTTGATATGGATTAGCTTTAATGTCTTGAATTTTTATATTTTGAACTTTTGCATCTGCTTCTAAAATTAACCGTTGATCTTGTTCATTTTCGATTTTAAAACACCCACTTCCCTTGTTATCACTAAATTGATACATATACTCATATACTTATTATATCATCACTGCAACACCATAAAATACAGCTAACAAAATTTAATTTAATCTAAATTTTCAGAAAAGTTATTGACAAATATAATTTTAATGTGTAACCTTGGGTATATCAAATTCGTAATGACATATTTCACACACAGTAACAAGGAAAGTAAAACTTACACTGCTGACACAGAGAGTCTTTGATACGCTGAAAGAAGACACGGAAAGAAAGTTTGAAAATGGCCTTTGAGTGTTGATGCCAATATGAGGTATCAACGGGATCGCCCGTTATAGCGATACAGTATTAACATTTTGTTAAATGGCGTACTGGATTTTTCCACACGTCGTATATTTCGTTAATACTCATTTTATTCCAACATAAGATGGGTTTTTATTTTTATTGAAAATACGATTATATGATTCAGATAACGCCAATCACATAACAACTTGGTGTACTGGATAAGGTTACTTTAGTGATAAAGTAACAAACAAAGGTGGTACCGCGAGCTAAGCTTTCGTCCTTTACATCCGAATTATTCGGGTTTAAAGGACGGAAGCTTTTTTATTTTAAAAGGAGGTTAACAATTATGAAAAATACTGAATTCGCACAGATCGCACTTTCTCAAGATCATACAGGTGCAATCGCTAATCCAATATACTTATCTACAGCATATCAACACCCTAAGCTCGGGGCTTCAACAGGATATGACTATACAAGAACTAAAAATCCAACACGTTCTGCATTTGAAGAAGCATTTGCAAAACTTGAAAGAGGTACTGCTTCATTTGCAACGTCTAGCGGTATGTCTGCCATCCAATTAATTTGTAACTTATTTAAATCTGGGGATGAAATTTTAGTTTCTTTCGACTTATACGGTGGTACTTTTAGACTTTTTGATTTTTACGAGCAGCAATACGGTATACATTTCAAATATGTTGATTTCCTTAATTATGAAGAAGTAGAACAAAGTATTACAGAAAATACAAAAGCACTATTTATCGAACCGATTTCTAATCCGCAAATGATAGAAGTCGATATTGATCCATATTACATTTTAAGTAAAAAGTTCAACCTATTATCTATCATAGATAATACATTTTTAACGCCATATCTTTCAACTCCGCTTGAAGAAGGTGCGGATATCGTTTTACATTCGGCTACAAAATATATCGGAGGTCACAACGATGTCCTCGCAGGTGTTGTGACTGTAAAAGATGAACAACTTGCTGAACAACTAGGACAATTACACAATATGATTGGCGCGACGCTATCGCCTTTCGATAGTTATCTATTACAACGTGGCCTAAAAACATTGCATTTAAGAATGGATCGTTCTGAATATAATGCTAAATTACTTGCCGAACGATGTAGTCAACTAGAAGCCATTGATCAAGTACTTTACAGCGGACGTACTGGTATGTTGAGTTTAAGGCTAAATAAAAATTATAAAGCCGATAAATTCTTAGAACACTTAGAAGTTTGTATTTTCGCTGAAAGCTTAGGTGGCACTGAAACATTTATTACTTTCCCATACACACAAACGCATGTGGATATGCCAGATGAAGAAAAAGATAAACGTGGCATAGACGAATATTTATTAAGGTTATCCATTGGCATTGAGAATTATGAAGATATCGAACAAGATATTATTCAAGCATTAGAAAAATCTAAACAAGGAGTGATTTCATGAGTTTATCAAAAGAAACAGAAGTAATATTCGATGCACATAGAGGGATTGATTATGATTCAGCAAATCCTCCTTTATACGATTCTTCAACATTTCACCAACAAGTTTTAGGCGGTGATGTTCAATATGACTACGCTAGAAGTGGCAATCCAAACCGCGCTCTTTTAGAAGAGAAACTAGCTAAACTTGAAGGTGGCAGTCATGCTTTTGCATACGCATCTGGTATAGCAGCAATCTCATCAGTGTTACTCACGTTAAATACTGGTGATCATGTCATTCTCCCAGATGATGTATATGGCGGAACATTTAGATTGACCGAACAAATATTAACACGCTTTAACATTGAATTTTCAACTGTAGATACGACTCACTTAAAAGAAATTGAAAATGCGATTCAAGACAACACACAATTAATATATATCGAAACTCCATCGAATCCATTATTTAAAATTACAGATATTCGAGGAGCTGCAGATATAGCCAGAGACAATAACTTGTTACTTGCTGTAGACAATACCTTTATGACCCCACTTGGGCAGTCGCCATTAGCACTCGGCGCAGATGTTGTTGTACATAGCGCCACTAAATTCTTAGGCGGTCACAGTGACATTATCGCCGGCGTAGCTATTACCAACAATCAAACCGTTGCTGATGCGCTTTACCTTTTACAAAATGGCACTGGTAACGCCTTATCTGCACAAGATAGTTGGACGTTAGCTAAACATTTAAAAACTTTACCTGTACGTTTTCAACAATCTGTAGAGAACACCAAACAAATATATGATTTCTTAGCACAATGTGATGAAATCTCTGAAGTCTATTACCCAGGAAATAGCGAGCTACATTTATCTCAATCACATCATGGTGGATCTGTGTTAGGTTTTAGATTGAAAGATGAGACAAAAGCTCAAGCATTTGTAGATGCCTTATCACTACCTTTAGTTTCAGTAAGTTTAGGAGGCGTCGAAACAATCCTCTCTCATCCAGCTACAATGTCACATGCAGCTGTACCTAAAGCAGTTCGTGAAGAACGTAATATTACATTTGGCTTATTTAGATTGAGTGTCGGATTAGAATCAGCCGACGAATTGATTTCAGATTTAAATTACGCATTTAAGGAGGCTTTCAATGAGTCAACTACTCGACAAACTAAAATCCAACATATTAGTCGCTGATGGTGCTATCGGTACAATCCTTTACTCTGAAGGCCTTGATACTTGCCCAGAAGCGTATAACTTAAACCATCCCGATAAAGTCGAACGTATTCACCGCACCTATATTGAAGCTGGTGCAGATATTATTCAGACCAATACGTATGGCGCAAATTTTGAAAAATTAAAAGCTTTTGGTTTAGAACATAGAGTGAAAGACATTCACCAAGCAGCAGTACAAATTGCCAAAAAAGCAGCAAATGATGATACTTTTATCTTGGGTACTGTCGGTGGTTTTAGAGGCATTAAACAAGAAGACTTAGAGCTCTCATCTATTCAATATCATACGGAAATCCAAGTAGAAACTTTAGTTAATGCTGGAGTGGATGGTATTCTCTTTGAAACCTATTATGATTTGCAAGAACTTACAAATATTATTGAGGCCACCAAACGTAAATACGATATTCCAATTATTGCTCAACTAACTGCTTTAAATACAAATTACTTAAGGGATGGTACTGAAATTAATCATGCACTACAACAAGTAACTTCAAGTGGTGCAGACATTGTAGGATTAAACTGTCACCATGGTCCACACCATATGCAGCAATCCTTTTCACACATCGAATTACCTGAGGGTGCATATTTATCTTGTTACCCAAATGCAAGTTTGTTAGATATTGAAAATAGCCAATTTAAATATAGTGATAATGCATCTTATTTCGGTAAAGTTGCTAAACAATTGATTAACGAAGGTGTAAGACTGATTGGTGGTTGTTGTGGTACAACTCCGGAACATATCCAATACATCAAATCGTCTGTAGCTGGTTTGAATCCTGTTACTCAAAAAGATGTTATACCGATTACAAAATATATTAATAACACAGAAAAAGAACCAAAAAAACAAAACCTTAAATCAAAAGTTGAAAATCGCCCTACTATTATAGTCGAATTGGATACTCCGAAGCATCTTGATACAGAAACATTTTTCAGAAATATCAAAAAACTCGATGATGCACAAATTGACGCTGTCACTTTAGCTGATAATTCACTAGCAACGGTTCGTATTAGCAATGTAGCTGCTGCAAGCATTATTAAACAGCGTTATGATATCGAGCCCTTGGTGCATATCACTTGTCGTGACCGTAATCTCATCGGATTGCAGTCACATCTATTAGGATTGTCATTACTAGATATCAATGAAATTTTAACAATCACTGGTGACCCTTCAAAGATTGGCCACTTACCAGGGGCAACCAATGTCTATGATGTGAATTCTAAAGGGCTAACCGAAATAGCCTTACGTTTTAATCAAGGTATTAACACTGATGGTGATGCGCTGAAGACAAAGACAAACTTCAACATCGCAGGTGCTTTTGATCCAAATGTAAGAAAATTAGACGGTGCAGTTAGACGCTTAGAGAAAAAATTAGAGAGTGGTATGCACTACTTTATAACACAGCCAGTCTATAGCAAAGAAAAAATTAAAGAAGTTTATGAAGCGACAAAACACTTAGACGTCCCTTTCTTTATAGGTATAATGCCCGTTACAAGCTACAACAACGCATTATTCTTACACAATGAAGTACCTGGCATTAAATTATCGGATGAAATATTAGAACAATTTGAAGCAGTTAAGGATGACAAAGCCAAAACAAAGGCTTTAAGTCTAAAACTTTCAAAAGAACTGATTGACACAGTACATGAGTATTTCAATGGTTTGTATTTAATTACACCATTCCAAAAAGTCGATTACACACTAGAACTTGCAAACTATTCAAAAACAATTACTTCAACTAAACAGGAGGCAATATTATGACAATTAAAACATCAAATTTAGGTTTTCCAAGGTTAGGTAGAAAAAGAGAATGGAAAAAAGCAATCGAAGGATATTGGTCAAATAAATATGATTTAGAAACACTTCATCAACAATTAACAGATTTACACAAAGAGAATTTATTACTCCAAAAAAATTACAATTTATCTAGTATTCCGGTTGGAGATTTCTCACTATATGATCATATCCTTGATACATCGCTACTTTTTAATATCATCCCTGAACGTTTTCAAGGTAAAGATGTAGATGATGATTTATTATTCGATATTGCCAGAGGTAATAAAGAACATGTTGCGAGTGCATTAATAAAATGGTTCAACACAAACTATCATTATATCGTTCCAGAATGGGATCATGCTGAACCTAAATTAAATAAAAACGTGTTGCTTGAACGTTTTAACTACGCACAATCTCTTAATGTAACTGCGCATCCAGTTATCGTTGGGCCAATTACATTTGTGAAATTATCTAAGGGCGGCACGCAATCATTCGAAGAAAAAGTAAATACACTTTTACCTTTATATAAAGAAGTTCTACAATCATTAGTTGACGCTGGCGCTGAATATATTCAAATCGATGAGCCATCATTAGTTACTGACGATAGTTCAGAATATGAAACTATCACGCAAGCCGCATATGATTATTTTGCTGAGGCTGGTTTAGGTGAACACTTAGTAGTACAAACTTATTTCGAACGAGTTAACTTAAAATTCTTAAACGGTCTCCCTGTTAAAGGATTAGGTTTAGATTTCGTACATGATAATGGATTTAATCTACAACAAATTAAAGCAGGAGATTTAGACAATTCCAAAACACTTTATGCCGGAATCATCGATGGCCGTAACGTTTGGGCTGCCGATATCGAAGCTAAAAAAGAACTAATTGAAACGTTACAAACATATTCAAGTGATCTTGTCATCCAACCTTCATCTTCACTATTACACGTTCCTGTATCACTAGATGATGAAACGCTAGATACATCAATCGCTGAAGGTTTAAGCTTCGCTACCGAAAAATTAGATGAATTAGATGCGCTTAGACGTTTATTCAATGATAACGATGATACAAAATATAATGAATTAAAAGCACGTTATGAACGTTTCCAAAATCAATCGTTTAAAAATCTTGAATACGATTTTGATAGTGTGCGCACTTCAAGACAATCAGCTTTTAAAGAACGTAAAAAAGCACAAGACGCGCGCCTAAATTTACCAGATTTACCAACAACGACTATTGGTTCTTTCCCGCAGTCACAAGAAGTTCGAAAATATCGCGCAGATTGGAAAAACAATCGTATCACAGATGCAGCATATAAAGAATTCTTAAAAAATGAGATTGCTCGTTGGATTAAAATTCAAGAAGACATTGGTTTAGATGTCCTTGTACATGGTGAATTTGAACGTAACGACATGGTAGAATTCTTTGGTGAAAAACTACAAGGTTTCTTAGTAACGAAGTACGGTTGGGTACAATCATACGGTTCACGTGCGGTTAAACCACCAGTTATTTATGGAGATGTAAAATGGACAGAACCTCTTACTGTCAAAGAAACATTATATGCGCAAAGTTTAACTGACAAACCAGTTAAAGGCATGTTAACTGGCCCTGTCACTATTTTAAACTGGTCATTTGAACGTGTTGATTTACCACGCGAAGAGGTTCAAGATCAAATCGCCTTAGCAATTAACGAAGAAGTGTTAGCCCTTGAAAATGAAGGTATCCAAATCATCCAAGTTGATGAACCTGCATTAAGGGAAGGCTTACCGCTCCGTTCAGAATACCATGCAGACTATTTAGATAAAGCAGTTCGTTCGTTTAAACTGTCCACATCTTCAGTCGCTGATGCAACACAAATTCATACACATATGTGTTATTCTCAGTTTGGGCAAATCATTCATGCAATTTACGACTTAGACGCAGACGTTATTTCTATTGAAACATCACGTAGCCATGGTGATTTAATTCAAGACTTTGAAGATATCACATACGATTTAGGTATCGGCTTAGGGGTATATGATATTCATAGTCCAAGAATTCCAACTGAAGCAGAAATTACAGAAGCGATTAACCGTGCTTTACAAGAAATTGATCGTTCACTTTTCTGGGTAAACCCAGACTGTGGTTTGAAAACACGTAAAGAAGATGAAGTTAAAGAAGCGCTTAGTGTATTAGTAAATTCTGTTGATAAATTACGTAAATCAACAAATACTGCAACTGTCTAATTATCAATTTTATAGGTGATGCCAATGAGTTACCCTTTATGGAAGCAATTAGAACAATTAAAATTATCAACGTGGGTCGACTTGACCCACACGTTTGATGAAACTATTCCTTGTTTCAGTGAATTTGAGCGTGCCAAAGTTTCAACACTTTTTAATGTTCAAAATGATGGCTTCTATGTTCAAAATTGGAATATTGTAAGTCAGTATGGGACACATATCGACGCCCCTATTCACTTTGTAGAAAACACACGTTATTTGCATGAATTAAATTTAAAAGAACTGGCCCTGCCACTTGTTGTTTTAGATTTTTCACAAGATGTAGCAGAAAATGCAGATTTTATTTTAACGCGTAGCCATATTGAACAGTGGGAGACTGAACATGGCTTAATTGAGCCTGAGACATTTGTTGCTTTTCGCAGTGATTGGTCGAAACGTTGGCCAAATATCGAAGCGTTTGAAAATAAAGACTCCGATGGCAATCAACATTTGCCAGGTTGGGGGTTGGATGCTTTAAAATATTTACTTGAAGAACGTAAAGTTAAAGCAATTGGACACGAAACTTTCGATACAGATGCATCAGTAGATATTGCGAAAAATGGCGATATTGTAGGTGAGCGTTACGTGTTAGGTCAAGACACCTATCAAATTGAACTATTGACCAATTTAGATCAGTTACCTAGTCGAGGCGCAATCATTTATGCCATCAGTCCCAAACCGAAAGATGCACCAGGATTTCCTGTACGTGCATTTGCGATAAAGCCTTAAACTTAAAACATAAAATTAGTATCATTTACAGGGTCCGAGATATGTATATATAACTCGGGCCCTGTATAACTATAAAAATAGTCCTAAGCAATCTATAACAACAGATTACTCATGGGTAATCTTAAATATGTTTGTTAATAAACTAACACACAGTTGATGGCATATACATATTGGCGTTAACTCAGTTGTCACGCTTGTTAGTTTAAGTCGTACTTGTGTATATGAGCTTTAGCTTAAGTAATCATTTTCTACCAATTATTTACATCGCTAGTTATCTTCCCCAACTGTGAGTCAGAAATCTTTTTAGCACAAGAAGGTTTCTGATTCTTTTTTATTAATATTATAGTACAAAATACATAGGTCATTAGTTTGATTTTACATAAATGATAATTCATATCATTTAAAAACTTTGAATCAATGTTATAATTCAAGAAAATTCAATATAGTTTATCTTGGGTGCTTTCCACCTATTTTCTATATAAATAACATAAATAGAGGTGACTTTTTTGCAACTTAATCAAACCAACGCTCCTTTTAATAAGGAGCAATTAGCACTTATAAATCAACTACTACCGATGCTTTCAACAGAACAGCAACATTGGTTAAGTGGTTACCTTATCAATCCAAATGCACTAGAGTCTGAAGATGACGCTTCAGTAGCACAAGAACCAAACTCACTAAACAACGCTGAGAACGAAACAAATAATTTAACTTCTACAGTTAATTCATCGGAACCTATAGATATCAATATATTGTATGGCACAGAAACAGGTAACGCTGAAGAAATTGCTGAAACATTTGAAGGTAAGCTAAAAGAACACAATTTTAATGCACATTTATGGGATATGGATGATTTTCCTAA
The DNA here is from genome assembly GCF_043107035.1 of Staphylococcus sp. 231237_7MaSpsaltlick. Classification (NCBI taxonomy): domain Bacteria; kingdom Bacillati; phylum Bacillota; class Bacilli; order Caryophanales; family Staphylococcaceae; genus Staphylococcus; species Staphylococcus sp. 231237_7MaSpsaltlick. The sequence goes on from NZ_JBICNX010000002.1 coordinate 226,564, forward strand.
AGAAACATTAGCCGATGTTGAACATCTCTTTATCATTTGTTCAACACAAGGCGTGGGTGAGCCTCCTATTAACGCTTTAGATTTATATGACTATCTTCATAGCGATGAAGCGCCACAGCTAGACACTGTCAACTTTGCAGTATTAGCGCTTGGGGACCAAGACTTTCCAGATTTTTGCCAGGCAGGCAAAGACTTTGATCATGTTTTAGGTGAACTAGGTGCAAATAGAGTAGCTGACCGCGTAGATTGTGATTTTGACTTTGAAGAAACTGCCGAGCAATGGATTACAAATATGCTTGAATTACTTTCTCAAACATCATCGAATATGGATACGATTGACGAAGAAGATGAAACTGTCACTATAGATGAACCAGAAGCGCCATTTTCTCGATCAAACCCTTTTCAAGCAGAAGTTTTAACAAATACCGTACTAACACAACCAGAAGCTTCTCGTGAAGTACGACACTTAGAACTATCACTTGAAGGTTACTCTGAAGCATACGAACCCGGAGACAGTTTGGTTGTTATACCGCACAATGACTCATCATTAGTTGCAAGTCTAATCTCAGCATTAGGTTGGGAAGCTGACACTAATATTAAACTAAGCGACAACGAAGAAGCACGCTCACTTAACGATGCGTTAAAATATGATTTTGAAATTTCTAAATTAACGCCAGGCCTCTTACACAATGCGGCCGAATTATTTGGTAATCCAATGTTAAATGCAAATGTCCAAAAATCAGAATGGATTCAGGATTATATATATGGGAGAGATGTGATTGATTTAATCCAAGACTTTACGCCCGTATCGTTAGAGCCCCATATGCTACCGCAGCTATTAAGAAAATTGCCACCAAGAGAATATTCTATAGCGAGCAGTAATCAAGTCAATCCTTATAGTGTGGATATCACAGTACGCGTTGTGAAATACGAGTCACATCGTCGTGAACGCCAAGGTGTTTGCTCTGGACAACTTGCCGACCGCACACAAATAGGTGATAAAATCCCTGTTTATCTTAAAAAGAACCCTAATTTCAAGTTCCCATATAACAACCATACGCCAGTCATTATGATTGGCGCTGGGACAGGCATAGCACCTTACAGAGCATTCCTTCAAGAAAGAGAACATTTACAACTTAAAGGAAATCAATGGTTAATATTTGGAAATCAAAATTATGACGCCGATTTCTTGTATCGTAGTGATTTAGAATCATGGCTTGAAAAAGGCGTCATTAGCAAACTAGACTTAGCATTTTCACGAGACACAGAAAACAAAATCTATGTCCAACACCGTATTGAAGAGAATGGCGCAGATTTCTATAAATGGTTAAGAAATGGTGCGACCGTTTACCTTTGTGGTGACAAAGATGAAATGGCTAAAGGCGTACACCAATCACTTGTAAATGTATTAGTGCAACATGGTGACTTTACTCAAGCACAAGCGGAAGATTATTTAACAGAACTCATTAAAAATCAAAGATATCAACGAGATGTGTATTAATTTAGGGTATAAATATCCTAAATTAATAATCACTATCTTAATAAATACAAAATAGTTATGGATAAAACAATGTAGTCTGGATTCATTTTATTCGTACTCAATTTTTAAAAGGTGGCTATAATATGACACAATTCGCAATCACTTATGATAATGCATTAGTATTAATAGATAAGGAACATGATCATATCCAACTTGAAAGAAAATTAGAAGGGATGAATATCATTTCAATCGCTCAAGACCCCAACAATAAAGACGTTCTTTATTGTGGCACATTCGATCGAGGTTTATGGAAAAGTATAGACAAAGGTCAGACATGGTCCCCTATCGGCACACGTTTCACTTATAATAGTCCATTCAACAAAGATGACATTCACATGACAGCTGTCACTGCAGTTACAGTTATAGATATAGGTAATAATCACAGTGCTGTATTTGTAGGTACTGAACCTAGTGCTTTGTTCATATCATATGACCAAGGTAATTCATTCGAATTGCTTACCGATTTTAGTCATATTACTGGTAAAGATCAATGGTTCTTTCCTCCTAGACCGCATACGCATCATGTAAAATGGTTTGACACAAGTATTAAATCACCAAACATGATTAACCTTACAATTGAAGCAGGTGGCTTTATTCAATCTACCGATGTGGGCCAACATTGGACAGCGCCACAAACCGAAGATACGCCTATTGATATTCACGTCTTAAAGAGCCATCCAGACTACCCAAATAAATTATACGGCGTTTTAGGCGATGCTTTCTTAAATGGTGGACGTGATACATTTATTGAAAGTGATGATTATGGTAAGTCTTGGACAACGTTTATTGAAGGAATTGAACATAGATATGGCTACGGTTTAGCGATTAATACTCAAAACCCAGAGAATATTGTTATTGCTACTTCGAATTCTCCATATAACGCACATAACTATGGAGATAGCACCTTTTCAACCATTTACGCTATTAATAAATCACAGGAGAACAAGTGGGTTGAAGTAACTACAGGACTACCCTCTCCAAATGGCACATTAGTTTCATCCATCACTGAGCAAGATGGCACCTTTTATATTGCTAATAACAAAGGCGTCTATTATTCAGATGACGGCGGTGTCAGTTGGACAGCGTTTGATATAACATGGCCAGATTCACTCACATCTCAACACGCACACCAATTTATTACTTTAAATTAGAAAATGTTAGACGAATAACCTTAAAGTTTGGACAATAACCAAGCTTTAAGGTTATTTTTTCGCTCAATCACACCGTTTTTCAGAGTGAATAAATACCACTTAACCACAAATACATACCACTTGTATAATTTATGTAGTATTTTTAGTTAAAATTTGTTTTACTTATGGCAATAGGAGGTGTGCCTGTATGGATTTAGAAATAATTCACGATAATGATTTATCCAAAGGAAAGGTTGTCATTCAGAGTCATAAACATACTGAACAACTACCAGAAATTATTGCTTATATAAAACAACTGTCACAAAATAAATTATTCCCTGGAAAATATGATGATGATGTTTACTATATCAAACTCCAAGATATTATTAGCTTTCGCATAGAGAATAAAATTTTAACGATTATCACGCCAGACCGTCAATATACCAGTGCTCAGCGTTTATATGAAGTGAAATCACAAATCAGTCCTCAATTTCTACAAATTTCAAAATCTGAAATTATTAATATTAACTATATCGATCATTTAAAACTTAATAAAAATGGCACTATCGAGATTCGTTTTACGAACAATGATTTCACCTACTCTTCGCGGAGATATTTGCCATTAATCAAGGAGGCTTTAAAACTATGAAACGTTTATTTTGCGGAGCAACCATTGGTATTGCTATTGGCGTAATTATTGCTTTAATATTTTCAACTATTTTTGCAAGAACGGCTTTTCACCCTGTATCGCCCATATCAACCATGGGGCATCTTTATTTTCAACATTTAAACGAATTACAAATTATGTTTATCTCAGTTATTATCTGGGCCTTAATAGGTATTAGCTTTAGTTTTGGTAAACTTATATTTTCAAATTCTAGGAAATCACTTTTATTTAAAACATCACTTCATTTTAGCCTTATGTTTATCATTATGTTGCCTTTAGCTATACTAGCAGGATGGTTTCCGCTTAAATTATCAGCAGTTTTGTTTTTCATCATTATCTATACAGTTATCTATTTTATTATTTGGACCATAGAAACGAAAAGGAATCAGAATGATATCAATGAGATTAACGCTATGCTTTCTCACAGAAGGAATGATAAAAATGAATAAAGGTAGATATACTGTGTTACCTGATGAACCTATTACAATATTCTTGATTGGTCTTCGTGTGAACAAATGGTACAAAATTCATAAATGGTTACCTGTACTTTTGGCTATGCCACCTATGCTCAATGAATTATCGAAAAACAAGTCACTCGGTTGCCTATCTTATGAAATGTTATTTAAATATCGTGGCGTGATGGTAGTACAATATTGGCAATCAAATGAACAACTTTTAACTTATTCAAAAATGCCAACACATTTAAAAGCTTGGCGCAGATTTGCAAAATCATTAAAGCAAAATGAGGCTGTCGGGTTTTATCATGAGACTTATAACTCAGATACAAGTCAGTATGAAAACATCTATATCAACATGCCTGACTTCGGTCTAGGTAAAGCACGTGATAACCAAGCAGTAAACAAAGCAACACAAACTGCAACACAAAGACTACGCTCTCAAAGATGATTTTAAATTATTTGTTAAAAATAGATTATTACAAAACATAATGGCCGAGACATATTAACTGATGCCCCGGCCATTATGATATTGCTTATATATTATCTTATATATTCAAAGATGCCTGCAGCGCCCATGCCGACACCGATACACATTGTTACCATACCATATTTTGTATCTGGTCTTTTTTTCATTTCTGATAATAATCTACCTACTAACATTGCACCAGTAGCGCCTAGTGGATGTCCTAATGCAATTGCTCCACCATTAACATTCGTCTTCTCACTATCCAATCCAACTTCTCTCATTGACGCTAAAGTTTGAGATGCAAAAGCTTCATTTAATTCTACTAAATCTATATCGCTAACATCTAAGTCCGCTTGTTTTAACACTTCAGGAATTGCGTAAGCTGGTCCAATCCCCATTAATTTAGGATCTACACCAACAGCTTTGAACCCTACAAAGCGTGCAATTGGTTTAACACCTAATTCCTTAACTTTTTCTCCAGACATGACAACTACAAATCCAGAACCATCTGTTAATGGTGCAGATTGCCCTGCAGTCACTGTGCCGTCAGCCTTAAACACCGTGCGTAGCTTAGCAAGTGCTTCTTTATTTGTGTCGGGTCTAATTAATTCATCATCTTTAAACACTTCTTTGCTAATAACCGGACCATTTTGATCATAAGTCACTTTATTAACTTCTATAGGTATAATTTCATCCTCAAATTTACCTGATTGTTGTGCTTCTGCAGCACGTTGATGACTTTGCACAGCATATGCATCTTGGTCCTCTCTTGAAACATTATATGTTTCAGCAACCATTTCTGCAGTCAATCCCATAGGATAAGAAACACCAGAATCTTCATCTTGAAGTATTGGATTATTCGTCGGTTCATTACCACCCATTGGCACTGCACTCATCAGCTCAATACCTCCAGCGACAAGGACATCTGCTTGGTCAGCAATAATTTGATTTGCCGCATGTGCAATCGTTTGAAGTCCTGAAGAACAATAGCGATTCACCGTTTGCCCTGGCACTTCATTAGGCATACCTGCAAGTAATGCAATCGTTCTTGCAATATTCTGACCTTGCAAGCCTTCTGGGAATGAATTGCCGACAATCACATCTTCTACCATGCTTGGCTCAAATGAACCTCCAACTCTTTCTAATACACCTTTTAATACTTTAGCGGCAACCTCATCTGGTCTTTCATGAGCCATTGCACCATTTTTTGCTTTACCAGCTGCTGAACGTCCATAAGCAACAATATATGCATCTCGCATTTAAGTTCACCCTTTCTTATTCTGATTAATGATTAGTTACGTAGTGGTTTACCTTTTTCTAACATGTGTGAAATTCTGTCATACGTTTTTTTATTTTGTAAAAGTTCTAAAAATCTTTCTTTTTCAAGTTTTTGCAAATATCTTTGATTAACGTAAGTGTTACGCGGAACATCTCCGCCTGACAATACCTCTGCCACTTTCAACGTAATTTCATAATCATAGTCACTAATAAAATGACCTATACGTTGTGCATCTAACTGACCTTCAGCCAATGCTTTAAAGTCTTTTCCTAATGCTATATATTGTGTTTTTGGTGTTGGCACATAATTTGTTTCCGCTTCATAACGGGCTCTGTTTAAGGCTACCTCTACACGTCTTTCGGTATTTAGAATTACTGTATCTGTATTTCTTAAATAACCAAATCTGATAGCTTCATAGGCATTAGTTGAAACTTTTGCAAAACCGATTTGCATCAGTATATCTGTAATTGATTTTTGTTTATCATCATTTTTATGATTCGTACGTAGCACTCTATCTGTTAATTCAGCAAGACCACCTCCAGCAGGTAACAAGCCAACTCCTGTTTCAACAAGACCTATATAAGACTCGCTTGCAGCAACTACAATTGGTGAATGTAAAACTAATTCACAGCCGCCTCCTAAAGCTCTACCGTGGACTGCTGTCACTACTGGTTTCAACGAATATTTCAATCTAGAGAAAACGTGGTGCAATTGCTCAACTGCTGCGCCAACTTCTTCTACTACGCGACCTTCTTCATGCGCTTTTTTCATTTGGAATAAGTTCGCACCAACACTGAAGTTGTTTCCACCGCCATAAATGACCATACTCGTATAGTCTTCACTTTCTAATTTATTAATTGCATCTAATAAATCATCAAGGAAGCCGTTAGAAATAACATTGTTTTTACTTTGTAGTTTTAATAGAAGTTGATCTTTATTAGCTACTGATAAATTTGAATCCTCTTTATCCCAGATTTCTTCATCAATATATTCTGCTACTGGTGTAATTCGTTCAATAGATTCACCTTCACTATAGAATGGTGTAGTACGTTGTTCTATCCAATCTGGTAGCTGACCTAACTCTTCTTTCATACGTGATTTCACACGTTCGAATCCCATTAAATCCCATAGCTGGAATGCACCTAGTTTCCAATTGAATCCCCATACTAATGCACGGTCAATATCTTTAAAGGATTCTGCAGCTTTAGGTACATTAACCGCTGAATAATAGAAATTGTTTCTTAACGTTTCCCATAAGAACACGCCTGCATCATCTTGTGCATTAAAGATAACATCTAAATTATTGGCTAAGTCTTTACTGAATTTAGCTAAAATTTCTAATTGTGGTTGTTCAGGCGCTACATAATCATTTTGTTCTGGATCAAACACGTAACGTTTTTTATCTACTTTTTTATAAAAGCCTTGTTTGGTTTTATTACCTAATGCACCGTTTTCTACTAATTTTTCAGATAGTTTAATATCGTGGAAGAAAGGTTGCTCTTCGGGTATACTTTGTAATCCTTTGATAACCGCTAAAGCAATATCTAACCCAACTAAATCAGACAAACCATACGTTCCCATCTTAGGTCTGCCAATACTTCGACCCGTTAAGGCATCTACTTCTGTAATAGAAAAACCTTGCTTTTCAGCTCTATACATAATGTCATTCATCGTTTGAGTACCTACGCGGTTAGCAACAAATCCTGGCACATCATTTGCTACAATGACACCTTTACCAAGTACGTCTTCAGCAAATGCTTGCACACGTGCAACCACTTTTTCAGAAGTGTTGCTATTTGGGATAATCTCCACTAATTTCATAATGCGTGGTGGATTAAAGAAATGCATTCCAAAGAATCTTTCTTTATCTTGTGTATCAAATACATTTGCTATTGACTCAATTGGAATCCCTGACGTATTCGTTGCAAATATAGCTTCTTTTTTGGCAACGTCTTTGACTTTATTCCAAACTTGGTGTTTAATATCTACTTCTTCTTTAACTGCTTCTATATAAATATCTGCATCATCTTGCCCTACTAAATCTTCATTAAAATTACCGTAAGATAAATTAGATGCAAACGCTAAATCAAATAATTGTGGACGTTTAGGATTTGTTATTATCTCATATGCTTTTTTTGAAATTTTATTAGGATCATTTTCATCTATCACAATGTCGAGCAGTTTTACTTTTAGTCCTGCGTTAACAAGCAGCGCTGCGATTTGACTGCCCATCGTACCCGCGCCTAATACTGTTGCTTTTCTTATCGTCATACTAAACCCTCCAAATTTTTTCTTGAACTACATATATGTGTATTAAATAAATGCTGAGTCACCTGTAATTGCTCTTCCAATTACCAAGGCGTTAACTTCATGTGTACCTTCATAAGTGTAAATAGCTTCAGCATCTGCAAAGAATCTAGCGATATCGTACTCACCAGCTAAAATACCGTTACCACCATGTACACCGCGCCCCATAGCTACTGATTCTCTTAATCTTAATGAGTTCATCATTTTCGCAGTTGAAGTCGCTACTTCGTCATATTCTCCATTGGCTTGCATGCGCGCAAGCTGTGCACATGTAGCCATTGCTTGGGCTAAGTTACCTTGCATCATGGCTAACTTTTCTTGAATTAACTGGAACTTACTAATTTCTTTACCAAACTGTTTACGTTTTGTTACATAATCCGTGGTTGCTTTTAAGGCACCAGCCATAGCACCTGTAGCCATATACGCCACACCTGCACGTGTAGAATACAATACTTTCGCAATATCTTTAAAAGTATTAATATTTTGCAGACGATTTTCCTCTTTGACGACTACATTTTTTAAACGAATTTTTGCATTAGGAACAATTCTAAGTGCAATTTTATGTTCTAATAATTCTATTTCCACGCCTTCTTGACTTGGTTCAATGATGAAACCTTTTGGCTTACCTGTATCGACATCAACCGCATATACGGGCATAACATCTGCTACATTTGCACCGCCAATCCATTTTTTCTCACCATTGATAATCCATTCATCGCCTTCTTTTTTAGCCGTAGTTTCTAATCCACCTGCAACATCAGATCCATGCTCTGGTTCAGTTAGTGCGAAACATGTACGCAATTCATGAGATTGTAATTTTGGTAGATAGTAAGCTTGTTGTTCTTTACTGCCTCCAAACCAAAATGAATTATGTCCTAAACCTTGATGTACACCTAATAGTGTCGCTAAAGATACATCAAATCTTGCTATTGTATACGACATGAAAAATTGGAACATTTGACTCGGTGTTTGTGCACCTTCACGACCTTCAAAGAGTAATGGATTTCTGAAATAATTTAATTTGCCTAACTCTTCAAAATAGTCCTCTGGCTCAGTAGCATTTAGCCAATGCTCATTTACTGAGTCTCGATATTTTTCTTCTAACATATCATTCAACTGTTTTAGTAATTTAACTTCACCTTCCGTTAAATCTTTCGCAATGCTTAAGATATCTTCTGGGTACAGTGCTTTAATTGTTTCTTCCTTTGTTGGCATAATTAAAACCTCCATTATAATGTTTGCGCTTACATTTATATTAAAAATTTTTTGCTTATTAATTTAATTCATCTTTACCTTGAACTAACTTCTGAGCTTTTTCATTCATATATTTCTGAAGTTCTAACTTGTCTGCTTTTGATGTAGAGTTCAATGGCATATGTGTTAATTTTAGATATAATCTCGGTATTTTATAACCAGCAATATTTTCTCTCATATATTCATCTAATTTCTGTTCAAAGTCTGGATCATTCTCAGTAAGTACGACCGCTGCAGAAACTGACTCACCATATTTTGGACTATCATATCCTACGACAACACTTTGAGCTACGAGTGGGTGTTCTGATAATATCGCTTCAACTTCAGAAGGTAATACATTCTCACCACCAGTAATAATCATCTCTTTGCGGCGATCAACGATATAGACATCACCATCTTCATCTACTTTTGCTAAATCACCAGTTAAGAAATACTCGCCATGAAACGCTTTTGCAGTTTCTTCTGGTTTGTTCCAATAACCTGGTGTTACATTATTCCCGCGCACCCCAAGCTCACCAATTTCTCCAACTTCTACTTCTTCAAAGTTATTATCAAATATGCATATATCCATGAACATTACTGGTTGCCCAATACTGCCCGGTTTCTGCGCGCCATTTTCTGGTGTATTAACCATTACGAGCGGTGCTTCAGTTAAGCCATAACCATTAATAATAGAATAACCCATGCTATTAAATTTCTTCTGCACCATTGGTAACGGTGATGAACCACCTTGAATTAAGAAATCAATACTTTCAAAATTTTTCAAATCAAAGTTATCGGCTACTAACATGGCATAATACATCGTTGGAATCTGAATTAAATAATTTGGTTGGTATTGAGCCATTAAATCATTTAACGATTCTCCATTGAAGTAACGTTGCAGTATAAGTGTGCCACCAGCCATTAATAAAGGTAGCGTCAAATCGTTAAATCCTAACACATGGAACATAGGCGTTGAAATAATTGTTGTGTAAGTTGAATTAATTTTATAAGTCAGCGCTACATTAATTGGATTATTTACAAAAGAGTCATATGAGAACATAACTCCTTTAGGTAATCCTGTAGTACCACTTGTGTACATTAGAGAGGCTAAATCGCTTCCTTCAACACTTACAGTATTGAAAGGGCGATGTTGCGTTGGGTCTACGATATCATCATATACTTTTGAATCTATATCCATGTGTAGTAATTCATCTGCAACGCCCTCTAAACTTGAAACATGTTTCTCAGCGTAGAAAATCAGTTTTACATTTGAATCAGTTATAACACTTTCAATCTCTTGCGTTTTAAGACGCCAATTAATTGGTAAGTATACGGCGCCTAATTTAAATGACGCAAACATTAAATCCAATAGTGCTACATCATTGGGCGTGAATATACCGACGACATCACCACGTTTAATACCTTGATCTTGTAAATAATTAGCTAAGTTTTCTGCACGAATATTCAAATCTTTATAGGACCATTCAGTTCCTTTAAATGGATCAATCACTGCGGCTTTATTATCATCAAACGTTGCTCTTGTTTTAATCCAGTCGTAGTTCATATTTTTCTCCCCCTTATTTAAATACGATGTACCGACTTAATTGCTTGAGACAATCCTCCCCATTCATCTTGATAAATATCACTATTAGTCACTTTGATATCATCAGCAATGATAGGTTTAAATGCCATCTGTGCCAAAATGTCTTGTTCTAGATCCAAGCCAGGTGCAATCTCAAGAAGTTTCAATCCCTTGGACGTTAATTCAAAAACTGCTCGTTCCGTTACAAAGTAAACTTCTTGTTTAAGTTCCAATGCGTTATGGGCGTTAAAATCCGTATTACCGATATTATTTACAAATTTTGAAGTATGACCTTCTTGCTCAACAGTCACTTTGTTGTTCTTGTAAGATAGTTGACCCCCGACAACCATCGAACCTGAAAAAACAATGGTATGCACCGTTTGGCTGATATCTATAAAGCCTCCACAGCCATTCATTTTATCTCCAAATTTTGAAACATTCACATTTCCAAATTGATCAATTTCGGCAAAACTGAGATACGCTACATCTAAACCACCGTTATAAATGAAGTCCCATGTCATGTCGTGTCTCATACGGGCACTCAAATTATAGTTCATGCCAAATCGTGATCCACTACTGATTAAGCCACCGAAAACCCCTGTGTCAATATTCGGTTGTACTAGATGATTCACTTGTTCTTCGCTTAACACATTAGATAATTCATTATTTATGCCAAAACCAATACTGATTACGTCTCCCTCGAGTAGAAATTGAGCTGCGCGCCTCAATATTACTTTACGGGTACCTAAAGATATATATGGTTCTCGCATCTTAGCGATTTGATAATGGCCAGAGAGTGCAGGATCATATTGTGTTTGTATGACTTGTCTATGAAGTTTTGGATTTGTATTAATAACTACATAGTCTACGAGCTTTCCTGGAATAAACACATCGCTCGGGTTAAAGCTACCTTTTTCCACAACATCTTTAACTTGAACAATTACTTTTCCTTTATTCCTATGCGCTGCAGCCGCCAAACTATAACCTTCACCTAAATGCGCTTCATGAGTCATATAAATATTTCCATCTGTGTCGGCATATGTACCTCTTAATAGTGCTATATCAATATCAGGAAAATGATATTGTAAATACTGTTGCTTATTAATTTCTATCAATGATACTAAATCCTCTGTCGTACGTGTATTGACTTTACCGCCTGAATAACGAGGATCAACATTGGTATTTAGGCCAATTTTAGATATTATGCCTGGTGAAGCTTGCGTTTTACTTCGATAGTGTGTTGTAATCACGCCTTGTGGTAAATAATATGCTTCAATGTCATTATTACGCATTGCATTGATGGTTTCTGGTGAACCAGTAATGATGCTTGTAATTAATCGCTTAATCATACCCCTTGTTGTAAAAGAATCTAAATCATAACTATCACCACGATAATCACTAATGTCATTCGCTAGCATAAAGGTAAAATTCTTAAAAGATTGATTTTCATCATTATGTTCGACTAACGTTTTCAGTATCTCAGCTGGTAAATTAGCCGTGGATAAGGCTGCCAGAGCTATAACATCACCTTTTTTAATGATGCTTGTTAAATCTGAAAATGGAATTACTTTCATATAGGTGTCTCCTATCTTTATTTAATCCAAACTGTTATACATAATTACCCTTTTAAAATCTCTCCTTTTCCATAAATGTAAGCCCTTACATGTAATATACCATTATTTTTAAAAATTATGCAAAAATTTCAAATTTTACAAATAAATATCTTCCTTACAACTAAAAATTAGCTTTCTTGCAAACTAACCAGCTCTTTTATACTGTTTCAGCTAAAATACGTAATTTTAGCTGCAGTTAGATATATACGATAATATTTGAAAATGTATACACTTATTAGTTAAAAGCCCCTTTCATTTAGCTAATATAACTCATAAAATCTTTGTATTGTGAAGAAAATCAATACGTTAAGTTAAGGTTTTTTACGCAAAAGTGTTTTCTATATCAAGACACCTATAAATATTAACAATTACACATAAGTAGAGCATCATATAATTAGGTTAACCTAAATATATTGTTTCGATTCCCAAAATATGTCATAATTGCACACATGCTTTTTAAGTGAGCATGTAGTGAATACGAAATACACTATATAACTGTATTAGCACGCGTCATAATGGGTGAGAAATCTAAAAAATATTATAAAACCTATTTGTATGGGACTAAGCATGAGCTTCAACTAATGTTTTTGCGTAGCACTCCGTTTGACGATGAAACAACTAACATTTTCAGAAAATAAAATGATACTGAGTTCACTTAACAAGGAAACCTCTATGATTGGAGATGATAAAATGATAGGAAACAATAATATCCTAGAAAGAAATAACGCGTTATTTAATAAATATGAAGCGTTATTGAAAATGATTCAACAAGGAGAAGATAGCCAATTTGTATATAGTTTTTCTTGTTTACATCCATATGAAAAAAGTGAATTTTTCTTTTTAGTGGATGAAGAAGAAAGATTATATATGTATCACTTTCTAAACTCAGAAGAGATGGCGCAAATTTTAAGTAATGCCGAAAATCTAAGACATGATATTTCAATTGTCTTTAAAGAAATACCTAGTGATTTTTCTAAAGAAGCAATCTTAAAAATGTCAGATGACGATGCAACGTATGTATTAAATCTATTAAATAGTGACCAAAAATCAGAAATTTTTAACGCCTTACCAGAACAGAAAGCGGATGAGCTTAAACATTTAATGAGTTATCATCATGAAACTGCTGGTAGTATCATGACCACCGAATATATATCAATTTCATCTACAATAACAACTGGAGATGCATTAAAGCATATTAAAATGCGTTCAGGAAAAGTACAATCAATTTATGTAGTCTATGTAGTGAATAATGATAATGAACTCATTGGCGTACTTTCTCTTAGAAATATTATTAATTCAGATCCTAATCAACTCATTAGTGATGTAATGAATTCAGATGTCATTAAAATTGAGAGTTTTATAGATCAAGAAGAAATTGCACATGTAATGCGTAAATATGATTTCTTAGCTATTCCGGTAGTTGACGAACGTAATCACCTATTAGGGATGATTACCGTAGATGACATCATTGATGTAATCGATAAAGAAGCAAATGAAGATTATTTAAAAATGGCTGCCTTGGACCGTGTGAGTGATGCAGAAGGCACAATTATTAATAGAGCGACTAAACGCTTACCTTGGTTAATATTGCTTACTTTTTTAGGGATGATTACCGCCACGATACTAAGCTCTTTTGAAGATACTTTAGCAAAAGTTTCGCTACTCGCAGCGTTTATCCCCATTATTAGTGGTATGTCTGGTAATACAGGTACACAATCATTAGCAGTATCAGTAAGAGGTATATCTACAGGAGAAATGAAAAAGAAAAATAAATTTAAACATGCTCTAAAAGAATCAACGAGTGGATTAATTACTGGTAGTGTATGTGGATTCATTCTCTTTTTAGTTATAGTAATTATTTATAGCCAACCTTTATTAGGTTTGATTGTAGCTATCAGTTTAACAATCGCTATGACAGTAGGTACTACAATTGGTTCATTAATACCCTTCTTTATGACTAAGATAGGTATTGACCCAGCTGTGGCTAGTGGACCATTCATCACAACAATCAACGACATTGTAAGTATGTTAGTATACTTTAGTCTTGCTACAACGTTTATAAGTTCTCTTACTTAAAATATGCTCTTTATAAAGCGTCACTACTCACTTATTTGAGTAAGTGGCGCTTTTTGGTTAACTTTATTTCATTTAACCTATCCAAATTATGTATTAATTTATATACCATCTAGACATAGCAATATATGACGTTAAACATGCGCTAAACATTGAAAAGAATACATTGTATACGTGATTACGTATATTCAAATAAACATAAAAAACGGTAAGGCTAGACAAGAATCTAATTTTACTAATTAGATATCGCTTGTCTTGACCTCACCGCTTTTTAATTATTGAATTTTTTACTTTTTACGTAAAGTGTAAATATCCCTCTAGAGCTATTAATTCTCTTTATTTTTTCAATCCGTCTTTAAGCACATCTAAATTATATTCAAGGTATTTTAAATAAGTGTCTGCTTGCTCGCCTTTTTTACCTATTTCATCTGAATAGATTGGCTTTTTATAAATAGGCACGCCAGTTTCGTTAGATACTGTTTTCATTGGACGCGTGTCCACGTTAGATTCTACAAATAAAGTAGCAGGTTTATTACTTTTTATAAATTTAGTTAAATCTTTGATTTGATTCGGAGTGCCATTTTCATCCGTATCAATTGGCCAAATATAACCTTCTTTTAGATCATAACGGTCAGTCAGATATTGAAAGGCTTGTTCACTAGCTACAAATACACGGTCTTCTTTAGGAATACTACCGAGTTGTTGTTTATAGTTATCCTCGATGTTATTTAATTTCTTTAAATATTCTTTTTCATTAGCTTCATAATAACTTTTATGTTTAGGGTTTCTTTCTGATAATGATCTTGTAATGTTTTTAATCATTTTTTCCCCAACATTAGGGTCGATGAAAGCATGAGGATTTACTTCTTTGTTACCATCTTCGTCTTTAATGTATTTAGGGGAAACCCCTTCTGATGCTTTAATAGCGTTCTTTTTAGAAAAATCAGTAGAACTTAAAGCTTTAGAGAGCCAACCTTGATCTCCACCTTCTAAATTCAATCCGTTATAAAAAACTAAATCGGCTTGAGATAAATGTTTAATGTCGCTTGGTTGCGGCTCGTAATCATGTGGATCTGTACCAGTAGGAACAAGATTCGTTACTTCAACGTGTTTCCCACCTATTTCTTTGGTCATGTCTTCAATCATTGAAAAACTTGTAACGACTTTGACTTTATCTTTATCAATAGCTTCCAACTTACCGTCAGAATCGGCGTCTTTTTGGTTATTGCCACATGCTGATAATATTATCGTTAATAAAGCTGTAGCTAAAATTAATATTATCTTTTTCACTGTGAGACCTCCTGTCTATGATTTAATTACTTTCCATAGCAATCCATTTTTCGGTGCTAAGATGAATGTAATGATGAATATTATTGTAATTACTAACACGATGACTACGCCTGATGGTAAATTGAAGGTCACGCTAAAGAACAGTCCAATCACAGATGACACCATGCCTATCAATGCAGAAGTTAAGATCATCGTTGATAACCTTTTGGTCAATAAATATGCCGTAGATGCTGGCGTAATTAATAATGAAACAACTAAAATTACACCTACTGTTTGTAGTGAAGCTACTGTTACTAGTGTTAATAAAACCATAAGCGTATAATGAATAAACTTAACTGGTAAACCAGACGCAGCTGCCATTGTCGAATCAAAACTGGATAGTAAAAATTCTTTATAAAATACAATAATGACTATCAATACAATCGCTACTACAATAAATGTGATGGTTCTATCTTCTGGTTTCACGGTCAACACGTTACCAAATAAAATTTCAGTCAAATCGATAGCTGACTGTGCTTTAGTAATCAGTAATACACCCAGCGCTAAAAATGAAGAAAATACAATGCCTATTGAAGAATCACTCTTAATCTTACTGTTTTGATTAACAAAACCAATGCCTAATGCCGCTAATACTCCAAATACAACGGCTCCATAAAAGAAATTAATCCCTATCATATAAGAGATCGCCACTCCAGGTAGGACAGCATGTGAAATCGCGTCTCCCATTAAAGCAAGACTTCTAAGTACTATAAAGCACCCTATCACACCACAAATCATACCTATTACAATTGAAGTAATCAGCGCTCGTTGTAGAAAACTAAATTCAAATACATCGTGTATAAACTGACTAACCATGATGCGCCCCACTTTCTGAAGCGATTAAAATATCAGTACCGTAGGCAGCTTTTAAATTACTGCTATTAAATACAGTCGCTACTGAACCAAAGTCAATTAATCGTTTATTTAAAATAATTAAACTATCAAAATATTTCTCCACTTTAGACAAATCATGATGAACAATTAAAATTGTTTTACCTTTTTGAGATAACTCTTTCAACAATTCGACAATAATTTCTTCACTGGTAATATCGATACCTACAAAAGGTTCATCTAATAAAATAAGGTCTGTTTGTTGAACCAGTGTTCGCGCAATAAGTACGCGTTGAAATTGTCCACCTGATAGTTCTCCAATTTGATTATCCTTATACTCAAGCATGTTTACTTTTTTAAGTGCCGCTTCAGCCTCTTGCTTTTGTTGTTTACGCGGTAATTGCCATGGTTTTAATACCGGATAAAACCCTAACATCACACAATCTAAAACTTTCATTGGAAATGTTGAATCAATATTACTTTTTTGTTCGACATACGAAATATTTTTAGGTTGCTTAGCTATTGGCAAATCGTTAAAACGGGCGATGCCTTTATGAGGCATTAAATTAACTATAGACTTAATTAATGTTGTTTTGCCCGCGCCATTAGGGCCGACAATTCCTACAATTTGCCCTTTTATAAGTTGGAAAGAAACATCTTGTAACGCTTCTGTTTTATTTTCGTACGTTACAGATAAATTTTTTATATCTAGCATGAAATTACTCCTTTCCTTCTTTTCTGATATAAAAACAATAATATTAGGCTAACCTAATTTTAATATTTAGTCAATAAAATAATTTTATTCGAAAGCATTATTATGCTCTAGCGTATATATTTAACTTTATATTTATTTCCAAATTAAAAATTATTAATAAATCGATTATAGTTGTACAGCATATAGGTTATTAGAATTAAGAACTTAATGTAGGTAAGAAGGATTGTGAAGTTGGTGCTTGCTAAGAGGGTGCTACTGAATAAAACAAACCACGAGAGCTTTTTAGTTTGTCTTTCGATGAATATGAGTTATATTATTATTAACCGGTTAACAATAAAGAGGTGTACTATGAATAAAGAAAATGTCATTCAATCGATTACACAATTGATTCAGATTAAAGAGAATCATCAACGTAATACTTCGCTAGTTGATAACCAAGATAAATTATCAGTTACTCAATTTCACATACTAGCTATTATTTTAAAAGAACAAAACGTTAATAATAGAATGTTAAAAGAACAACTTAAAATTTCTGCGCCTGCTATTACAAAGGCTACAAAAAAGTTAATCCAGCTAAAATATATTGCAGAAGATAAAACGCAGGATAATAAAAAGGTATATTATAAGTTGTTAAATAAAGGTGCTACATACGCCGATCTACATGAACATATGCATAATCAAATTATAAATAAGTATTTATCTATTTTAGAGAAATATAATGACGAAGAACTAGCAACTATTGATAGTTTTATTAAAGATTTAACAAATGAATTAGAGAGGTGACAACGTGGATAAAATCATATTAAAAGAACAAATTGAAAACTTATACAATGATATTTTAATTAATTTAGATATAGAACAAATTTCTAAATACTTTGCAGATGATTATATTCAAATTACTGATCACAAAGCATCTAATATCAACGAATTCAAAAATCATTTAACTAAACTAAAAGAAGTAGTTAAACAACTTTCAATTAATCACTTTAAAACTATGATGATTGATGAAAAGCAAAATATTGTTTATTTGAGATACGATGTATTAGTAGAAAAGAAAAATGGGTTCTTGGGCAAAATTGAAGTTTTTGCAGAATTTATCTTTAATAAATACGGTAAAGTTAAATATTGTAATGAATTAACTCAAGCTTATGAAACAGAACTATCTGGAATGGGTAGTATTTCTTAATAAGAACTCCTCTGTTTAGTGTCTGTATATAGATGATATTAAATCAAAATAGTTCGTACTGGAAAATTAAAAATAGACATATGCTTCTTGGGAATCCTTATAAAATCACATCATTAGTTATTAATATAATATTAAGCAAACAGCTTAATAAAAAAGCTTACAAGTTGTCAATAAAATAATGTGATTATCAAATGCGTTAATGCTTTAATAATTATTCAAATTTTATTATCACCTTGATTAGCTCCAAAATATTTCGATGATTTTAATAACTATACTAGTCGACAATTGGAGAGAAAGTTATATCAACTTAAATAAAAAAACAAATTTATACTTACTTTCTCAACGAATGAATTGTTCTAGTAAGTGATGTAAGCTCTAATGGACAGCTCAAAATTTCATTTTTTATTAGAGTCATATAAGGTAAGTCGCTATCATAACGTGGCCATAACGTGCTATCTTTATTGCTAGGAATGCCGTTTCGCGCAAATGATACCCATGCATGTTGTAAAGCTTTTGAAATAGTTATATCTTTTTCATCGTAGTCTTCTCTAGGGTTTAAGTTACCAAAAATATATCTAATTTCTGATGTATGTTTAGCTAATTCTTTTGTTCTATGTGCCATTGGAGAAACTCTCGAGAAATGATAATAATAAATATTATGGCCTGACTTTTCAAAACGTTTGATCGTTGCATAGCAAGGTTCAAACCATACTGCAGTAGTGAATAATTTATCTAAAGCTTCATATGTAGTTAAATTACCTGCCTTTAATATATGTTGCACACGGTCGCTTACTGGTTCCGTCAATGCCGTTATCATATTACTAAGCGTATCAACACTATATTCCATATCGGGTTTTATAAAATAACGGGCTTCATTTTCAACGCAACCGATTAAAATAGGTATATCTGTATTCCAATCTTCCAAATCTTGTTTAGCTACAATATCCCCATCAGGTACTGGGTTCCAAATTAGATTAGCTGGGGTATGAACTTCGCCAGGAGGCGGAAATACGCCTGAAAATTCTGTAGAAGCCTCTAATACTGTATCGGTTGAAAGTTGTTGCAATGATTTCAAATCACTTGATCCTAATTTATTTAACATATCTACAGTAACTTTTTCTACCTTTTCATAAGTTAGTTCTGGCGCAAACACATAAGGTTCAAAACCAGCGCTTTGTATAATAGCTCGATGAAATAATCCTTTAGCGCGTTTAACTGATAATAAATTTCTTACAGCTTGAGCACCAGCTGATTCACCAAATATTGTTACATTATTGGGATTTCCTCCAAAATATTCTATATTATTAGTAACCCATTTTAATGCAGCTACTTGATCAAGTACAGCAAAGTTGCACCCTATTTCTGGATGTGCTAAGAAACCAAAAGCACCTAGACGATAATTGAAGGTAACTACGGTTACACCTTGTTTTGCCAATTCAGCTCCGTCAAAAGCGTCTTCTGAACCAGCGCCACCTAAATTACCCCCTCCATGAATCCAAACCATAACGGGGCGCTGTGCAGTCTTATCGAGATCAGACGTCCATACATTTATATATAGACAATCTTCACTTTGTTTTAAAGTTCTTAAGTTAAAGCTCGCGCCACCTTTTTGCGGACACATTGGACCAAACTCTATAGCTTTATAAACACCTTTCCATTCTTTTGGAGGCAAAGGTTCTCGCCACCTTAATTCTTTGACGGGAGGCTCTGCGTATGGCATCCCTAAAAATTTATAAGTAGAATCATTAAATATTCCCTCTAATTTCCCTTGCTCTATTTGGATTTGCATCATTACCCCTCATTTCTCAAAAATTTAAGACTATAATTTTGTAATTGAGCGCATTTTTGTATGAAAATTTTTAGCTTAAGACAATGCATAAGCACGCCGTAATATATAAGTATCATTAAACCAGATAAAAGTTATACAATCGCATAATTACTTGCGTAAAAAGTATGAACTCTATATATGAACCAGTAATTCTCCACAAATCAGATATTAAGTTATTATCAGTTATAAAAGCTACTAACCACATCATAATAGACAAATTAAAACCTGAGAAATTTATCCCAGGTTCTACTTTGTTAAGTTTTATTACAATTTATAATTATTTTCAATCACTTCAATTGCTAATGTATTTAATATATGACAAATTTATACATTATTATTTAGTTTAAGCAAATGCTGTGCGTTTTTATAATTAATTTTGGCTTGGTCTTCTTCCGATAACCCTAATTCCTCTAAAAATGTACCCAGCCCCTCAGGTTTAATATATGGATAGTCAGCAGCGTAAAGTATTCTATCTATGCCAAATGCATTTTTAACCATTTCAAATTGTGGCTGCGTCAGCATACCGCTCGGTGTAATATAAAAATGATTTTTAAAGTATTCACTTATAGGGTGTAAGAGATGGTCTGAAAGAAGTGCTTCATCCATTCTCTCTAAGAAAAATGGTATAAACTCTCCCCAATGTCCAATAATCATTTGCAAATTAGGATGTTTATCGAAAACACCACCTAAAACAAGGTGGATGGCGTGGATACCGACATCAACGTGCCATCCATAGCCAAAGGAGGCAAATGAAGCGGCAGTAGCGTCTGTATATGCATCGCTTTTGTAATATGCTTGATAAACATCCGCATTCACTGGAGCAGGATGTAAATATATAGGCACGCCCAATGCTTCAGCTTTAGCAAAAATAACATCATATTTCTCTTGCTCTAAAAAGCCATCATGAGGTCGTCCAGGTATTAATACACCTTTAAAACCTAGCTGCGTAACTGCCCTTTCTAATTCTTCAGCCGCTGCTTGAGGTTCATTAATTGGTATACAGGCAAACCCAAGAAAACGTTCTGGATACATTTCAATATAATCATACAATTTATCGTTAGCATACCGACAGAGCTCAATTGCTTTTTCTCCTGTCAGGTTAGATGGCGCCCCATTACCATAAGATAATATTTGGACTGCTACGTTATGTTCTTCCATAAATTTGATTCGTTGTTCGTGATTCTGTATCTCATCATCATCCGTGAACCCTGTTTTACTTTCTAAAGCCTCTAACATAGTCTTTAAAGGCACACCTTCTGGGTCAGGTTGTACAAGTTTTGCCATTTCGTCTTTAACTTCTGGTAATATAAAATGTTCTTCAAGGGTAATACTCTTCATATAAACACAACTTTCTTTTCATATATTTTCCAAGTAAAAATATTATTTTGAACTAAGTGAAATCCTTCCATTCTAATTGTTGGAGCCAAGCATCAAAATTAAGTAGTTGAGGATTTACCTTACGTAATTCAGCTATATTAGCCTCATAGCCTTCATATTCAAACCATTCAAACATTTTCATCATTTGTTGGAACTTTTTACGTGCATCTACTATTTCACAAGATACTTCAAATTTCTCACTTAACTTTTTAGCTATTTCATTTAAAGTAATTTCTTCACCCGCTAATTCCATAGCTTTGCCTATATATTGTTTGGGTTGGCTAAAAGTAATAGCGGTAAAAGTACCGATGTCTTGTACCGCAAGCATCTGTAATGGTATTTCAGAATCCATAAAGCCTTGCATCACTATTTTGTCATCTTGCACTTTCGCAAAACCAGTGAAATTCTCCATGAAAAATGTGTGGCGTAAGATTGTATACGGTAAATCTAATGCACGAATATATTCTTCAATTTGCCATTTACTTGCAAAGTTATCAGCTCCACTATACTTTTCAGCGCCAGCTGCTGACCCGTATACAAAGTGAGTAGTACCTACTTGCTTAGCTACATCTGCCACCATTTTTCCTTGTTGTACTTCTTTATCAGGGTCTTTAGGATCAAATGATTGTACGCTGTAAACACCATAAACATTTTCCATTGCTTCGATAAGAGACTGTTTATCATTCATATCTGCTTGTACAATAACAGCTCCATCTTGTTCTAATTCTTTTATCGCAGATTGGTTAGGATTCCGCGTCATAGCATGCACAATCCAACCATTGGATAGTAAACTTTTTGCAACTGCATTGCCTTGGTTTCCGGAAGCGCCCATTACTAAAATGTTTTTATTATTTTCCATCGTAATCACCTTTCATCTCATTTTTTAATCAAAATATTATGTCCATATCGATAATATTGTTTCTGAAAATCCTTCAGGCTTCTGAATATATCCTAAATGTCCGCCAGGTATGTCGACGATTTTGATACCCGTTTGTTTAGCGATATAAAAATTGACATCTTGAGGAAACGATCCTTTAGAGTCATTCCCATTTAATAACGTTATGATGTCTTTATATTGTGATAAATCTTCTAATTTAATATCAGAATGTGTGTACTGTCTAATTTCATATTCTGCCCAAAACATCATGCGTTCATATTGTGCTTTTTGCGCTTTTTCATCCTCGGAAACAGGTTGAGCCATGCTTTTTTCATCGATTGCTGAAATATTCAATGTTTCTCCAAAAGTTTTCATACCTACTTGCAAACCTTCAGTTAAGACTTGTTCTACAATTTCATCATTTTTATCTTTCCAGTATTTACTATCTGGTAAAAAAGTATTAATTGGCGGCTCATGAAAAGCAATTTGTTGAATTACTTCTGGGTAATCTTTTAAAACATGCATGGTAACGATAGCGCCAGAACTAGACCCAAGTAGATATACTGGTTCATCGCTTAAGTGTTTCGCCAGTTCTGCAATATCCTTGGCATCACGTTTAACACGATAATCGTCATCAGGTTTTTGCGCCCGTTCAGGAAGAGGCGCGGTTAACTCACTATAACCATAGTCACGACGGTCTACAGCTACGACGGTAAAGTTATCTTTCAAGTGCTCTGCTAAAGGTAAAAATATATCACCTGTACCATTGGCTCCTGGCACTAAAATAAGTATAGGACCTTGACCTACTTTATAATAATTTAATGTCGCGCCTTCTAATTCTAATTTATTCATTTTGCTTCCTCCATTTATAAAAATTCGATTTGCACTACTTAATAAGTTACCTATATGATATTTCCCTTTCATATACTTAATACTCTTTTCCCACTGTCTAAAATTGCATTTAACTTTCATAATATAACCGATGTACTGTATATTATTAGCAACCCTGTGAATTAACCCACATTTGAAGCGATAAATAGTACTTAACAACATTGTTAAGTTTTTGTAGTATTTTAACTTTATTTATCAGCATCAAATATAGTTATAAATATTAGTTATTATCTATCACTGGCACAAGTATGTGTGAATCATAGACCCCGCCTGTGTAAATGTTGTGTATACCTTTATTTACTGTTTCATTATGTTCATAACGTGTTTTGAGGCCAGGTGTACTATTGCCTTTAACAACTTCGCTTGCTTTAACAACGACTTGAATACTTTCACCTTGTTTGAATAATGTACCAGAAGGTAAAATTTCCACTTCTACAGGTACGATTTCTTCTTTATTAAGTTTATCTTCGCTTTCATGTGTATGCCATGGTTGTAGTGGTTTAGATTTATCTTGATCTAATTCACGGTGAGAGACACGTAACCAACCTGTCGCAACTTGCCCATCTTCAATATGATTAAAATCAGGGAAATGTACTTCTTCGTCTTGGCGATTTAATTTTTTAATACCTACAAATAAATCCATGTCGTCTGTTTCATCTGCTGAAACCCATAGCTTCAATTTCATATTGCCTGTAAGTTCTGTGTCTTGGTCAAATACTGTGCTGAATCTTACTTCGTCTTTGTTTTCGACTTCACTATCGTATGAAACTTTAGCTGTATCTTGAGGTTTTTCAGTATTAAGTGACATTGTTTGACCATCTAAATATAAAGCTGTTGCAGTTGTATTTGGTAATGGAAAATCAGTCGCATATTTTGTATAACCTTGATAGAATTTACCTCTGACTTCGTAGCTCACTTTAGGGGTATCTTGCCAATCGTTGTCGATACCTTTGAGGTAATAGTCAAAGAAATCTTTTTGTTGTTCAAGAGATTCACGTGCATAGTAAGTTTCCCATTCTTTACGCCCATGTATTTTAAGCCATTTATCTTTGGAGGAAGCTTGTTTAAAGCCTTCAAATGTTCCTCGATTATGCAATCCTTGTGTAGACCAACTTGCACATACGAACATCGGCACTTTAATAGCTGAAAGGTTTGCTTGTTTGCCTTTCCAATAATCATCGAAAAGAGGATGATTTTTTTGAGCACCTTTTAAATCTTCAATATCTGAATCTGGCCATCTATTGATAAGACCTTCATACCAAAATCTATAAAATCCTGTATCAGGAATCCCACCATGAAAAGCTACTTCACGATACATATCATTTAAGCCTTCCCAAGGAATCATTGCTTTAAGATGAGTAGGATTTAATGAAGCTACCCACCATTGTGTAACTGCTAAATAAGAAACACCATTTGTACCAACGTTACCGTTACTCCATGGTTGTTGGCCAGCCCATTCAATTACTTCGGCGTAGTCTTTTGCTTCTGAAAGACCCCAAGGGTATAAAGATCCTTTTGATTTAGAGCTACCGCGTAGCGCAACTTTAACAACTACATAATCATTGGGAACCCAGAAACCAGGATCTGGTGATTCCTCAGGCGTGATACTTGAGGTTGGTAATGCTCCTAATGTCGGCCATATTGCGCCCATATTAGTAATTTTTGGTTTATTATCTTTACCGTATGTGTCCGCAGAAATTACGACTGGGAATGTACCTTCTTTATTTGGACGAATGACGTTAACATATAATTCTGCACCATCTGACATGGGCACAGCAATATCTTTTTCCATAATCATTTCTTGATTACCATACTGAATACTATCAACAACGATATGATTTGTACCTTCTTTAATATCTTCTATTGGAGTCGCAGTTAATTTTGAATTACCTAGCATTTGTTTAGTCATTTAAATCATTCCTTCTGTTTAGAATAATTACTTGTTTTCTAATACACTTTTACCTTATATTCATAACAAGTAATAAACAACAAGCAAGTATATGATAACTGTTTGAAAAACAACAGTCTGGATAATATTGTTGTCTAAAAGAGCATATTAAAGGAGGAACACACTTATGGCTCAAGACCGTAGAATACGTAAGTCTCAACAAACAATTAAAATAAATTTTTTAGAACTGTTAAAAACAGTTTCCTTTGAAAATATCACTGTACAGCAGCTTGCTGATTTGGCAGATATAAATCGTGGTACTTTTTATGCTTATTATGTAGATAAATATGATTTATTAGACACTATGGAAAATGAAAAAATTGATGAACTTCAAACATTTATAAATCAACAACATAAAGTTATTGGAGAAAACAGTCCAGCTTATATGGTTAAAAGTATTATGACTTATTTGATTGAACACATTGATGCAAATATAGGGTTCTACAAAACAATGTTTAGTATTGGAAAGGCTTCAATGTTGCAAGAGAAGTTACATATGCTTATTCAAAATCATCTCAGCACATATAAAAGTAAAGACAATAAAATAGGAGACATGCCTTTCGACTATTTTATGAGTTATGTTTCTGGAGCAGGAATTGCACTATTGAAACATTGGGTTCAAGATGAGAAAAGAATTAAAAAAGAGGATTTTATTCATCATTTTTATAATATTGTGACGGAGGGAACAATAGGCGTTGTTAAAAAATCAGTTTAAAAGTGTCTATGTTTTAAATTTCTAATATTTTTAATTTATCACTATTACTTTACCAATCGAATAACATTAAAATGGTCACATCCATAGCATAACTATGAATGTGACCATTAAGTTGTTTTAATTATTTAGTTGTCTAGTTGACTGAGGCAGTTTAATATTTCTCTCAGTCTTTTTTATTAACAATTGCCCTTTTAGATGGAATAGGAACAATGAAACTGGAAAAAGGTAATTTACTTATTAAATAAATCGATAATACTGAAACACATAATACAATAATATATGAAACCACAAATGTAGATGGATTATTCACGATATCAACAAATGGAGTTTGTCTGTATACCATGATTATAAAAACGTGAATTAAATAAATTCCCATTGAATAATTACCTATAACCGTTAGAGTTTGAGTTAGCAATGTATGATTTTTAACATGATTATAAAATATGATTAATAAAGCAAGAAAAATTGGTATATATACGACATTAGCAACATTTGTCGAACCATATAAATTTGTAATATCAATTTTAATAATTAAATCGATAAATAGTAGTATTCCAATGATTTTAAAATATATTTTATATTTCAAAACAATATCATTAATTTCCTTATAATACTTAGCATAGCCGATACCGAGGAAAAAGAAGGATATCCAATTTAAGATAAATGCTTTACTATTAACAAACGTATTCAACATCTCACTATGCAAAGTAACTGTGTCACTACCATAGTTTAACCAAAGCACATTAATAAGCGTTCCTATTATATATGCAATAATAAGTGGCGCTCCTTTTTTCAGTTTATGTACAAAAGGAAATAATACATAAAATTGAATCACTACTAAAATAAAGTACAAATGAATTTCTGCCGTCCCTAAAAGATAATACTTAATTATTGGTGTTCCTGCTGGATAATATGTATTTGATAAAACCATTCTCAATATGATATATAAAGTAGTCCAAAGTATATAGGGTATTAAAATTTTTGTGAATCTAGATTTAATAAAATAAGGTAATTCAAACTCACGCTTTAGTGTTGAGCTTGTAAGTAAAAACGCACTAATTACTGCAAAAATAGGCGTCCCTAGTCTTGCTATTTGGTTAAAATAAGATAAAATTGGATCAACGATAACTCCATTGGAATTATATAATTGTGCAGTTAAATGTATACAAAGCACTAACATCGTTGCTATAGCTCTTATGACAGGGATTTCTCCATAGTATTTCATAAATTGCACCTCTAAATTTGTTATAAGCATTTTGTAAATTTAATATAATCACAATTAATTGATGATAACATGTATTATAAATTTAAAATACAACTAATGTATAATTATAATTCAAAATCTATATAATTTGTCTGAAAGTAATCAAGATATGTTTATGTTCATAACATTGTCCATCTATATAAGTAACTCTTTTATAATTTTCAAACTATAGGGTGCACTTTATCTTATTTACTGTTAATATAATTGAATAATTTTAATAACAAGAGGGCGGGATAGAAACCAAAATTTTTAAATCGATTTCTTAACCCGCCCTCATAGTATTGGCTAGATAATTACTATATATTTAATTTTTCGTGATGCATTATGCTTTTATATTTTTGGGAATAATGATTTGCGCTACAATGATGCCTATAATCATCAGAGATATACCTGTAATCATTGACCAAGCCGCTGCTACACTAGCACTATTTGATACTTGTAAAGCTGCGAAAATAGTCGTGTACATCGCTATACCAAAGGCGCCGCCTAAAGTAGCGCTCATTTTATAAAGGCCTGAAGCAAGACCTACCTTTTCATCAGGAATAGTTAATATTGCAACAGTTAAACCAGGTGTCGCACATAAACCATTACCGATTGCGCAAATGACAAAACCAAACGTGACTGCTGCAATATACCATTCAGACGGTAAAGTCGTTAAACTAATGAATATAATACCAATAGCAGGAAAAGCTGGCCCTAATAGTAACATTGGTTTTCCACCATGCTTCATCGAAATTTTCTCACCTAAACGAACCATTAAAATTGCCATAATTACGTAAGGCACCGTTACTAATCCAGACTGGAACGAACTTAACCCTAGTTCAGTTTGGGCGTACATATTAAATACAGTTGTAATACCTACAGCTGAGTTTAAAACAAAATTAACTACAGATGAACCCATTAAACCGCGATTTCGAAATAACTCAAAATCTATAAAAGGTAAGTGTTTACGACGCTCAAAGAAATAAAATATAATTGTTGAAATAACAAAAATACTTAAGCAAATCATTGAAAAAGCACTTGTCCAGCCTTGTTCAAAGCCTTGTGTTGCAAATAAAGTAATACTGCCTATAAGCACCGCAAATATTAACATACCTACATAATCGAAAGGCCGTTTGTCTATAACTTCCTTAGCTTCTTCTTTCGTGCCAAATAATAATACAAATGCAATAATTGCAATAATGATAGACAGTATAAAGTTAGATTGCCAATTAATATATGTAGCGATCAATCCTCCAACCATGGAGGCCAAACCTATGCCACCCACACTAGCAATCATTAAGTAACTGAACGCTCTACGTAATGCTTTACCATTAAATTGGTCATTGAACACGCCAACCGTTGAAGGTAATAATATAGCCGCAGAGACCCCTTGCAAAATTCTACCAATAAGTAGTAATGCTGTAATATCAGAAATAATAATCAATAGTGACCCTATAATACTTAAAATAATGCCAATATAAGTCATTTTTAAGCGGCCAATTTTATCTGATATATCACCCGCACCCACCATAAAAATACCCGTTGCAAAAGAAGTGATACTCACAGATAAATTTAAAATTCCTGGAGTAGTATGATAAGTCTGTTGAACCGGTGTTGATATATTTATAAACGATTGGGCAAATAGCCAATACGTTAATACACTTAATACAATTGCTAAAATCAATTTATTGCCAGAGCGTGAATGTTCGCTTGTGCTCATGATGTAAAATGCCTCCTAATATCAATAATAAAGCTAGAACAACGAAAGTTTCTTAAAAATCTCTCCTCATTCTACTCCTAACTGATAATATCACATAAACAACGAATTATCGTGAGCATTATAAAGTTTTCAGTTAATTTTTAGCAGTATTTTTATATTTTCAACTTATTTAAAGCCTAATAATAAATTAAGTGTTTGCACTACACCATCTTCATCATTATTTTTTGCTATTAAGTTAGCCTCTTCCTTCAATTCTGGATATGCATTGTCCATCGCTACTTTATATTTAGCCGCTTTAAACAAATCAATGTCATTTAAACCATCTCCAAATGCTATTGTTTCTGCAGGACTAATTTGAAGTAACCGTTGTATTCGACGAATTGTTGTACCTTTGTTGACGCCTAAATCTGCAATATCAATCCACTCATCATCAGAAGCTATAATATATACTTCTGATTCATAATGTTTTATTTGGCTAGCAGTAGTCTTACAATTTCCCGTAGCATCATGAACTGAAATTTTCAAGAAATCATCTTCAACTTCAGAGAAATCATTGATATATGTTACGTTTTGAAATGATCCATGCACAATTTTCTTTTCAATTTCTGGAATATGATTTAATACATAAGCGCCCTTTTCAGTACAACCTAATACGGTTTGTGTTTGGTCAATATCTTGTATTGTTTGTATAATTTCTTTCCCTTTTTTATTTTCAATTTTAGCATTATAAATAAAGTCCCCATTATATTTAATCCTCGTTGCACTATCTCCAACAATAAATGTATCTTTGGACAACTCCCCGATAATACTTTCAACACGCTCACATTGTTTTCCAGTACAAAATACAAAGCGAATTTGATGTTCTTCACAATTTTCTTTTAATAATTGAAAAGATTCACTATTAAATTGGCTATCACTATTTAAAAAAGTACCATCCATATCTGCAACAATAAGCTTAATATTCACTCTAACATCCCCCTATGCTTGATATTTATACTAATTGTATCTATTAATTAGCAAAAAAAACAATATTTACATTCTATAAAACAAGCATTCTATTATTAAGTGAAAAAATAGACAACTTTTACCATACTAATAGTTGATATATAATAAATATATAAATTTATTATGAAAAAATCATACAAATAACGCTTTTATTTAAGGGGAGCAAATATTATGGAGCTCAGACATATGAAATACTTCGTGGAAGTGGTTAATTTAAAAAGCATGACTAAGGCAGCGTCAAAACTGTTTATTACGCAGCCCACTATTAGCAATACAATCAAATTATTAGAAGATGAATTAAATGTTACATTATTTCATAGATTTAAAAACCAAATTTACCTAACAGACGCCGGCGAAGCATTTTTCTTTCAATGTAAAGAGATGCTAAAAATGTATGACAATATTCCTAACGATTTAAGTAATTTACTTGAAATGAAATCCGGCCATTTAAAAATAGGTATACCTACTATTATTAATATACGAAAATTAATTAATTTAATTTCTCGCTTTCATGAATCATATCCAAATGTAACTTTTCAACTTTTTGAAAACGGAAGTAAAAAAATTGAAAATGATATTTATTATGGGGATTTGGACATGGGCATCACCGTTTTACCTACTGACACTAAAATTTTTAGTACTTTTTCATTTTTAGAGGAATCTTTAAAACTCGTGGTTCATAAAAACCACAAACTTGCTGATAAGAATTTGATAGATATAGAAGATTTAGTAAACGAAGAGTTTATTTTATTTAATTCTGACTTTTACCTAAACGATAAAATTATTAATATTTGTAGAAATCATGGATTTAATCCAAACGTTATTTTTGAAACAACGCAATGGAGTTTTATTGGAGAAATGCTTTTAAATAATATGGGCATTTGTGTACTACCAGAAGGAATTTTAGAATTATTAGACTCTGATTTAACAGCTATAAATATCAATGAAGCATCGATGAAATGGGAATTGGCACTTATTTGGAGAAAAGATACTATAGTCGATTCGCTTACCAAAAATTGGATTAAATTTATACAAGAAAACTTTTTATTGAATGATTAAACATTAAGGCATTTGTAGATTTTATACCTTTATAAATTATAGATATTTTATAGTTATAACTGCTCCTCCTATAATTTAATTTGTAATAAATAATAGAAATGGGAGATAAGTTATGGAAAATTATAAGTATCCGAACGACAGTAAAATCATTAGTACTGATCAAGTATTAATTAATGATTTAAATAATTATAATACTTTATTTGGTGGCGTATTGATGAAGAAAATTGATAATAACGCTACTTTATCAGCACGAAGACATGCTCGGGTTAAAGAATGTGTGACGGCATCTACAGATTCTATTGAATTTTTACATCCAATTACTCAATTAGACTCTGTTTGCATTGAATCTTACGTGGCTTACACAGGTGAAAAATCAATGGAAATATTTTGTAAAGTAATTGCAGAAGATATGATAACCGCTGAACGAAAAATAGCTGCAGTCGCCTTTTTAACATTTGTTGCCTTAGATGAACATAAAAAACCAATCAAAGTAGCAAATATCACGCCTCAAACACATGAAGAAAAATTATTGTATATGCATGGAGAAGATAGAGCAAACATGCGAAAGAATAGACGTCAACAAAGTAAACATCTTATTCAGTCACTTAATACAGTTAAGCCGTGGGCATTGGAGGTTGTAAATAAATGATAAGCGAAATGGAAAAACTACAACAAATTAAAACGAATCTGTCTCAATTACAAGTTCATTCACCTGAACTCTACTTAAAATTAGAATATATTGCCAGTTTAACTAGACAACTGAGTATACATTATAAATATTTAGGACTACTTATGTTTTCAGAAGACTCATATGTTATTCAAGAAAATAGACCCACTTTAATTAGGGATTCTGTTTTGAGTTTATATGAACAAGAAGTTGAAAAAGTAAAAAGTAATGAAGCATTTA
Source organism: Staphylococcus sp. 231237_7MaSpsaltlick (assembly GCF_043107035.1). Taxonomy (NCBI): domain Bacteria; kingdom Bacillati; phylum Bacillota; class Bacilli; order Caryophanales; family Staphylococcaceae; genus Staphylococcus; species Staphylococcus sp. 231237_7MaSpsaltlick. The sequence goes on from NZ_JBICNX010000002.1 coordinate 258,549, forward strand.
ATGATTTCTATGGTATGATACAAAAATTTCAAGATATAGCTTATTCACAAGTATTTCTCATTATTTTAGGCGCTGAACCTAGCTTCGTATTCCACAATACGATTATTAAATAATTAGAACAAGCTGTTAAAAATGAGGTGTACTTTAATGAGCATATCCGAGTGTAGATATGTATGTGTCAAAAATAATAAATCCTTTATAGCAGGTAAACTATATTGGTTATTTCCAACAGAAGTTGCAACATTAGACGAAAATTATTCTTATGTTTCCAATGATGGTCAACTATTAACAGAATCATATAAAACAAATTACTTTATAAAAGCCAAAAATTTAGTAAGTCATAGTTGTTAGCATAAATCATGGGTAATACAATTATTCTGATAATACAACATCACTTCCTGCCCCGTAAATCATCAATAGTAATTAAAACTCAGAATCAAAACGCTGTATCCCTTATCCTAGCATTTTGATTCTTGATTCCAATAATGAATCATTGGATAATGTAAGAATTGACTAATTATAGAAAGTAAGAGAGCGACAAATAAACCATTTAAATAAAAACGATATGCAGATTAAATGACATATTATAAATATAAAAAATTGTTCCATTCTAAACAATTAAAATTTTATATGAATATACTTTTTCCTATAATTGTTAATAATTTTTTTTCAGCATATCGCTAAATGAGTTTCTACCTATAATATATTTCGAGAAAGGAAGATGGGACAATAATAGAGCAATCCCTAAACTAAAACCTAACGTAAACAAAATCATTATTAATAAAAATAATATTGGTATTTGTACAAATGAAGCTAGCCCCCTAGATAAGTACGAATTCATCAATGGGTGGGATAAATATATAAAAAATGATATTTCACTAATTACTAATAATAAGGTTAATTTATACCTTCCTAGAACTTTCATTGCATATAAAATCATTAAGAATGTAAACACAGTGTACAAAATAAGATCAAACCTATTGGATTGGGCATATGTTACATCCATAAATTTATAAGTTACAAACATAGGAACAATTGATAAAATCCATAATCCAAATAGAAACCATATGTATTTTTTTACTAATGCCATTATATAGTCATAATTTTTTCCTAGGTAATAACCGAATGTAAAATAAAACAACCAATACGGTATAGCAGTTCTTGAATAAAAAGGATGAAAGTTTATCCACCATTGTAAATATGAATCATTTGTATAAGCAAGAAACGAATGAATAGAACTAATCATAAAAGTTACAAAGATTATTATTAACGGATTGGTTTTGTTTAAAAATTTATACAACAATAAATGTAAAATATAAAATTGAAAAATGACTATTACAAACCAACCGTACCAACTACCATATAATACATAGGTTGTAAATATATCGAAATAACCTCTGGTTTCATTGGAGTTGAGATAAATATTTAATGAGTAGAAAGACCCTATCAATAAATAAGGTAATAATATGAATTTAACCCTTTTTAAAAAGAAACCTTTAGGTAATCCATCAGAATAACGCATTGATAGTAATATTTCTGATAAAACTATAAAAGCTGGAGTTGCAAATAAGAATAAAATTCTTAAAAACGAGTTAATTGATTTACTAAAATCTGTGGTGTGTGGATCGTTAATTAACCCAGGAAAAGAGTGTAGAGCTACTATAGATATACAAAAGAAAGCTCTAGCATATGTAATTTCTATTTTTTTATCCATTTTAGTTCCATCCTTTGAGCTACTTTTACATTATAAAACAAGGGTTATAGAGTAAATTATTTTTGTGAGAAAATTCAGTGATTTATTAACGTTCTAGAGTACAAAATTTAGCATATATAATAATTTAAAAAGCGTTAAAGATTTAGCGAAATCTTCTTCTTTTTTAAAGATCAGAAAATAACTTCAAATTAAATCTTTAACGCTTTAGTTATAACGTATTGCCTTAATTTATTCTAAGTAAATTTTAGTTAAACATTATGCTCATTTATTTTTCATCGTTTCATAGAGACTTGTCCAATATGGTGTATTCTTTTCATAATTATAAATATGGTTAAATTGAATATCGCCGAACAACCTTCTTTTCTCTCTTTGGTAAGCCTTCTCATATAACATCTTAGTTTTACTATTTCTTATTTTTTGACCCTTTTCAACATCTTGTATAGCTATAATTTCTTCAAATGTTTTTGGCATAGGGCCTGCATGCGGCAAGAGATTTACATCTTTACCAAAAGCTAATATCTGATGTGCTTTAATCGAATCATTCGCTACGCTTTTTTTCAATGAAATTGAAGCAATGTTCCCTTCTTCTGTTGTAGACTTTATATTAGTGATGAGATTATTTATGTTATTAGTATCTGGTAACTGACCGATTAGATACAACACTTTCTCATTATATTTGTCAGTTGGAACAATATTCACATTATTTATATTATCTTCAAAGAACCACTGAGCCACATGCTTACTTGATTCGCCATAGTCATAGGGACAGAATTTATCTTTAGCTTGCAAATATTTATAACTCGGTTCTGGATGACTTAAACAATATTCCACTAAAGAGATTAAATTTGAAGTATTTTCTGCAATATAACCTGGTAATTCATCTATAGTTAAGTTTAAACCTCTAATATTAGTGTATTCTTCAATATCATATACATAATGTATGATTGGCTTTTCTGTTGGAATAAAATCAAAGAACACGCTGGAATAATCTGAAATTAGTACATCTACTATGCCCATCAAATGGTTCGTTGAGATGTCTCCAGGAGGAATAATAATATTTTTCGGGAAAGTTACATCCTTAAGTAACGATTTCGTAATACTATGCCCCCTAAATAAAATATTAACATCCATTTTAGATAGTGCTTTTAAATCATAAATCAACTTATCAATATCAAAACCATTACTTTCTTTTGTCTCTCCCCGCCAAGTCGGCGCGTATAATACAATATTTTTATCATTATCTATATTCATACGTTTTTTTATTTCAGTATTTTGGGTTTCAGTAGTATTCAATGTCGTATCGATTCTAGGATAACCCACTTTTGCAATTTCGCCTACATGGATTCCACCAATAGAATAAGCTGATTTTTGCTTGTCTATCATAAATTGATTAGGTGCAATAATATGGGTCGCTTGTAACAAATTCCTTGTACTACCCGCTACTCCTACTTTACTACCATTACTGTCGCGACCAACAGTCTTGTAAAAGATACCATGTGTAGTCTGTAAGTATTTCTGTTTAGGTTTTCGCACGAAATAATCAGAGAATGTCGAATTACATATTAAATATTTTGACTTAGTAATATATTTTAAATAAGCATCTGAATTTTTCTTAACAAAAATAATATTACTTTTGTTTCTCATATACACGGGGATGTTATCAAACGAATTAATTACCCAAATGTGTATAAAAGCGTCATAATTTTTATCATTATAAAGGTAATCAAACATAGCGCTAGGGTTTCCTACAATACCTGCTCCGCCCATACTTTCATAAAAAATCATATTATCTTCTATTTCATAATAATTATAGCTTTGAGCATACCTTACTGAGATAGAATCTAGATGCTTCTCGTAAGCACTTTTTGACATATAACTTGGTTTTCTAAATAATTCTGCTTCTTTATATGCTTCTAATGCTGCTTCTTTTTCACCTATTTTTTCTAATATATACGCCAACCTTCTAAAATTATTCGGTCGATGCGTTTGTTGCCTTATAATTGCATTTTTATACGCTATTGCGGCCTTTTCGTGATTTTCTATTTCTTCATAACATAAAGCTAATTGATAATACCAAGGTGATCTAACTTTATTCAATTCTAATGCTTTTTCAAAATAGTAAATTGCTTTTTCTATATTACCTATTTTTTTTATAAGTGTAGCGATTTTAAAATGTAGCTCTGCATTGTTATTTTCCTCTTCTAATCGTTCTTGATAAGCATTTATTGCTTGCGAATAAGATTTTGCTTTTTCATGTACATAACCGATTCCCCATTTCTTTAATAGTGGGTCTTCAGTGTACTGTATTGTTTTATCATAACTATTTTTCGCATCTTCAAGCCTATTTAAATCATACTCATGTTGTCCTTTTCTATAAAAATATGCGCTCAGTGATTCATTTGTCAAACTTATGTCGTTATTTATCAATTTAGAATAGTAATGAATCGCTTTAGCTTTCTCATTCATTTCTTCAAAATAATTAATTAATTGAATTATATTATCTGTATCATTAGAATTTAAATTTACATATTGTTCTAAATATTTCACTACATTTTTGTTATTATTAATTTTACGATATGCATTTACCAATTCTAATAAATATTTACTATTGTGCGGTTCTTTTTCTAAGTCATTTTCCAATAACTCTATAAGTTTTTGATACTCTCCTGTATTTTCTAGACAATTTTTTAACTTCGTTTTGATTGCGATATTATTTGGTTGGTAAGATAAAATAAGATTGAGATGACATTGAGCTTTTTTATAATCTTTTTCTTCAATCTCTAAATTTGCTAATTCACTAAGCGCTTTTGTATCTTCTTTATTGACTTCTATATATTTTTCTAGAAATTTAATACTTTCTTGGTTATTATCTAGATTTTTATATAACATCGCTTTTTTATAATAAATATTTGCTCCATTTTTCAAACCATGTTTAATTGCTTTATTTGTATAATGAATTGCTTCTTCCCACTTTTGTAACTCTATAGCTAAGTCAGTTAAATTAGAATAGTATTCTTTAGACCCTTTTAAAATTGGATGTAATTCCTTCAAGTTTTGATATTTAGCCTTTTTATCCTTGTTATTTTTATTTAACCTATATTGTAACATTGCTTTGGGAACATTATAAATTCCATTTAATTTACCCACGTTGTTTTTCACACGATATTTTACAAATTTATTTATTCTTCCTTTTTTAGGTGAAGTGTTTAAATCAAAGCTAATATTATCATAAGTTTTAGTAAAATATGGACGTGCATATTTAATTTTCATCTTATTCAGTTTTATGTTATTCCTATTATTACCTATACGAATAATATGATGTTGTGTATCTTCTTGAACTTCTAAACTCACATCGTATATTTCATTATAATCAAATAATTCAGGATTAAATTCTGCAACAACGTCAAAAATATTATCTCTGATTTTAGTTACTTGTACAGATTGTTTAGTACAAATCTTGTTCTCTTTGTCGTGTAGTGAAGAACGCTTATAAAATAAAAACTTAAAGTTTGGATGATGGTTTTCGCTTGCTTTTAACTCAACCCTTGTTGTTAATTGATAAATTTCATTTTCCAAATCGACATTAGTTAATTTAACTGATGGTGTATACATTTCTTGTTGTGTTTTAACCTCATTAAACAAATTTTGCCAGTTCTCAACAAAGTTATCGTATGAAAACTCCTGAGATTTTTCTAAAGAATTTTCAGAGAACTTCTTTTTCTCCTGTTCACTTTTAGAAAGATATATATTTATAAATTTAGCCAATTGATTAACATTTCCTTCTTCTACTAGATAACCATTTATTCCATCTTGGATCATATCGCTAGGACCATACTTAATATCATACGAAATAACAGGCGTACCATTCGCAATGCTTTCTTGAATAACTAATGCAAACCCTTCATATAATGAAGTAAGTAATGTACACTCTGCTTCTTGTAATACTTGGTCGATATTACGTGTATAACCTTCAAGTTTTACATTATTTGTTAAACCTAGTTTGTTAATTAGAATTTGCAAATTTTGACGCTCTTTACCTTCTCCATATATATGAAGTCTTGCATTAGAATTCTTTTCTACTACTTGTTTAAATGCTTGAATAGCTTGATTTATTCTTTTTTCTTTATGCAACCTTGATACCATAACTATTTTATTTTTTATTTTTTCTTTTTTAATATATTTAGTTTCAATTGCATGGGGGATTACATAGTAATTTTTTCTATACCCAAAACGATTCGTTATATCTTGCTTTTGGGATTCTGTTAATAACACTAAGCCATCTATTTCATTCAAATTACTTAATACTGCTCGATTACCTTCTCTAACAATATCTGTGCCCGGTCTAATATGAATACTATGCGTCATAAAGATTTTTCTTACATATTGATTTTTAATGCTCAATATTGCATCATCCATGCCCCTTGCCTCACTAATTAAATATGTATAGGGCTCTTTTATAAATAAAGATATAAAATATGTTTTGAATTCATTAAAAGAAGTAAATTCAATTATTTCTTTATCAAATAAAGTGATTTTTACTATTTCATTTCTCCCATTTTTATTTTCATAAATTCGACTTTCAAATATAGATTGATCCTTTCTATACAAGTCTTGTTTTTTTAAATATTCATCTTTATAGTAATTAACCGAGAATAAACATTCATCGTTATCTAATGTCATTTTTTGAATTATTACGTCGTTTGAATATTTCTTAATTTCTCTAAGTTTATTCTTATAGTACTGAACACTATAGATTTTTTCTTTTTGAGCATAATATTCAACTTTATTCTCACTTATAGATATTTTTTCTAAATTACTATCTGGTTTAAATGTATATTTCACCATTTGTTGACTAGTAATTTTACTTTTAAAATAATCATTTATATTTATAAATCTAGCTTTGTTATCCAAATTGTATCTATGGACAATTTCTTCTTTTATAATGCTATATTTCGAATCCAAATGAAATGTTAATATTAATGGTTTTATATTTAGTTTATCATTTATAATACCAACTTTATTTAACATAGATGCTGTTAATCCACCATGATTTTTATCCAACCTACTTGTTATAAATATATATTCATTCAATAAAACCCCTCATTTCATTTAATAAAATGCCTGTTTATCAAATATTAAAAGTTTTTTGTTAATAATTTGTTTAATCTACTATTTAGGTAGTTAATATAATTCCTTGAAATGTATTTTTCATTCTAAAGATATGTATACGAGAGAAGGTATTAACTTATAACAACACGTATAATTAGATATACACACAGAAATCATTATGAATTTATGATTAAAAAAATAGCAAATTCCCTATTCAGGTTCACCTATTAAAAAAGAGAAATTATATAAATTCGTTATAAAAATTTTCACTCAAAATAAACGTAATTATTATATATTTTTAAAACATGATAAAAGCTGTTTTAAAAGCGCTCTTTTTTAATATATGCATATATATTATTATCATTTATTTCTATAAAACTCAGTTTTTGAGTTGTTTTTATCTCATTATTTATTCTTGCCATAAAATGTCCATTAATAAATAAAAAGGGTATCGAATCACAAATTATTACTTCTCCTTCTAGTATTTCATAATCTTTATAAACAGATTCAACTAGTTTTTTGTTCTTAATTAAGTCTTCATTGTTTAACATTAGCATCTCATTATTATTGTAATTATAATAGTCTCTTTCCATAAATCGTTGCCTCATCTTATCTCAAACTCCTACATTTATAGTTTTTTAAAAGTTTTGGAAAACAGACTAATATTACTAACTGCCAAAAATATTACGTACAACTCTTTCGCTTGATCTACCATCATGATATTTAAAGTGCTTATCTAAGAATGGTTCCACTTTGTCTACTTCAAAATCTTCGTTATCTAATGCTGTGATTAAATCATTAAATGACTCTACAATTTTCCCTGGCACAAACGTTTCATATGGCTCATAAAAATCACGTGATGTAATATAATCCTCAAGGTCAAATGCGTAAAAAATCATCGGGCGTTTAAACACCGCAAATTCATAAACAAGTGATGAATAATCACTAATTAAAATATCTGTAACAAATAAAATATCATTAACTTCTCTAAAATCAGAAACATCCACAAAGTATTGCTCATATTCTCTAGGAATATTTAGTCTATTCTTCACAAATGGATGCATTTTAAATAAAACTACTGCATTATTTTCACGACAATATCGTGCGAATCTAGCAAAATCAATTTTAAAGAATGGATAATGTGCCGTATGATGTCCATTACCTCTAAATGTAGGTGCAAATAATATCACTTTCTTATCTTTAATGATTGGTAGTGCCGCCTCCATTTCAGCTGTAACTTGTTGTTCATATCCCTCGTCAAATAAGATATCTGTTCTAGGGACACCAGTCGGAATTATATTTTGTTCTTTAATACCAAAGGCTTCACCATAAAATGGAATATCTGTTTCTGAAGAAACAAAGGCCTTAGTATAATTTCTATGGTTTACAGAATTAAAGAATGGACCACCTTTTTTTCCAGCTCGGCTATAACCAACTGTTTTAAAAGCGCCAACCGCATGCCATACTTGAATAATTTCCTGACTTTTTCTGAACTTCACTGTATAGAGCAATGGATGAAAATCATCAACAAATATATAATCTGCTTTGCCTAATAAATATGGAAATTTAAATTTATCGATAAAATTACGACGTGCCGAAATATTAGATTTAAACAATGCATGAATTTTATATTTTTCGTCTAAATTTTGGCGTAACATCTCGTTGTAAACATATTCAAAGTTCCCTGACATTTCAGCTCTTGAATCTGACGTGAACAGGACGGTGTTCCCCTTTTTCAAATGGAAAAATTTTGTCGTGTTAAAAATAGATTTAAATAAAAAATCACGCAATTTATAAGACTTTGTATTATAGCTTTTTTTATACTCATTAAATTTCACAATTAATTTATTTGTTTTAGGGTTAAGCATATTAAATTTGACGTCTAATACAAATTCATTAACTTCTTTAGAAATTTTCGGATAAACATTATAATTTATTTTTTTTGAATTCCCTCCCTTTTTAAATTGATATTCAAATTCCTTGAGTAAAAAATTATTTTTATCATTAGTAGTTTCAAGGGAATGATAATGTTCATATTGTTCGTCGTCCAAATCATAGTGTGAAGGATTTAACAATACTTCATTAATATGAGCAATATGTTCAAATTCCTTTTTCAAAATTAATAAGTATTGTCCTGAGGGTAAGTAATTCCCATTATCTAAAATCGCAATGTTAAAACGTGCCTTAAACCGATTACCTTCAACTTTAACTTCATTTGCTTCTACTTCTTTTGTTTCAGTTAAATTTCGTAATACTAATTTTTTTCTTTCTATTCTATTACAGTCAGTATGACCTTCGATAAAAAGTTGAATTCTTTCCCAATATATATTATCAATTGTCAATTTATAATTATCCAACCTTCTATTACACTCCTTTTTTAACCTTTTACATCGTCCATTTAATAACAGTCTTGCCCCACGAAGTAGATAAATCTGTTTCAAATGCATTGACTGCGTCATTAATAGTCTTAACATCAAATTCATTACCTTTTAATAGTGCTAGTTTTTCCACAACATCTGGATGATCTTTATAGAATTTCGCAATATCCTTAAAATCTTGCGCGCCACTTCTACTACTTCCAAACATTGTTAAACCTTTTTCTAATACTAATCTTGTGTTAACTTCAACAGGATATTCACTTACACCCAGTAAGCTAACTGTACCTTCAGGTGAAATCAAATCGATGATTTGGTTTACTGCTGATTGGCTTCCTTTCCCACCTACACATTCAAAGGCATGGTCAAAAGTAACACCTTCAGGCACTTCATGTATATGGTATATTTCATCTGCGAAAGAAAAGTGACTTAATTTGTAATCTGTTTTTCCAAAGATATAAATCGCCGCATTAGGGTAGAGTTTATTTAATAAAATTGCAGTAATATACCCTAAATTGCCATCGCCCCAAATACCAAAGCTATTTTTATTTGCATTTGATTTACGCTCAAACCTTTGAATTGCATGCCAACTCACGCTTACCAATTCAGAGTATGCAATTGTACTTAAATCTTCTATACTTTCGTCGATTTCTACGACACGATCATGATCCATAAAAACATAATCTTGCATAAAACCATCATATCCACTAGATCTAAATTTACTACTAGGTAAATAGTTTTCTGCTATGACCGCATCTGTTTCTACGGGTGTATTCGGTACCATAATAACTCTTGTACCAGTCTTAAATATACCTTTGTTATCATAAACAACTTCACCAACACCTTCATGAACTAGAGACATCGGTAATTTTTTCTTAAGTACCTGTTCATTTCTACTACCCGTATAATATCTTTGGTCTGCCGCACAAATTGATAAATATAATGGTCTTACAACAACTTTATCACTTTTAATATTTTCATTATTGTATGTTACTTCAAATTGTCTAGGCGCTACCAATTGATAAACTTGGTTAATCACTCAACATCCCACCTTTGATGATAGAGTTCGCTACTTTAAGATCATAAGGTGTCGTAATTTTAATGTTGTATAGTTCTCCCATCACTAATTTCACTTTTTTATTAGCTACCACAAGAATTTTACATGCATCTGTCATTATTTCTTTATCTTCAAAAGATAATGCGTTATAGCTATTTCTCAATAAATTCACATTAAATGATTGCGGTGTTTGTCCTTGGTACATTTCACTTCTGACTGGGATAGACTGTATTTGTTCTCCATCATTCGACGTGATAATTGTATCAGTTGCCGGTATTACAGTATCGACAGCGCCATGTGCTAATACACTTTCTATATTTTCTTTAATGATTCGATGCGTTAAAAACGGTCTAACCGCATCATGTGTAACGATTACATCTTTATCAGTGATAGGGTGTGTTTGTTCAGCTTCATTTATAATATTCATAATTGTTTCGTTACGATCTGAACCACCTTGTACCACTTCGATTCTATCATCATTAATTTGATGTTTACGCAATGTATCCTTTGTATGCGAAATCCACTTTTGTGGCGTCGCGATAAATATTTTATCAAATTCATTCGTAAGCAAGAATTTTTCGACTGTATGAATTAATATAGGTTTACCATCTAGATCTAAAAATTGTTTTGGCAGTGGTACGTTACCCATTCTAGAACCAATACCGCCTGCCAATATACCAGCATATATCATGTATCCATCTTCTTTCTATAATAAAAATTTACTTCAATAAGCATGCTATAATTTTTTGAAAACACATTTCTACATATAGTAATTTCTAAATTAGGTTTTAAAAATTGCTCTTTCTCTGTTAAATTAACACAAACAAATTACAAAACATTTTATTCAGAATCTACGGAATAATATTCGTACATATCAATTATGTCTCTATTTCTTATATACAAAACTCCTAAAACAACACATGATATCAATAGTAATTTTTTCAAAATATTGTTAACCCCCTTCTCAAAATAAATTGATTTTACATAACTCTTTTCGATAAATAATATGACTTTATTAAAAGCGTGAAACTTTAGTAATAATTTACAATTATTTAATTAACGATTTTATTATATCAAAAATAAGCATAATAAATATAGTGCGTCCTTAAATTATTTAATATTATTTTTTAATTGTTTATTTTAAGTTTGAACTAAACCCTAAATCCCAAATATATTAACTAGCAAAATAAGATAACAATCAAATATATATTGAAACAAAGTGAATTTTATAAATAAAACATATTCTAGAATGCGTGTTACTTATAACTTGAAAAATGACCCATACATATTGGTATACTCCTTTATTGAATAAAATATATTCTTCTCATCCAGAGGCTTATACGCTACAAATTAGAAAACCAAAAGAATTGGAAAGGAGCATGAAGAAGTAAAAGTAAAAAACTACATAAATACAAAACTGTTTAAATAGAGAAATTGAAATCATTAAAAAATGGTCAAATTCATAGCGTAGCTATAAATTCGACCATTCATGTTATAATTATAAACTTATCTGTTTGACTGATTTCAGTTTTTTAGTAAGGTATTATCCCTTTATTTTTATTATTGGAATGTCAGTACGTTAATATAAATAGTTAGTCAAACTTCTGTAGCTAACTACTCATCAATGTTTTTATGCTTAAGGTTGGCGTCATCCTAAATATGGTTTTCTAACTTTTCAGATTAGCCCTATTCATTGTTGTTGATTTGTGCTTGTAGCGATTGTGAATTAGATTGTGAAATATTAAGTAAATATTTGGACCTTGCCAATGATCGCTTGCTATTATTATAGGAAACTCCAATTCGCTTGGAAAGTAAAACTGTAACAAGTGACCCTAATAACGCTAACACTGTAATTGTAATAAATAATGACACATTCGCAGTTGGATTAACAAAGAAGATAATCACAGCAATAAATATAGATATTATAGCAATACTTATTAATATTAAAGTAGCATACATATATTGTGTTGCTTGTTTCAAATCTTTTTGAAATTGTTCTTTGGAGCGCCTATAGTGAAGATTATTTTTATATAATTTCAAATCTTTGTTAGCATCCATCGTTTGCGCAAACTCTGAAACTTCTTTATTATCATCATTTTTTAGTGCTTCGATGATTGGCTGATAACCAAATGTAAGTGCAATTTTTTTCTCTTTTACTGTGCCCTTTGCCAGCCGGTTCAATTCTTCTAACTTTTGTTGGTTCATTGTTTCCACTCCCGTATTGTTTAATATTAATCCGTGTTACTAAGTTAGCATTCACTTATCCATTGAGTCTGCTATTTGTTAACAATAGGTGCTTCTAAACATTATTATTTATTTTGTGATAATTCTGTTTTTTGTGAATTTTGAACTTTAGTTTGAGTCTCTTTGTTATTATCTTGTTTTTCTTGGCTATTGGCTACATGACTACCAAATAAAGTACCTGAACCTAACACCGCACATAAAAAGAGACCACTTAACCAAGTGAAGAACGTTGGTTTTTTCCTACGTTCATAGCGTTTTGCTTTTTCAGCATCATCATCTAATAAGTTACCTACATCAATATTCTCTGGCCCAGCAACTTTATTAAAATTTGCTTGATTTGAATCATTGTTTGAAAAACTTAGAGCTTGTTGTTTAATTTCCATAGCACGTGCCGAGATACTTAAACTTGTTTGATTACTTTGTTCAAGTTGTTGATTTAAGCGATCTAGATGACTTCTATTATTTTGAAGTTCCATTTCTTTAGAACGGATTGATTCATCTTTATCCGCACTTTCTCTTTTTGATTTTTCTAATTCTACCCTTAACCAATTAATTTCATCTGTCATTTGTGAGTCTTTTAATTCATAATCAGTTACTTTTTGATTCACTGCTAAATCTAAACGTTCATTAAATGTTGCTTCATTATGAATTAAATCTTGCTCTAACTTACTAATTTCACCTCTAAGCTTGTCAACATCCTCACTTCTTTTTTGTACTAATGTCTCCACATCTTTTTCCATAACATCTTGAAGTTCCGACTTTTTAGTAGCTATTGTTTCTTGATGATTTTGAACGATGTCATCGACAATTTTAGTAATATGCAAATCATAATCGTTTTTGACATTGGCATCTAATACTTTAATTTGATTATTATAAGCATTTTTGGCTTTGTCTGATAATGTCTTCTCATATTCACGGATACGATTTGTTAAAATCGGTCTTTCTTCTCTTTCAATTTTTTCTTCCATGTCTCGGCGTGCTTTTTCGCTACGCTCATTTTTACTTGTTTCAAAATCTTTTTCTAATTTTTTAGTTTGTTCTTCAACTTTTTTTGGAATAACTCCTAAATCTTCTTGTAATTTACTTTCAATTTGTGTATATGTTTTATGATATTGAGAATCATTTGATTTATAATTACGCATTTTATCCGCTTCAATACTTTTGCTCCACAAATCATTAACAAGTTGATTAAAGATGCTGTTTATAATATCTTCTCTCTTTTTTTCTAAAACTGCTAATTTATCATTTTTGGCTTTGTTAAAGTCATCTTCAGTTAATTGTTCAAGCTTTCGATAAGTAGGTAATATTTCTTCATTATAACCCTTGTCATCAACAATACTTCTAAACACTAAATTTTCATCATCTAAATACACTTTATCTATAAGTGAATCAAGTGTGTTATATAGGTTGCTTTTTAAAAATTGTATATCTGAAGAATCTTCGTTTTTATTAATAGATATAACTTGTTTTTTCTTATTCTCATTAAACAATTTTTTCTTAGCTCCATTTTTATTTTGAATTTGTTCTATAATCGCGTCTTTCAGTGGGTGTAATGTTTCAAATTTTAAACCTTTACTTAAATCTGAAACATCAAAATTAGCAATATTGATTTCTTTTAAAATGTCATTGTTTATAACTTTTAGTTTGGATTTATTTTCATGAGGTATATAAAGTCTTAAACCAAAATTACAGTCAGGGTGTTTAACCTCTTTTATATTATGTAAGGAAGTTAAATCTGTGATACAGTATTCTCGATCTTCGAATATTTTGAATGGCTCATTTTCATCATTATGGTCTATCGTCACATCAAAAGATTGCACAATTTTAGAAGAACCTAAAATTTGTTTGAAAGAGTCAACAGCATTCCCTTTAGAATCTCCCTTTCTCAATACCGGGGCAACGATTGGAACAATATATATTTCGGTTTCTCCTGCAAGTACATGGTCTATTTCTAAAGAACTAATATCTAAAACGTTATTGCTCATTACATGTCATCCTTCCATTCGAGTTATTGTTTAAAAATGTTTTGAATAATACTTAATCGATAGTAAAGAAATCATAAAATGATTGAATTATTACATTCACAAGATTATATTTAATAATAATTTAGTCAGCTGATAAAATGATATTCCATTCTGAACAACCAAAACATACCAAAAAACGAACTTATATATTTTTTAATATTTTCTCTAATGAATTATTACTAACTATCATATTTAGATGATAACATATTAATTAAAGTTGTAATATTAATATTTTGAATAAAAACATGTATTTTAATTATTGATTTACGATATTTGTAATTATTTTTATACAATACTCGAAACATAAATGTTTTTTAGTTGCGAAAGGGAGTAGTTGCCGTTATATGTAAAAATTTACAAGTATAAAAATTATCAAATGAATTTCGACCAACTACTTCATTAATTACAGAAATATTTAAGGTTAAGCAGCGCTTTCAGGAAATGTTCGCCAATGAAATCTAATTTGGTTTCACAACAATAAAGAGCTTCCTTAATCAAAAACATAAAACGACAAAAGTCCGAGACATTAATTTATGTCCCGGACTTTTGTCGTTTTAACATCAATTTTAACTTACTTTAAAAATTGATATAAAACACAATTCTAATGTGTTCTATTTTAGTTAATCTTTTACTCTATTTCACTTATTTTTTGTTCTGGGTATTTTATAACACTATCTAATATATTTATAAACTTTTCCAACATCCGTTGGATCGTTGATGAAGAAAATAACTCACTTGCATATTTTAAAGACACTTTGTAAACTTCATCACCTTCGATGGTCATGTGTAAATCAAATTTAACGTTTGTATCGAAAGTTTCTTTACGTTCAATTTCCCAACCATCTATGTGCAATAACTGATTATTTATATTTTGAAATGAAAATGTTACATCATGCAATGTGTTACGAGTTAACTTATATTTTTTAATAATTTCTTCTTTCAATTGTTCAATAGGATAATCTTGATTATCTAAAGCTTTTAAAGATAAATCAGTAATTTCTGTTAATAATTGATTAAATGATTTATTTTCTTTTGGATAACCGCGTAAAGCAAGCTTATTAAAAAGCGGACCTACTATTTCTTCCGTATCCTTAAATGTACGTCCTGAACAAGGGCTACCGATTACTATATCTTCTTGATTAGTATACTTACTCATCAATATCATTAGCGATGTTAGTAATATTGTATAGTCAGTACTACCAGTTGTTTGTGCAAGTTTCTCCATTGCTTTTTTCGTTTCATTAGCCAAGTTTACAGTAATTGTTTTGCCCTCAAAAGTTTGTTGTTTGGGTCTAGGATAGTCTAAGGGTAAATCTAAAACAGGTAATTTATCTTCAAACTGTGATAACCAAAATTTGCGTTGCTCGGTTAAATCATAATTTTTAATCCACTCGCTATAATCCTTATACTGTAACTTCATGTTTCCTAAGTTATGACCTCGGTATAATTTTGAAAATTCATTAATTATATGAGAGATAGTGACTCCATCTGAAATGATATGATGGATATCAAATAATAATATATAACGCTGTTCATCATATTTCACTATTTTAACTCTTAACAACGGCGCCATTTTTAAATTGAATGGTTTTACAAAATCTTGTAAAAGTCTATCATAATCAATTGTTGATTTTTCTTCATAGTCTACACTAATTTGTGTATTACCTTCAATTATCTGAACAGTTTCTCCATCAATTGTATCAAAACGTGTTCTTAATACCTCATGTCGATTAACTAAAGTTTGAAAAGCATACTGTATGCGTTTAATATCTAAATTACCTTTTATTTTAAATATTCCAGGCATATTATATGTTGTTGTTTGTTTACCAGCAATTTTATTCAATGTATATATATCCTGTTGGATCGGAGATATAGAATAAAATAGTTTATCTTCAGCTTTTGGTATGTTTCGTATATTCCTGTCTGCATTACTTTTGTTTATAATTTTAGCCAATTGTATAACCGTTGGATTTTCAAAAATTACTGTGACTGGTATACGAACACCGCTTTTATTCTCTATTTCATTTATAATTCTCAAAGCATTAAGTGAATGACCACCAATTTCAAAGAAATTATCATTTGCCCCAACACTTTCAATACTCAATATGTTCTCAAATATTTGGGTAAGCATTACTTCTGTATCATCTTTAGGTGCAACATATACTTTGCTTTCAACCTTAATTTCAGGTAGCTGCCTTTTATTTAATTTACCATTATCTGTGACAGGTATTTTTTCAATTTGAGTTATATATGTTGGGACCATATAATTTGGTAACCTTTCGCTTAAATCTCTTTTAATATTTTCAAAGTTTAGTTGTTCTTCTGAGACTAAGTAAGCACAAAGCGCTATATCCCCATCTCCCATTGATTTGGCAATGACAGCAACATCTGTGTGCTTTTCATTTTTGCGTAAAACACTTTCAATTTCACCAAGTTCAATGCGATAACCACGTATTTTCACTTGATCATCGATACGCCCTAAACATATAATATTTCCATCTTCCTGCCATTTCGCTAAATCACCGGTACGATATAATTTCCCTTTACCAAAGGGGTTATCAATAAACCTTTCTTTTGTTAATTGAGGGCGGTTTAAATAACCCTCAGTCACACCTGTTCCTCCGATACAAAGCTCTCCTTGAGTACCAATACCCATGAGGTTATTATCTTCGTCCATAATATATGCTTGTGTATTCGCAATAGGTTTACCAATAGATATAGTTTCATAAATAACGTTATTTTCAAAACTAAAGTTTGTCACATCAATAGTAGTTTCGGTGGGACCATAAACATTGATTAATTGAGTATTATTCACTTTACCAATCCATTTATTAAATTGATTAACTAACTCTGGCTTCACTGCTTCGCCTCCAACTAAGACATACCTTAAGCTAGAAAGTACGTCCGTTTGTTTAGTTAACTGAATATAATGAATAAACGGGTTAAACATAGAAGGTACAAAGACAACTATCGACACTTTTGATGTCTGAATTAATGATGTAATCACTTCTGAGTCACCTTCTTTACCCGAAGGTAACAATGTGGCTTGTGCACCAACTAAAGCCCATCCAAATAATTCCCAAATTGACGGGTCAAATGTAAATGGCATTTTAAATAATATGTTATCTTTACTATTAATACCAAATCTCTTAATCCTTCTATTGAGATTATTCATAACATTTTTATGTGTTATCTTAACACCCTTGGGTTTACCTGTAGTGCCAGAAGTATAAATAATACACATCACGTCAGATATACTAGTGACATGCGATAAATTCTTTGTGGGTTGTATTGATGTACTATTGTCTTCCTTTAAATTTATAACCGATTGATTAAACTCAATAGAAGTGTCTAAAGCTCTATCTGTTAATAGCGTATTGGGCTTACTGTCACTTAAAATATAATTGATACGCTCACTCGGGTATTCTGGATCAATTGGCACATAAGCGCCACCAGCTTTTAAAACACCATATATCCCAACTATCATTTCCAAATTACGATTCGTCATTACACCTACTAAGCTATTCGGTTTAACGCCATTGCGTCGTAATTGATGCGCGACTTGGTTTGCTTTAGCGTTTAATGTTTGATAAGTAAGGCTTTCACCTTCGTAAGTAACTGCTTTATTATTTGGTGTTTTTTTCACTTGGCTTTCAAAAACGTCCACAAAGGGTTTCGTGTTATCCATACTTACTTGTGTATCATTAAAGTCATGTAAAATGAGCGTTTTTTCTTCATCTGTAATAGTCTCAATTTCACTAATTTTTTGTTGTGGATTCTCTAGAATTACATTTAAAATTTTTATAATATTTGAGTGTAAATTCATGACTGTCTTTTCACTCACCAGATCTAGCTGATAATTATAATCTATTTCGAGGGTGTCTTCTCCATCTCTATTACTTATATTTAGACCTAATGGGACATTTGTTGTGCCAGGGTCTAACCATTTTTCTGAGTACCCCTTTTTAATAAAATCTGGATTATGCTGAGTGTTTTGAAATGATACTACAAAGTCTAATAAACCTTTTGCATTTTTACTATGTTCCACTATATAACTATTGGGATATTTTCTATGTTTCAACACCTTGAACGTTTCATTTTTCATTAACTTTAAAAATTCATTAATAGATAAGTTCTTATTCATTTCCACTATTATGGGTAGCACTCTTGAATAGACTCCTGTCACTTGCTTTTCAAATTGCGTATTTCTATTGTGTAATATTAATCCAATCGAATTCTTATTTACTGAATTTTTTTTATACTTTAAAATCAACATAGCAGCAGAAAACAAATTGCTAATACTTAATTGGTT
Organism: Staphylococcus sp. 231237_7MaSpsaltlick; assembly: GCF_043107035.1. NCBI lineage: Bacteria > Bacillati > Bacillota > Bacilli > Caryophanales > Staphylococcaceae > Staphylococcus > Staphylococcus sp. 231237_7MaSpsaltlick. Next base: position 277,384 of record NZ_JBICNX010000002.1, read on the forward strand.
ACTTTTACAAAAGTCCATAATTTTATGTGTGTATATATCTGAAAGACTATAATTTAGCCTGCCCCCTCGAGCACTATTATTTATATTATTTTCAAACAACTCATTATTTTCTAAATTTTCCACTTTTTTAACCCAAAATTGTTTGTCTTTTTCGAATCTAGATGAATTTTTATAATTTATTTCTTCTTCCACGTGGTCTAAATACGTAAATTCAAAACTCTCTTCTTTTTTTCCGTAAATTAATGATTCACATAACGTATTCCCAGCTATGGTCATACTCCACCCATCTGAAATAATATGATGTTGTAATAGTAATATTCCAATATCTCCACTAGGTTGAGTTAAAATTACAAACTTAAATAATTCGCTATTGAAGGCAAATATATTTGATTCTATCTGTGTAGTAATCCATTCATCATAACCCTTTTTATTATTATAAAAATCAATATACTCAAAGTCTTTTCTTTTATATTCATCAATATATTGTTTATATTCAGAATTCAATTTTTTAACTTTAATTCTATAACTCTCATGTTTTCTTATTAAATTGTTTAGTGATTTATCAATTTCTTCTATTCTAACATTATCTTTAATAGTAACCATTGCTGCTATATTATTAATACTAGTATTTTCATAATATTCTTCTAACTGAATAATCTCATGTTGCGCTTCAGATAATATATACTCTCTCACTAATTTTACCTCCATAATTTTAATCAATGTATATAACATGTAATTACATACATTTGCACATTATTTTATGATGATATTCTTTATAATCCTTACTACAATCATATATTCAAATAAGTATAGTTAAATAGAACAAAAGTATTTACATAAGTGGATTTTGCAACATAAATACCTTTCGGTAACTAAAGAACGGCAAGTTTTATTTTACTTTGGGATTACTACATCCCAAACTGTGTTACTTTTTTCTTTTCAGGCCAAGTATTTGTGTAATTTTTTCTTCAAAAATAATGGCGATATTTGATATAATTTTAAAAGATAATGAACAAGTTGAGGCTTGTTTATCTCCTCTTTTTGCTTTTGAATACCTTTTACTATAGTTTTTGCTAATTTATCAGCATTTAATATAAACGTTTTATTCATATTTTTATATAATCCATGCAAATCTGCTTTCTTTAAAAAAGGAGTATCTATTGGTCCTGGATTTACTACAAGAACATGGTACTTTGGTTCCTCCATTCTTAAAGTGTTTAATATTTGAGAAAATGCCGCTTTAGAAGCTCCGTAATGACCAGTACCTTTATCTGTTATTACTGAAGCAAAGCTGGAAATCCCTACAATTGTTGGTTCTTCAACAAAAAATTTTCGTAAAACATTCAATAAAATAGAAAAATTAATTGTATTAATTTTATAAATTTCATCCATTTGCTCTATAGAAATGGAAGACATATTTACTATATAACTCAAGCCTGCACAATGAATAAAACCGTCTATATCATGGCTTAATTTACGCTCCAATATTTTTAAATCTTCAATATTTAATAAGTCACATTCTATAGCCTGAACATTCTTGTTATTTTTAAATAATTCAATTTGATTAAATTTATATAAATCTCGCGATAGAATAGTAACTTTACATCCTTTATTAAGCAATGCTTTTACGATAGAGTAACCTAAACCACTGGTTCCCCCAGTAATAATGTAATGCTTATTATCCACACTAACACTCCTTTTAATTATATTTTAAAAACGAAATATCAATGACAATCACGATAATAACATAAAAATCAGTTATAAATCATTTTTTATATATTTACCAATCAATAAAAAATATATTTTTATATACTATTAAAATCATCAAAAACAATAGGAAACTATTCAAAGTGTAATAAAAGCAAATTTTGTATATAGTACTATTACAAAGAGAATGTTTATAAAAGAAAATAATAGTCACCAACAAAATATTTAAAGAGCTAACCCACATGAAAATGAATTAGCCCTTTTAAAGAATGAAATTTATAATCAACCTCATATTTACTTATCATAAAAATTTTATTGCTTTGATTTTTTAGGATACTTATTAAATAGGAACTACGACGACATAAACGTTCCAATGAAGTGAATAAAAACAATGCTTACATATTATTAGTATAAATACTTATGGGAAAGATGCGATGTATAAAATATTTTACTATGATCCATACATTCGCGGAACTCGAAATTAACTTATTAAGTGAACGAACTAAAAAAGATAAAATCTGCAAGAACAAGAGGAAGAAAAGGCGGTTGACCTTCATTACACTACCATAATAAAAGGTTAAACTCTTCCAACTATAAATAAGGCAATTTTCTTAGCTAATACTTCCTTCTCTATCATACTATTACTATCAGCTAACTGTAATGCGGCTTCATGAACCATTTGTGCAAAAATAGGCACAAATATTTCTTTTTCATTATCTTCATAAACACCTTTCAAACTTTTTGTTAAAACAATGTTCAACTCGGTTAGTATTTTTTTTCTCATTTGAGGTAATGCTAATCCAGCATAGCTACTTCTGCATTCAATATTAGGTTCTTGATAAAAATCATGAACTGCTAAAATAAGCTGAGCTATATTTTCTTGGTTAAAAACCATATTTTCCGGAACGTAATTATTAATAGAAACGGTAGCAAAACCTTCCATAACATAATCTATTAAGTCATATTTATCTTCAAAGTGCGCATAAAACGTTGCTCTATTTACTTTGGCCCCTTTTGTGATATCTGCTATTGTTATTTTCTCAAAATCTTTTTTATCTACTAAACTAAAAAAGGCGTTAATCAATGATTGTTTCGTATGTGTCACTCTTAAATTTTTTACTTTTTCTGCCATTTGAATCATCTCCTCAACAATTTAAAGTTCTTGTTGCTATAGCAACATTTAAGCATGGTTTGTTGATTGTTATATCACTTTATAAATTGTATATTTTACTTAAAGCAACACTTTGTTGTTTTAATATATCATAGATAAGGAGCTCCTTAAATTGAAAACATTAGTCATTGTAGGCGCAGGTACTGGATTAGGACTATCTCTAGCTAAAAAATTTGGTGCTGAAGGATTTAGAGTAGCAGCTATTTCTAGGAATGCCGAGAAATTAAAAGTTATTCAAGAAGAGCTAAGTAATTTAAACATTGAGGCAAAAACTTTTATAGCAGATATCACAAACTTGGAATCATTAAAACAATCTATCCACAGAATTAAAGGAGAGTTTGGTTCGATTGATGTCATAGAGTTTAGCCCTTACGCAAAAGAAGATAAATTTACAAATATATTAGAAACTACGCCAGAGAGTGTATCAGAAATGTTAAAAACTTATCTATTTCCATCAATTCAGTTAGTTAACGAAGTTTTACCAGATATGATAAATAAAGGAAGAGGGGCAATTCTATTTACTACTGGTGCATCTACAATATTCCCTTTACCTTTTGCTGGAAATGCTGGAATTATAGGCGCTAGCTTGCGTAATTATGCTGAAAATCTCTACACTCAACTGGAAGATAAAGGCATATTTATCAGACATATTGCGATCGGGACAGTAATAGAATCTGGAACAGTAGGCGATCCCAATTTTATTGCGGAAGCTTGGTATAATTTATACAACAAAAAAGGAAAGTTTGAAGAAACATTTCCAAAGAACCTTAAACAATCTGATATTTCCTAATTAGTATATCGCACTTAAATGCTAACACTATACTCTTATATTAATTAAGTACTTTTGCAGTTTACTGTATTAGAATGTTTTAACGCATTTATCAAGGTACTTATATAGATGCACTAACCCCCTCACTACTTTTTATAGTAAGGGGGATTTTTATACAAAAAACTGCCATACAAGTCAATAACTTGAAGGCAGTTTAGAGTATACATTTTAGTATTATATTTTAACATTTATATCTAACTATTTTTGTTGTCCATTGGTCTTAATAATATAAAACAGGTAGTATACTATACCGATGACAAACCAAATCAATGTATAGAATTTAGCTTGTCCACTTAATCCCCAAAATACTGCAAATACACAAATAAAGACAAGTATTGGCATAACAGGATACAACGGTAATTTAAATGCTGGTAATGGCAAATCTCTACCTTCTCGTTTACGTAAAGCGAAAATACCCGCCGTTACAAACATAAAGGCTACTAATGTTCCTGCTGTAATTAATTGTGCCAAGAACCCAAATGGGAATACAGACCCAACAATTACTGCAACGATAGATAATACGACTAGAGCGCGATTTGGTAGGTTTTTATTGTTCAATTTACCTAACCAAGACGGAAGGATACCATCTCTACCAAATGAGTAAAGTAAACGTGAACCAGCGAGCATCATACCAATTAATGCAGTAAACATACCAATGACAGAAATGGCTTGTACAATAATTGCAATAGTACCATGACCGCTTGTACGTAATGCCCATCCAACTGGTTCCGCATTGTTTTTATATTCACTGTAATCAAACATACCAACTAGCACTAATGCTACAATGACGAACAATGTCACAGCAATTAGTAATGATCCTAAAATCCCTCTAGGCATTGTCTTTTGTGGATTAATAGCTTCACCAGAATTGGCAGCAATAGAATCAAAACCAATGTAAGCAACAAATATAACAGAGCTACCTGCATAAATACCTTGCCAACCACCAAAAGCACCTGCTGCAGTTTCTTTATATTCAGGAATAAACGGTACATAATGTCCAATATCTATCACAGATAAACCTACTATTATAAATAGGAAAATTGCTAGCACTTTTAACACGACTAATATATTCTGTACGCGTGCTGTTTCTGAAGTACCCCTAGACAATAATAAAGCAGTGATAACAACGACAATTGCTGCTATCAAATCTATTACCCCGCCGTCAGTACCTAATGAATTTGAAAGTGAATTAGGTAGCGAAATATGAAAGGGGTCTAATAGCCCTCTTAAATTAGCAGAAAAACCAGAGGCTACAAAGGATACTGCAATTAAATATTCAGCGATTAACGCCCAACCAACAATCCAACCAAAAAATTCTCCAAATAATATACTAATCCAAGTATATGCAGAGCCTGCAAACGGCATTACAGTTGCCATTTCGGCGTATACAAATGCAACCATCGCAGCTACAATTGCCGCAACTAAAAAGGATAGACTGACGGAAGGTCCCGTATGATCCGCAGCCACAACTCCTGGCAATGTAAAAATAGCAGTTGAAACAATCGTTCCAACACCTAATGCTAAAAAGTCCTTAACGCGAAGTGTACGTTCTAAATGCGCATCTTTATTTTGATAGCGCGATACATCTTCTTTACGCAGTATTCTATGTAACAAATTCATTTTTATATCTCCTAGCTTTTTTTAAAACAAACATGTTTTTAAGTATAATGATTTTTGAAACTATTGTACATGCCATTTTAAAAAGAATCATTATTTTTAAGTAATTTTACCTAGGTTACTTTAAAGTGCGTACTTACATATTCCTAATAAGAGGTTTAAAATGGCGTTCATAGGTAATATTTTACTAAAATTCATTTAATAAAAAGGAGCATAATGATGCAAAATATAACTTTTAATAATGGCAACACAATGCCACAACTCGGATTAGGCGTCTTTAGAGTAGAAAATGATGACACAGCAAAAAATGCGGTAAAGCATGCAATTATCAACGGATATCGTAGTATTGACGCAGCATTAGTTTATGCTAATGAAGAAATGGTTGGACAAGGCATACAAGAAGGTATAGCAGCGGCAGGTATTCAAAGAGAAGACCTATTTATCACATCTAAATTATGGTTAAATAACTATGGTAAAGATAACGTGCAAGAAGGCTATGAAACGTCATTGAGCAATCTTGGTTTAGATTACTTAGACCTATATCTCATCCACTGGCCCGGTACAAATGAATCACTCATGTTAGAAACTTGGGAAGGTATGGAAGTATTATACAACGAAGGTAAAGTTAAAAATATTGGTGTTAGTAATTTCACGATTGAACAATTAGAATTGTTAGAAGCAAAAACTACTATTAAACCAGTTATTAACCAAGTAGAATTCCATCCATACTTTACACAAGAGTCATTAAGAAACTATTTAGCTTCAGCATCTATTCAAATGGAATCTTGGTCACCTTTAATGAATGCTGAAATTCTTACAGATGAAACGATTAATGCCATAGCTGATGAAACTGGAAAATCACCTGCGCAAATCGTAATCAGATGGAACATTGAACATGGTGTTGTTACAATTCCTAAGTCTGTGACGCCACATAGAATTGAAGAGAATATAAATGTTTTTGATTTTTCATTAACCGAAGCACAAATTAATCGTATTGATGCTTTAAATCAAGATAAAAGAATTGGTCCAAACCCTACAGAGTTTAACGGATAAAGGTTTAACTATATTTATATAGAGTGGAATGACAATCATCTTTACAATATATGATTGCTGTTCCACTCTTTCTTTATTTGTTATTTCATTAAATTATTTTTAAGTTCTTTTCTTTGAAATTCTAATGAATACGGGTCATTGTACCAATAAGTTTCGGCTTTTACATTAATAATATGGTTATTTTTAACAGCCGGAATTTGTTGCCACATATTTGTTTTCTCAAATTCTGGTTGAGCTTTACCTTCACTCATCGTGACAACATAGTCGCCAGCATACTTCGGTAATTGTTCTTGTGATAACTCTTTCCAACCATCTTTTTTAATTACTTTTTCTAACGATCTCGGCATATCCAAATCAAATGCTTGATATAACACTTCTCCACCACGTCCCCATTCCGGGCCAAATGCATAGATGGTTTTGCTAAAATCATCAAAAATTGAAACTGTTGCGTTTTCTCCTATATGTCCTTTGATTTCTTTAGAATCTTTAGCAGTTTGAGCTTTCCATTTTTCCACCCAAGTTTTAGCTTGTTTCTCCTTACCAAGTATCTTTCCTAATTCAATTTGTGTATCTAAATAATCCTTATTGCCGTATTCGATTGGTATAGTTGCCGCAATTTTTTGGTATTTTTTAATATTTTTGTCAGTAGTATCAATAATAATTAAATCCGGTTTAAGTTTTGCAACTTTTTCCACATCATTTTCATTTAATTTTTCAGTATTTTTAAATTTCTCTTTTAAAACATTACTCTTTTCTATGTCTTTAGTAACACCGATAATATTACCGCCTAAATATTTTATGCCACCTGCATATGTATTAGCTACCACCGCAATGCGCTTTGGATTCTTTGGTATATCAACTTTCTTACCACTGTCTAACGTATAACTTTTCGTACTTTCTTCTCCATTTGATTTTGACTCATTACTACATGCTGTGAGTAGCAATACTGCTAAAATAATAAAAGTTACTAATTGCTTCATTAAACCCCTCCTATTGATAATGATTATCACTATTAACTATATTTTATGCTTACCATTAATAATTAGCAATATATTTATTTTGATTTTAAAATTAATAGTGAATTTTAATAGTTTGTGGTTTTATATTTTTTGTTAATCCAACTGTTAAATAGATTGCTTTAAATATACTGAAGTAACAAGCTTATTAACTCATGAACACAAAAAATAAGTGGCTGGGGTGTAACTCCCAACCACTTTTGCGATAAGCTTATTCCATACGTTTTAATAACTCTAATTTAATTACTTTTAATGCTTCGCTATATTCTCTGTTGGTACTTTCTTGGGCGTTAATAATCAATAATTCAACAAGTTCTATATCACTTTTTTCGCTAACTTCATGTTCAAATTGATGTAAGTGTTCTTCAGAGGTTTTAGCATTTTGCTTTTCTATTTGATAATATTGATCAGCGCCTAAGCCACCTTCCTCAATCATGACAGATATCCCACTTGACCGTGTTTCATTCAGTCTTTTCACTTTAATGCATTTGTTTTCACGAATAATCATTTGAATCCCTCCTAATTTAATGCGTATTTAAAAATATATTACTGCTCATATAAACATCACATTGCTTCTAGAATTAGATTGACTTCAAATACACTTAGTTGACTTTAATTATTATGTATCGCGTTATATTTACAAATCTCATATAGTTAACTATTAAAATTGGTGTTTACCTTAGTGTATTATTACACTCAGATAAATACAACATCTTTGCTCACTATACTATACCCATTTACATAAATAATTATGGATTACGAAATAATCTCTTTTTTACTATTTCAGTTTATATATGTCTTATTCAAAAATGTTTAAGAAAGTTTTCATAAATACAATATTTTAACGACTTCTAATGCTTCAAATATAAATATATAATTGATAATGATTATTATTATGAAAGAGTAATGTAGATATTAACGAAAGCTTTTTGCATGCAATCGGTAGCTTCTTTGCCATTTTCATAGCACCATTAGGCTTCGGTACTTGGCAAGCTGGGGCAACTTTGATTCCTGGATTCCTTGCTAAAGAAGTTATTGTCAGTTCAATGGCGATTATTTATGCTTCCGATGAGTCAGGATTAGTCCATATTATTCAAGAACAATTCACACCATTATCTGCATATGCATTTATGATATTTATATTATTGTATATACCCTGTTTATCAACCGTAGCTACTATTCGAAAAGAAACGTATTCACTTAAATGGACTATACTAGCAGTTGCATATCCTCTAATTGCTGCCTATATATTATCGTTCGTTTTCTATCAGATTAGTCATATATTTATTTGAGGAAGTGAGCTTATGACAATTTTAATAAATATTATTGTATTTTCGGCAATATTCAGCTATACCGTATATACACTCACTAGATTTATTAAAAAATCTAAATCTGGAAAGTGTAACTCATGTGATTCAAAAGAAGGCTGCATAACTGACCACAAAATCAACTAAAATAAACGCCGTTCACTCTAAATATTAAAAATTATCTAGTGCGCGGCGTTTTAATAATTTATGCTCATTAACTTTTTGGTATACTCATGCTTTGCCAACGAATACTAAAATGGCCTCTTTGAGGAATTGTGTACCGCCTTCTACATATTTATCATAGTAATCAGTAAAAGCAGCATCGTTAACATACATTTCTGCTAGTCCAGCATGAGCCTCTTTAGAATATTCAGGCCATGTATACATGAGCCAAGCTTTGTGTTTTGCTGCTAATGCTTGTGCAAGTTCGGAAGATGGGTCACCTGTTTGATACGCTTCAGATAGCAAATCGATAATTTCTTTTTCCAAATTTTTCCAAGCATCGTAATCTGCCTGTGTCATATTCTTAAATTTTTTATTACTTTGATCTATGAGGTCATCTCCATATTGCATTCTGATTTCTCTTCCATGTTTTGTTTCATTTTCTTTAATAACTTTTTCTTTGAATCCTTCAAATTTTTCTTTATCTTTCATGATAATTTCTCCTTTATTATTAGCAATCGTTTTTTCAACTGTTTGAATAATTTTATCGAGGCGTTCACGTTGTTGTTTTAAGTTATAATAATGGTTTTCTAAAGCTTTCATCCTATTAAATGTTGGTTGTTGGATAATCTCTTTAATTTCATCTAAACTGACCTCTAACTCACGGTAAAATACGATTAGTTGCAGTATATCGACTTCTTCTTGTTCATATATACGATATCCAGATTCATTAATTCTAGCTGGCTTAAGTAAACCTATTTGATCATAGTAACGTAAAGTCCTATTGCTTACGCCAGATATTTTAGCTAATTGACTGACTGTATATGACATCCTTTACCTCCTTTCAAAATTCACTTTACACCCTTACGTAACGTAAACCTCAATAGGTAATTTTATTTTTATATACTTTTACCTGTTATTCATGATATTGATTCAATTTTAGCCTGTTTCTAATATATTTACGTAAACTTATATAGCTAATTATTTCCTAGAAAATAATATTAATTTTTAAAATCTGATTAACATTTACGTGAGTGGGAAAATATTAAAAGAGCACTATTAAGCCTTTTATTTTTATGCCTATACGAACGCAAATACGAATTCAAAATTATAATCGCTACAAAATTTTTCAAAATAAATTCAAAAGTAAAGGGTGAGATAAAATGAAAAAATTATTAACTCTTATTAGTATTATTACATTGATAATCATTGGTTTTATAATATGTAAAAAATACTTTGCTCATATTAATACTCTAGAAGAGCATAACAGACTTCATTTAGACTAATCATCTTATACATTAATAAAGGTAGAGGGGAAAATCAGCACTGATTTTCCCCTCTACCTTTATATTTCTAGTTATGAAGTCATATATCCTCCACCGTTCACGTGAATGACTTGACCAGTGACATAAGAGCTATCTGCTAATGTAGCTAAGAATACATAAGCAGGTGCTAATTCAGCTGGTTGTCCACGTCTGCCCATTGGCGTATTACCACCATGAACTTCTACTTTACTTTTACTGAAAGAAGCGGGTATTAATGGCGTATATATTGGCCCAGGAGCGACGCCATTAACACGAATACCTTTCTCCATTAAAGTTGTAGCTAGAGAACGTGTAAAAGCAACAATCGCCCCCTTAGTTGCGGAATAATCGATTAATTCAGCTGATCCATTATACGCTGTTACGCTTGTTGTATTAATGATCGTGTCTCCCGAAGTTAAATGTGGCAATGCTGCTTGAGAAAGGAATATCATACCAAAGATATTAGTTTCAAATGTTTCTTTAACTTGCTCAGCAGTTATATCTTGAAATTCATCTTTTGGATATTGTACTCCGCCATTATTCACTAAAATATTTAGGCCGTCAAAATCATTAACTACATCTTCAACTAACTTTTTAGAATCCTCAACATTTTTTAAATCATGGCTATAAGCTTTAGCAGATCTTCCTAATGATCTTATTATTCCTATAACTTCCTCAGCATCTTTTTCTTCATCATAGTAGCCAATTGCTACATCTGCACCCTCTCTAGCAAATAGAATAGCAACAGAACGCCCTATGCCTGAATCGCCCCCGGTAATCAGTGCTACTTTTCCATTTAATTTACCACCAGCTCTATATTCTTTAAATTCGCTAATCGGTCTGGGATCCATTTGGCTCTCAATGCCCGGTTGTCTATCTTGCGTATAGCCTCTAATTTCATTATGAAATTCAGTTAAATTCATTCGATAAACCTCCACTTTATTTTGACTTGTAACTACTATTTTTAATGTCACCGCCTGAAACAATAACGTCTTTTTCGTCAAAAGCTTTATCATTAAAAAAGTTAGTTAAGATGTTTTTCACACCATTTTCAATACGTTTTTGTGCTTCTAATGTCATACCGGAATAGTGGATTGTCATAGCGTTACGTGGCATAATTCTCCAAGGGTGGTCTTGAGGTGCAGGCTGCGGGTACCAAACATCTCCAGCATATCCTTGGATATGTTTAGCATTAACCAATTCAACTAAATCTTCTTTATTAACAATCTTACCTCGTGCAGTATTAACTAAATAGCTACCTTTTTTCATTCTACTCAATACATCATAATTAAATAAGTCATCGGTTTCTGTAGTTAATGGAGATAAAATTACTAACGCATCACTTGTAGATACTAATTCGTCAAAGTTCACATACTTCGAATATGCTGTATCTTCTTGACTAGAACGTCTAAAATGCTGTACTTGTACGTCAAAAGGTTGCAAGCGTTGAGCAACCAATTCTCCAATTTGTCCGTAACCAAAAATACCTATTTTCTTATGTTGAATATCATGCGCATGCTCACCCACTTTTGATAAATGCCATTCTCCATCATAAGATTGACGATGTCCCTCCATAAAATTACGCATCAATATTAAAAGATCCATTACTGTGTGTTCAGCGACACTTACAGTATTACATCCAGTCACTTCTATTACTGTTAATTCATTTTCACCTGCCGCTTCTAAATCAACGTGATCTGAACCTACGCCGGCAGTTATAGCTAGCTTGAGATTTTCAGCCTTATCAATTCTTTCTTTATTTATATACGCAGGTAAAAATGGAGAACTAATAACAACGTCCATATCTTCAATATGCTCTTCTATTTCTTCATCACTATTAACAACTACAAATTCGTGTTTTTTATTATCTATAAATGATTTAATACCTAATGCATATTTATCATTTAAAAGTTGATTCTCACTTTCCGCATTAGGATCTGAAGGGAATAAGCCAACTATTTTCATAACTATCTACCTCTTTTTATTTGTCTTTGTATCATGGAAATGTCTCTATTGGCCTACTCAAACTATTTTTAATATATTCACATAGTTCAAGAACGATTCAACAAAACTTATTCAGGTTTTAAAACTACTTTAATATTGTTATCTCTTTTTTCATCGAATATTTCATAAGCTTGAGGTGCGTCATCTAATGACATTGTATGTGTGATGATTTCAGTGGGGTTAAATGTGCCTTCTTGAATCATGTCATATAATTTTGGCATGAGGTGTATAACCGGAGCTTGTCCTGTCTTAATTTGGACATCACGATTGAAGATAAGATCAAGTGGAAAATCGTCTACTGGAGTTGCATAAACACCTGTTAATTGAATTGTACCGAATTTACTTACCGCTTCGGCAGCAGTATGAATTGGACTAATAGTTCCGCGTTGGGAAGAATTTGAACTTAATTTACGTTCAGAAGCTTGGACTTGACCATCCATCCCTACACAATCAATAACTATATCAGCGCCGCCATGTGTAGTTTCACGAAGTAGTTTGCCAATTTCTTTTTCATTATCGAAATTGTAAACTTCTACTTGGTTATATTGTTTAGCATGTTGTAGTCTATGTTCTACATTATCCACGCCGATAACACGCTTTGCGCCTTTAAGCTTGGCAAATTTTTGAGCCATAAGTCCTATAGGACCACAACCAAGAACTACCACAGTGTCACCTGACTTGACGCCAGAATGCTCTACGCTCCAATAAGCAGTAGGTACTACATCAGATAAAAATAATACTTGCTCGTCTTTCATATTACTGTCAGGAACAACAAAAGAAGAAAAATCTGCGTATGGTACCCTTAAATATTCTGCTTGGCCACCCCAATGGTTACCGTGCATTTGACCAAAGCCAAATAATCCGCCGTTATCCAATTTCCAACTTGCTGGTTCTTTATTTGAATTATCACATTGCGACTCCATTTCATGAGTGCAATAGTAACATTCACCACACCCTATATTAAAAGGAATCACAACACGATCACCTTTTTTAAGTTTTTTTACGTCTTTACCGACTTCTTCAACAATACCCATAGGTTCATGACCAATAACAAAGTCTGAATCCAACATTAAATCACCTTGGTGATATAAATGAAGATCAGAGCCACAAATACCTGAAGCCGTAATTTTAATAATTGCGTCTGTCGTTTCTTCAATTTTAGGATCGTCTACTTGCTTAACTTCCATGGATTTATTGCCTTGAAAAGTTACTGCTTTCATATAAACACTCCTTCATTATTTTCAGAATATTTAAATATTACCCTTTAGGAGAAATAAGTAAACTGACGATTATTTTAAAAAAGTGACAAGCTTCCACTTATATTAAATGAATTATTTTTTATTCTAAATATTTACCATGTTTTGGAAGAGCGATATCATCAAAATTATTAACTAAATAATTTAGGTTCTTTGTAAGTTCTTTACCTTTCATAGGTAAGCCGTGGCCTGTTATAGCTATCTTAGGTTGTATGCTTTCTAACTTTTTTATAGAGTCAAAAGCTGACTCCCAATCTGTAGTGAAATATCTCGGTGGCCCATAAATTTTCTTTTGTTGCGTTAACACTTGATATAGATAATCTTGTTTTACAGTTACAAAGGCGTCTCCCGCAATCAGTGCTCCGTCCTTTTCTCTATAAAGAGAAACATGACCTGGAGAATGTCCAGGTGTGTGTATCCATTGAAAATCCGACATATGTGGCACACTATAATCTTCAGGAAGCGCTTTGATACGATTACCTAAATCAATTGCTGTATTCGGCAATATAAATGATGTTTTTGCAAGCAAGCCACCTTCTACAGTGATATCAGGTTTTAAATAATTAACTTTACCAGTTAAAAATGGTATTTCTAAAGGGTGTGCGTATACTACGACATCCCAATAGTTAATCAACTCAATAATTGCACCAACATGGTCAAAATGACCATGTGTTAAAACAATTGCTTGTGGACGACTACCTGGACCAAACCTTTTTTCTACTTCTTCGATAATTGATTGAGCTGAGTTTGGCATTCCTGTATCTATAAGCACGAAATCATTTTTAGAATGACCATACATCACTATATTTACAATTTGCGTTGTATATTGATACAAATCATTAGTAACTTCAATACCTTGCTTATTTTCTATTGAAGTTATTGGAATAAATTTATAATCTTTACCATAGCTCATATTTCCAACCATAATATCACACCTTCTTTATTTAAATGCTATTTCCATATTTGCAGAGAATTTTAAAGTTAGATTAAGAAATTGACCGCTAATTCAATCAATTATATTAATAATTTACCCTTCACAATCAAAATAAATACTTGAATTTATTTATTTTAATCTAAGTATAGAATTATTCTATTTTAATAATAGGTACTTTATCCCCTTACAGCCTCCTGTTTATTCACTTTACAAAAGGTTATATAACTAATATATTTACAAATTCAATTAACTAAACTATTTATATTACCTATATTTTAATTATTAAAAAAGGAGGGAGTAGATTGAAACATATAAAAGTTGGATTAACCGTTGCTCCTAATATGCCAGAAAAATTGACAAATAAATTTATAAATATACTACCAGAACTCTTAGAGAAAAGAATTTCAGGAGTTAGCTTCGAATTTAAAGTAGAGTCAAATACAGTGGTAGGTAGCGCTGAATATGTAGATAGATGCATTGATTACGCATATAAACGTAAAGAAAAAAGTGAATTAGACTATTCTATATGTGTTACTGATTTACCAAGCTTTTCTAATAATAAAAGCGTTATATCAGATGTTAATTTTGAGAAACAAACCGCACTTATTTCTTTACCTGCGTTAGGGATCTATAGATTAAAACGTAAACTACGCTCCACAATTATGGATGTCATAATAGACATGTATATGAATTCTGAACATAAAACTTCTCCTTTAAAAAAATTGTCTTCTTTAAAAGTTAATGAAGTAACTCCTCAAGAGAAAACTACAACTAACCACAGATATGTTTATAGTTCTACCATTCTAGGTGTTTTGAAAATAATTTTAGGTATGACATATGCAAATGAGCCATGGAAAGCAATTATTTCTTTCAAAAAGATAATTGCTCTCGGGGTAGCAACGGGCACTTATATTTCTATATTTTCTACGCCTTGGCAATTAAGCCTAGTCTATGAATGGCAAAGATTTATACTGCTTATGACGCTTTCGCTAATAGGAATGATTGGCTGGTTAGTTTACGCTCACAATTTTTGGGAATTCCCTTCTTCAGCAACAGAAAAAAAATACCGGTATCTTTATAACATTACTACATTGTTAACTATGTTTTGTTTATTCCTTTTAAGTTATATTATTCTTTTTCTGTTATTACTAACTAGCATAATTTTCTTTGTACCTGACGATTTATTTAAAAATTGGGGAAACGCAACAGAAAGTTATTCAGTAAGCAATTATTTACGTTTAAGTTGGTTCATATCCTCTGCTGGTCTTTTAGCAGGTGCATTAGGCTCCGTTATGGAAGGAGAAAATACGATGAAAGAGATTACTTATACAAGCCGACAAAGAGGGCGTAAGCAAAGAATTCAACGCCAATTAGAAAAAGAGGAAACATCATTAAAAACTGAAAAACAAAAAAAAACGCATAAAATCAAAACATAAAATCTGAAGGAGTAATTACAATGAAGAAAAAAGTCGGTATACTGACAGCCCCTGATTTAGCAAAAAAGCTAGCAGATAAGTATTATGAAACGCTTCCTAGTTTGCTCTCTTCACAATTTGATTCATCAATAGAATGGGAAGTAGAAGTGATAAAAGATTCTATAACAGGCGCAGCAAAAAATTTTATTGATTTATATACAAACACTGAAAGTTATGCAAAAGAAAATAACTGGTCATATGTAATCAACTTAACTGATTTACCTATACTTGATGAAAAAAAAGTTATAGCTGCTGATATTAACAAGAAAAGTAAAACAATTTTGCTTTCTGTTTCTGCTTTTGGGTGGGGATCTATACGTAAAAGAGTAGAGCGTGCTATATTATACGCTATGAAAGAAGTTTACTATCTCAGTAATGATAATAATCAACAGGGTAACGAATACAATAACAAATATTATAGTCAAAACGCTTTTCCATCTAAACGACTACAAAGAAAAACTGTCTATATAGAGGACACTGATTCTTATCATATTCGTTATTTAATATTCCCTTCTTTTATCGGTAAATTACAATTAGTTTCTGGCATGGTCTCAGTTAACAAACCTTTAAACATGATGAAAACTCTTACGAGTTCACTTGCTTTATCTTTTACCACAGGTGCTTTTGGCTTAATTTTCACAACACTGTGGCAATTAAGTTATATTTTTTCAGAATTACGTTTATTATCTCTTTCTTTTGCCTCTATATTTGCAATATTGATATGGATTATTTTAGCTCATCAATTATGGGACATCCCTGCTGGAAAAGGAGAAAAACACATTTCTAAACTATATAATTTTACGACGCTAATTACACTTTTCATATCAGTATCGATTTACTATATAACTTTATTTATTTTATTTTTAATAACTTGTTTAACCATTTTGCCTGCTGATTTTATAGGAAAAACAATAGGAACTTCAGGACCTGCAGATTTTATACAATATATAGAAATTGCTTGGCTTGCTGCTTCTATTGCTACAGTAGCTGGCGCAGTAGGAGTAGGTTTAACAAATGAGAAGTTAGTAAAAGAGAGTACCTTTAGTTACAGACAACAATCTAGATACGAAAATATCGTTAACAAAAAGTCTGAAAAATAAAATCCTATAAAATTAAGCATAAATTCTTACTATTACTTTAATTAACCAATAAGCTAGCTAAAACAATTATATTTTATCGTTAAACTCATTTCTCTGCTTTCTAATATTATTGAAACTTGTGATGCCCAAAAAGTAATGCGCTATCTTGTTTTATACCATTCATAATTTTCTATATTATTAAATTTTGAATATAAATATACTGTAAGTTATTTCACCCTTAACTTTAAATGTTTAATAAAATAATTGTTGGGAATATTAATAAGGTGGTGAAATATTATTTTTTTAAAAACCTCAAAGGAGGGAATTTAAAATGATTAATACTTCTTATAAAACGAGTAATAAAACACCTATATAGCATATGATAAATTAAACAATTTAATCATTGATATAATTAATAAACAATATTTTACGTTCTTTATAGTAAAAACTACCTAGAATCCCCTTTTTTCAGCATTGACTGTCCCCATTAAATTTAAGCACACCTACTACCTAGCCTAACGACTAAGTATTTGTAAGAAAATTTCCAGACTATTTTCATACAAATACTTTTTATTTACCTATCTACTTTTAAGATTGGAGTGAAACTATTAATGGTGCAATTAAAAGATTGTTTAACACGTGAAATCGTTACTTCTGACGTAGAGGAAAATTTAACATCTATAGCGGAAAAAATGGCCGAAACAGCAGTCGGTTTTTTACCAATACTTCAACACACTAACTATGTCGGCGTCATAACAGATAGAGATATAGTTGTGAAAGGACTAGCAAACAATCAAACAAAAGCTGGAGACATCATGACGACAAATATTGTAACTGCTAATTCTGAGATGACTATTAAAGAAGCAGTATCATTAATGAAAGAGCATCGTATATACCGTTTACTAGTAGTAGACGATTATAAAATACAAGGCATAGTAACTTTAGGTGACTTAGGTGTAGAAAATGCTACACAATGGATTGGACAAACAGTAAGCGAAATATCTAAGGAACAAGATAATAATTAGCTAATAATTTATTAATCCTTAAGAGTCGCAAACATTTTGTGACTCTTTTTCAAAATTACTTATACTTGCCTACAATCGCGTAATCCAAATAATTTTTGAGAGTTAAACTATTAAATATTTAGAGGTGATTCTATGAAAATAGAAGATTGCATAGAAAATTTTATTCTCAGTATTAACGAAAAAAATTCCCAATTGTTTTGCAATTTATTAGGACCTAAAGAGCTCTCCAAATTAAGAAAAAAATTATATATAAACAGAAATTATATAAGTATTAATAGATATGTAAAAGAAAGATATTTGGAAAAACTGTCTCGTTTAGTTTCTCCACTTTATTCCTATGAGTATTTTAAGAGAGGAAACAAGTATATTGTGAAATATAAATTTGCCAGAAATAAATCTTATTTCATAACTGAATTCAATGTTTCAGAAAGTGAAAATGATTCCTTGATCAGTTTAAATATTACTAAAATACAGGCTAAAATATAAAGCTTTAGCCCCTCTTCAAGTGGTCCCAAAATCACCTACGTTTTTTACAATTTGAATCGAAATGAGGTTAGTGTTATGAGTTTTGAAAATGAAACAAGTTACGATATAAACAACTTACCTAGTATTGGTCAACAAGCGCCCCATTTTAAAGGGCTGTCTACTCAAGGAGACATAACTTTAGACGACTATAAAGGGCAATGGGTGCTATTATTTGCATACCCTTATGACTTTTCTCCGGTATCCACTTCTGAGTTTATAACATTACAAGAAAATTATGAGGAACTTAAAGATTTACAAATATCTGTTGTAGGTTTAAGTGTGGATAGTATTGCTTCACATATAGCTTGGTTAACAAGTATAGAATCATCTTTTAATACAAATATAGAGTTTCCACTTATTGCTGACTCAAGTAAACAGATTTCAAAAAATTATGGGATATTATCTAAAGAAGATGACAACCAATCAGCTACTCGTGCAGTATTGATTATTGATGATAATTTAGTTGTACGTTCAATTATGTATTACCCTGCAGCTATAGGACGCAATGTAAAGGAAATCATACGTATGGTAAAAGCAATAAAAACATCCGATGAAAATGATGCAATCACCCCTGAAAATTGGCAACCAGGAGACAAAGTGTTAGCCTTACCTCCTTCTAATGTTAAAGATGCCAAAGGACGTGTGAAGGGCGATAACTATAAATGTAAAACTTGGTATTACTGCGAAAAAGATATTGAACATAAAACCAAAAAAATTTATAATGCTTTTTTACAAGACGAATAGTAGCCTAATACATTGCCCTCACAGAAATTAAATAATAAAATCATACTAAGATTAGCTATGAAAAAATCTCTGACTATGGTATAAACATCAATTTCTATTGAGCTTATATATGAACTGATCCCAATTAGTGAGACTAAAATTAAAACGCCTCCGTATTATACATTTTAAATGAATAATACGGAGGTATTTTTTTATGCGCAGAGTTGCTCATTCAATAGAAATTAAAAGCAAAGCTATCGATTAACTTGAGATTTGAAGTATTTCCAATTATAATTCTTCATTCATTTTTTGTTTGTTTTCGGATAAAATTTCAAGCATTGATTTCCCAATGAACAATTTAAATAATCATTGAAATCATATAACTCAAAATTTCTTTTGAGTCCTTATCTTTTATTTCGCTAAGCATATCTTTTAAAACCTAGTCGTGAACGATTTTGTAACGCGCTGATACCCGGGGGATATTATGAGTGAAAGAATACGAATCGAACCACATCGCAAGCAAGCATGTACGGTCAAAAACATAAGATTTTTATATAAAAAGGACTAATCCATTTTTAATACACATTAGTTTTTATTTTGAAAATGAGGACTTATGTCTTAAGCTTTTCTTTTTATTAAGCATGAATAAAGATAAGTTGTATGAACAGATAAATAGATTATTTTAATTGGGTATCGCTTTTATTTATATGAATACTTTTTCTTCCAGCTTTTAACCGCAATAAATGATAATAGCGTCGTACAAATAATTAATACTATAGTAAATGGCCAAAACCATACAGATACAATACTGTCTTCTACAGCTAAACCAATTTTAGAAAATAGACCAAATGTAAAAACAATACTTCCTAATAAACAAATTGAAACTGGCAACGCGTATTTCCATGGTGTTAAATTAACAACAGCTTTGTCTTGGAAAGTAAAAGGAATCTTTAACGGTCTTATTTTGCCTAAAATCAATAAAAATAGTACTTCTATTAAGAAAAGTAGACCTTGAATATGAATAAAGTTAATAGGTATCATTACATTAAAAATTGTTGGTAAGCCCCACATTAACATATAATAAATCACCACATGCGAGATAATAACGATTTTAGCTCCAACTGCTGGAACAGTTTTTGAAAATATACCCACTAACACAATTACTATAATTGGTATATTAAAAAAGCCTGTAAATTCTCTAATAATCGTCCACAAACCATCTGGAGCATACAGTAATAATGGAGAAATAAAGAAGGTCAATAAAGACAATATAACGCCAAACCATTGGCTCACTCTTATCATTTCTTGGTCATTTGCTTTTTTATTCAGCACAACTTTATAAATATCGTAACAGAACATTGTTGCAGCACTGTTTAACAATGAATTGAAACTAGAAAAAACTGCTCCTAATAATACAGCTAAAAAGAACCCATTTAAAAACGTAGGGAAAACATCATTGATTAGTGCTGGATAAGCTAAATCCATAGTTTTTAACTTAGGGCCATAGAGATGATAGGCTATTATACCAGGAATCATCATTAAAAATGGGACTAGTATTTTTAAAAAACCTGTAAACAAGGCGCCTTTTTGACCTTCAGCAAGACTTTTAGCACCTAACGTTCGTTGAATAACATATTGATTAGTGCCCCAATAAAACAAATTAGCGAATAGCATGCCAGTAAATATCGTTCCAAAAGGTACACCATCTTTGCTAGATCCAATAGAATTTAGTTTTTCTGGATGTTCTGTCACTACTGTTTTTATACCTATAAAAAAATCACCATTTCCTAATGCTATAAAACCTAATATAGGTACAATTAGGCCAACAATCAATAAACCAATGCCATTGATGGTATCTGAAATAGCGACCGCGCGTAAGCCTCCAAATATAGCATAAATAGAACCTATAATGCCTATCGTCCAAACTGACAACCACATAGCTTGCTCAAATGTAATACCTAACATATTAGGTATATCAAACACCTGTAATACGGCTATAGCTCCTGAATATAGAACTGATGGAATCGTAATAAGTCCATAGCCAAGCATAAATAATAACACAACAAGCAATCTTGTCCCTTGATCAAATCTGTCATTTAAAAACTCTGGTAATGTTGTAAACGCGCCTTTTAAATAACGTGGTAAAAGTACAAGCGCTAAAATAATAACAGAAAAACCTGCTGTGACTTCCCAAGCCATATTAGTTAAATTAGCACTATACGCTTGACCATTTAAACCAATTAATTGTTCTGCAGATAAGTTTGTCAATACTAAAGAGCCTGCTATAAAGCTACCTGTTAATCCTCGTCCTGCTAAAAAATATCCCGTTGAGTCATTTACTTTATTTTTAGTTTTATGATAAGCATACCAAGCAACAAACGCCATAAAACCAGCACAAGAAAAAAGCGTAAAAAAAGTTTCTCCCATAATTGTCCCCCCCATATTAGAAAATTTCAGCTATTAAAATTTATTAATTAAATAATTCTTCGAGTAACAAATTCTCTATTTTCCTACGTCTTTTCCCTTTTTAAGTAAATTTAACTTCAAAATATAAAGAAAATTTATTTTTTTGGTATCGAATATAATTAGAATTTAATAAAACAATACGTGATGTTTATTAACATAAAAACAGGGGAGTTGATAATTATTGAAAATAAATAATATTTAGAAAGGCGTGTTAAAATATGAAACAGTTAATTGCTCATCCACAGCGTAACTTATGGTCCGGTATTCTATTTGGCCTAGGCGTTGCAGCTTTTATTGATGAAGTAGTGTTTCATCAGCTTTTAGCTTGGCATCATTTTTATGACAAATCATCTATGGCTATAGGCTTGGTATCAGATGGGTTGTTTCATGCGTTTAGTTGGTTTGCAACGGTTGCCAGTCTATTTTTATTAGCAGATATTAAAAGAAGAAATTCATTTTGGGTAAAAAGATGGGTGAGCGGTATGTTGTTAGGTCTTGGATTCTTCCAATTATATGACGGCCTTATCCAACATAAAATATTTCAAATACATCAGATTCGTTACGAAGTTAATGTACTCCCTTACGATATAGTTTGGAATGCCATTGCTGTTATTATTCTAATTGTTGGGTTTATTGTCTTTATACAAACTCAAAAATATATAAGAAGAAAAAGAGGATAAAATATGCATAATCACCTACAACCAGAAATTATTTATTTTGAAGTGCTTACCGTGTGTTTTTTAGTTTTATTTTTTCTTCTCTATTTCTTTGCTGCAATAATAACTAATAAAAAATTTAGCAAATGGCCATGGCATCGTTATGTCTTTTGGAGTTTAGGTATTTTTTGTATAGGTACTGCTTTGGCAGGACCGTTAGCATCTTATGCTCACATGAGCTTTATTGGTCATATGATTGGACACCTATTACTCGGTATGCTCAGTCCGCTTCTCTTAGCACTTGCTAAGCCTATGACACTGTTACTACGATCACTGAACGTGCCAACTGCCAGAAGCCTTACATCTATATTAAAAAGCCGCTTATTAAAATTTTTAACTCATCCTATTACAGCTACTACACTCAATATTGGTGGGTTATGGTTACTTTATACCACACCGCTTTTTCATTTAATGCATCAATCTATATTTCTCTATGCATTTGTGCACTTGCATGTATTTTTGGCAGGTTATCTATTCACTATTTCTATTATTTATTTAGATATAACGCCTCATCAATATAGTCACTTATATCGTTCTTTGATATTGATTATAGCTCTAGCAGCCCATAAAATTTTATCTAAATATATTTATGCTTTCCCAACATCCGGCGTACCTAGACCAGAAGCAGAAGCGGGAAGCATATGGATGTATTATGGTGGTGATATTGTTGATTTAGTATTAATTATTATTCTTTGTTATCAATGGTATAAAGCAACAACGCCACGTGCTACAACGTCTTGAAAACCTTTTTAATTATGTAATTATATTAAAGAAATGAAATTATTAATTTATAACTTTTACATTTTTAAAACCAATATTATTTTATTACTTATCATTTAAAAATATAGATACTTATTAGTAAAATTATTAAAAATACACCTACAAATAATATAAAGCTATACAAAAATGTGGCTATATTTCTTAGTTTAGTAGTCTTGATTTCATTTGGGTCGTTACCTTTCATAAATGCGACGATACGGTCATAAGTTTGTATATTGTAAGATTTCTTCATAATATCTAATTTAATAGAAGAAAACATACCGATACCTAATAATATAACTTCAATTATAATTCCTATTGATTCCCAATAATAAAGAGCTGGGCCAATTAAAATTGAAGCCATTAGCATTGGCCATATCATTAAATGTGTCCACAAGTTAAACCGGGCTTTTTTCAATTTTTGTTCCATAATCTCTACATCTCCTTTAACTAAAGCATCTAAAGAAACATCGAACAATGAACTAAGCATTAATAAATTATGCACGTCAGGATAACTCTTATCATTTTCCCAGTTTGATATTGTTTGTCGTGAAACATATAATTTATTAGCTAAATCTTCTTGAGAGAGTTGGTCACGGCGACGGAAATATTTGATTTGATAACCTAAGTTCATTGCTTTTGCTCCTTCTATTAGAGATTAAGATAAAACACATTATTAGACTATCAAAGTTCTTTAATATCTGTATAATTTTCTTTGTCTAAATACTTTTACATCCTACTATAACAACTTTTTTAAGCCTACCTCTAGACGGAACGACAAAAAAGGACGAGATTGAAACTAGTATAGTTTCATATCTCCGTCCTCATGATAATCATATATTTTCATATTAAGTAATCGTTTAACTTTTAAATTTTGATAACTGCATTCATTAATTTAAAATCCATTCACATCTATACAATTAAATTATTGATATAGCTAACTCAATTAATGTAGTTCTTCTTGACCACGTTTATTCCAAGTAAGTAAGAAACTGAGCATTGCTAATATACTAATCACTGTCAATAATACAAAACCAATATCCCAACCAAAATGTTGCACTACAAAACCTAATACGATATTAGCCATCACAGCTCCAAATAAATAACCAAACAAGCCTGTTAAACCTGCTGCAGTTCCTGCTGCTTTCTTAGGAACATAATCCAAAGCTTGTAAGCCAATTAACATCACAGGTCCATATATAAGGAATCCAATGGCAACAAGTGAGACATTATCTAACCAAGCATTGCCTGGAGGATTTAACCAATATATAAGTACAAATATTGTTACACCTAACATAAAGAAGAACCCTGCTGGACCACGGCGTCCCTTAAATAATTTATCAGATAAATAACCACATAATAATGTGCCTGGGATACCCGCCCATTCATATAGGAAGTAAGCCCAACCGGACTCACTTAGGTTAAACTGTTTCTCTTCACTTAAATATGTAGGCGCCCAATCTAACACACCATAACGTACAAAATAGACAAATATATTAGCAAAAGCAATTGCCCAAACCCATTTATTATTCAGAACATATTTGAATAAAATTTCTTTCGTAGTTAATTCTGTTTCGAATGTTTGCTTAGATGATGTGGAATAATCATTATTATAATGTTCAATTGGTGGCAAACCTTGTGATTGAGGTGTATCTCTAATTAAACAGTATGAAATAATCGCAATAATGATAGCTAATATTGCTGGATAAATAAATACGCCTTCAAAACCTTTTAAGTAACCAAAATTATATAGTGCTGTCATGGAAATACCCCATGTCGCTATAGGAGCCATTAACCCGCCACCAACATTATGAGCTACATTCCATATTGAAGTCTTACTACCACGTTCACTGACACTATACCAATGGACAAGAACACGACCTGAAGGTGGCCATCCCATACCTTGGAACCATCCATTTAAAAATAGTAATACAAACATAATTGTAATACTAGATGTAAAGAAAGGCACAAAACCAAGTAATAAATTCACAATCGCCGTTAGTATTAAACCTAAAGTTAAAAATATTCGAGCATTACTACGATCACTAATGGTGCCCATTACAAACTTACTAAAACCATAAGCAATCGAAATGGCTGAAAGTGCAATACCAAGTTCACCTTTACTGAAGCCGTCCTCGATTAATGATGGCATTGCTAATGAAAAGTTTTTCCGTAATAAATAATAACCTGCATAGCCTATGAAGATACCTAAAAACACTTGAAAACGTAGTTTCTTATAAGTATTATCAACTTGATCCTTTGGCAATGGTTCTATGTGTTTTGCCGGTTTCAAAAATTGAAGCATTGAATCACTCCTGACTTTATATAATTTTGATATATGAATTATAAAATATCATCATTATATTATATTCAAAAATGAAATATAGCAAGGCGTTTTGCAAATCTTTTATAAAATAGATAATTGTTTATAAATAGTTGGATATTAGAAAAAGCGAGAATGCAAAATTAAAAATTTATATGCTCGCTTTTTCTATAAATAATTATAATGCTTTGGTATTAACTTTTTAATAAAGTGTTATCTTTATTAAATACATTTTATTGATTAATATTACGTTACTTGTTGTTGTTGATATGGAATAGGATGATCTAATTCAAATTGAGCGCCGGCAGTAATTTTCTTATATTGATAACTAAAGTAAGCAACCCATAATATGGTCAACACGAACGCGATTATATAACTTAAATTAAGGTCTAAACCTAAACCAATTTTCTGGCTTAAAATATAGGTGAATATATTCCAAGTCATAAATACAGCTGGTATCGCTGCAACCCAAAAATTCTTTTTCGCTATTAATAAATACATGGCGCCCACCCATAATGCCACTACAGCAGTGGTTTGGTTAGCCCAAGAGAAATATCGCCATAAAACTGTGAAGTCAACTTGTGTTAACCCGAAACTTATAACAAATAATGGTGCAGCAACTATAATTCTTTTTACAATACTGCGCTGTCCATAATTCAAATAATCTGCAATAATCATTCTTGCACTACGGAAAGATGTATCACCACTTGTTATCGGTAATATGATAACACCTAATACAGCAATTGTACCGAAGACAGAACCTAATAATAGATGCGAAGCTTGACTAACTACCAATGCTGCTTCACCACGCGATAACACATCGTTTAAGCCATTATAGCCATTAAATAGACTCATTCCAGCTGCTGCCCATATCATTGCAATAATACCTTCTGCAATCATCATACCGTAAAAAATGAAACGACCATTCTTTTCTTTATTAGTTGTTCTTGAAATAATCGGTGTTTGAGTCGCATGAAAACCAGATAATGCCCCACAAGTAATGGTAAAGAATAATAATGGAAAAATAGATGCGCCATCAGGGTGCATATTCTTCAAGCTTAACTCAGGAATAGGAGCACCTGTTTGAATAAGACGGAATCCAATGCCTACTGCGCTTACTAAGAGTAAAGCACCGAATATTGGATATATACGACCAATTATTTTATCTATTGGTAAGATTGTGGATAGTACATAATATATAAAAATAACAAATATAATAATACCTAGAGCAATGCGGCCATCCATCAAATTATGTAGGAGTAGGGCTGGACTTGTTACAAAAACTGTACCTGTTAACAACAATAATAAAATTGAAAATATATTAACAAAATGTTTCATAACTTGTCCCAAAAATTTACCTGCAAGCTCGGGTAAATGCGCCCCTTTGTTTCTTATAGAAATCATTCCAGTTAAATAATCATGCACAGCCCCTGCAAATATACAACCAAACACAATCCAAATAAATGCTACTGGACCATATAACGCTCCCATAATTGGACCAAATATAGGACCAACTCCTGCAATATTCAATAATTGGATGAGTGAATTAGATGATGTCTTCATAGGTAAATAATCTACGTTATCCCTTTGATGATAAGCTGGCGTAGGTCGTTCTTCTTTTGTTCCGAACATTTTATCGATATATTTCCCATAAGTGAAATACCCAATAATAAGTATAATAATAGAAACTATAAATGTAATCATGTTACCATTCCCCCTTAAGATAACGTGAAAGCGTTTTCTTAATTTAATCATAAATAGTAATTTTCCACAATATTCTGCTGTTTTTTTATTCTAATTTAATTCATAGGAATTGGTAATATTATTATATCAAGCGCAATAAACGTTCACTTAATTCCCTCTACTTTTTAGAGCATTCAGCGAAGGTAACAGGGCTTCTAGTTTTTGATTATACTAAAATGCTATTGTTGTTAAATTAAAGCTACTCAATAAATAGTTAAAGGCCGAGACATCCATTGTCTCGGCCTTTTCAACTCTAATATTTATATAATTTAATTTTAATTTCATAGTAATCATCGTGATCTTTAGCTTGATGTTCAAATTTAATACCACTTTTTTCAATGGATTCTAAACTTTGACCAACTGCTTCTCGCGCATCAGTTAAATCTTTTTCGAACTCAAACCTACGAGCTTTCACCTTTTCAGGGCCAAGCTTTTGCTTAACTCGTGTTTCTGTTTGTTTAACATTTAGTTTTTGGCTAATAACTGTTTCAACCAAGTCAACTTGATCTTCTTCTGATAAACTTAACATTGCACGTGCATGACGCTCTGTAATCTTACCTTCACGTAGACGTTCTATTACTTTAGGCGCTAGTTTTAATAGTCTTAATTTATTTGCTATAAAACTTTGGCTTTTACCAACACTTTTAGCTAATTCACTTTGTGTAGTATCACCAATATCTAAAAGCTTTTTATATGCTTCCGCTTCTTCTATCACAGATAGATTTTCACGTTGAATATTTTCAATTAATGCTACTACAGCTGTTTCTTCATCATCTAAATATCTGATAATCACATCGGCATGTGTTTTATTGAGTGTTTGTAGGGCTCTGAATCTACGCTCACCAGCGATAATTTCAAACATATCTTCTTCAATTGGGCGTACTACAATCGGTTGTAGCAAACCATGTTCTTCTATAGATTCTGCAAGTTCTTTAATCTTATTTGGCTCAAATACTTGTCTTGGTTGATAACGGTTTGGCACAATGCGTTCGGTATGAATAGATTCAACGTTATTATGATCCTCTTCAATATAACCAACAATGTCATCTTTGTTCTTTAAACCAAATAATTTAGAAAAAGGTTTCTTCATTTATTATGCGCTCCCTCTAAATTAATTGTATTGAATTGAATTCTTTCTATTTTTCAAGTAACGGTGACTTATTCGGTGTTCCTGGTTTTCTTGGATATTTTTTAGGTGTTTGGCTTCTTTTATCAATGATAATCATCTGTCTTTCACCTGCGTTTTCAGGTAATTCGTATGAAATGGTATCCAAAACTTTACCACCTAGGACACCTATACCAAAACGTGCTTCTTCCAATTCTTCTTCACCTTTAGAAGATTTTAAAGCAATGAATTGCCCACCTTTTTTAACTAATGGAATACACAATTCACTTAATACTGAGAGTCTCGCAACGGCACGAGCAGTCACAATATCATAAGACTCCCTGTAGTCTCCCTTGCCATACGTTTCAGCACGGTCATGTACAAAACTAACATTCTCTAAATCTAAAGCATCTGCCAATTGATTTAAAAAATGTATTCGCTTATTCAATGAATCTACAATCGTAACTTTTAAATTTGGAAAAATAATTTTTAAAGGAATGCTAGGAAAACCAGCACCAGCACCTATGTCACATATTGTTAATTCTTTAGTTAAATCCGTATAAAAACTTGCCGCAATTGAATCATAAAAATGTTTCAAATATACTTCATGTTCCTCTGTAATGCTTGTTAGATTCATTTTTTCGTTCCACTCTACAAGCATTTGATAATACGTTTGAAACTGTTGTTGTTGTTTGTCTGAAAGTTCAATTCCATGTGTACTGAGTTGCTTAGTTAACCATGTTTCACTCATTTTAATTATTCACCCTTTGAATTTTACCTTGTTCAAGAAATACAAGTAAGATTGAAATATCAGCTGGATTCACACCTGAAATACGAGAAGCTTGTGCAATATTTAAAGGCTTAACTTCTGCTAATTTTTCTCTTGCTTCCGTAGCTAAACTATCTACTTTGCTATAATCTAAATCCTCTGGAATTTTCTTCTCTTCCATACGTTTAACTTTTTCAACTTGTTGTAATGACTTATTGATATAACCTTCATATTTTGTTTGAATTTCAACTTGTTCTTCAACATCTGACGGTAATTGATGTGCTTCATCCAAGATTTCAAGGATTAAATCATAAGTCATTTCTGGACGGCGTAGTAATTCTAAAGCTAATATGCCATCTTTTAGACGTGAACCGCCTTGTGCTTCAATAATTGCTTGTACACGTTCATTTGGTTTAACACGAATGCCCTGTAGACGTTCTTGTTCTGCTTTAATCATGTCGCGTTTTTCATTGAAGCGTGCATAACGTTCTTCAGAAACCATACCTAATTCATAACCTAAATCTGTTAAACGTAAATCAGCATTGTCATGTCTTAATAGTAAGCGATATTCTGCACGAGAAGTTAATAAACGATAAGGTTCGTTCGTACCTTTAGTAATAAGATCGTCTATAAGTACACCGATATAAGCATCAGAACGACTTAAGATGACTTCTTCTTTACCTTGGACTCTAGCTGCTGCATTAATACCTGCCATAATACCTTGGCCGGCCGCTTCTTCATAACCAGAAGTCCCATTAATTTGACCAGCTGTATATAAGTTTTTTATTTTTTTAGTTTCAAGTGTTGGCCATAATTGTGTAGGTACTAACGCATCATATTCAATTGCGTAACCAGCACGCATCATGTCCGCTTTTTCTAAGCCAGGAATAGTTTCTAACATTTGTCGTTGTACATGTTCTGGTAAACTTGTTGATAAACCTTGAACATAAACTTCATTTGTATTTCTACCTTCTGGTTCTAAGAATAACTGATGTCGTGGTTTATCATTGAAACGAACAAACTTATCTTCAATTGAAGGACAGTATCTTGGTCCAGTACCTTTAATCATACCAGAGTACATAGCTGATAAATGTAGGTTGTCATCAATCACTTGATGTGTATCACCATTTGTATATGTTAACCAACATGGTAATTGATCTAAAATATACTCTGTTGTCTCAAAACTAAATGCTCTACCAACATCATCGCCTGGTTGAATTTCTGTTTTAGAGTAATCAATTGTTTTTGCATTAACACGTGGAGGTGTTCCTGTTTTGAATCTAACTACATCAAATCCCAGACCTCTTAAGTTATCAGCAAGTGAAATAGATGGTAATTGGTGGTTTGGACCACTAGAATACTTCATGTTTCCTAGTATAATTTCGCCACGTAAGAACGTACCTGTTGTAATGATTACTGCCTCTGACCAGTATTCTGTTCCAATATTAGTACGTACACCTTTAATCACATCGTCTTCAATAATTAAGTCGTCTACCATGCCTTGCATAATATCAAGGTTGTCTTCATCTTCAATTACTTTCTTCATTTCTTGTTGATATAAGACTTTATCAGCTTGAGCACGTAACGCTCTAACCGCTGGGCCTTTACCAGTGTTTAACATACGCATTTGAATGTGTGTTTTATCAATTGTCTTGGCCATTTGACCGCCTAATGCGTCAATTTCACGTACAACAATACCTTTTGCTGGGCCACCAACTGATGGGTTACATGGCATAAACGCGATGTTATCTAGGTTAATTGTTAACATTAACGTTTTAGCACCACGTCTCGCTGAAGCAAGCCCTGCTTCAATACCAGCATGCCCGGCTCCTATTACTATTACATCATATTCTTGAGCCATAATTATTTCCTCCTTATTATTTTCCTAAGCAGAATTGACTAAATAACTGGTCAATCAATTCGTCACTTGCGGATTCTCCGATAATTTCGCCTAAAATTTCCCAAGTTCTCGTTAAGTCTATTTGTATCATATCCATTGGTATACCTGCTTCTGCTGCGTCTATAGCATCTTGAATTGTATTTCTTGCCTGTTTTAGTAACGAGATATGCCTTGAATTCGATACATATGTCATATCTTGATTTTGAACATCGCCACCAAAGAATAAATCTCTGATTTGAATTTCTAATTGATCGATACCTTCTTGTTTTAACATAGACGTTTGTATCAATGGCATATCGCCAATCATTTCTTTAACTTCATCTAAATTCAATTGTTTGTCTAAGTCCATCTTATTTACGATGACAATGGCATCTTCATTTTTAATAACTTCGTATAATTTGCGGTCTTCTTCAGTTAATCGCTCATTATAATTAAGTACAAATAAGATTAAATCTGCTTCACCAAGCGCTTTTCTAGAACGCTCTACACCGATACGCTCTACAATATCTTCTGTCTCACGTATACCTGCTGTATCTACAAGCCTTAATGGTACACCTCTTACATTAACGTATTCTTCTAATGTATCTCTTGTTGTTCCAGGTACTTCAGTCACTATAGCTTTGTTATCTTGAATAAGATTATTGAGCATAGATGATTTACCGACATTGGGTTTACCAACTATTACTGTAGCTAAGCCCTCTCTCATAATCTTACCTTGGGTACCTGTATCAAGTAATTTATTAATTTCAGTTTTGATTTTATTAGATTTATCTAATAACACTTCAGTTGTCGCATCTTCAACATCATCATATTCAGGATAATCTATGTTAACTTCGACTTGTGCAAGGATTTCGAGAATGGATTGTCGCTGTCGTTTAATCATATCACTTAAACGACCTTCTATTTGATTCATTGCAACTTTAGATGCACGATCGGTCTTAGAACGAATAAAATCCATAACTGCTTCAGCTTGAGATAAATCAATACGACCATTTAAAAATGCGCGTTTCGTATATTCACCAGGTTCTGCCATACGAGCACCATAAGTCATTGTTAATTCTAATATCCTATTTATTGTCAAAATACCACCATGACAATTTATTTCAACAATATCTTCTCTTGTAAAAGTTTTTGGTGCTCTTAATACACTGACCATAACTTCTTCTACTACTTCATTTGATTCAGGATCAATTATATGACCATAATTAATGGTATGAGATGCCACATCTTCAAGCTTTACTTTACCCTTAAATAACTTATCTGCAATTTCTACTGAATCAACACCGGATAAACGCACGATACCTATCGCACCTTCGCCCATTGGCGTGGATATACTCGTTATCGTATCTAAATCCATCATCCATCTCGCCTCCTTTTTGAACTCATTTTTTATCATTATAATATTTTAAAGATTTTCCTATTAAAAAGCGAACATATTGTTTTGAAAATTTAAAAACACACCCAAAGGTAAGGCTTAGGTTTGTCTGAGGTCAGACTAACTTACGTCTTATTTCTAGCCTCCCCTGCCCTACTCAAATGCGTTTATTAAAAACTTTCGCTATTTTCAAAACATGTTCTAGGCTTGCTTGTATTTGTAAAGTATCCATGTGTTTTGCTGGTTGCCTTGCAATTACAATAATTTCCATTGGTATGATATCTTCTTTATGAACTTTAAAATTTTCTCTAATCGCTCGTTTAATTCGATTTCTAACAACCGCATTACCCAATTTTTTAGAAACACTAATACCTAGTCGAAAATGTTCTAAATTTTTATTAGCTTTTGTATATACCACAAACTGCTTATTAGCTACTGATTTCCCTTTTTTATAAATAAATTGAAAATCACTATTCTTTTTAATTCGGTACGCTTTCTCCACCAAACATCACTCACTTATCTATTCATTACATATATTGATAGTTTTATATGTTATATCTATATCCATCATTGTCCTAAAATAGCAATTAAAATTAACATAACCTTTAGGCATTTTGCTAAATTAAAACCAAAAAAAAGACCACTGATGAGTCAGTGATCTTATGCTGATAATACTTTACGGCCTTTACGACGACGACGCGCCAAGACTTTACGACCATTTTTTGTGCTCATGCGTTTTCTGAAACCATGAACTTTACTATGTTTACGTTTATTTGGTTGATAAGTACGTTTTACCATGCAAAAACACCTCCATCTTTATTCGGTTCTATACTATTATAATAGATAAATTAATATACGTTTCTGCCTTAAGTCTTGATTTAACTGTTATTAATTTCTAGTCATAATTCAAGCAACTACTACAATATAACAAAATATATTTTATAAAGCAAGTATCAATTTAAGTCTCTCTTGTAAAATGACCGCAGAGCAATAATACTATTTCTTTAACTATTTATATTGAAGAAACATAATAACTAACACTCTATATTGTCGTTAAATTGTATCATAGCCCTCTTCTGAACATAACCACCTGTACATAATTTCCGTTATACATTTTTCATACATGTTTTATAAATTATTTCCCAAGCCCACAAAGTGCTCAAAATTTGATATACTGTTTATTCCTTAAAGTTATCCACTTATACACAGTATAACATTACATATTTGTGGATAAATTATATGTTATTCACAGGATCCCACATGATTTAGCAACATATTCACACCCATTTGACAGAGGTTAATGTTAAAAAGTATAATTGTGTGGATAAGTCATGTAGATATTGATAGATACAGGGTTTAGTTTATTAAATTATATTGTAAAAGTCTGTGTATAAATCATAGAACTAAATTAGTTATCCACTGATTGTGTGTAACTTGTGGATAATTATCAACAGGCTGTGATTCTTTTTAATTACACTTGTTACTTTTGTGTATAACTTTTAAAATTTACGAAAGTTGGAGTTAGTTATTATGTCGGAAAAAGAAATTTGGGAAAGAGTTCTAACCTTAGCTCAAGAAAAAGTTAGTTATCCTAGCTATCAAACTTTTCTTAAAGATACAAAACTTTATCAACTACAGAACAATGAAGCCATTGTAGTTATAGATGATCCTTTTGTTGCTAATTGGTTAAAATCGAATTACGTTGAAATTGTTCAAAGCGCCTTATACGAGGCAATTGGTCATGAAATCATGCCTGTTTTCTATACAGAAGATGAATTAGAAAATTTAAATCCAAGTAAAAGCCAAGAAACTAATAAGACGGAGCAATTCAAAAAAGAATATACACCTGGCGTAGATGAAGCCGCTATTGGCGGAGAACAGTTCAATACGCATAATACATTTGAAACATTTGTTATTGGTCCTGGAAACAGATTTCCTCACGCAGCAAGTCTTGCAGTTGCTGAAGCACCTGCCCAAGCATACAATCCATTATTTATCTATGGTGGCGTTGGTTTAGGTAAAACTCATTTGATGCATGCAATTGGACATTATGTATTAGCGAATAATCCTGATGCTAAAGTTATTTATACTTCAAGTGAAAAATTTACCAATGAATTTATTAAATCTATTAGAGATAATAAAACTGAACGCTTTAGAGAAAAATACCGTAATATTGATGTACTTCTTATTGATGATATCCAATTTATTCAAAATAAAGAACAAACACAAGAAGAATTCTTCCATACGTTTAACGAATTACATCAAGCAAATAAACAAATTGTTATTTCTAGTGATAGACCACCTAAAGAAATTGCTAAACTTGAAGATAGATTACGTTCGCGTTTTGAATGGGGCTTAATCGTTGATATCACGCCACCTGATTATGAAACAAGAATGGCAATTTTACAGAAAAAAATCGGCGAAGAAAACTTAGATATCCCGACTGAAGCGCTTACCTATATAGCAAATCAGATTCAGTCAAATATCCGTGAACTTGAAGGCGCATTAACTCGTGTATTAGCATTTTCGAAATTACAAGGACAACCTATTACTACTGAATTAACAGCCGCAGCGTTGAAAGATATTATTCAAGCGCCTAAATCCAAAAAGATCACTATACAAGACATTCAAAAAATTGTCGGTCAATATTATAGTGTAAAAATTGAAGACTTTAGTGCTAAAAAACGTACAAAATCAATTGCCTATCCTAGACAAATTGCAATGTATCTTTCTCGTGAACTAACAGATTTTTCACTTCCTAAAATTGGAGAAGAATTTGGCGGACGTGACCATACTACTGTTATTCATGCACACGAAAAAATTGTAAAAGATATACAAAATGATCCAACTTTTAAACAAGAAGTTGAAAACTTAGAAAAAGAAATAAGAAATCAGTAAAAAATCTGTACTATAACAGTTTTATTGTAGTTTATTTGAGGAATAACGTGAGGGAACAATTT
This sequence comes from Staphylococcus sp. 231237_7MaSpsaltlick, assembly GCF_043107035.1. NCBI lineage: Bacteria > Bacillati > Bacillota > Bacilli > Caryophanales > Staphylococcaceae > Staphylococcus > Staphylococcus sp. 231237_7MaSpsaltlick. The sequence continues at coordinate 312,687 of NZ_JBICNX010000002.1, forward strand.
TTGAGAATTGTGGATAATGTGCAAAAGTAATACACAGTGTGCACAAGTTATCCACAGTCTTTAAACGACGACATTATTACTTAATTTTGAGTTATCCCCTAATCCACAAGCCCTACTACTATTACTACTGTTTTAAAACCTATATAATTTAATATATAAACGACTGGAAGGAGTTTAATATGATGGAATTCACAATTAGAAGAGATTATTTTATTAATCAATTAAATGACACATTAAAAGCCATCTCACCAAGAACAACATTACCAATCTTAACTGGTATAAAAATTGAAGTTAAAAACAATGAAGTAATACTTACTGGATCTGATTCAGAGATATCAATAGAAATCACTATCCCTAAACAAGTTGACGGTGAAACTATAATTGAAATCGCAGAAACTGGCTCAGTGGTACTTCCTGGTCGTTTCTTTGTAGATATTATTAAAAAATTACCAGGTAAAGAAGTTAAATTATCTACCAATGAACAATTCCAAACATTAATTACGTCGGGTCATTCTGAATTTAATTTAAGTGGCTTAGATCCTGATCAATATCCTTTATTACCACAAGTTTCTCGTGATGATGCAATTCAACTATCAGTTAAAGTACTTAAAAACGTGATAGCACAAACGAATTTTGCAGTGTCCACCTCAGAAACACGCCCAGTACTAACTGGTGTTAACTGGCTTATACAAGATAATGAATTAATATGCACAGCTACAGATTCACACCGCTTAGCAGTAAGAAAAGTAGCTTTAGAAGACGACTCTGAAAATAAAAATGTCATCATTCCAGGTAAGGCATTATCTGAATTGAATAAAATTATGTCTGACAATGAAGACGATATCGACATTTTCTTTGCATCTAATCAAGTGCTTTTCAAAGTGGGTAATGTAAACTTTATCTCTCGTTTATTAGAAGGTCATTATCCTGATACATCTCGTTTATTCCCAGAAAATTACGAAATTAAGTTAGGTATTGATAACGGTGAATTCTATCACGCAATTGATCGTGCATCATTATTAGCACGTGAAGGCGGAAATAACGTAATAAAATTAAGTACAGGTAATGAATTAGTAGAACTATCTTCAACATCTCCAGAAATTGGTACTGTGAATGAAGAAGTTAAAGCTAGTAATGTAGACGGCGGTAACTTAAAAATTTCTTTCAACTCTAAATATATGATGGATGCACTCAAAGCCATTGATAACGATGAAGTGGAAATAGAATTTTTCGGTACAATGAAACCATTTATTCTAAAACCGAAAGACGATGACTCAGTTACACAGCTTATTTTACCAATTAGAACATACTAAGATACTGAGTTAGAATAAGTGAAAAATAACAGCTAGATTTATCAGGATAAAATAATATATGCGTAGTATGAGAAAGTTATCTAAGTATATGTTCAACTAATTTTATTAGCTGATTAAGTAGCTTTACAGGAGCGAGACTATGAAATCAATTTGCACATTGGTTTCTGTCCGTTCCTTTTTTTATGGAATTTCAAAATAGCAAAAGTAATTTAAGACATTCAAACGTGTATACAAGTAAGGAAATAACACTGAAAAAGTAAATTGATAAGAGAAGGCGAAATAAATATTAATGACTAGAAGCATTTAAAGAGGCAATATAAGCAAAAATAAACGTTATTGGACCGAAATATCGTAATTTAAAAAAATGCGCTAAAAAAAGCTTAAAATGCAAAATTCAGTTTAAAACTTAAAAGCTATGAATTTTATACCAACGTTTTTAATTTATTTTTAAATAATGATTTGTGAATAGATTGATATTAATTTTCAGTAAATGGATTATTAATCATTAATTTTTGATATAATATTACTAGTAAAGAGCTACTATAAATGACTTTGAAACTAAATATAGAAAAATAGTTAAAATAAGTTGAAAGAAATCGCTTACTCACTGTATTTTACATGAAATTTTTCGTAAAAAAAGGTATAATATATAAGTGAGCTTAAAAGAAATGGAGTGATTGATTTGGTTGAAGAAGTAATTGTTGATGGGGATATTACTTTAGGACAATTTCTAAAGACAGAAGGTATTATCGAATCTGGCGGACAAGCAAAATGGTTCTTACAAGATTTTGACGTCATGATTAATGACGAACGTGAAACGCGCCGTGGTAAAAAATTAAATCATCGAGATAGTATTGTTATACCAGAAGTCGGTTCATTTTTGATTTTACATCAAGGTGAAGAATGAAATTAAAGAAACTCCAACTAGAGCATTATCGAAATTATGAGTCAATCAGTTTAAATTGTCACCCTGACGTAAATATTTTGATTGGTGAAAATGCTCAAGGGAAGACAAACTTACTTGAATCAATCTATACCTTAGCATTAGCAAAAAGCCATAGAACATCTAATGACAAAGAACTGATACGTTTTAATAGCGATTATGCTAAAATAGAAGGTGAACTTAGTTATAGATATGGCGAAATGCCTTTAACGATGTACATCACCAAAAAAGGCAAACAAGTTAAAATCAATCACTTAGAGCAAAGTAGACTGACACAATATATAGGTCATTTAAATGTCGTATTGTTTGCGCCTGAAGATTTAAACATTGTCAAAGGATCGCCACAAGTTAGACGAAGATTTATAGATATGGAACTTGGTCAAATATCTGCGGTATATTTAAATGATTTATCACAATATCAGAGGATTTTAAAACAAAAAAATAATTACTTGAAGCAACTGCAATATGGTCAAAAGACGGACAGTACAATGCTAGAAGTCTTAAATCAACAATTTGCAGAGTACGCTCTCAAAATTACACAAAGACGTGAACATTTTATTAAAGAACTTGAATCACTAGCTAAACCTATCCATTCTGGTATTACCAATGAACGTGAAACATTGTCACTAGAGTACTTGCCAAGTATTAAATTGGCAGGCGGGGAACAAAGTGAGACGGAACGCTTAGAGGAAGTCTTAACTTTACTTAATGACAATATGGAACGTGAGAAAGACCGAGGTGTATGTTTATATGGGCCTCACAGAGATGATTTAGGTTTTAATGTAAATGGTATGGATGCTCAAACTTACGGTTCGCAAGGCCAACAACGAACGACTGCACTATCAATAAAACTCGCAGAAATTGAGTTGATGAACATTGAAGTCGGTGAGTACCCAATATTATTGCTAGATGATGTATTAAGTGAATTAGATGATTCGCGTCAATCTCATTTATTGAGCACTATTCAACATAAAGTGCAGACTTTTGTAACGACGACATCCGTAGATGGTATAGAACATGAAATTATGAAAAACGCTAAACTTTATCGCATTAATCAAGGCGAAATTATAAAGTAACAGAAAGTGAAGGTGGAAGCATTGTCAGATGTGAACAACACGGAAGATTATGGTGCTGGACAGATACAAGTATTAGAAGGTCTAGAAGCGGTACGTAAAAGACCTGGTATGTATATAGGGTCAACTTCAGAAAAAGGTTTACACCATCTTGTATGGGAAATTGTCGATAATAGTATTGATGAAGCACTAGCAGGGTATGCTAACCAAATCGAAGTTGTTATTGAAAAAGATAATTGGATTAAAGTAACAGATAATGGGCGTGGTATCCCAGTTGGTATACAAGAAAAAATGGGGCGTCCAGCAGTTGAAGTTATTTTAACAGTACTTCATGCCGGTGGTAAGTTCGGCGGCGGCGGATATAAAGTCTCTGGTGGTCTACATGGTGTTGGTTCTTCTGTGGTTAATGCCTTATCTGAAGACCTGGAAGTTTATGTGTATAAAGATCGTCAAGTTTATCATCAAGCTTACAAAAAGGGTGTTCCGCAATTTGACTTGAAAGTAGTTGAAGAAACAGATGATGATAACACTGGTACAGTGATTCGTTTTAAAGCGGACCCTGAAATTTTTACAGAAACAACTGAATATCATTATGAAACATTACAACAACGTACAAGAGAACTAGCTTTCTTAAATAAAGGTATTTCAATCACTTTAAGAGATGAGCGTGGTGAAGAAGTGAGAGAAGACACTTATCACTACGAAGGCGGTATCAAGTCTTACGTTGAGATGTTAAATGAAAACAAAGAACCATTACATGAAGAGCCTATATATGTCCATCAAACAAAAGATGATATTGAAGTTGAAATTGCATTACAATACAACAAAGGCTTTGCAACTAATTTATTGACTTATGCGAATAACATACACACTTATGAAGGTGGTACACATGAAGAAGGTTTTAAACGAGCACTTTCTCGCGTATTAAATAGCTATGGTATAAGCAGTAAAATTATTAAAGATGATAAGGAGAGACTTTCAGGTGAAGACACACGTGAAGGTTTAACAGCAATCGTCTCAATCAAGCACGGCGATCCACAATTTGAGGGACAAACAAAAACGAAATTAGGTAACTCTGAGGTACGTCAAGTTGTTGATAAATTATTCTCTGAGTTGTTCGAGCGTTTCTTATTAGAAAATCCACAGGTAGGACGCATAGTCGTTGAAAAAGGTATAATGGCTTCTCACGCACGTCTTGCTGCGAAAAAAGCACGTGAAGTGACACGTCGTAAATCTGCTTTAGAAATTTCAAGCTTACCTGGTAAATTAGCAGATTGCTCTAGTAAAGATCCTTCTAGAAGTGAAATCTTTATCGTAGAGGGTGACTCTGCCGGGGGGTCTACAAAATCAGGTAGAGATTCAGAAACGCAAGCAATTTTACCGTTGCGTGGTAAGATATTAAACGTTGAAAAAGCCCGATTAGATAGAATATTAAATAATAATGAAATCCGTTCTATGATTACAGCATTTGGTACAGGTATTGGTGGAGAATTTGATTTAAGCAAAGCACGTTACCATAAAATTGTATTGATGACTGATGCTGACGTCGACGGTGCGCATATTAGAACATTGCTATTAACATTCTTCTATCGCTTTATGAGACCATTAATAGAAGCAGGCTATGTATATATTGCTCAACCGCCTTTATTTAAACTAACACAAGGTAAACAGAAGTATTATGTGTTTAATGAACGTGAATTGGAAAAACTTAAAGCCGAGTTAGATCCTACACCAAAATGGTCAATCGCACGTTATAAAGGTCTTGGTGAAATGAACGCAGACCAATTATGGGAAACAACAATGAACCCAGAAAATAGAGCTATGTTGCAAGTATCATTAGATGACGCGATAGAGGCAGATCAGGTTTTTGAAATGCTTATGGGAGACGTTGTTGAGAATCGTAGACAGTTTATTGAAGATAACGCAGTCTATGCCAACCTAGATTTCTAATACAATGAACTGAATTTTTGAAGGAGGATATCTTGATGGCTGAATTACCTGAATCAAGAATTAATGAACGAAATATAACGAGTGAGATGCGCGAATCGTTTTTAGATTATGCGATGAGCGTTATTGTATCACGTGCTTTACCAGACGTTAGAGATGGTTTGAAACCAGTACATCGACGTATATTATATGGTTTGCACGAACAAGGTATGACACCAGATAAGTCGTACAAGAAGTCTGCCCGTATTGTTGGGGACGTAATGGGTAAATATCACCCACATGGTGACTCATCTATTTATGAAGCAATGGTAAGAATGGCACAAGACTTCAGCTATCGATATCCTTTAATTGATGGACAAGGTAACTTTGGTTCAATGGATGGCGATGGTGCAGCGGCGATGCGTTATACTGAAGCACGTATGTCTAAGATCACATTAGAAATGCTTAGAGATATAAACAAAGATACGATTGATTTTATAGATAACTACGATGGCAATGAGAGAGAGCCGGCAGTCTTACCTTCAAGATTCCCAAACTTACTAGTTAATGGTGCTTCAGGGATTGCAGTAGGTATGGCTACCAATATTCCGCCGCACAATTTAACAGAAGTTATTAATGGTGTGTTGAGTTTAAGTTATAATCCTGATATTACTGTTGCAGAATTAATGGAAGATGTTCAAGGTCCTGATTTTCCGACGGCAGGTATTATACTTGGAAAGAGTGGTATTCGTCGTGCGTTTGAAACAGGTAGAGGGTCTATCCAAATGCGTTCACGTGCAGAAATAGAAGAACGTGGTGGCGGACGCCAACGCATTGTCGTTACAGAAGTTCCGTACCAAGTAAATAAAGCACGTATGATTGAAAAAATTGCAGAATTAGCACGTGATAAAAAAATTGATGGTATTACAGATTTACGTGACGAAACAAGTTTACGTACAGGCGTGCGTGTTGTTATTGATATCCGTAAAGATGCAAACGCAAGCGTCGTATTAAATAATTTATATAAACAAACGCCATTACAAACATCATTTGGTGTAAATATGATTGCTTTAGTTAATGGTAGACCTAAATTAATTTCACTTAAAGAAGCTTTAGAAGAGTATTTAGAGCATCAAAAAGTGGTTGTACGTAGACGTACAGAATATAACTTGAAGAAAGCATTAGATCGTGCACATATTTTAGAAGGACTAAGAATTGCATTAGACCATATCGATGAAATCATTCGAGTAATTCGTGAATCAGAAACTGATAAAGTAGCGATGGCTAGCTTACAAGAACAATTTAAATTATCTGAACGTCAAGCTCAAGCTATTTTAGATATGCGTTTAAGACGACTAACAGGTTTAGAACGCGATAAGATTGAAGCTGAATATAATGAATTAATTGCATATATTGAAGAATTAAAAGAGATTCTTGCCGATGAAGAAAAATTATTACAAATTGTCCGTAATGAATTAATTGATATACGTGAACGCTATGGTGATGAACGTAAATCTGAAATTCAACTTGGTGGACTAGACGATATTGAAGATGAAGATTTAATACCTGAAGAACAAATCGTGATCACATTAAGTCACAATAACTATATTAAACGTTTACCAGTTTCTACATATAGAGCACAACATCGTGGTGGACGTGGCGTACAAGGTATGAATACACTTGAAGAAGACTTTGTTAGTCAGCTCGTAACGTTAAGTACGCACGACAACGTATTATTCTTTACTAATAAAGGACGTGTGTACAAACTTAAAGGTTATGAAGTGCCTGAGCTATCACGTCAGTCTAAAGGTATCCCAGTAGTCAATGCTATTGAACTTGATAACGATGAATCAATCAGTACTATGATTGCGGTTAAAGACTTAGAAAGTGAAGATGATTACTTAGTATTTGCAACACGCAAAGGTAGAGTGAAGCGTTCTGCATTGAGTAACTTCTCTCATATCAATAAAAACGGTAAGATTGCCATTAGCTTCAAAAATGATGATGAACTGATTGCTGTTCGTCTCACTGATGGAGAACAAGACATTCTGATTGGCACATCTCATGCATCACTAATACGCTTTAATGAAACAACCTTGCGCCCGCTTGGTCGTACAGCAGCAGGTGTTAAAGGTATTACATTAAGAGAAGACGATAAAGTTGTCGGTTTAGATGTTACTAATGCTGATAGCGATGAAGAGATTCTAGTCGTTACTGAAAATGGGTACGGTAAACGTACGCCAGTTGGTGATTACAGATTATCAAATCGTGGCGGTAAAGGTATAAAAACAGCTACAATTACTGAACGTAACGGTAACATTGTGTGTATTACTTCAGTAACTGGAGAAGAAGATCTGATGGTTGTAACAAACTCAGGCGTCATTATCCGTATTGATGTAGAAGATATTTCGCAAAATGGCCGTGCTGCTCAAGGTGTAAGATTGATTAAATTAGGTGAAAATCAAATTGTATCAACAGTAGCCAAAGTAAACGATGAAGATGACATTAATAAAGATGGGGAATCAACTGAAGCTATAGCATCTGATGTAGACAATAACAATGCATCACAAACTGATTTGCAAGATTCACAAAACAGTGAAGTCATCGTAGAAGGTGATGCCCCTGGAAATGCAATTCACACAGAAGTCGATGAAGAAGATAACACGTCAGGCAATGATGAACGACAAGAAGTAAGACAAGACTTTATGGATCGTGTTAATGAAGATATAGACAACGCAGACCAAACAGCAGATGAAGACAACGAAGAAGAATAACTCGAACTAAAAGACCCACCTCAAATGAGGTGGGTCTTTTAGAATATCGGCAGTGATTTGGACCGACTCCTGCGAGGAGAGCACTAGCCGAAGACTACATGCTAAGGCAGTACCCGCGCCGCGGAAAACGTGCACCAAAAAATTGCCAACAAAGGCGGAGGCTTTGTCGATAGTCTGAGACCCACCTCAAATGAGGCGGGTCTTTTTATATTAATTATTTTCCAATGATTTCATAGCAATTGGAATTTCGCTGATAAGTCTGGAAGGTGGAACAACATACATTTTCTCAGCTAATTGTTCTCCAATAAAACTGTGTGTATATGTCGCACTTGTAACAGCTTCTTCGATGTCATTAAATTGGCCTACAAAGCTAGTTATCATACCAGATAAAGTATCACCCATGCCACCAGTGGCCATCGCTGGTGTACCAATAGGTAGTTTGTAATCTTTATCTTTAAAGTAGAGTTCTGTACCATGCATCTTCAATACAATTGTTGCCCCGATACGGTCTACCGCTTCACGGTTACGCTCATAAGTTTGTTCTTCTATCGGGATACCACTTAAACGTTCCCACTCTTTTTGATGTGGCGTGAAAATAACTTTGCAAGTTGGAATTTCAGGTTTCAATTTACTGAAAATCGTAATAGCATCACCATCAACTATAAGTGTTTGATGTGGTTGTATATTTTGAAGTAGGAAAGTAATAGCGTTATTACCTTTAAAATCACAGCCTAACCCTGGGCCGATTAAGATACAATCGGTGTTTTCAATCATTTTTGTTAGCATTTTTGTATCATTAATATCGATTACCATTGCCTCAGGACAACGTGAATGCAAAGCAGCATGATTTGTTGGATGTGTTGCTACTGTTATTAAACCACTACCACTGTATACACATGCGCGTGCTGCAAGCATGATTGCACCACCTAAGTTTGCATTACCGCCAATTAAAAGAATTCTACCATAATCGCCTTTATGTGTTTCATCTTTACGTTTTGGAATGCTTACTGATGATAAAGTTTCCATTTTGAAACCTCCTTCTTAAATTATTGAATGTGTGTAAATTTCTATATTTTAATAAAGAAAATTAACCGACTAACATATTGAAATGATTCTACTTTTAATAGCGATTATAACAATTGCAGAATTATTTGTATTGCAATTAATTTTCCTTAGTTTTCGTCATAGGAATTATAAATACAATAAGAAATATTATACCTGGTTGTCCTATTAGTCAACAGTTAAAAGAGTTAAGAATTTATTAATTTCAATAAACTTATTTTTATTACAACTTTATCCCATTAAAACAGTAATTTAATACCATGTTACGGATATTGGCTAAGCTATTGTCCAGTAAAAAATGTAAGCGTATACTCAAAATAATCAGAGAAAAATATTAAGCAAGGAGATGGGAAAATGACATTACAACTTAATGGGGAAACATTAACGATTAATGATATTAAACAGTTTTTAAATAAAGAAGAGACGGTAGAAATTACGGAAAATGCATTTGAACGTGTGAAAAAGAGTCGTCAAACGGTCGAAGATATTATAAAGAATAAAGAAACAGTTTACGGAATCACAACTGGATTTGGTCTGTTTAGTGATGTACGTATAGACGAAGGAGAATATAATCAATTACAAGTCAATTTAATTCGTTCCCATGCATGTGGCATTGGTGAACCATTTTCAGAAGAAGTAGCGTTAGTGATGATGGTATTAAGATTAAACACCTTATTAAAAGGACATTCTGGCGCAACAGTAGATTTAGTAGAGCAACTAGTGTATTACATCAATCAAAGAATTATACCTGTTATCCCGCAACAAGGCTCATTAGGTGCTTCTGGAGATTTAGCGCCGCTATCACACTTGGCTTTAGCGCTAATAGGAGAAGGGAACGTTTTTTATAAAGGAGAAGAAGTGGACAGCCGGTATGTCTTAAACCAGTTAAATCACAAAGCATTGGAGTTACAAGCTAAAGAAGGTTTAGCGTTGATTAATGGTACACAAGCAATGACTGCACAAGGTGTTATCAATTATATAGAAGCGGAAGATTTAGGTTATCAGGCGGAATGGATAGCTTCACTTACACATCAAGCCCTAAATGGTATTATAGATGCATATAATGAAAAGGTACATAAAGCCCGTAACTTCAAAGAACAAATAGATGTTGCCGCGAGAATGTTAGACTGGTTGGAAGGTTCAGGATTGACGACAAACCAAGGTGAAGTGCGTGTACAAGACGCTTATACTTTACGTTGTATCCCTCAAATTCATGGTGCTAGCTTCCAAGTATTCAATTATGTGAAGGAAAAATTAGAGTTTGAAATGAATGCTGCAAATGATAACCCGCTTATATTTGATGAAGATGATGAAACACTTGTTATATCAGGAGGAAATTTCCATGGTCAACCTATAGCGTTTGCTTTAGACTTTTTAAAACTTGGTGTAAGTGAATTAGCAAACGTTTCAGAGCGACGTCTAGAACGCTTGGTAAACCCTCAATTGAATAATGGATTACCAGCCTTTTTAAGCCCACAACCAGGGTTACAAAGTGGTGCGATGATTATGCAGTATGCTGCAGCAAGTCTTGTTTCAGAAAATAAAACACTTGCACATCCAGCAAGTGTTGATTCTATACCATCTTCTGCTAACCAAGAAGATCATGTTTCAATGGGAACAATTGCTTCAAGACATGGTTATCAAATGATTGAAAATGCACGTCGTGTATTGGCCATTGAAGCAATCATTGCTCTGCAAGCTGTTGAATATAAAGATATTGATAAGTTGTCACCTAAGACCTATGAAAAATATCAAGAATTACGCCATATTGTGCCATCTATCACAGAAGATAGACAATTTCATAAAGATATTGCAGCAGTATCACAATATTTACGCGATGTTGCTTATATGGATGAAATATAATTGACTATAGATACTATCACTCTTGAAAAAAATGATGTTATTTGCTATATTTAATTTAACTTAATAAGTCATTGTTCGTAGGATAAGTAGTATTAATTTTCTGGTTTCAGAGAGCCTGTGTTGAGTGTGAACAGGTAGCCAAGGTTAATGTGAATCTACCTACTATAAGAGAACAATCGGATTTAACCGTTATTTTTGTGAGAGTGCAGTCTAATTTTAGATTGTTAAATAGGGTGGCAACACGTAGACCACGTCCCTTGTAGAGGGATGTGGTCTTTTTTGCGTGTTTATCCCAAATTTTTTAAAAATTGAAAGGATGGATGAAGTTATGTTAGATATTAAGTTATTTCGTAATGACCCTGATTTCGTTAAAGAAAAAGTAGCTAAGCGTGGGATGGAAGCTACTGTAGTAGACGAAGTACTAGAATTAGATGAGCAGCGCCGTCAGTTAATTAGTAAAGCTGAAGAAATGAAAGCCGAGCGTAATAAAGTGAGTGGCGAGATTGCTCAAAAGAAACGTAATAAAGAAGACGCAGATGAAGCCATCTCAGCAATGCGTAAACTTGGTGATGAAATTAAAACTTTAGATGACACACTAAATCAAGTTGATGTGGATCTTAATGATAAATTATCACGCATTCCAAATATTATTCATGATGATGTACCTGAAGGTGCCACTGACGAAGACAATGTAGAAGTTAAACGTTGGGGTACACCAAGAACATTTGATTTTGAAGAAAAAGCACATTGGGACTTAGTAGAAGAATTAAAAATGGTCAATTTTGAACGTGCAGCTAAAGTATCTGGCGCTAGATTCATTTTCTTAACAGGTGAAGGTGCACAATTAGAAAGAGCATTGATGAACTATATGATTACGAAACATACAACACAACATGGTTATACAGAAATGATGGTACCGCAATTAGTTAATGCTGATTCAATGTATGGTACTGGTCAATTACCTAAGTTTGAAGAAGACTTATTTAAAGTTGAAAAAGAGGGTCTATACACAATACCAACTGCAGAAGTACCTCTGACAAATTATTACCGTAATGAAATTATCGGGCCGGATGAATTACCAGCTAAATTCACTGCCCAATCAGCATGCTATCGTAGTGAAGCGGGATCAGCTGGTCGTGATACAAGAGGTCTTATCCGTTTACATCAATTCGATAAAGTTGAAATGGTTCGTTTTGAAAAACCAGAAGATTCTTGGAAGGCACTAGATGAGATGACTGAACACGCAGAAGCGATTTTAGAAGAATTAGGCTTACCATACCGCCGTGTTATTTTATGTACAGGCGATATCGGTTTCGGTTCAAGTAAAACTTATGATTTAGAAGTTTGGTTACCAAGCTATAATGAATATAAAGAAATAAGTTCTTGTTCAAATATTACTGATTTCCAAGCACGTCGTTCAAATATTCGTTTTAAACGTGATAAAAATGCTAAACCAGAATTAGCACATACACTTAATGGTAGTGGCTTAGCAGTAGGACGTACATTTGCTGCAATAGTTGAAAATTATCAAAATGAAGATGGTTCTGTAACAATTCCCGAAGCGTTAGTACCGTATATGGGTGGAAAAACAGTCATCAGTCCTATTAAATAAATTATTAAAAGTGCGTAGTTAAAGTATTAGCTACGCACTTTTTTATATGTACGGAGAGGGTAGGGGAGGTGTAAAAGTTGAGTATGAGAAATACATAAAAACAATGTTGCTAAAGTTATTAAATCGATTTAAAAAGTGATGACGCAACAGGGGAGTCTAAAATAAAACATAAAATTCTGAATTATTTTTAAAGCTTTTAAACAATGTTATAAGACACTCGTTAGTCTAACCTCACACAAGCGAACGTCTAAAAGTATTGATTGTTTTTATGCTATTGTAATAGAATGAATTTACTGTTTTTAGAGTTGAAGGGAAGAGGGTGGAAAAATGGGGAATGGGGCGCATATGACTTTTAAACAAGGTGTAAAAGCGTGTATTCCTACTTTGTTAGGTTACGCTGGTGTTGGTCTGTCTTTTGGAATTGTTGCAGTGGCCTCGGGTTTTAGTATGTTGGAAATTATTTTACTTTGTTTGTTAGTATATGCGGGCGCGGCACAGTTTATTATTTGTGCGCTTGTTATTTCTGGTACCCCTATATCTGCAATTATATTGACGACGTTCATTGTGAACTCAAGAATGTTTTTATTAAGTATGACACTTGCGCCAAGTTATAAAAACTATAGTTTATTAAATAGAATCGGTCTTTCTACATTAGTAACAGATGAAACATTTGGCGTAGCAATTACGCCACACTTAAAAGGTGAGAAAATCAATGACCGTTGGTTACATGGGCTAAATGTCACGGCATATGTGTTTTGGACATTTGCGTGTATTATTGGCGCGGTCTTTGGAAAATACATACATCAACCAGAATCGCTAGGATTAGATTTCGCAATTACGGCTATGTTTATTTTCTTAGCTGTTTCACAATTTGAAGGGATTAGACGTTCAAAAATAAATATATATTTTGTATTGATTATATGCGTGATTGTAATGATGTTTGCCTTAAGTTTATTTATGCCTTCATATTTAGCTATTATATTAGCTTCGACAATTGCAGCGCTAATTGGGGTGGTGATGGAACGTTGACAACGACAATACATATGTTAACAATTATCGTGTTATGCGGCGTGGTAACGTGGATCACGCGTATTATTCCGTTCATTTTGATAACTAAGATAAAGCTATCTGAAGGCGTGATTAAATGGCTTTCATTTATTCCAATTACATTATTCACCGCTTTAATTATCGACGGACTTATCGAGCAACAAGATGGCGTGGTGGGTTATAGTATTAACGTGCCATTCTTAATAACTATGCTACCGACGATTGTCATTGCTGTGATATCACGCAGTTTAACAATTACTATACTTAGTGGCATTGTCATTATGGCAGTATTACGTTGGGTATTTTAAACAATCCTATTGAAGTAAGTTATATTATCCGTTAAACTAAAAATAATTAGAAAATTGAGATATTTCAGATTATACTAATACATTAACTTTATCTGAATTTATAAGCATAGTTTTATACAATTAAAATCAAATCTTATTTCGAGAAGCTGAGGGACTTGGCCCGTGGACGCTTCAGCAACCGGCTTATAAAGTACGGTGCTAATACCAACGATAGACTCGAATGATAAGTATTTTTAACTTCTTACTTATTTTATGAGTGGGGAGTTTTTTTACTAAGTAGGAGGTAAAACATGACGAATTATACGGTTGATACATTAGAATTAGGACCATTCACAACAGAGTCAGGTGAATTCATCTCAAACTTAAAACTGCGTTATGAACATGTAGGATTAAAAGGACAACCACTTGTTGTGGTTTGTCACGCTTTAACAGGCAATCATTTAACGTATGGGACAAATGAAAATCCTGGTTGGTGGAGAGGTATTATTGACGGTGGTTATATGCCTATTAATGATTACCAGTTTTTGACATTTAATGTTATTGGTAGCCCTTATGGTTCAAGTTCTGCGTTAACAGACCCAAACTTCCCTGAAACACTTACGTTAAGAGATATCGTACGTGCGATAGAATTAGGTATTGAAACATTAGGATTTGAAAAGATTAATATATTAATTGGTGGTTCATTAGGTGGCATGCAAGCAATAGAGTTATTATATAATCGTAAATTTGATGTTGAAAAAGCAGTGATTCTTGCTGCTACAGACAAAACATCATCTTATAGTCGTGCGTTTAATGAGATAGCGAGACAAGCGATTCATTTAGATAATAAAGAAGGTATGAGTATTGCAAGACAGTTAGGATTTTTAACATATCGTTCGTCTAAGAGTTATGATAAGCGCTTTTCACCAGATCAAGTTGTAACTTATCAAAAACATCAAGGTAATAAATTTATGAATCATTTTGATTCTCTATGCTATTTAACACTCCTGGACGTCTTAGACAGCCATGACGTAGATAGAGGACGCAACGATGTAGATGAAGTGTTTAGTAATTTAGATACTAAAGTAATGACGATGGGCTTCACAGATGATTTGTTATATCCAGATGACTTGGTAAGTGCCGTGGGAAAACGTTTTAAATATCATAAACATTTCTTTGTTCCAGATAACGTAGGTCATGATGGCTTTTTACTGAATTTTAATGACTGGGCTCCTAATTTATATCACTTCTTAAAAGTATATAAAATTAAAAGAAAATGATTTAATAACACTAATATATATTCAATTTTAGGATGGGACTGTATGACTACTTTCGGTAGGGGAGGGTAGGCTAACGTATATAGTACATCCTTTTTTGTGTAAGCATTTAAGATGAGTGACATAAAGTGAAATTTTAATGTAGCAATATTTGGAAGGTAGCATCGTAAAATGTTGGTTAGTCTATTCGTTTAATAAATTCGTAACTATATAAAGTGTAGTATATCGTTATCTTCTGTATTTGGATTGCCAATAATTGTATAAAAGTTTTAAAGAGGTTAAAATAATAGTTATAGTCAAAAATAGTATGGGAGTGGCGAAATTGTTTTCAAAAATATACCCTAAAGTAACTGTGCTTAGTATCTTAACGCTAATCGTAGTAGCTTTAGCTTTACATATATTACCTCCGTTAGGCCTGGTGTTAAGTATCTTTGCTACGATTCCAGGTATTATCTTATGGCATAAGTCTATTGAATCATTCGGTTTAACAGCAGTCATTACAGTAGTGTTAACAACATTATTAGGTAATATATTTGTGTTAAGCACCATGGTCATCATACTCTTAGTGAGTTTTGTGATTGGCCAATTATTGAAAGAACGTACATCTAAAGAACGCATACTCTATATAACAACTACATATATTAGTATGTTCTCGTTAATTGCGTTTATGGGACTACAAACGTTTGATAAAATACCGAGTTCTACAATTTTGGTAAAACCAGTGAAAGATTACATGCATAACGTCGTTTCTGGAATTGCGGGAAGCGCTGAATACAAGCAAATGCTTGAAGAAGGTTTTCGCCAAATGTCAGTTCAATTACCAAGTTATGTAATTATCGCAGTATTTCTACTTATTTTAATCAATTTAATTATTACTTTTCCAATTTTACGTAAGTTCAAAATCGCTACACCAATATTTAAACCATTATACGCTTGGCAAATGAAACGCTCGCTATTATGGATGTATATTATTGTCTTGATTTGTGTTATGTTTGCGAGCCAAGCAGGGACTTTCCAAAGTATCGTTTTAAACTTTGAAATTGTGTTATCATTATGTATGTATATTCAGGGCTTAAGTGTTATTCACTTTTTCGGAAAGGCAAAATCAATGCCAACCGCGCTTTCTGTGTTATTCATGGTTATAGGGACAGCTTTAATGCCATTAACACATATTGTAAGTCTCCTGGGTGTTATAGATTTGTGTATTAACTTAAAAAGTATCATTAAAAAATGATTTGAGGTGGAAAAATGAACCGTCAATCCACTAAAAAAGCGTTAGTTTTACCATTTATTATTATGGCGCTCACAGCAATTGCACTTGTAGTAGTTTGGTTTGTTTTTAACCAGCTCATTGCAGGCATAGCGACAGTTGTATTAGTGATTATTATTGTAGTAACAGCAATAATGGTAAGACAAGCTTTGCAGAAATTAGATAGCTATGTTGATAATCTAAGCGGTCATATCTCCGAAGGCAATAATATCGCAATTAAAAGTTTGCCAATCGGTATGATTATCTTAGATGAAAATGAAAACATAGAGTGGATGAACAAATTTATGTCGGAACGCTTAACGCGTAATGTAATTTCCGATCCAGTTAATGAAGTATATCCTAATATCTTAAAACAATTAGAAAAAACACAAGAAGTTGAGATTTCTGAAAACGAGTACCACTACCGCGTACGTTATTCTGAGAAAGAACATGTATTATATTTCTTCGACATTACTGAAGAAGTACAAACAAATAAGTTATATGAAGATTCTAAACCAATTATTGCTACATTGTTCTTAGACAATTATGACGAGATTACGCAAAATATGAATGACACACAAAAATCAGAGATTAACTCAATGGTTACGCGTGTGATTAGTAGATGGGCTAGCGAGCATAACATTTATTTCAAACGTTATAGCTCTGATCAATTTGTTGCTTATTTAAATCAAGATATATTAAACAACATAGAAGCAACAAACTTTAGTATTTTAAGCCAGTTGCGTGAAAAAAGCGTTGGTTATCGTGCACAATTAACATTGAGCATTGGTGTCGGAGAAGGGTCGGAAGATTTAATAGATTTAGGAGAACTATCGCAATCAGGCTTAGATTTAGCCCTAGGACGTGGTGGTGATCAGGTTGCTATCAAGAATATGAACGGAAATGTACGTTTCTATGGTGGTAAGACTGACCCAATGGAAAAACGTACACGAGTTAGAGCACGCGTTATATCACATGCGCTTAAAGATATTCTGATGGAAGGTGACAAAGTTATTATCATGGGGCATAAACGTCCTGACTTAGATGCAATCGGTGGTGCAATTGGTGTTTCACGTTTTGCAATGATGAATAACTTAGACGCGTATATCGTCTTAAATGATTCTGACATTGATCCAACATTACGACGTGTTATGGACGCAGTAAATGAAAAACCAGAATTAAAAGATCGTTTTATCACATCGGATGAAGCTTGGGATATTATGACTTCTAAGACAACGTTAGTCATTGTAGATACGCATAAACCTGAAATGGTCATTGATGAAAATATTTTAAATAAAGCTAACCGTAAAGTGGTTATTGATCATCATAGACGTGGTGAAAGCTTTATTTCAAGTCCATTACTTGTTTATATGGAACCATATGCAAGTTCAACTGCAGAGCTTGTGACAGAGTTACTTGAGTATCAACCGACAGAACAACGTTTAACACGTTTAGAATCAACAGTAATGTTTGCTGGTATTATTGTAGATACGCGTAACTTTACGTTACGTACAGGTTCTAGAACCTTTGATGCAGCAAGTTACTTACGTGCGCACGGCGCAGATACAATATTGACACAACATTTCTTGAAAGATGATCTTGATACGTATATCAATCGTACTGAATTGATTCAAACAGTGAAACTACAAGAAAATGGCGTGGCTATTGCACACGGTTCGAACGATAAAATTTATCATCCTGTTACAGTTGCACAAGCTGCCGATGAACTGTTAAGTTTAGATGGTGTAGAGGCTTCGTACGTAATTGCAAGAAGAGAAGAAAATGTAATAGGTATGTCTGCCCGCTCACTTGGTGCTGTCAATGTGCAGTTAACAATGGAAGCCCTTGGTGGTGGTGGCCATTTAACTAATGCAGCCACACAGTTAAAAGACGTAACAGTGGATGAAGCGATAGAAAAATTACAACAAGCTATAACAGAACAAATGAGTAGGAGTGAAAATGCATGAAAGTAATATTCACACAAGATGTAAAAGGTAAAGGTAAAAAAGGCGAAGTTAAAGACGTACCAGTAGGCTATGCAAACAACTTCTTATTAAAGAAAAATTATGCAGTAGAAGCAACACCTGGTAATTTAAAACAATTAGAACAAAAAAATAAAGCTGCAGAAGCAGAGCGTCAACAAGAAATTGAGGATGCTAAGCAATTAAAAGCACAATTAAGTGAAATTGAAGTCGAAGTGTCTGCTAAAACAGGCGAAGGCGGTAAATTATTTGGTTCAGTAAGTACGAAACAAATCACGCAAGCATTACAAGAACAACACAACATTAAAATTGATAAACGTAAAATGGATCTCCCAAACGGTATTCATGCATTAGGTTACACTAACGTACCAGTTAAATTAGATAAAGAAGTTGAAGGTACAATCCGTGTACACACAGTTGAACAATAATAGTGGATTGAGATATGAGGTGTAATCACAATGGATGGAATGTATGAACAAAATCAAATGCCACACAGTAATGAGGCTGAACAGTCTGTCTTAGGTGCCATTATCATAGATCCAGAATTAATCAACACAACTCAGGAAGTATTACTTCCTGAGTCATTTTATAGAGGCGCACATCAACACATCTTTAGAGCAATGATGAACCTCAATGAAGATAACAGAGATATTGATGTGGTAACCATTATGGATCAATTGACACAAGACGGTCGATTGAATGAAGCGGGTGGGCCTCAATATCTTGCAGAATTATCAAGTAATGTGCCGACAACACGTAATATCCAATACTATACCGAGATTGTATTTAAGCACGCAACTAAACGTAAATTAATACAAACTGCAGATAGTATTGCGAATGATGGTTATAATGATGAGCTGGAACTAGATACGATACTTAACGACGCTGAACGTCGTATATTAGAATTATCATCCTCACGTGAAAGTGATGGATTTAAGGATATTCGAGATGTACTTGGTGAAGTATATGAGAATGCGGAATTATTAGATCAAAACAGTGGTCAAACGCCAGGTATTCCAACGGGATATCGAGATTTAGACCAGATGACAGCAGGATTCAACCGAAATGATTTAATCATTTTGGCAGCACGTCCCTCAGTAGGTAAGACTGCCTTCGCGCTTAATATTGCGCAAAAAGTTGCAACACACGAAGATCATTTTTCAGTAGGTATATTCTCACTAGAGATGGGTGCAGATCAACTTGCAACACGTATGATTTGTAGTTCAGGGAATGTAGACTCTAACCGCCTGAGAACAGGTATGATGACTGAAGAGGACTGGAATCGGTTTACTATAGCGGTTGGTAAATTATCACGTACGAAGATATTTATCGATGATACACCAGGTATCCGTATTACAGATATTCGTTCTAAGTGTCGTCGTTTAAAACAAGAACACGGTTTAGATATGGTCGTTATTGATTACCTACAATTAATTTCTGGTAGTGGTTCGCGCTTTTCAGATAACAGACAACAAGAAGTTTCTGAAATTTCACGTACATTAAAGGCAATTGCCAGAGAGTTAGAATGTCCTGTTATTGCACTAAGTCAGTTATCACGTGGCGTTGAGCAACGTCAGGATAAACGACCGATGATGAGTGATATTCGTGAGTCAGGTTCTATCGAGCAAGATGCCGATATCATCGCTTTCTTATATCGTGATGATTATTATAATCGTGGCGAAGACGAAGAAGACGATGATGATACGAACTTCGAACCTCAAACAAATGATGAAAATGGGGAAATTGAAATTATCATCGCTAAGCAACGTAATGGCCCTACAGGTACAGTAAAACTACACTTTATGAAACAATACAACAAGTTTACAGATATAGACTATGCACATGCCGAAATGGGATAAAAAATAATAAAAATATTTTCCGTACGATGAATCCTTTTTGAGTTTTATCGTACGGTTTTTGTTTCTTTTTACTTCTTGAATTTCTTAGTAAGTATGTGTCTGGATTTGATGTATTTGTTCGATAAGACATTGGTATCACTAGCTTAAAGGTGCATATGAATTAGCTGATACTTTTTAAAAAAGAGAGTGAATTATAGAAAATCAATGTTCGATTTTTGGTTTGCAATCTATCCACTGTATTGGTAAAATACGTAATGGTTAATCGAGAAAACTTGGAGGTGCTCATATGTCATCAATAGTAGTAGTTGGGACACAATGGGGAGACGAAGGTAAAGGTAAAATTACAGATTTCTTAGCAGAACAAGCAGACGTTATTGCACGTTTTTCAGGCGGTAATAATGCAGGTCATACTATTAAATTTGGTGGAGAAACATATAAATTACACTTAGTGCCATCTGGTATTTTTTATAAAGAAAAATTAGCAGTTATTGGTAACGGTGTCGTTGTAGATCCAGTGGCACTATTAAAAGAATTAGACGCTTTAAATGAAAGAGGTATTTCAACAGATAACTTACGTATTTCAAACCGAGCACAAGTTATTTTACCTTATCATATTAAGCAAGATGAATATGAAGAAGAACGTCGTGGAGATAATAAAATTGGCACAACGAAAAAAGGCATTGGCCCTGCTTATGTAGATAAAGCACAACGTATTGGTATTCGTGTAGCAGATTTATTAGATAAAGAAACATTCGAAAGATTATTAACAGATAACATTGAATACAAAGGCGCATATTTCGAAGGCATGTTTGGTAAACCATGTCCATCATTCGACGAAATCTTTGAAACATACTATGCAGCCGGCCAACGTTTAGCTCCATTCGTTACTGACACTGCAAAAGTTTTAGACGATGCATTTGTAGCAGAAGAAAAAGTATTATTCGAAGGCGCACAAGGTGTAATGTTAGATATCGATCATGGTACTTACCCATTTGTTACTTCAAGTAACCCTGTTGCAGGTAATGTTACTGTCGGTGGCGGTGTAGGTCCAACATTCGTGTCTAAAGTTATTGGTGTATGTAAAGCATATACATCACGCGTAGGCGATGGTCCTTTCCCAACTGAACTATTTGATGATGACGGACACCATATTCGTGAAGTAGGCCGTGAATACGGTACAACTACAGGTCGTCCACGTCGTGTAGGTTGGTTCGATTCAGTTGTATTACGTCACTCTCGCCGTGCGAGCGGTATTACAGACTTATCAATCAACTCTATTGATGTGTTAACAGGTCTAAAAGAAGTTAAAATCTGTACTGCCTATGAATTAGACGGTGAGGAAATCACTGAATATCCAGCAAACTTGAAAGACTTACAACGTTGTAAGCCAATCTTTGAAACATTGCCTGGTTGGACAGAAGATGTAACAGGTTGTCGTTCATTAGATGAATTACCTGATAACGCACGTAGATATTTAGAGCGCATCTCTGAATTAAGTGATGTTAAGATTTCTATCTTCTCAGTAGGTCCAGACCGTAATCAAACAAACTTATTAAGTTCTTTATGGTAAGTAATTAGTGCCAGTGAACTTCCATTAAAAGAAAACCTTGTAGTCATTCATTTTTTTAAATGATTTGGCTACAAGGTTTTTTGTATATATTTATTTTTGCATCATGCAATGCGCGTCACGAAACTCTAAAATTTTATTAACAGCTAATTCATAACCGTATTGTTCATTATGCGAAGGGTCTTTAATCATATCTATATTGTTTTGATATGCGTCTAAATTATTAAGCATAGATAATACAGTTTGTTTCAATTGTTCTACAGTAAAGGTTTCTGAATTTAACTGCTGTCCGATATTTAAGTTTTCGATTTGTTGTGCTACAACTGGTTGGTCTGCACTTTGTGGAAAAGCTAGCATAGGGACACCCATCATAATTGCTTCATTTGCGCTATTCATACCGGCATGTGTTAAGAATAATGAAGTGTATTGCAGTAATTCAGTTTGGGGCACAAACGTCTTTATAACAAAGTTGGAAGGTAGCTCATCAAAGTCTTCTATACGATTAGTTTCTCCAATAGAAACTACAACTGTGACATCAATATCAGCCAATGCCTTAAAACACTTATTGAAAAATGGTACGTTTTCATTAAAAACAGTACCTAAAGAAATGTAGATAATTGGTTTAGACTGATCAATTTCTGCCATGAAATCTGAAGGCTGTGGCATGATGACAGACGGTCCAGCAAAGAAATAACGATTACTGTCAAATGTATCAGAGTGGATTTGGAAATTTTGCATGACATACGAAATATTTAAGTCACCTGGATTATTCATTACTTCAAATCTTGAAGGAATTGAAATATCATAAGTTTGTTCTAAACGTGACTTTAAAATACTGAATTTTTTGTCAGCATCATCTTTTGCTTCAGCACTCAAATTTGTACTTAATTGATTTGTGAATTGATCAAATGAATCTTTAGTATGTGCAAATGTTGTGACAGAAGAAATAGCAGGGATACCTAATTTTTGTGCCAACATATAGCCGCACCCAAACATAGAATCATAAATCATGTAGTCATAATGTTCATTTTCGATGTCTTTTAAAATTTTTGGTAAGAACAAATCTGTAGTATTTAACAAGCCATTCATGACGTTAAAGAGATTATCACGTCCATAAGTTGAAAAATGTGCCATCATGTCATCTGAATTAAATGTGCGTATTTCTACACCGATATCTTGAAGTCTATCTGTGAATTTATCGGTTGCGTAATATACGATTTCCTCACCTTTTTCTACTAATGTTTTACACACGGCTACTGTTGGATTTACATGTCCGGCAGAACCTGGGTTAATAAATAGTACTTTTGCCAATTAAGTGCCTCCTCATATGTATTATTTAATTATTTTATCAAAATACATAGAAAACATAAAATATTTGAAATTTAATAAATGGTTTTGATATTAAAGTTTAATACATTGTTATTGGTTTTTTAGTAGTAATACTTAAAGTTTAAGTACGATTTTGCCGGGGTTTTACCATGTTTTTATAGTTTTTTGTAAGTATAGGTAAAAAACATAGACATTATACAATTAAGTTAGAAAATTATACTAATTTAATTTAAAAAAGAGCTTGTCATCTTGTTAAAGAGTTGGTATAATTTATTTTGTGCTTAAGAGAGGCTCCTTGGTCAAGCGGTTAAGACACCGCCCTTTCACGGCGGTAACACGGGTTCGAGTCCCGTAGGAGTCACCATTTATTTTAGGTCTCGTAGTGTAGCGGTTAACACGCCTGCCTGTCACGCAGGAGATCGCGGGTTCGATTCCCGTCGAGACCGTATAATGCCCATCCAATAGGATGGGCATTTTTTTGTATATATATTTAAAGGGTCGTATTTGAATCCTTTGTCTACATAACTTAATATAATGATACGATAAGATTTATAAAGGTGTATAGTAAATAACAACGTGAATCAAAGGGGATGTAATAAGGAAAATGAATAAAGATAGAGAAGAAACAGATTTGATTAATCTTATCAGTGATCGTCACAATGATTTAAGACAAAAAGTAGAATATATGACTTCACAGCAATCACCACAAGTACATTTTAGTAGCTCAGAGTGGTATCTAATTACCATCATAAAATATGATAACCCATCATTAGCTGAACTCACACGTATTGTTAATCTTACAAGACAAGCAATCCATAAAGCAATCAAACAATTAGAACAAAAATCCGTAGTTCAAATTGAATCAGTTCCAAATAATAAGAAAGAAAAACGAGTGAAGTTAACTAAATATGGTATTTCCTGTTATGAGAGATATGCAGAAAATAAACGATTGTTAATTGACCATATTAGTAAAGTGCTAGGTTTTTCGGAAATTGAACATTTACAGTATTTATTAGAACAGAACTGGCAATTAGAAGATCTAAATATAGAATAATTATTTGAGTATTTAACAGGTTTCAACTATGTTGTAATACTCAAGTTTTTTTGCGGTATTTTTCGTCAACCCAGTTGACAATTATTTGGAAATTTTGCTACAGTAAGGTAGTCAATTCCTTGTATTTATTGCGCAATAAAAAGGTTAGAATGACGAATTAGTTAAAAATATAATTTTCTATACGTATTAAATGTGAAAATAAAAATAGAATGGAAATATAGAATAAGTCATAATATATGCAGATGAATTAAGTAAAATAAACCTAAAAATATGAATTATTAAATTCATTATTTCTTTAGTATAAAAGCACTTTAATCACTCTACTTTATACTTATACTTCGTTTACCATAAAAAAGGAGTATATCAAATGGCAACACAAGTAAATGTGAAAAATCCTAATATATACGCGCTCGTCTTAATGATTGGTGGTTTTATGGGATTATTTAGTGAGACAGCACTCAATATGGCGTTAACAGATATCATGGCTGATTTTCAAGTTTCAGCAGCAACTGTACAGTGGCTAACAACAGGTTATTTGCTTGTTATGGCGTGTATAGTACCAGCATCTTCTTATTTAATTAAATGGTTTAATACGAAATCACTTATAATGACAGGGGTTATATTATCCTTTATCGGCGTCATGGTCGGCGCACTTGCACCTAATTTTATAATGTTACTAATAGGTCGTATAATACAGGCATTAGGCACGGGTGTACTGTTGCCGATTATGGTCACTGTACTTATGTTAATCTTTCCAATACAAAAACGTGGTGCTGTCATGGGTATTATGGGGCTTGTAATCACAGCCGGACCAGCACTTGGACCGACGCTGTCCGGTGTTATCATTTCAGCTTCTAGTTGGCATTTTATCTTTTGGATTAGCGCATTGATGTATCTTGTCGTGCTGTTAATGGCTATTTCAAAGACAGAAGATGTAGGAGATATTACAAAACCTAAAATTGATATTTTATCAATTTTATTATCGACAATTACTTTTGCAGGGCTAATTTTTGCGCTAAGTTCAATGGCAGAAGCCTCATTCAGTAATATAATAGTATGGTTGCCATTAATTTTTGGCGTAGTCTCATTATCGATTTTTATCGTACGTCAATTCAAAATTGATTCGCCTATGCTTGATTTAAGGGTTTTTAAATATCCTATGTTCGTTGTTGGAGCTGCAATGGTGTTTATTACGATCTTATGTATCTTATCCACAGGCATCTTATTACCGTTATATTTAAAAGGCGCATTATTATATAGCTCAGTCATTGCAGGTTTAATACTATTACCAGGGAATGCAGTTAATCTAATATTATCGCCAGTAATTGGTTCTTTATTTGACCGTTTTGGAGCAAGATACTTTGGCATCGTGGGATTCTTGTTAATGTTTATCGCAGCGATTACGTTCACATTAACTATTTCAGCATCTACACCAGTTTGGGTGATTATTATAGCATTTATTATTTTCTTTATAGGTATCTCAATGGTTATGATGCCAGCCCAAACAAACGCTTTAAACCAACTCCCACATCATTTATACGCAGATGGGTCAGCGACAATTACGACTTTGATACAAATAGGTGGATCAGCGGGTACAGCAATCGCGATTACAATTTACACAACAGCAATGAAGTCATTCAGTAAAGCTTATCCAAGTGTGGGCGAAGAAGCGGTGCTGTCACATGGAGTACAGTTTACTTTTATCTTTATTACTTTATTAACAATAATTGGTATTATTTTATCTTTATGTGTTAAAAGAACACGGTATAATAAATAAGATAACTTTAGGGATAAATTAAAGAGTAGTTCAGCTTAAAATACAGTAACGCTATCTTATAAAAAGCCTGTAGAAATTTATGCATAAAATAGTTTACTAAGCGCTGCAAGAAATTTTATTTATAGTATTAATTATATAATCAATATGCGGAGAGCGAGCGTAATAAGTCTAAATTGTAATTTTGGACTTATGCTTGCTCTCTTTTAAATTTTTATTAATTAGTGCATTATGTGATTGCTATTTAAAATTTAAGTATTGATTTATTTATACAATATGAGTATAAATAAGTTTTTAATTCGAAAAATACATTGTGTAAGCAATTAATTCGAACGCAAACGTAATTTTGTTTAGACTGGATATATCTATTCATGACTCGAAAAGTACCCATTTTATAGCAACAATGTTATAATTTTACAATACACAATTTTAATTTTCTATTTAGAAAAATAGAATTGAAGTGCCATAAATGGTAAATTATATTATAGAGATATGCGTAGAATTTAATGTAAATGTACTACAATATAGAAATGAGGTTTATAAAATATGGCTAGAAAAGTTGTTGTAGTCGATGATGAAAAACCAATTGCTGACATTCTAGAATTTAATTTAAAAAAAGAAGGGTACGAAGTATTTTGTGCCTACGATGGAAATGATGCAGTAGATTTAATATATGATGAAGAACCAGACATTGTGTTGTTAGACATCATGTTACCTGGTCGTGATGGCATGGAAGTCTGCCGTGAAGTACGCAAAAAATACGAAATGCCAATCATTATGCTGACTGCAAAAGATTCAGAAATAGATAAAGTATTAGGTCTTGAACTGGGTGCCGATGACTATGTGACGAAACCATTTAGCACACGTGAATTAATCGCACGTGTGAAAGCAAATTTACGTCGTCATTATTCACAACCAGCACAAGAAACTAACGATGAATCTAATGAAATTACTATTAAAGATATCGTTATCTACCCGGATGCTTATTCTATTAAAAAACGTGGCGGTGACATCGAATTAACACACCGTGAATTCGAATTATTCCATTATTTATCTAAACATATGGGACAAGTCATGACACGCGAACATTTATTACAAACCGTTTGGGGCTATGACTATTTTGGTGATGTGCGTACTGTAGACGTTACAATTCGACGCTTACGTGAAAAAATTGAGGACGACCCTTCTCATCCAGAGTATATTGTGACACGTCGTGGTGTTGGATACTTCCTCCAACAACATGATTAGAGGCCCTGTTAAATGAAATGGCTTAAACATTTTCAATCCTTACACACGAAACTTGTTATCGTCTATGTATTGCTGATTATAATCGGTATGCAAATTATCGGTTTATATTTTACGAATAGTCTAGAAAAAGAATTAACACAAACATTTAAAAATAATATTTCGCAATATGCGAAACAAATAGAAATTAATATAGAAAAGGTTTATGATGAAGATAATTCAGTAAATGCTCAAAAAGAGGTTCAAAACTTATTGAATGAGTATGCCAATAGACAAGAAATAGAAGAAATTCGCTTTATTGATAAAGATCAAATAATCATGGCTACTTCAAAGCAGTCTACGCGTAGTCTAATAAATCAAAAAGCCAATGATAATTCTATTCAAAAGGCGTTGTCACTAGGCGAAATCAATAGCCATACCGTATTAAAAGATTACGGAAATGGTAAACAACGTGTTTGGGTATATAACTTACCTGTTAAAACATCTAACGATGGTACGATTGGTGATGTGTACATTGAAGCCGATATCAACGATGTATATAACCAGCTAAGTAATATCAACCAAATCTTTATCGTTGGGACAGGGATTTCATTGTTAATTACGATAATCCTTGGGTTCTTTATTGCACGTACAATTACGAAACCAATTACAGACATGCGGAACCAGACCGTAGAAATGTCTAAAGGTAACTATACGCAACGTGTGAAAATTTATGGTAACGATGAAATTGGCGAGCTCGCACTCGCCTTCAATAACCTATCTAAACGTGTACAAGAAGCGCAGGCAAATACTGAAAGTGAAAAACGGCGTCTCGATTCCGTTATTACACATATGAGTGACGGTATTATCGCTACAGATCGACGCGGCCGCATACGTATTGTTAATGACATGGCGTTAACGATGATGGGTACCATGAAAGAAGATATTATTGGTGACTATATGCTTAACGTATTGAATCTTGAAGAAGATTTCTCATTAGATGAAATTCAAGAGAATAACGATAGCTTCTTATTAGACATCAATGAGACGGAAGGCATTATCGTTCGAGTTAACTTTAGTACGATTGTTCAAGAAACTGGCTTTGTAACAGGTTATATTGCCGTACTACATGATGTAACTGAACAACAACAAGTTGAACGAGAACGTCGTGAATTCGTTGCAAACGTTTCTCACGAATTACGTACACCACTGACTTCAATGAACAGTTATATAGAAGCATTAGAAGGTGGCGCGTGGAAAGATGACGACTTAGCACCACAATTCCTGTCTGTTACACGTGAAGAAACAGAACGTATGATTCGTCTTGTAAACGATTTACTACAATTATCTAAAATGGATAACGAATCTGACCAAATTACTAAAGAAATCGTCGACTTTAATATGTTTATCAATAAAATCATTAATCGTCATGAGATGTCCGCAAAAGATACGACATTTATTCGTGAAATTCCAAAACAAACCATCTTTACTGAAATTGATCCAGACAAGATGACACAAGTATTTGATAATGTTATTACCAATGCGATGAAATATTCACGTGGCGATAAACGCGTTGAGTTTCACGTGAAACAGAATGCGTTATATAATCGTATGACCATTCGTGTGAAAGATAATGGTATTGGTATCCCGATCAATAAAGTAGATAAAATCTTTGACCGCTTCTATCGTGTAGATAAAGCACGTACACGTAAAATGGGTGGTACAGGTCTAGGATTAGCTATCTCTAAAGAAATAGTAGAAGCTCATAATGGTCGTATATGGGCTAACAGTGTAGAAGGACAAGGTACGTCAATCTTTATTACACTTCCATGTGAAGTCTTAGAAGATGGTGATTGGGATGCGGAGTAAAGAGTTAATCAAATCCATAATCCTTATTCTCCTTGTATTAATGAGTGCAGTTTTAACATATATGACATGGAATTTTTCACCTGATTTAGCCAATGTGGATAAGCAAGATAATAATAAAGAAACAGAAGCTAAAACGATAGGTAAACCACTAGATCAAGGAATGGATAAAGTGGTAACACCCTATCAGATAATTCATTCTAAAGGTGAAGATTCCGAAGGTATGGAAGCCACAAAAAGCAATGTAGAATCAACACTGGAACCACTAAAAAATCATCGTGTATTACGTTCAGAACAAATGCACAGCAATCATAATTTAATTATTCCAGACCTTAGTGATGAATTTTTAGTATTAGATTTTACCTATGATATGCCATTAGCAACTTATTTAGGCCAAGCCTTGAATATTAATGCCAAAGTGCCAAACAATTTTAAATTCGATCGCTTAATCGTCGACAATAATAAAGATGGTACAGTGAAACTCTATGCGATTAGTAAAGATCGTCATAACGTTGTGCGTATGACAACGTCTGCTAAACTAAGCCAATTGGAAAAAGTGATGAAGCAACAACAAAAAAGTATGCAGCCTTATACAGAAATTATTACGAACAAAGATACGATTGATAAAGCTACACACATTTTTGCACCAAAAGCCCCTAAAGGCTTAAAATCATATCACACCATTTACAATCGCATTAGTGTAGATACGATGAATGCAATCTTATTTAATGATTCTGTCGTTGTACGTAGTTCGAAAAGTGGTAACGCAACTTATAATAATAACACGGGCGTTGCCAATTATAGCGACGACAGTGAAAAATACCGCTATACTAATCTCTCAGAAGATGAAAATCGTTCTACTAATATGCAAGAAAGCATACCAAGTACCTTTGATTATATAAATAATCACGGCGGCTTTACGGATGATTTCAGGTTATTCAATGTGGATAACAAGACAGGTGAACTCACATATCAAATGTTCTTAAACGGTCGTCCAACATTTAATAATGATGATCTTAATAACATTAAAGTATCATGGGGCGATAAAGGCGTCTTTAGTTATGCAAGAGCACTATTGAAAGCAAATGTAACAATTGATAGTGGTGAAGATGAGGTTAAACTTCCTGGTGCTGAGACTGTACGTGCAGAATTAGCAAACAACCCAGAGATTAACTTTGAAGAAGTAACAAACATGACTATCGGCTACAATATGGATAACAAATCAGACAATGCGGATATTGAAATCCAACGCAATAGTGAATTCAAACCACAATGGTATGTACAATATGATGGCGAATGGCGTGCATACAGCGATGGGGGGCTAGAATAAATGAACTGGAAACTTACAAAAACTTTATTTATTTTCGTCTTTATTCTAGTGAATATTAGCTTGGTCATTATCTATATAGATAAGGTGAATAAGTCCCATATCAATGATAGTGAAGCTGAAAATGCTGTCGATTTTAAACAAGAAGAAATTAAAATTCCAGATAATCTCCCAAGTGTTAAAAATTTAAAAATGCAGTTATTAACCGCGCGTTCATTTGATTTTTCATCTTATGCTAAAGCGCATTCTGATATATCAAGTGAAGACTCAGGCGCTATGGCTAAAGGTGATATCAGTAACCCTATCGATGTCAGCAATGATCAATACACCGACTTAAAGTCATACGTTAAAGATAAGGTGTATAAAGGTAAAGATTATGAAATGAGTAACATAGATAACAAAAACGTAACGTTTGAACAAACGTACGATGATTATCCAATTATGAATAACAACAAAGCGAGATTAGAATTTAATATTAATGACGATGGTAAAGCTTCAAGCTATAAACAGACAGCAATGAAGTCCATCACACCCTCAGAAGGTGCTAACAATGAGGAAAAACAAGTAAATACAGCGAGAAGCGCAATAGAAGCCCTTTACTTTAACCGTTATCTTAAACGCAACGATGAAGTCACGAACGCAAGACTTGGTTACTACACGGTTGTGAAAGAACCCAATGTGCAAGTACTCGAAGCCAATTGGGAGATTAAAGTAAAACACGGAGAAAAGATTAAAACTTACTATGTTGAAGCCGTCTCAGACAGCCCGAAAGTAATTGAAGAATAATATAACTAATCAGCACATCTTTTTGAAGGTGTGCTGATTTACTTTTTGGTAAATAAATATGAGCTTTTTAGAAGAAGATTATATTTAAAATAAACATATCTACATAAGTGATGGCAAAAGTATGTTAAAATTAAATACTGTTGATGAGCGTTATACAAAAGCAAAAAATAAAGCGATATAGTATAATGAAAGCGTAAAATTCGCGGTAAGTTGAAGCGGAAAAGAGAAAATAATTTTAAGCGACAGGATTTTTAAAATTCTGTGATTGCAGTCGTATGCATGATATTACATTAGCTATGCGCAGTGCTCCTAACAGCAGGAGCAACAAAATTTTTAGACAGAGGGTATATTGACGGCACATAAACCGTAGTCTGCCCTATAACAATATATACTAAACAGTGTTTACAGATTAGAAAGGGTGAATCGCTTGATACGTATGAGTGTATTAGCGAGTGGTAGTACAGGAAACGCCACTTATGTGGAAAATGATAAAGGCAGTATCTTGGTCGACGCAGGTTTGACTGGGAAGAAAATGGAAGAACTTTTTGGGCAAATTGATAAACAGATTAAAGACTTAAACGGCATTTTAGTTACCCACGAACATTCAGACCATATTAAAGGATTAGGCGTATTAGCACGTAAATACAACTTGCCTATTTATGCGAATGAAAAAACATGGTCAGCCATTGAAAAGAAAGACAGTAAAATTCCAATAGATCAAAAATTCATCTTTAATCCATATGAAACAAAATCATTAGCTGGCTTCGACATCGAATCGTTTAACGTTTCACATGATGCCATCGACCCACAATTTTATATTTTCCATAATAACTATAAGAAGTTTACTATTTTAACAGATACAGGTTACGTTTCAGATCGCATGAAAGGTATGATTCAAGGTAGCGACGCATTCGTCTTTGAAAGTAACCACGATGTAGATATGTTACGCATGTGTGGTTATCCATGGAAGACAAAACAACGTATCTTGAGCGACATGGGACATGTTTCCAATGAAGACGCAGCTCACGCAATGACAGACGTCATCACAGGTAGCACAAAACGCATTTATCTATCTCACTTATCTCAAGATAACAACATGAAAGACCTAGCCCGCATGAGCGTCGGACAAGTATTAAATGAACACGACATCGACACAGAAAAAGAAGTATTGTTGTGCGATACTGACAAAGCCAATGCTACACCGATATATAAGTTATAAAAGCGCTTGGTCTCAATTTTGAGACTTAGCGCTTTTTAATGAAGCATTATGTAGGAATGATGCAATCTATAAATAAATTCACAAATTAATCCAGGAGGACTAGTATTTGTATTGTAATGACCTAACCAATATCACAATTTGAGATATTGGTTTTTTATTATGTGTAAGAATAGTATTACTAAATTTTAAGGGTCATGCATCCCTGTGGCTTAATTGAAAACCAATATACAATTAGAGCATAATTATAAATAGTGGATAACTTAGCTAATAAAAGGTTTTTATAGGTAAAAATCATGAAGATAACGTAAAATTTGTGAATAAGTATGTAAGACACCCATCAACTTATCCACTGTTTTATCCATAGTTATCCAGAGATGTGCACAATTAACAAGGAAATACCCACATTATACACAGGGTTATCCACAAATTAACATGTTATTAACGTATTTTTGTTTAGAAAACGTAAACATTATTAAATAATGATATACATTCCTGTTATAATAAGAGGGAATAGTGTGAATAAGTGTACAACTTGTGGATAACTCTAATAACTATTGTTTATTATGAATTTGGAGGACAATTATGAAGATTACGATACTAACAGTAGGTAAATTAAAAGAAAAATACTGGAAACAAGCAATCGCAGAATATGAAAAACGTTTAGGAGCATACTCCAAAATTGAAGTTATAGAAGTTCCTGACGAAAAAGCACCTGAAAATATGAGCGACAAAGAAGTTGAAC
The DNA here is from genome assembly GCF_043107035.1 of Staphylococcus sp. 231237_7MaSpsaltlick. Classification (NCBI taxonomy): domain Bacteria; kingdom Bacillati; phylum Bacillota; class Bacilli; order Caryophanales; family Staphylococcaceae; genus Staphylococcus; species Staphylococcus sp. 231237_7MaSpsaltlick. The sequence continues at coordinate 345,842 of NZ_JBICNX010000002.1, forward strand.
AAGTGAAGGAGAAGGAAGGTCAACGCTTACTAGCAAAAGTAAAATCTCAGTCAACTGTCATAACACTTGAAATCAAAGGCAATATGTTGACGTCTGAAGGATTAGCTAAAGAAATAGAAGGGAGAATGACGAGAGGACAAAGTGACTTCACCTTTATTATTGGTGGGTCCAACGGTTTACATCAAGACGTACTAGACCGTAGCGATTATGCATTATCCTTCAGTAAAATGACCTTCCCACACCAAATGATGCGTGTCATATTGATAGAGCAGATTTACCGCGCGTTTAAGATTATGCGTGGGGAAGCGTATCACAAATAAAACTAAAAAAACGATGTTGAACAATAATATTCATTATGAATTTTTTGAGTAAATCTTAGGAGGAGAAATTAAATTGATTAAACCTAAAGATATAGTTCAATTTTTAAAGCCATGGTTTTTGGCTCTTATATTTGTTGTTTTTATACTTATTCAAGTAGCAGGTTTCACTGGTTATAGTGAAGATTTTTTCGGGCTATTTCATATTGGAATTGGACAATTAGGTTTACTTTTACGATACAGCTTGGCATTTTTATTGTCTGGTCTTGTTACCTTTATTTACTTGTACTATTATAAAAAATTCATAGGAAAAAATAAGAATGATTATATAAAGAAAGTGAAGTCTGTTGTTGTTTTTGTGACATTTTTTATAGGTGGATTTATTATATATAAAGATATATACCTATCAGACATATTGCAAAACGCTTTATTATGGCAAAAGTTTGAATATATGAGTTTATTAGGTTCTACATTTTTAATATTTTGGTGTGAAAAATTAGCTGATAAATAATAGTATTATACAAAAGGAGTTTTGCTATAATGACAATAATAATCCACCCGCTGCAACATATTGAATCTGCAAACATGAATGATTTGCATGATCAGATTCCGTTTAATTACTCTATATTAGAAAACTTATACTTTGATTTTGAGAAAACTGACTCATTTTTTGATTTAACAAAAAGTTACGAAATCGATTATTGGAAAAACATGCTATTTAATCGCATGAATCTACTAATTCGAAATTATACATACACGATGTTCTATTATAATCAGGGTATACCTGATGAAGTTTGGTATAAGTCACCTGGTTCAAAAGGACAATCAGTTGAGCTTTTTCCTGATTTTAAAGAAGAAGACTATACTAAACAATTTAATTTTAATTACTTTTCTGAATATTTCTTCTTACAGGGTTTTAGCATATTTGAGTTGTTAGGACATATTATAGTAAATATTTACGACATACAATTAAAAAAGAATGAAATAAGTTTTCATAAAGCAATAAACAAACTTAAAGAAAAAGATTTAGTGAAATTTTATGCACTTGATAAAATTCGTAATTCCAATGAATTTGATGATGCAGCTAAACACAGACACAACATTACACATAATCAGCATCCACAATTTATATCTTCAGGAATAACTAAATGTGAAAATGGGATAGTTACAGCTGGTGTTGGAAATTACACTACATCTCAAAAAGTTAAAGAAATAATGGATGGGATGTTAATGTGTTTAGAAAAGACAATAGAAATTATAAATAAAAATAAAGATTAAATTATCTTTTAAAGATATAATTTAAATGGTATTGAATAGAATTAGTAGTATTGTATATAAATATAGCATCAGGGAGTAAACAAGAAGCAAAAATAAGATATGAAACCCTCAATATTGCAGATTTGGAAATATTTAATACTCACCCGATTTTTAATTTATATAAAAAATTAATGGAAAGTTGATATTATGACGAAAAATACTTTTAAAGAAAGAATTCAAAAAACATATACAAAAAAAGATCTTGAGAAAGCTTTAGGTCTTAAAAACAAAGCTCAATTGCAGAAACGAATTGATAAATTAGTTGATATTTATAAGGTTGATATGAAGAAATTTCAAAAAAACTCTGGTGAAAGTGAAAGAGCTGCTTATAGTTTCAATGGTATTGCTTTTGATATATTATGTGTCTTATTAAATAATATGACAGATGATAACATACCAAAAGCAATTACGGATGAAGACGTAAGGCTGAGAAAAGATACGATAGAAAATATTGATATTACCCAATATGCGAATTTTATTAAAAATGTTAAGAATGACATAGATAAAATTGAATTTAAACCATTAAAGTTACATATACATGCACAAAAAGCATACCAAGATGTAAAAAAGGTGTTTGATTCAGGCAGTAAAATAAACGATAAGTTACAATTAGCTTCTGAAGTAATGAGTCAATTACCTATAGATAAACAAGTGGAATTAAGTGACAAAATTGCACTTGCTATACATGAAGTTGTTTACTCAACATTTTCAGAAAGTAAATATAATGAACGAATTGATGAACATAATCAAACGAGTGAAAAGTCAAGTCAATATGATTTTCGATATAATTATTTTGTAAATCAATTAATAGATAATGTAATAACAGAAGATATAGATGAAGAGAAAGCATTCATATATGATAGAGATGAACAATTAGATTGGTTATTAGTTAACATACTAAATAAAGTTCAACGAGCTGCGGATGGATGGGGAATGAGAAATGCTAAACCTCATCACAGAACACAAACATTTAGAGATATGGAGCATTATTTCCTCAGAGATGTATCGAAGATGATAGATAAAGAGCTTAACAAAAAGGAAAACTTAAATAAGCAATCTAAAAAATATGACTTCGATAATAAGATAAAGATCATTAATGACAATATTGAGTTTTTTAATGAAGATGAACAAATTAGAAAGCATTTACTAGAGTTACGTAAACGATTAGACTTTCATTCTGCAGCAGTATTAGATAAGAAAAATCACTCACACATAGGCAATGAAATGTTCCAATATTTTATGGATGATATGCAGCAAGTTGTAACATTGATAGACCGATACATTAATAAGACTGAACATTATAATGATATGAAAAATGGCTATATTAATGAATATAAATCATTTTATAATGCATATAATAATGAAATTGAAGTGACTAAGACGCACGAAAATAACATCCCGATGGCAATGTTAATGAAGCAATTTAAGAATCAACTGTTAAAAAGAAGGAATAACCGGAAAAGCTCTAATTGAAGTTAAGTAGAAAATTGATTAATAATTGATAAGCTCAATCCCTCATATAAAGGGATTGAGCTTATTTGCTTGGTGGAAATTTTTTCGAATTTTTTTGCCACTTCATCAACGACCTCTATTTAGTATTAAGATTGTCTTGTCAAAACGTTTTGAACAAATTTTAAGTTGAAAGTGAGCGCGCCATTTTCAACCATAAAGGAGAAGATTTACATGGAGACAAGAGACAAACTGATGTCGTTGACTCAAAGTAACAAAACACAGCAGTGGTTAATGGACAAATCATCTAACCAAGATGATGTTCAGCAACTGCAGCAACAATTCAGCCAACTGCTAGATCAAAAATATAATGCACTTTTAGCTGATGAACAAGTTAAGTTAGACCAATATGTGGAAGTACATCATAATTTAGAAGTATTAAAGAAAGAGATTGAATCGGAACCCATTATGCTTAATATCGATAAATTACCCGATATAAAATCAACAATGCTTGAAAAGGCTAAGAACGATGAACATTCTGATAAGATCGAAAAGCTATTTGATAGGTTAGAACAGGCATTAAATGGTACGAATCGATTATATACGCAATTATCGTTGATTGGTACACGGACACATCGAATCACAACTAAAAATTTTAATATCCAAGGCTTACCAAAATCAGTCCAACGTATGATTTTACCTTCACAATTCAAAAAGGTATATACAATCGATTTCAAGTCATTTGACCCTTCGGTTGTTGGATACATGACGCAAGATTCTAAACTGATTGACTATTTGAATCATAAAGAAGGTTTATATGACGCATTACTAGAAGATTTATCACTGTCCAAAAAGGAGAAAAAGTTCGTTAAACGTGCATTTATTGGTTCGTTTCTATTTGGTGGCAACTTCGATAGCCCTAAATTCAAGTTGAAACAATATGTAAGTGAAGTGCAATGGTTGGATGCGGTCAGCCAATTTACAAAAGTCATTGAACTTAAGAAACAAATCGAAGAGCATAAAACCATGCCTATGCCTTACGGCATTGAACATGATATGAGCGCATTTCAAGGTAGCAGTATTATGGCATTTTATGTACAAACGGTAGCGAGTTATATTTTCAAACACATTCTATTGGAAGTGTACAGAGCACAATGCGAACAAAAAACGTTTAAAATTATTGTACCCATACACGATGCGATTATGATTGAATGTGATGATGAAGTAACTGCACGTGATGTTGCTCAGCTAATGAAAAGTACAGCTAACCAGTTGTTCAATGATGAATTTGCACATGTGACAGTGGAAGAACTGGGAGGTGAGGGCCATGAATAATGATAGAGGACAAAGTTTACAAATACCAAGTAGTACACCACTCAAAGAAAATTATATATATGTAGCTACGTTATATTCTGTGAGAGAAACAAATTTCTCAGGTGATGTGAAACATCAATTCACATATGAAATTGAAGTGAATAATCAGATCGTATATGTGAATCGTAATATCTCAACACAAAAGACAGCTAAGCAGTTGTCAATCAATGATTGGCTTAAACGTCACAGTAATTATAGCTCCACTCATGAGAATTATGACCCTTACATTGATAGAAAGCATTTAATCCATGTAGGTTGCTTTAACGGTAATTACTATGTACAAGATGTAGCATCATTAAATGAAGATGGAGGATTATTATAATGAACCATATATTACAAATGTTATCTAAGCTATTAAGTGTGGCTAAGGAGGCAATCGACCGTCAAGGTCTGATTGCTATCCTAACAAGTAGTATTGGAAATGATGAAATGGATAATTCTGAACAAGCTATAACGGTGTATAACGAGCTTATCGATAAGCTACAGCTTATCATTCCTAAAGATGTCGACTATAGACCTAACATATACAGTTATTTTGGCATTCAAAAAAAGCCAAATGACACAATATTAGTGGAAATGATGATAAGTATTTTTCATATCAAGCGTTTTGATTCAGAGTTGTTTATTTTCAAAGATATAGGTTGGCAAAAGGTAAATGAAGATGAATTGCAAGGGTTGATATCTAAAATGATACACGTGTTGTTGGTAGATTATAAACCTTCACTAAGTACTTTGACAAATATAGTGAATGGCTTACAAAAATCAACAGATGTAGAAGAACTTGTTGAGAATAAACAATACATTGGTTGTGGTAGAACCATGTTCAATCTGAATACATTTGAAGTAGTGGGAAATTGCATAGAAATTTTCCCAAAAACACGCTTGAATTTGGCAGTAGATAAAAGTGATGTCATCACTGACAAGATACCACCGTATTTTAATGAATATATGCTAGAACTTGCTAATTTCGATTCTGATTTACAATACTTTCTTTTCCAACATACAGCGGTGTTACTCACTGCAGATACTAAACTACGTCGTGGACTTGTTTTGTATGGAACTGCAAAAAATGGGAAATCGGTCTATATCAAATTAGTTAAGTCATTCTTTTATAGTAATGATATCGTATCTAAAACACTTAATGAACTTGGCGGGCGTTTCGATAAGGAAAGCCTAATTGGTAAACGAATTATGGCAAGTGATGAAGTGGGGAAAGCTAATGTTGATGAAGCAACTGTGAATGATTTCAAAAAATTACTATCTGTTGAACCAATTCATGCTGACCGTAAAGGAAGAACGCAAGTAGAAGTTACGTTAGATTTAAAACTCATTTTTAATACGAATGCTGTACTCAATTTTCCATCATCACATGCAAAAGCATTAGAGCGTAGAATGGCTGTTATTCCATGTGAATATTATGTTGAAAAAGCTGACCCTGACTTAATTGAAAAGTTACAGGATGAAAAGAAAGAAATCTTTCTTTACTTGATGTATGTGTATAAGCAAATTGTAAAAAATGATATCGAGTACCTCCAAAATGATCGTGTTACTGAAATTTCTCATGATTGGTTAAATTTTGGATATGAATTTGTTTCTAGTAAATCAGCAAGTATTGCAAATCAGAAAGCGTGTATTAATTTACTCAGAAAACTTATAGAAATCAAACCAGGATCACGAATCAAAGTATCCGAGTTAAATAAAGTTATTAATGAAGAAATAAAGGTGAGTTCTCAGGTTATTAAACAGTTAATTCAAGCAAACTTTGATACTCAAACCAAACTATACAATGGCTACGATTATTGGATTGATTTAGGTTGGAAAGAAACTGATAAAAAAGATGACATGATTTCATTCGATAAAAATGAGAATGTAACAGATGATGAGTTTTTATACGAAGATGATTTGAACTTAGGTTGGGAGGACTTTGACGATGAATAATGAACAAATTGAAGCATTTGTAGAAGTGCTTGTGCCTATCATAGAAGAACGTATCAATCAAGGTAAGTAATCTAATTACGTACTACAGGCAACTGCCTGTAGTACTCATATAATTAAGTGGTAAAAGTGATAAAAATGAAACGAAATTATAAATATATATTATTCATATGATGTTACAAGACCGATGGTCTGTAGCAATAATCTAATAAAAGGAGCGGTATGATATGAAGGGTAAAATTGCACTTTATTCACGCGTTAGTACGTCAGAGCAGTCGGAGCATGGGTACTCAATCCATGAGCAAGAACAAGTACTCATCAAAGAGGTTGTGAAAAACTATCCAGGTTATGACTATGAAACTTATATCGATTCTGGTATATCAGGTAAAAATATTGAAGGTCGACCAGCAATGAAACGTCTTTTACAAGATGTTAAGGATAATAAAATCGAAATGGTATTAAGTTGGAAATTGAATCGTATTTCTCGCTCAATGAGAGACGTGTTTAATATTATTCATGAATTCAAAGAGCATGGCGTAGGGTATAAATCGATTTCTGAGAATATTGATACATCCAATGCATCTGGTGAAGTTTTAGTTACAATGTTTGGGTTAATAGGATCTATAGAACGCCAGACTTTGATTTCCAATGTGAAACTTTCTATGAATGCTAAAGCACGTAGTGGAGAAGCTATCACAGGCAGGTTGCAGGGATATAGGTTATCACTTAACCCACTTACACAGAAAAATGATTTGGTTATCGATGAAAATGAAGCTAACATTGTACGGGAAATCTTTGATTTATATTTGAATCACAATAAAGGACTTAAAGCAATCACGACAATTCTAAATCAAAAAGGATATCGCACCATTAATCAAAAACCATTTTCAGTGTTCGGCGTGAAATATATTTTGAATAATCCAGTCTATAAAGGCTATGTCAGATTCAATAACCATCAAAATTGGGCTGTTCAGCGAAGAAGTGGTAAAAGTGATAAAAATGATGTGATATTGGTCAAAGGTAAGCATGAAGCCATTATAAGTGAAGATGTATTTGATCAAGTTCATGAGAAACTAGCTTCTAAAAGTTTTAAACCGGGTCGACCTATTGGTGGAGATTTCTACTTACGTGGCCTTATTAAATGCCCAGAATGCGGAAATAATATGGTATGTCGACGGACTTATTATAAAACGAAAAAGTCCAAAGAACGGACAATCAAGCGTTATTACATTTGTTCCTTATTCAATCGTTCAGGGAGTTCTGCATGTCACAGTAATTCCATCAATGCTGAAGTCGTCGAGCGTGTAATTAATGTTCATTTGAATCGTATTCTGTCTCAACCAGATATTATCAAGCAGATTGCATCAAATGTGATAGAAGAACTGAAACAAAAGCATAGTAACCAAACAGAAATTAAATATGACATTGATAGTTTAGAAAAACAAAAAGCTAAGCTTAAAACACAACAAGAACGATTGTTAGAATTATTCTTAGATGATCAAATGGATAGCGAAATGTTAAAAGCTAAACAAAGTCAAATGAATCAACAGTTAGAAGTATTAGATCAACAAATTAAAGAAGCGCAACAAGCAAATCAATCACAGGATGAAATACCTAATTTTGATAAATTAAAAGGACGACTCATTTTGATGATAACACGCTTCAGCGTGTACTTAAGAAAGGCTACACCCGAAGCTAAAAATCAACTTATGAAAATGTTAATTGATTCAATTGAAATTACGACAGATAAACAAGTAAAACTTGTAAGGTATAAAATTGACGAAAGTCTTATCCCTCAATCTTTGAAAAAAGATTGGGGGTCTTTTTTTATGCCCAAATTCCAATTTGAAATATATGGTCAAAATGATTATTTCATCGACCAAATTACCACTTTTACCACTTAGTTATTAGTGAAAAAAGTGAGAGAAATGAAATAAAAATCAAATATATATTATCTAAATGATGTATCACATGACTACATCAAACCAATACATTAGGAGGTCATAATTATGGCACTGGAACAACAACTCAAGCATTATATAACCAACTTATTCAAGCTGCCAAAGGAAGAAAAGTGGGAATGTGAATCCATCGAGGAAGTCGCTGATGATATTCTACCTGATCAATACGTCAGACTTGGCCCACTCAGTAATAAAATACTTCAAACCTATACCTACTACTCTGATACACTTCACGAAAGTAATATCTACCCTTTCATTCTCTACTATCAGAAACAGCTCATAGCCATCGGCTATATCGATGAAAATCACGATATGGATTTCTTATATCTACACAACACCATCATGCCCCTTTTGGATCAACGATACTTACTAACAGGAGGACAATAATAATATGCATAAATATATCAAAATCACACAAATAGTCATTACGGTCCTAAGTGAAATCATTACTTGGATGAAAGAATCAGAACGAAAGGAAAACGCTTATGAATAGATATATCACTAATGGTATTGTCCAACACTTACCTACTGCATTACAACATCAATTATGGCAATTTGTAGCACAACGTGAAAACAAACAGTCCAAGGAACGAGAAGCAATAGATTATTTTCATGTCTTCCAGTTCAACATGCACAATAACCAATTATATGTCAAACACAAACAAGAAAGACCAGCATATGTGAAAACGCATAAGGCAAATGTCAAATAACTTATCAATGTGAATAAAGTCTACATTATCCGAGAAGATGATGTAGATCTTTCTTATTATGTCATGTTATTACCAGAAGAATACTAAAGGAGTCAAAATAAATGGAAACAATAAAAAGTACATTAGAAACCGAAGCTATATTCAGTGATGATCAACAACATCGCTACCTACTTAAGAAAACATGGGACAGTGAAAAACAAACAATCACAATTATCACAATGTATCCGCATTATGATGGCATTCTCAATATTGATCTAACAACCCAACTCATTATGAACAAAGTTTCAGAAATGGAAGCATTTGGTTCTATCAATTTTGTGAATCTATACTCTAATATTACAACACATATCAATATCAAACATTTAGATGCCTATGATAAGCATACAGATATTCAAATTATGAAGGCAGTGAAAGAGTCAGATGAAGTGATATTAGCTTGGGGCGCTTACGCTAAAAAACCCGTCGTAGAAGTACGTGTTAATGAAGTTTTAGAGATGTTGAAACCACATAAAAAGAAAGTGAAACAACTCATGAACCCCGCAACAAATGAAATCATGCATCCTCTTAATCCAAAAGCCAGACAGAAATGGACTTTGAAAGCGTAACCCATATATGGAGGATGAAAGTAAATTATGAAAGAAATCAATATCGTTTCACTACAAATGATAAAAAACAGATATATTAAATTATCTAAAAAATCGTATTTCAAGTCCTACGGACGCCGCAGAAATCATGCGTTCATTCATTGGAAACAGTGACCGAGAACATCTCATTCTCATATGTATGAATAGCAAAAATCAACCTACACATATTCAAACACTATCAATTGGATCTATCAACAAGACAGTGATTCATCCTAGAGAAATATTCAAAACAGCGATACTCAGTAACGCAAATAGTATTATGCTCGGTCATAATCATCCAAGTGGAGATGTAACACCCTCTCCTGAAGATATCAATGTAACCGAACGGTTAATGCTCATCAGTGAAATGATGGGCATTTTATTTTATGACCATATTATTTTCTCAGATAGTCATACTTATTCCATTAGACAGCATGATTTAAAGGTAGAGGTATAGCCGTATTTTGTCACTACCATTACTTTGTCACTTTCCAATATTTATAAAATCCCTTTATATCAACGTTTTTATTTGAAAAATATTTTTCTCAACTTTTATCAAATAACCAAAGTATTGACTTATTGTGACAAACCTATTATGTAATATATAACTTAAAGGAGGTGACATATTGGATCGTGCATTTCGAATATTAACAATATACAATCGGTTACTACAAAATAAATCCGTCAACAAGCAATCACTCATATTAGAACTCGATACGAGTCCTAGGACAATACAAAGAGATATCGACGATATCAGAAACTTTTTATATGAAAGTAAATCGTGGATCAGTACACCCAAAGAAATTACGTACGATTATAAATCAGAAAGTTATAAGCTCGAACAAGATAAGCATGAAAATATGCATTTTATGTATGATATTTTGACTGCTTTGTACCTGACTAGACCAAAATTAAGTCATTACTTTTACCAATATCTTAAATTATTAATTCTAAAACACCATTCAGATTATCGAACTACATTACTAAAATATCTTGACCGCTTTGAAATTGATAAAAATCAAATAGGTATTTCGACATCATCATTAGCTATTCAAGCAATGAACGAAAATAAATATCTTCAATACAATCAAAAACTATTATTACCTTTATCGATATACTATCAAATGTATGCTTTTCACTTAGTATATCGAATGGACGATGAAATTTATATCGATGATATTAGTCAAATGAATCTGAGTTTGTCTGAAAAACCTGTAGACACACATAAAAAATCAAAGTTACAAACTTATATCACGTTTGAAATAGCTAAAGATGTATGGTCAAAAATGCATCGATATTATCAAATTCATGTGATAGAAAAATATGATGCACATTATCTTATCGTCACTTTTAAGGTGACAAGGCTCGAAGCTATTCAACTCTGTTTTATGTATCGATCCAATATACGTATCATTTCACCCCCAGATTTGAGAGAACAAGTGATTGATGAACTACTTTTATTACAATCAACGTATTTAAAACAACAGGTTCAAGAGTAGACACAACACACAATATTTATTAAATGACATTAATAATAATGAAAGGAATGGGAATTATGAGTAACATAATAAAAACAATAGGCAAAGGCATTGGGAAAGGTGTCGGTGCAGCAGCATATTATTCAGTTGCGACTGTTGGCGCTGCCATCGGTGCAATTTGGGAAACAACAGGCGATAGAGGTTTGATGAGAGATGCTTTAAGTGATAGTTCAAACCAAGACTTAATGGAAATATATGAGATACAGAAGAAAGATGATGGGGATTATGATACTTATATTGCGGCTAAATCCTTATTACAAGAGAGAGGATTCACTTATAATAACGAAACGAACAAATGGGAAAAATAACAAGGAGTGAAATAAATGGACTTTGCATATTACAAAGCGAAATCTTTAAATGATTTTGAAAATGAACTAAAAGCACTTGCTTTAAATAAAAAATATACATTCAGTAAGGAAACCGAAGTCCTTAAAGAAGAAGAAATTCTTGAAAAATCTAATAGCCATGAGCGTGAACTATTAAAAGTATTTAAAGATAATGCACAGATAACAACATATCATTTCAAGAGTCATAAAAGTAATTATTTAATTATTATTGGAGAGACCAAGACACCTAATATTATAGGTCTAACAGTTATATTTGATAAGAAGCCTTTTAAACAAATAGGAAAAGTTGCGTTGGGTTCTTTGATAGGATTAACCGCTATGTCTGGAGGTAGTCTTTTACTTGCAGCAGCTGGTCTAGGTATTTTAGGTTCTTATTTCAAAAGAACTTTCACAATAAAAGGACCACTAGGTAAAGAAATAACAAGAATTATAGAAAATCACTTTGGTGAACCTGTAGAAATTAAAGCATAATATAGAGGTAACCATTTTCAAAGACACATTGATTTCAAAATGTGTCCTTTTTAAATTATTGTAGAATAAATATAGAAAAGCGTAGCAAAACAGATTAATATAAGTGCCTGGATATAAATTCCAGGCACTTATATTAATTGTTACAACAATTGTTATTATCTTGTTGCTCTTTTTCACTTTTTTCTTTTTTTTCGTTCTTTTCCTCAATTTCTACCGAACAACATGACTGTTCCTGAGGTTTTATTTTTTTTAATGCGTCTTTAATCCCCATTATCTCACCTCCTTTAAATAATGATGTTAACAATCAAACCTGTAGCAATGGCTACAACTAAAATTGCAATAACGAATGATACTACAAATTTTTTCTTGAATAACTTAGATAGCAATACGACCTCTGGAATACTTGCGCCAGCACCACCAATTATTAATGCAACTACTGTTCCTAGAGACATACCTTTTGATACTAATGCTTCGGCTATAGGTAACATTGTTTCTGGTCTGATATACATAGGGATACCGATAACAGAAGCAATAAAGACCGATATAAAACCATCACCACTTGCATACTTAGTTATAAATTCTTCAGGTATGAATCCATATATAAAGGCACCAATAAATACACCAATAAATAGATAAGGTAACATTGGGTATAAAAATGCCCACGCATCGTTTAATGCTTGTTTAAAACGAGATCCTGTTTTATTAGCAAAAAAGCCATCACCTTTAACATTGACCCCTTTATAACTTTCAGCTAAATTCATTTTTGAAAATACTAAACCTGTTAAAATACTGAAAATTGCTAGTACTACAAAATAAACAATAGCTACTTTCCACCCTAATAAAGCCCATAACATAAATATCATTAGTGGGTTCATTAACGGTGAAGCAATTAAAAAACTCATCGCTGGACCAAAAGGAACTTTGGAATTTAATAAACCTGCAAGTATTGGAATAGTTGAACAAGAACAAAATGGTGTAACAGCACCAAATATCATACCTAATATATAATTGACGGCTTTATTAGGTTTGCTCAAAAGCTTTTTAATTTTTTCTTCTGAAACAACTTGTTGAATCAGACTTACTATAAAACTCACTACTATAAATAGTAATAATAATTCAAAAAATAACATCAGAAATGTTTTTATGAATTCTATAATTGAATCTACCATTAGTATAACGCCTCCGAATTTATTTAATCAACTTTTATTGATGTATTAATCAAAAAAAATTGATTAATTCTATGTTAAAAAGAAGATACTTAAAGTATCTTACAGCAAGTATCTTCATTTAAAACCACCTGTATTTGTTGCTCATTAATTTTATAATAATTCCATGTGCCATGCTTTTCAGCAATAAGAATATTTGCATCTACTAATTTTTTTAAATGATAGGAAAGTTTAGATTGTTTTAACGCTAATAATTCTTCTAGATCACAAACACATAAAGATTTTGAATCGCTTTGACGTATTGAATGTAGAATTTTAAGTCTGATTTTATCAGCTAGCGCATTAAACATCTGTTCATAAAAGTCTAATTGTTCTTCCTCAGTTCTATTAGGACTGGACTTAATAATTTCCATTAAATAATCACCTCTCTTATATACAGATATTTCTATTTTTGTTTGAGTTCTAGTATTGCTTGATTAAAATGAGTTTCTGTTATTTTACCATACATGTCAGGTTCTCCTTTAAAGAACTCCTTTTTCATATATGATATAGCTTCTTTTAAAGAAACTTCTCTTGATATCATAATTAGATTTAAGTAACTAACAAAATAATCAACAGATAATATACCTGCATGATTTATTCTCATAAAATCGAACTCCTTTATAAAATACTAAAATGATATATCAACTTTTTTTGATGTATTAAATATAAATTATTATTTCAACTTTTGCAAGATAATAAAACTAGTTATTTACGACGCATTCTAATCTAATACTAAAATTAGTCAAAAAACTACATAGACACAATGCTATATAGATGTTAATCTATGTAATGAATAGGAGGTATATTTATGTCTTATAAAGAATTATCAGCAATATTAAAAGTTTTATCAGATTCAAGCAGGTTAGAAATATTAGATTTACTTTCTTGTGGTGAGCTATGCGCTTGTGACTTATTAGAACACTTTCAATTCTCACAACCTACACTAAGTCATCATATGAAGTCATTAGTAGATAACGAATTAGTTACAACACGAAAAGACGGCAACAAACATTGGTATCAACTTAATCATGCTATTTTAGATGATATTATCCAAAACTTAAACATCATTAATACATCTAACCAAAGATGTGTATGTAAAAATGTGAAATCAGGTGATTGTTGATGACCATTTTAGCAATTGTGATTTTTCTTTTAACTTTAATCTTTGTGATATGGCAACCAAAAGGTTTAGATATTGGTATTACAGCTTTAATTGGAGCTGTTGTTGCTATCATTACAGGAGTCGTAAGTTTTTCCGATGTATTAGAAGTAACAGGTATTGTTTGGAATGCAACTTTAACTTTTGTAGCTGTTATTCTTATTTCATTAATATTAGATGAAATTGGGTTTTTTGAATGGTCTGCAATACATATGGTCAAGGCTTCAAACGGTAATGGCTTAAAAATGTTTGTTTTTATTATGTTACTTGGGGCAATTGTAGCAGCCTTTTTCGCAAATGATGGTGCAGCTTTAATCTTAACACCCATTGTATTAGCGATGGTTAGGAATCTAGGATTCAATAAAAAAGTGATTTTTCCCTTTATTATTGCCAGTGGTTTTATTGCTGATACAACATCATTGCCCTTAATTGTAAGTAATTTAGTAAATATCGTTTCTGCAGATTACTTCGATATTGGATTTATTGAATATTTTAGTCGAATGATTATTCCTAATATATTCTCTCTGATTGCTAGTATTCTCGTTTTATGGTTATATTTCAGAAAATCTATACCTAAAACGTTCGATACAGAAAATCTTTCAGATCCTAAAAATGCAATTAAAGACCCTAAACTATTTAAGATTTCATGGATTGTATTAGCAATACTGCTCGTGGGTTATCTTGTTAGTGAGTTTATACAAATACCTGTATCAATCATTGCTGGTATCATTGCTCTTATCTTTGTAATATTAGCTCGTAAATCTAAAGCAGTACATACAAAACAAGTAATTAAAGGCGCACCATGGAATATTGTTGTATTCTCTATTGGTATGTACCTTGTTGTGTTTGGACTAAAAAATGTAGGTATTACAACTATTCTTGGGGATATCCTAACAAATATTTCAAGTTATGGGTTATTCAGCAGTATCATGGGTATGGGCTTTATAGCTGCTTTCTTATCTTCAATTATGAACAACATGCCAACTGTTTTAATAGATGCAATAGCGATTGGTCAATCCAGTGCTACAGGAATATTAAAAGAAGGTATGGTTTATGCGAATGTCATAGGTTCTGATTTAGGACCTAAAATTACGCCAATTGGTTCTTTAGCAACATTATTGTGGCTACATGTCTTAACACAAAAAGGTGTGAAGATTTCATGGGGAACATACTTTAAAACTGGAATTATCATTACTATTCCAGTCCTATTTGTAACACTCTTAGGTTTATACCTTACACTAATCATATTTTAAGAAAAGAGGCTTTAATTATGGATAAGAAAACAATTTATTTTATATGCACAGGAAACTCTTGTCGTAGCCAAATGGCTGAAGGTTGGGGAAGGGAAATATTGGGTGAAGATTGGAATGTCTATTCTGCAGGTATTGAAACGCATGGAGTAAATCCTAAAGCAATTGAAGCTATGAAAGAAGTGGATATTGATATCTCAAACCATACATCAGATTTGATTGATAGTGATATCTTAGAACAGTCAGATTTGGTCGTAACATTATGTAGTGATGCAGACGATAATTGCCCTATATTACCACCTAATGTTAAAAAAGAACACTGGGGCTTTGATGATCCAGCAGGAAAAGAATGGCCAGAATTTCAACGTGTTAGAGATGAAATTGGAAAAAGAATACAAGAATTCAAAGAAACGCTCGTTTAATGTGAGCGTTTCTTTATATTTAAGTCATACATTTTATTAATAATGATTTCATTTCTATATCTTTGATATAATAGTATGCCATTTTCCCATCCTTGTAAAAATTCAGCACGTCTCTTTTATACAGGGCTCTCAAATGATGTGATGTTGAAGCTATACTCAAACCTAATGTTATAGATAAGTCACAAACACATAATTCTTTCTCTTTAATTAGAGCTAATATAATTTTCAGCTTATTCTCATCACTTATCTTTAATAATGTATTGATAAGCCGTTGAGTTTTTTCTTCTTTTAAAAATCTTAAAGCATAATTCACTTTTTCCTCATGAACACAAATGACGTCACAAATTTTATTGTTACTCATATTAAGTCACACCTTAATTTATAATATAAATCCTAATATTGTTTGTATGGTTTCATTTTCAATAATAATAAATAAGCCCAATGCTATGTAGATAACAGCCATAATCCAACGACTGAACTTCTCAACAATTTCACCCACACCAGGAATTCTAGCTAGTTTTTGTGCTGTGAATACTAAAAAGAAAATTAAAACTAAAAATACAATTAAGGTAGTCAGTAATTCAACAATATCCAATGTTACAAAATAAGGGACAAATAAACCAATATTATCTGCACCACAACTTGCAATTGTCACTAAAGAAACAGTCCCTACTAATTTGGACAAACCTTTTTCGTTTAATTCTTTTTTTGCTCTTTTTTCGCCTTCACAATCATCATAAATAGCAACTTTTATACCTAAGTAGATGGGGATCAAACCTAATAAACCTAATATCCATTTCTCTGGAACATAATTTAACACAAAAGCTAAAAATAAACTGACTAATATGAGGATAATCGATCCTAAATATTGACCTATATAAATATCCCTATATTCTTTTCTAGTCTTTGCTCTTGCAAAAAATATTAATAGTATTACTAATAAGTCTACTGCAGTAGCAATGTAAAGTATTGCCGCAGTTACAATAGTTTGAACCATAGAGCACCTCATTCAAATATATATTTGAATGAATTGTATCATATATTGTATACTTTATGAATAATTATTACGAATCGAAAAGCGAAACTTAACTGATTATAGGGATTGTATGTGCAAAACGAGTTATTTATATATTTATTGATAATAAGATTTAAAATAATTTTAGTTTGTCAGTTCCTTGCATTTTGTTTTTTAGCAATATCACTAACAAGGGGAAGCGTATCATAAATGATGAATTACGTTTAAATTAATATGATATTTTCATGACACAAAAGAGGAGGTAATATAATGGCTATAAAAAATATAAAATTAAGAAACAAATATCTACCATATAATGATTTGGAATTAAATTTTTTTTATAAAAATAATAAATTATCTAGAGAACTTCTTATTTTTGGCAGAAATGGTACTGGTAAGTCGACAATTGCAAATACTATAGATAGATTTAAAGATTGTTTTGAAATGAGCCCTGAATTAAATATTGAATACCTAGACAATACAAATAAGCAGTCAAAATTTTTAATTTTTAATGATTATTTTATTGAGAAAAATATCAAATTTAGTGAAAGTGATAATTTAAAGGCAATAGTGATGTTTGATGAACAAGGAGATATAGAAAGGAATATAGAAATACAAGAAAACCGACTTGAAAATATTGAAAATTCAAAAACTTTTTATAATAAAAAAATAGAATGTTATAACAAACAAAAAGAATTAGATGGTGTTTTAAAATTATTAAGAGGGGATAATAATTGGGCGGGAAGAGCAAGATTATTAGATAAAAATTCCAAAAATAATAAAAGAGTAGACATAAGCGTTTTGAATAAAGTATTAGACTATAAAAACGAAGAAGATTTAAGGGGTTTATTTAAACAATTAGACTCACAAATAGAAATAATTAATAGATATAGCAATGAAGATAGAATAGAAGAAATAGAAAAATATAAAGGATTAGAAAAAAATACTCAAGAAAGAATTGAAAAAACTCTTAAAGATACGATTAATTTACAATTTTCGTCAAATATTGATTCAAAAATAGAAAAGATATTTGACGAATTTGGTAATAATTATCTACAAAATTTAGATGAATATTTAAAAGCCAATCCAGAAATATGTAAAACTTGTTTAAGACCCTTAGATAAAGACTACACCCAAGAATTGAGAGAAAAACTGAAGTTTGCATTTCAAAATGATCTCATAGAGGAAAAGAAAGAAGAAATTAATGATTTAATCAATACTATAAAAGTAGAAAATTCTTTAGAATTCGAAAAAATTAATACCGATGATATAAATTTAGAAATAGAAAATTTAAATAAAAAAAATAGACAAATCAAAGAAAACCTATTACATAAGTCTTTAAATATAAATTCTAAAATTAATATTGATTTTAAGGAATATAGAGAGATATTAAATAATTTAAATTATAAAGTTCAAAATCTTAATAACGATATAAGAGAATATAATAGAGAAATAGAAAGGCTAAACGATCATAAAAACACATACGAACAAATTAATTTTAAAATAGCTTATAAAGAAATAGAAAATGAATATTTCAATTATAAGAAAAATATAGAAAAGCATGAAACTTATGAACTTAAATTCAATAAATGTAATAAATTAATTAATAAATTAGATTTGAGAATAGATAAACTAAAAATTAAACAATCACAAACTTCTATAGCTTTAGAAATTATGAATAGAGAACTAGCACTAATATTTTTTGATAAAAACAGATTAGCTTTGGTTGGTAAAGACGGACATTATGAAATTTTAGTGAGAGGTCAAAATATACCTATATCTAAATTATCAACTGGGGAAAAAAACGTACTATCATTAGTTTACTTTTTTTCATTACTAAACACTGAGAAAAAAATTTTGGAAATGTATAAAGATACTTATTTTTTAGTTCTTGATGATCCAATTTCTAGTTTCGATTTTGAAAATAAGATAGGAATTTATAATTACTTGAGAAAACAATTTAAATTGCTTTTTGAGAATAATGAATTTTCTCAATTATTGATAACTACTCATGATATGGAAGCATATTACAATTTTGAAAAAGTTCTCCAAGATATTATTTTAGATGATGGGGAAAAAGCAGTGAAAAAAGTAAATAAGTATATTTTAACTGAAAATGGGTTGGAAAGTGATAAAAATGGACAAAAAAGTAACATATATAATTATCAGTTTAAATTAATCTTTGAATTTGCTTGTGGAAATAACGATGAAGTAGAAACTTATATTGGTAATACTATGAGAAGAGTTTGCGAAGCGTTTAGTACTTTTAAATATAAGTGCAGTATAGATAATTTAAGAACAGATAAAAATATAATAGGTCTAATAAATAATTCTAATTTAAAAGATTTTTTTGAAAATTATTTATTTAGATTGATATTAAATAACGAGAGTCATCAAGAAGATGATTATAAAGGGATTACAGATAAAAATATAGATAAATATTTAACATTAACTGAAAAAATTAAAACAGCAAGATTAGTAATAATATTTTTATATAAGCTTGATAAAATGCATGTGGTAAAACATTTATCTAATAAAAGAGAAGCATTTGAAGTAGGGAAAATAATCGAGTCTTGGGAGCAAGAAATAATGAATCTAATGAACTAATAAATAATTTGTATAAAAGCACAAGTAATAACTAAGGAAAGAAGATTATTAATAAATATTTTTTTTATAGATGTGCAGAGGAAGAATTATTATCGATCCAAATAAATAGAACTTAATAACTAGTTATATATGATGATATAGTAAATGCAAAATCGGAGTGTATAGACTTTGCGAAAGAAGATTTAAGTGAAAATAAAAAAACAGCTTAATTAAAAAATATAAGTTTTTCAATTTAATATATTAAAATTGGACAAGAATTTGATAAAGTCATAGTAATTTTAGATAGTGGATTTGAATTTAAAATTATTAGTATTCATTATAAAGGAGACTATTATTATGATCCAATAAAAATGCTATTTCAAAATATGACAAGAGCGAGAAGAAAGTTAAAATTTATAATTCTTGACAATTCTAAATCATACAAAGATTTAATTAAATTAATATCAGAAAATGATTCGATTAAAAACAGTTAATACTTGAGATGAACACCATGAAAAAATCAACACTTATTGATAAATTCTTAGACTTACTCTCTTCAAGAAGTACACTCAGAGAAATTCATAATAATTTTATTGATGCAGATATTATAAGAGATAGTTCTATAAATCAAAAATATAGCGGACAACGTAAATCGTTAGCGTGGGAATATATTAGTACTTTAAATTTAGAAGATGAAGCTGAATTTTGTAAATTACTTAATGTTATAGAAACGTATTTGTTTCAATGGAACCTGTATACTCATGAAATTGATGAAGACGAAGAAATTAATAGATTAATAAAAATAATTAATGTATTGGGTTATGCATATAACCAAGATATAGAAAGAATAACTAAAAATGGAAGTGAAGTTAACCTAAATACTATAAAATCTTTGGCAGAAAAATTTGATGTTGAGTATGTATTAAAAGAATGTAATAGAATTGAAAAAGAGGCACAAACGGATCCTGAAGATGCAATTACATCTGCAAAAGCAATGGCTGAAAGTACTTTGAAGCATATTTTAGATTCTGAAGGAGAACAATTTAATAATAATGAAACTTTAAGAGCTTTGTATAAAAAAGTAAGTAATATTATGAATCTTTCTCCTGGTTGACACAATGAAAATACTTTTAAAACAATCTTGAGTGGTATGATAAATATAATTAATGGTCTGGACGAAGTAAGGAATGAATATGGTGACGCACATTGTAAATCAAAGAAAAATTATAAGCCGGAAACTAGACATGCTTATTTAGCAATCAACGCAGCGCGTATGATAACTGAGTTTCTTTTAGCTTCCTATAAAAAGTAATAGATATTTGATGATAAACAATCAATTGTATTGGATATATATTTATAAAATCATCATCAACTGATAAGTAGAAAGTTATCATAAGTGAAGGATTTTTGAAGGTTTTAAAAATAAAATTTCTAATTGCAAAAATTTTGGAGTCATTGAGAACATGATTTTAAATATAAAGATTCTCGTATTGTAAAATCAATCTTTGTATTTAATAATTTAAAAAGGAAGGTTAATAAGATGAACTCTATAAATCTAATAAATCATTATAACAAATTTAAAAAGGATATTGAAGAAAGGTTTTCAATACCATTACATTATGTGATATTTGGTATTTTACTTATTGTATGGTATTTAAATATTCCAATTGATAGATTAATAAGTTTTTTAGATGAAGATTTAAAAATTAAAATCTTACAAACATTTTCTCTAATATATAATCATTTAATATTATGCTCATTAATAATTTTCTTTTTAATTATTATCATATCAATAGTTTTTGATAATCTTAATATGAATAGATTTGTCCCACCGGATGCAGAATATATTGATGGGACTAAAAGCTCAATTAATTACATATCTGCAATTAAAAGATTAACTAGCATTTTTTTATTAATATTAACTAAGTATTGGATTTATTACTTTCTTGCTCTAGTTCTTATTAATAATGGTACGTATGTATATTTAAGTGATGGATCGATTTTACTTAATAGGATTTTAATGATCTTTAATATTATAATGTTGATTTGGTATGCTTTAAGAGCAGTTTTTGTATTGAAAATCCCTGTTGATAGTGTCATAACTCGCATTAGTGAACATGAATTAGAAAGATATTATATTATATTAAATGAAAAAAATGGATATATAATTGTGAAACCAGAATATAGAAAAATGACTAACTATTACTTAATTAAAATAGATGATATGTTTAACAATAACAAACATTATAAAGTAATTAATAAGTCGAAAGAACTTGATGAAATTATATATAATTTTGATTATTTAACTAAAAATATATAGTTTTGATTTTATGTTAAAAATTATATTGAGAGAAAATCTGAATATTGATATTTAAAAACCGCATCACTACCCGATAAGCAGAAATGTATCATAAGTGATGCGGTTTTTTAGACATTTAATAATAAAATTTATCATTACCAATGGTTTATAACATGAAATTGTGCATTTATATGATTAGCTAAGAAAAAAGACTCGAGCTTAATCGAGTCTTTTTTACTTGAACTTATTATGGTAGGAGTTATTGTTATTGTGTTTTTTTAAATTAGTAATTAAAACATAGAAACCAATTATTAAGATCAATATTGGTAAAATAATTATTAAATAAATAGAAAGCGAACCGAAGATGTTAGTCATCATAGCCAATGCGAACAAAATTAATGCAATTAAATTTAATAAATTCAGTCCTAAGATTTTAGACATATTTTCACCTCCATAATTTAAAGAACTATTTAAAATAGTTCCTTTTAGTCATCACCATCATTATTTTGCTTATTAAGGATAAAATAAATTATTATAGGAATGAAAGCAGAAAAAATAGTCGAATAGCTACCATTTTTAATTGATAATGGTATACAGATTGCCAAGATTATTAAACATATAGTTAATACTATAATGACATAAAGTTTACTTTTGTCCATCCTGCAACTCTCCTTCAACTGATTATTATCAAAAACGTAACATACTATTAATTTTTTTCATAGAATAAATAGATTAACAATAATTATTATTAAAATTTTCATAATTTAATGTTAATCAAGACGGTTCAGAAATTGGTTCAAATGAATCGAATGCAAAAGTGGTATTATATGGAGATTTAAGATGTCCACACTGCAAGGATTTCCATAAAAATACATTTCCAAGAATTAAAAAAGATTATATAGATAAGGGTAAAATATCATTTGAGTATAGAGATTTAGGAATATTAGGATTTGGGCCTTTTAAACTTGGAAAGCTCTCGTATGTTATTGATAAACATGCACCGAATGAATACTGGAATTACATAGATGCAGCATTAAATGTAAATGCAAATCCAGATAAATTAATATCAGATTTGAATGTATCAAAAAATATAAGAGATAAAATTAAAAAAGATTATAAAGAAAAAATAATTATGCTTCAAAAAATGGAATATATAAATGTGGTTAATTAATAATTAAAACTAGTTTTTAAAAATAACAGTAGAAAAGAAGTGGGATATTGATTAATATAATTATATAGACTTAAAAAACTATTTAAAAAATTTATGAAAATGATTAAGTAGTATGATTAAAGCTACGTAACCGAATGAATTAATTATTAAAAATTTATAACATATGGGAGAATAAAAATGAATTTACAAAATCAATCAAAATATCCAAATGCATATCCAAATGTTACTCAAAATGAGAAAACAATGGCTATGTTAATGTGGATACTAACATTTTTCACTGGATTTGTTGGTCCTTTAATTGTTTGGCTGATTAAAAAAGATGAATCAGCATATTTAAACCAACAGGGTAAAAACTATCTGAATTATATGATTAGCTATAGTTTATATGGTATTGGAGCTTTAATTTTAACAACTGTTTTAATTGGCTATCTTTTATTATTCGTTTTATCCATTGTATGTATTGTTTATAGTATTTTAGCTATTATATCTGTGAACAAAGGCGAAGATTATGTCGTCCCTTTTACAATAGAAATTATAAAATAAATAATAACTGATTAATAATATAGATGATTAACTAAGTAATAATACCAATTATATTTTTAAAGATAGTGAGAAAATATGAAGTTTATAGTAATTGAAGGCGTTAAAATCAATGATTAAGACGGTTAGAGGAATTTTCATTTCTCTAACCGTCTTTTAACTATTTTTGCTTTGAGATAATTATTTCTTATTTGTTTATATAAAGAGCATTATCGGAGCAACATAAACATTTTCAGTAACTATTTATGATACATGAAACTTTTTAGATAGATAAAAAAATGTAAACATTGATATTTTAAGAATACATTTGATTTTTGTAAACTTTTTAATAAGAAAATAAAAATTCAAATAAATGGAAATGTTATAGAATTTTCTTGTTCAATACATTAAAATAATATATATCAAAATTAAATTATTGAGAGTAGGAAAAGTATGAATTGTAAAAATTGTGGGAAACATATCGATAAAAATGACAAATTTTGTACTTATTGTGGGCACGGTATAGAACAGAATACAACAATTAATGAAAATACAACAAAAAATGATAAAATTTGTCCAAACTGTAAAGCAAAGGTGGGAATTGAGGATAGATTTTGTATAAAATGTGGTCATAATTTAAAGAAAGAGGATGGTGAGATAAAAAGGGAATCCCAAAAAAGTGAGGAGAAAGAGACCTTTAATGAAAGCGCTGAAACAATTGAACAACAAACTGCCCAAAATATTAACCTTAAAAATGAAGCAAGAAATTTATTTAGTAGCACTACTAAATCTATAGGGAAATTTGCTGGTAGCGAAGAAAGTTTAGATTTGAATTTAAAAGATATGTTTTCAGAAGTGTTTAAGCCCCATTCCAAAGAAGAATCGGATGAAGTATTTATAGCTGGAACCAAGAATACTACACCACCTTTAGATGAAGTTTCAGAAGAATGGGCAAAGCCTTGGGTTTTCTCTAGAGTGTTTCTAGCATTTGCTATTACATTTGCAGCATTATGGGTTTTAGGAACGGTATTTGAAAATGCAAACGCAATACCTGGTTTGATATTTATTGGTGCACTAACAGTACCATTAACAGGCTTATTCTTTTTTTATGAGTCAAATGCGTTTAAAGATATTAGTTTATTTGAAGTATTAAAAATGTTTTTTATAGGCGGAGTATTTTCTTTAATTAGTACTATGATTTTATACAATTTCATTACTTTTAGTGAAGAATATTATTTAAGTGGAACGATGACAGTAATAGATGCGGCGCTAGTAGGGTTAGTTGAAGAAACGGGTAAAGCAGTTATAATCGTGTATTTTATAAATAAAAATAGAACAAATAGAATTTTAAACGGTTTACTTATTGGAGGGGCAATTGGTGCTGGATTTGCGGTTTTTGAATCTGCAGGTTATATATTAAATTATTCAGCTAATTTTGATATTTCATTAATTGACATGATATACACTAGAGCATGGACTGCAATTGGTGGTCACTTAGTTTGGTCAGCAATTATTGGAGCAGGAATTGTTATTGCAAAAGAAGAAAATAATTTTGGATTCAATAACATATTAGATAAGAGGTTACTATTTTTCTTTTTCTCTTCAGTAATTTTACATGGGATCTGGGACACATCAATTTCATTAGCAGGAAGTATTACTCTTAAGTATTTAGTATTGATATTTATAGTATGGATCTTTGTATTTATATTAATGAAAGCGGGATTAAAACAAGTAAATATTTTACAGGCAGAAGTAAGGGGTATAAAGGAGAGCGTCGATAAATGAAATATTGTCCTAATTGTGGTAATAAAATAGAAAACACACAAGTTTTTTGTAATAAATGTGGTAAAAAGCTAGTCAATAGTGATCATAAAAGTGAAAAAGATAAATATCAAAATTCACAATTACAACATAAAATAAGTAGCAATAGACAAATGGAGCGTAGTAATTTTAAATTATGGGCAATCATTGTTTCGATAATTGTTGTTATTTTATTAGTTGTAGCGTTAATGTTTGCGGGATATTATTTTTATAAAAACGTAGTTTTAGGAAACGGTTCTATTAATATATTTCAAAGTGATAGTGAAACGACCCAAGATAATCAACAAGCAACTATTAATGTTTTGTCCTCTGAATTTAGTGAAAATTTTATGAATGCTGATAATACTAGTGGTTATGAAGGATTTAATATAGGAATGTCCAAACAAGAGATAAAATCAAAATTTGGAGAACCTGATAATAGAATTTCTATGGATATAGGTAATATAGAAAAATACCATAATATTGGTATATATTATGGTATAGACGATACAGTATCAAGTGTATACATTTTACCAGAAGCAATTTCAGTATCTGATTTCAAGCAATTTCATGGAGAACCCACTGTAGAAACAGAGGAGAAGTTGGTATATGACGATAACTCTGATAATGGTTTTACTATTTTTGTGAATAAAGAGAATGGTGAAGTGCAATCAATTGAAAACACATACCAAGTTGATGAAGATTCTTTGAATAGTATGGATTTAAATAAAATTAACTAGCGCACGTATATTATTTATTTAAAATTAAAAGATATTTATTATGAAAACCGTATCATTAACTGATAACAGAAGCATATCATAAATAATGTGGTATTTTAATATTTCTACTTATTATTAGTAGTATTGAAATGTAATAAGTATGACTAAGAAAAAATGACAATTTCTATTATACTTCAATAGAAATTGTCATTTTTTGGATTATACAAATTTAAGATTCTAGTATTTATAACTTATTTAATAGATTGGAGAAAAATTGAATGATGGATTGTATAATTTCCACAATACCATCCCATATACGTTGAAGGAGATTTCTATTTTCTTCTGTATTCAAATCTTTGGCTTTATCCTTCGCTTTATTCAATAAACCATCTGAATTTTTTTCGATTTTTTTTAATACATCTTTGGCATTTTGCTTAAACGCTTTTGGATCGGAAGTTAAGGCATTAGAGTTTGCCACATTTACCATATTATTATTAATCATTTGAATTTGATTACCTGATAATATTTCTGATAAACCACGTTCATCAAGAACTTTATTGACAGTGTCCTCTACTTGTTGTTGTGTGATTTGTTTATCTTGATTTTGTTTAATATCTGCAAGTTGCTCTTTAATATCTGCTATAGAAGCATTTAAAGCTTCATCTGAATACCCATCTTTACCTTTATTTTCTTCTGAAATTGTACCTAAGTCATTCATTTCTTGATTTGAATTTTGAATATCTTCGGCATTTAGGTCGTTACCTTTTTCTTCATAAGCTTTATAAATACCTGCTAAAGCACCTTCACCAGTTACTTGATCGACAGAAGCTATATGTATTTCTGCATTTTTAATTCCTGCCGTAATTGCAGCATTTTGGTATTGTTCTGATGTCACTTTTGTAATGTTGTTTGGTGTATCAATTTTCACATCAACACCTTTACCCCATTTTTTATGTTCAATCGTTGCACTTGAATAAATATAACTTAAATTACTACTACTTGGGATATAATTACTCACATCATTGACGTTAACACTATAAGTTTCATAATTATTTTCAACACCTAGGTCGTCCTCAGTTTGTTGTAAATCTTGTCCTTCTAAGTCAGCACCTTTAATAAAAACAGGTTCATCCCAATTTTCTTTATTTTCAGCTGCTTTAACAACACCTGAAGCTGATAACAACAATGTAGCTACTGCTAAACTAGTTACTGTTTTTTTCATTTTCAATACCCATCCCTTTAATTAAAATATTTCCTATATAGTATTAATCATATCCAATAACATGTTTTTGGATTGTTTCAATCATCTCCGCATCAGCCCGTGCCATATCATATTTATAAATTTGGTTAAACCTTGGGTTATAAATGCCGATGTAACGTATATTCTTAAACATAGATTTTTGAGAAGCTTTTCCCATTAAATAATAAATCACTAACTGAAGTGTACTACTCTTTTGTGGTAGTTGTTTTGAAACTTTAAAATCCCACAAAGTATCTTCAGTTAGAAAGTCGCCATCTCCAGTATCAATAATGCTTGTATAACCACCCTCAAATGTGAAACCATCCATTTTAACTTCACCAATTTGATTAAAAAATGAAAGGCTTCTTTCTATAAGTGATTTTATATTATTAATTGTGTTTTGATCGGGAATTTTAGATTCTTTGGGCATTCTTCCTGCTCTATATACCATATCGTAATTTACTAAATGACATGCTTTAATAATAGAGAGGTCGTCATTATCTTTAATATCTGATAATAATGATTCTGCTTTTTTTAAATCTCCAGCTAATTCTGCGCCAGTTAACGATATGGCAAATGACTTTTCTTTGTTTTGATTGATAATCATACGAGTGAGATAATCTACGACCAAACCAATTGTTTGTGGTGCTATATTTTCATTTTTTGTATCTATAAATGTTTCTGGCTCTAGTTGTTTAATTTCAAATGATTTTCTATTTAGGTATCCACCACGAGGTTGTTTAACTTGTGAAATTCTTTGTGTAACACTGACCAATTAAAAGCTCCTTTTTGTATTAATATTTTTATAATTATGAACCGTTTGAAGTTTCTTTGTCATTTACTGAACTTTTTGATTCTACATCTTGAGATTGTTCATTTTCAAAGTTGTTATCATCAATATTTTCATCATTGTTTTGGTTGTTATTTTCTTGTGTTGCATCTGAATTTTGCTTATCCTCGCTAGATGGTTGTTCTATTTGTTGATTTGGATCCTCACGTTCCTCATTTTGTGAAGCTTCCTCGTTACTATTTTCTTGCTGTTCTTCATTATTTAGTTCTTGATTTGATTCATCATTATTTGTTTCTGTGTTGTCTTTGTTTTGTTCATTTGTTGTATTTTCATCATCTGATTGATTATTCTCTTTTTCAGTTTGAGACTGGTTGTTATTTGATGTTGCTTGATTTGACCCATTCTCATATCCTTGTTCTTCTTGCCAATAGTTACCTACTATTTTTGAAAGTTTTTTATATTTTTGTTCTGGTACATCAGAAGTAGCAGTTTCAAACTCAGGCATACCTTTTTTATATATGTAAGTATTATAGAAATCTAAAGTTATATTATAAGCTTTTTTATCTACCTTTCCATCATTTGTTTTTACAAGTCCATCTGCATGCGTACCAGCACTACCAGTACTTATAATTTCTCCCGTATTTCTATCTATAATTGCGTGGTGCTTAACGGATTCGTTTATCCCGCCAAAAGGGGTTTCAATAAAAATTTCATCATTATTACTTTTATCTTTATTGTAAATTAGATTATCTTTATTTTGTGTGAAATTGACTAAATCTTCGGAGTTAAAAGCGATAGATTTTGCTTCATCAATTGTTATAGGTTTACTATTTTGATTATTTTCTTCAGTAGTTGTTTTTGTAGCATTAGTCTCACCTTGAGATTGATTCTTTGAATTTTGATTGTTTTCTGCTATTTCTTCATTTGATTGCTTTTCAGTTTCATCTGAATTTTTATCACTTTTATGTGCTTTATTATTGTCTTTTTTATCATTATCGTCTGCATTTTGACCGCAGGCACTTAAAATAATAAAAGAAGACAAACCTAACATCCATAATTTTCTAAATTTCATTAAATACAGCTCCCCTATATAAAATTCACTTTCAATGTTACCAGAAAAGAAAGCGTTATAAAATACAATAAAATTAAAATATACTATACTAAATATGATTAATATAAAATTGCTGTGATAATGAATGATTAATTTGTTTGTATTTCAGTAACAACTTAAATGTTATAATTATTAATAAGGTAATCCTTGAAATACAAATAAAGCCACACAATATAATCATTGATTATAATAGAAAAAAGTAAGTCTAGGGGGATGTTATGGTATACCAAAGTGAGTTTGCGTTAGAAACTGAAATGATGGAACAGCTGAAATCAAATGGCTATGAAACTGTAGCCATTAGGAGTGAACAACAACTATTAGATAATTTTCGTTCTATATTAAATGAACGTCACACTGATAAATTAAATGGAGAACCTCTAACAGATAAAGAGTTTCAACGCTTGTTAACGATGATTAATGGTAAGGGGATTTTTGAAAGTGCGCGTATATTACGTGATAAGATGCCTTTGAAACGAGATGATGAATCGGAGGTGTATTTATCATTTTTAGATACGAGAAATTGGTGTCAAAATAAATTCCAAATCACTAACCAAGTATCCGTAGAAGATACATACAAAGCGAGATATGATGTCACAATTTTAATTAATGGCTTACCATTAGTTCAAATTGAGCTTAAACGTCGTGGTATTGATATCAATGAAGCATTTAATCAAGTGATGCGTTATCGAAAACAAAACTACACAGGTCTTTTTCGTTATATACAATTATTTATTATCAGTAACGGTATAGAAACGCGTTATATCTCTAATAATGATGGTGAAATTTTGAAAAGTCATATGTTTTATTGGAGCGATAAAGATAATAATCGTATCAATACATTGAATGACTTTACTGATACATTTTTAAGACCTTGTCATATCGCTAAAATGATTTCACGCTATATGATTTTAAATGAAACAGATCATATCCTTATGGCCATGCGTCCATATCAAGTTCACGCTGTTGAAGCCTTAATACATCAAGCAACCGAAACGAGTAATAACGGCTATATTTGGCACACAACCGGTAGTGGTAAAACATTAACTTCCTTTAAAGCGAGTCAAGTATTGTCAGAACAAGATGACATAAAAAAAGTCATCTTCCTTGTCGACCGTAAGGATTTAGACAGCCAGACTGAAGAGGAGTTTAATAAATTCTCTAAAGGTTCAGTGGATAAAACGAATAATACGGCACAGCTCGTTAAACAGTTAAAAGATAAAAGTTTGCCGCTTATTGTTACGACGATTCAAAAAATGTCTAAAGCCATTCAGAATAACGCGGAAGCATTAGATCAATATAAGACAGATAAAGTGGTCTTCATTATTGATGAATGTCATCGTAGTCAATTCGGTGATATGCATCGCATTGTCCGTCAACATTTTAATAATGCACAGTACTTTGGTTTCACCGGGACACCTCGTTTTGAAGAAAATCAAAGTCAAGACGGCCGAAGTACTGCTGACATTTTCGGTAGATGCTTACACTCATATCTCATTAAAGATGCCATTCATGACGGCAATGTATTAGGTTTTTCAGTAGATTATATCAATACATTTAAAGCTCAAAATATAAATACAGATTCAGAAGATATGGTTGAAGATATTAATAAAGATGAAGTGTGGATGGCAGATAAACGTGTTGAACTCATTGCTCGACATATCACAGAAAACCACGACAAATATACGAGAAATAGACAATATTCAGCAATATTAACTGTACAAAGTATTCCAGCACTTGTGAAATATTACAACACCTTCAAAAATATTAGTAAAGACTATGAACATCCATTAAAAATAGCAGGTGTATTTTCTTATGCAGCAAATGAGGAAAGTAAAGAAGGAGATGTGGATGAGGCACATTCTAGAGATAAACTAAAAGAAATTATGCAAGATTATAATCAGCACTTCGGAACCAATTTCTCAACGGACACTTTCCAGGAGTACTTTAATCATATTTCTAAAAATGTTAAAAAAGGTGTTAAAGACAATAAAATTGACGTGCTTATTGTAGTGAACATGTTCTTAACTGGGTTTGACAGTAAAGTATTAAACACATTATATGTAGATAAGAACTTAAAATACCACGATTTAATCCAAGCCTATTCACGTACAAACCGTGTAGAAAAGGAAACCAAACCATTTGGAAAAATCGTCAACTATCGTGACTTGAAACGAAATACGGATAATGCATTAAAACTTTTCTCTCAGACAGATGATACAGATCGCGTATTAATGAGAAACTTTGATGAGTATCAATCTGAATTTGTAGATGCTTTAGCTGAATTGAAGACTATTGCCCTAAAACCACAAGATATGGATAATGTCCAAGATGAAAATGAGAAAAAAGCATTTGTGGAAGCATTCCGTCTAGTTTCAAAACTTGTACTGAGATTGAAAGCATTCGATGAGTTCGACTTTACAAAAGAAAATATTGGTATGGATGAACAAGAATTCGAAGACTACAAGAGTAAATACTTCGCAATATATGATGAAGTGAAGCCAAAACGTGGTGAAGTTGAAAAAGTATCCATCTTAAATGACATTGATTTTGAGATAGAAATCTTACGTAATGATATGATAAATGTGTCCTATATCATGGATTTAGTTCGCCAAATTGATTTGAAAGACAAAGTAGAACAGCAACGCAATCGTGAACAAATTAGACGTATATTAGACAACGCGGATGATCCAACACTACGTTTAAAACGTGATTTAATTCGTGAATTTATTGATGAAGTGGTACCTAAGTTATCTGAAGAAGATAACATTGATGAAGCTTATCTATTGTTTGAAAATGCGAAACGCGAAGAAGAATTTAATGATTTTGCACATCAACAAGCCGTTGATGAACAAATACTCAAGACACTTACAGGTGAGTTTGAATATAGTGGTATTGTGAATCAAGACCACCTTAAAGACCTCGTTGGAGATAAAAAACTTAGAGAAAAACGTCAAACTAAAAAAGCAGTGACGTCATTTATAGAAGAAGTAACAGAAAAGTATAGTAGTTAGAAATGGTATCAAACCTTTGTGATAATAAATATTGCAGAGGTTTTGATATGTGTTAATCAAACACAATTTAATTATGCAAACAAAGCATAAAGCATTTTAATAAATGGAGGAAATGAGATGTCAATTACTGAAAAACAACGCCAACAACAGGCTGAATTACATAAACGTTTATGGTCTATTGCCAATGATTTGAGAGGTAATATGGATGCAAGTGAGTTCCGTAACTATATTTTAGGACTCATCTTCTATCGCTTTTTATCAGAAAAAGCTGAAACAGAAGTTGCTGAAGCATTATCAGGTGAAGATTTAACATATGAACAAGCTTGGGAAGATGAAGAATACCGCGAAGACTTAAAAGCCGAACTCATCGAGAATGTGGGTTACTATATTGAGCCCGAAGATTTATTCAGCAGTATGGTTAAAGAAATCGAAAATCAACGTTTTGATATTGAACATTTAGCACAAGCCATTCGAAAAGTAGAAACCTCTACACTGGGACAAGATAGTGAAGAAGACTTTATTGGTTTGTTCAGTGATATGGATCTAAGTTCAACACGTCTAGGGAATACGGTCAAAGAGCGTACAGCTCTTATAGGTAAAGTCATGGTTAATTTAGCAGATTTACCTTTTGTACATAGTGATTTAGAAATTGATATGTTAGGTGATGCTTATGAGTTCTTAATTGGTCGCTTTGCAGCAAACGCTGGTAAAAAAGCAGGTGAATTCTATACACCCCAACAAGTATCTAAAATATTAGCTCAAATTGTCACATTAGGTAAAGATAAATTAAGGAATGTCTATGACCCAACATGTGGTTCAGGTTCATTATTATTACGTGTAGGTAAAGAAACAACCGTCTATCGTTATAATGGACAAGAACGTAACAATACAACATATAACTTGGCTCGCATGAATATGTTGTTACACGATGTGCGTTATGAAAACTTTGATATTCAAAATGATGACACGCTAGAAAACCCTGCATTCTTGGATGAAAAATTCGATGCTGTAGTAGCTAATCCACCTTACAGTGCTAAATGGTCTGCGGATAGTAAATTTAACGATGATGAACGTTTTAGTAATTACGGCAAACTAGCACCTAAATCTAAAGCAGACTTCGCATTTATTCAACATATGGTGCACTATTTAGATGATGAAGGAACGATGGCGGTAGTCTTACCGCACGGTGTACTTTTCCGTGGCGCAGCTGAAGGAACGATACGTAAATATTTGATTGAAGAGAAAAATTATTTAGATGCGGTGATTGGTTTACCAGCGAATATTTTTTATGGTACAAGCATCCCAACCTGTGTCCTAGTATTTAAAAAATGTCGTGAAGAAGATCAAGACGTGCTATTTATTGATGCTTCGAACGAATTTGAAAAAGGTAAAAATCAAAACCATCTCACAGATGAACAAGTTTCAAAAATCATCGATACGTATCAGAACAGAAAAACAGTAGATAAATATAGTTATGCAGCAAGTCTCAAAGAAATTGAAGACAATGACTATAATTTAAATATTCCACGATATGTCGACACATTTGAAGAAGAAGAAACTATCGATTTAGAGAAAGTTCAAAAAGAGATAAATCAGATTGACGACGAAATAGTACAAGTAGAACAAGAAATCAATGGATATTTAAGAGAATTAGGAGTGTATAAACATGACTAATGATATGAAGAATATGCCAGAGTTGAGATTTCCAGAGTTTGAAGGTGAGTGGGAAGAGAAATCATTAAATGATATAGTTGACGTTCGTTCTGGAAAAGATTATAAACACTTGAACAAAGGGCAATATCCTGTTTATGGAACAGGCGGTTATATGATTAGTGTCGATGAATATTTATATGATGGTGATGCTATAGGTATTGGTAGAAAAGGAACAATTAATAAACCTTATCTTTTAAAAGGTCCTTTTTGGACTGTAGATACACTGTTTTACTGTGTGCCTAAAAAAAATAATACATACTTTATTTTGAGTTTATTCAAAAATATAAACTGGAAAATATATGATGAATCTACAGGTGTACCAAGTCTAAGTAAAGTGACTATTAACAAAATTCAAAGAAAAGTTCCTGCAAATGAAGAGCAACAAAAAATAGGCGATTTCTTCAGCAAACTCGACCGACAAATCGAATTAGAAGAACAAAAATTAGAGAAGTTAGAAGAACAGAAAAAGGGTTATATGCAAAAGGTTTTCACACAAGAATTACGATTTACAGATGATAATGGTAATGAATATCCGAATTGGGAAAAAGAAGAAATACAAGATTTAATGGAAGTTACCTCTGTAAAAAGAATTCATCAATCAGATTGGCAATCTAATGGAGTGCCATTTTTAAGAGCAAGAGACATTGTGGCTTATAATAAAGGAGAAGAAATTAAAGAACCTTTATTCATATCCTATGATAAATATAATGAACATAGTTCAATATCAGGAAAGGTTGAAAAAGGAGATTTATTAGTAACAGGTGTGGGCACAATTGGCGTACCATTTTTAATAAAAGATAATACCCCTCTATACTTTAAAGATGGCAATATTATTTGGCTAAAAAATAGGGGGAATTTGGATGGAAATTTTCTTTTTTATTCTTTTTTAAATGCTAATATTCAAAACTATATAAAAAGAGTAGCAGGTGTGGGTACTGTTGGTACATACACAATAGCTAATGCGAAAAAAACACCAATATTTGAACCAACAAAATTAGAACAAGAAAAAATTGGAAATTTCTTTATAAACTTAGATTCGATAATTGAAAAACAGTCTTCAAAGGTCGAATTATTAAAACATCGTAAGCAAGGTTTATTACAGAAAATGTTTGTTTGATTCTGATAATACCCTATTATGTAAACAAAAATTTAAATATTCAAATGAACTCTTATTATTTTTTGGATGAACTGTACAGTTAAATTAGTATATAGAATGATAAGGAATTTTTAGATAAGGTGGTTTTTCTTTTGGGAGATGTAAAACTTTTTAATATTGAAGTGAACAATACTTACGAACTTGTAGGGGAGTCTGTTGCGATTGAAAAATCATTACAGAATATTATTGAATGTAATACAGAGCAACTATTAGGTATTAACTTTTTAGCAAGTGAATATTCTACAGGGAAAAATCACTCAGGTAGAATTGATACTTTGGGTATTGATGAAAATTATTCTCCTGTAATTATTGAGTATAAGCGTACGACAAACGAGAATGTTATTAATCAAGGCTTGTTTTATTTGGACTGGCTAATGGACCATAAAGCAGAGTTTGAGTTGCTTGTAATGAATCAATTGGGTAAAGATGTTTCTGATAAAATTGAGTGGGCATCGCCGAGATTGTTATGTATTGCTGGTGGATTTACAAAATATGATGAGCATGCTGTGAAACAAATTAATCGTAATATAGAGTTATATCGATATAAGTATTTTGAAAATAAATTTTTACTATTGGATTTAGTAAATGCAACATTTACAACGAGTCATAAAGAAAAAAATGTCAAAAGTGCTTCTCAAATAATAGATACAGAAAACAGTTCTTATACTTCAAAAAATCTTGAATCGGCTAATGAAAAATTAACAGATTTATACTATGAATTATATGAATATATGATGAGCAAAGGTGATGATGTTCAATTTAAAGAATTGAAACATTATTTCGCGTTCAAAAGAATCAAAAATTTTGCTTGTCTTGAAGTACATCCAAGTCAACAAAGAATTATTGTATTTGTAAAAGTAAACATAGAACAGACGGTTATTGAAAAAGGATTTATGCGTGATATGACAAATATCAATCATTGGGGGACTGGGAACTTATCTCTTTTAATAAGAAATAAAGAAGACGTTGAAAAAGCAAAAGTGTATATTGATGAAAGCTACGAAAATAATTAAACTATAATATTTTTTTATGGCTCTATACTAACACAGGACTGACATAAAAGTCAGTCCTGTTTTTAATTACCCTTTCTCCGTTTGTGTTGGGATTCTTCTATAATGCAGTTAACTATTTTTAAATAAAAAGAAACAGCTTTCGGATTACTGTCAGGCACTTCAGGCATTGTGTTTGCTTCTTCTCCCATGATTGGAGGTATTTTAAGTGATACATTGGCTTGTGCAAAACGTGTTTTTTATTAACATACCTTTTACTATTATCTTTTGGAATTATTAATGGTGTATACATATTAAGCGTAATGATTATTACAGTGATCAGTGGCGTAACTATAATTTCTAAAAAGTCAAAGGTGTTAACTCAAAATAATTATAATTTATTCAGGTTTCTTCATTATGAAATTTGAATAAATCTGTTTATTGTTGCAAGTAAATGAATATTCAACTCCATAATATTTAAAATTTTGTAATAACAAGTATAATCAAAGTTATTAAATGACTAATAAGAAAATAAATATAATTTTAATTGAAGAGCGATATTATTATTTTTGAGCTATATATTATGTTTTTCTACCAGATTTAATTTCGACTAATATATAATTGAATTTTAAAGAGTCTAAGAGAAAATATAGAGGGAAGCCATGTATTAAATCTTTAAAATGTGGAGGATAAAATGAAAGAGGATAAAGTAGTGATTGCATCAGTTACCAAAGAAAACCAACTTGAAAAGGTACTGAAATACAAAGATAACTTGAAAGCAGTATTTATTTTAACTGGTAATTTTATAAATATTAAAGAGTATGTGAAGCTATATCAGTCAAATGGAATTGATGTTTATATTCATGTGGAGAAGATTAAAGGATTAAAATTAGATGATTTTGGTTTTAAATATATAAAACAAAGCATTCAACCTGAAGGTATCATAACGACAAAAATGAGTCATGTAAAATTAGCGAAAAAGAATGATATTTTCGTAATTCAACGTTTCTTTTTAGCAGATCACGATATGAAAGAAAATATTATAAACACTGCTAAAGTAAGTCAGCCCGACATGTTAGAAATGATGCCAACGATTACTTCATTTTTAATTGAATCTATTCAATCAGAAGTAAAAATCCCCATTATTATGGGTGGATTAGTAGATAGTGAAACTTATTTAACTCAAGCACTTGAAGATGGCGCTTTAGGTGTATCGACTGCGAATAAAGAAATGTGGAAAAGAGAATTTACTGATTTTTTACATGAGCATCAATAAATATTAATATACATTTGTTACATTGAACATAACAAGTGAAGTGATAGGCAATTGGAGAGCCAAATAAGCGTGTATCGACACGTTTATTTGGCTATTTTTTTGGAGGGATTAAGGCGAATGAAGCAATTTAGTTTTCTCTTGTGTATAACATTAATATTTTTAGCAGGTTGTAGCGCTGAAGGGAGCAAGAAAGAGACAAAGGATGGCAAAGTGAAAATTGAGTATTGGCATGTCAACGCTGAAACTCAAGGTGGAAAAACGGTAAAAGAACTTGTAAACGATTTTAATAAACAAAGTGACGACGTCTATGTGCAAGCTAAATATAATCCAGATATGTATAAAGGATTGATACAGAATATGATGTCTGAAGCAGCAGGGGGTAGAACCCCAGATGTTGTACAAATAGGCTGGTCCTTTAAAAATTATTATAAAGACAACTTTGAATATACATCACCCGAAGAGATTATCAATCAATCATTTCCAGAAGATAAAAAGTTTATAAAAGAAAAGTTTGATGACAAGGTTTTAAAAATTGCCCAGGATGAAAACGGAGAACAACTAGGACTGCCATATTCCGTTAGTAGTCCAGTTATGTTTATAAATAAAGATATTTTACGTAAAGCGCATCTTGATGCAAATGGACCGAAGACTTGGGAAGAAGTTCAAAACTATGCAAAAAAAATTAAAGAAACCACAAATCAATATGGCATCTTTATACAAGAGCCTGCAGATAGTTGGGCGCAACAAGCAATCGTTGAAAGTAATGGGGGCAATATCGTAAAAGATGGCAAAGCATCATTTGCAAACCAGGAAGGTATAGAAGCGTATCAAATGATGCAAGATATGGTGAACAATAAGTCCGCATTACATACTAATGACGAACAAGGTCAACAGAGCTTTATCAATGGTGAAGTCGGTATGCTATTTACTACAAATGCGAAACAAAAACACATTAAAGATAATGCAACATTTGATGTTGAAGCGATTGAAATACCAAGTTGGAAAGGTAAAGAGAAAGCAGTCCCCGCAGGTGGTGCAATGCTAGGTATCACGTCAGATACTAAGGAAGAACAAGAAGCATCGTGGAAGTTTATGAAATATCTCTACAAAGTTGAAAATGTGGCGAAATGGACGAAAGGGACGGGATACGTGCCGCCACGTAATGATGTTGTAGATAACCCGAAAGGTTTAAAAGCTTATGTTGAAGAAAATAAGATGATGCGACCAGCAATCAACCAAATGAGTGATGTTGTGCCTTGGGCGGCATTTCCTGGTAATAGTGGTTTAGAAGCTGAGCAACAACTTATTGATATGCGAGATAAAATACTCGGGGAAGATGCAGATGTAAAGGAAACCATGGAAGCAACACAAAATAGAATTAATCAGGAATTAGATTAACCAATTAAGGAGGTACAAGTAATGAATAAAAAATGGTTGCCTTATGCATTATTACTACCATCTGTAATCATTATTTTAATTTTTAATATTATACCTTTGATTTATACCGTATATTTAAGCTTTTTTGATTGGAACATGGTTAAAACAAACAAAGAATTTGTAGGTTTAGATAATTATATTGAGCTTTTTACAAACACTAAGTTTTATATGA
This sequence comes from Staphylococcus sp. 231237_7MaSpsaltlick, assembly GCF_043107035.1. Lineage (NCBI taxonomy): Bacteria > Bacillati > Bacillota > Bacilli > Caryophanales > Staphylococcaceae > Staphylococcus > Staphylococcus sp. 231237_7MaSpsaltlick. Next base: position 384,927 of record NZ_JBICNX010000002.1, read on the forward strand.
TTATCGGTCAGACATTTGCCTATATTGCCTTACTAGTTGTATTTAATACAGTGATGACTTATATTTTTGCTTTTATTGTAGATTACTTTATTGGCAAAGGAAAACGTATTTATCAAACTGTATTGTTTATACCCTCTGTAATTTCACTTGTTGTAGGTGCGATGGTGTTTCTGTGGATACTTAACCCAGTGTCGGGACCTGTTGCACAAGTGCTAGGGATATTTGGCGTATCGATACCAAATTGGACGACAACGAATGGTTGGGTCATCTTTGTCATTAGTTTGATTGTAGCGTGGAAAGTCTTTGGGTATAATTTCTTGGTTTTATATTCCAGTATTATTGGCATACCAAGAGAGATGATTGAAGCAGCAAAAATAGATAACGTGAAGCCTTCACGTATTTTTATAGATATTATTCTACCTATGAGCTCGGCGACCGGTTTTTACATTTTAATTATGACTATAGTACAAGGTTTGCAGTACGTTTTTACGCCTATCAGTGTAATTACAAAAGGCGGCCCCAATTATCAAAGTAGTAATTTAATTTATCACGCTTATCACGAAGGGTTCACCTTATATAAAACAGGTGTTTCTGCTGCTGTCTCGACAATTACATTGATTATTTTCTTTTCACTATTACTGATTCAGTTTTTAGTGGTTGAGAGGAGAGTAAAGTATGAAAACTAAATCTTCTATCGCACATATCGTACTCATCACATGTATATTATTAGCGATTTATCCAATTATTTTTGCAGTAAGTAATTCGTTCAAAAAACTAAGCCACGCGTATGATTCTATGATTAATTTAATACCATTACCATTTACAATGGAGAATTTCGACAAATTAATTAACGATATTCCATTGTTGCAAATTACAACAAACACGTTCGTAATTGCCAGTGTGATCACGATAGTGAAAGTAATCATTTCATTTTTAGCAGCGTTCGCTATTGTTTTCTATCAATTCAAATTTAAAAAAGTGACTTATATGGTACTCGTAGCAACGATATTTGTTCCATTTACTGTCACGATGGTCCCGAATTATATTATTATGGCGCGTTTAGGTTTTGTAGATTCGTGGTGGGGGGTTATTTTACCCCAGCTTGCAGATGCGATTGGCATATTTATGTTAACGCAATCTATGCGTAATATACCAAAAGTATTGTTAGACTCCTTGCAAGTGGATAATATTTCAGTTTGGCATACGATGAAAGACGTGATTGTGCCAATTACTAAGCCTGCGCTGACATCAACAAGTATTTGGTTTTTTATCTTGTCATGGAATGAATATATATGGCCAAACTTAATGTTGAAAAGTGAAGAAAATTATACATTACCTTTAGCATTACAATTGTTTGTAAGTTCAGAAGGTGGCACTAATTTTACAGTGGCGATGGCCTTGAGTGTCTTAACGATGGCCATTCCACTCATCGTATACTTATTGTTCCAACGTATGATTATAGACACATTCACTGCAAGTGGGATTAAATAGGAGGTTTACAATGGGTACTTTAGAATTGAAAAATTTATGCAAATCATTTGGTGACACTAAAGTGATTGAGAATTTAACTTTGAAAATAAATGATGGGGAACGCGTAGTGTTTTTAGGCCCCTCTGGTTGCGGGAAGTCTACAATACTTAGAATGATCTCTGGCATAGAAAGTGTTTCAGACGGCCAAATACTATTTGATGATAAGGATGTAACAAATTATGCTCCGGGAGAAAGAGATATTGCAATGGTTTTTCAAAACTACGCGTTATATCCCCATATGAGCGTAGAGAAGAATATTACCTATGCATTAAAACGTAATAAAATACCCAAAGAAGATATTGAGCAACGTCTTCATCAAGCACTCTCTATATTAGATTTAAATCACTTAAAAGAACGTAAACCAAGCGAACTTTCAGGTGGTCAACGTCAAAGAGTTGCTTTAGGCAGAGCAGTCGTTAAGAATGCTTCTTATTTCTTATTAGACGAACCTCTGTCTAACCTAGATGCTTTATTGCGTGTATCTGCTAGGAGAGAGTTATTACATTTACATGATATGTATCAGCATACTTTTATTTTTGTGACACATGATCAATTAGAGGCAATGGCATTAGCTGATCGTATTGCATTATTTGATAAGGGTGAAATACAAATGTTCGATACACCGGAAAATGTTTATAATCATCCGAGTAATGTGTTTACAGCACGTTTTATCGGTACGCCACCGATGAATATCCTCGATGCAAAGTATGAGAAAAACCAACTCATATTTGATTCTAAACTATATATAGATGCGAAGACTTTAAATCAGCAAAATTTAGAGCTCTATGAAGGTCTTTCGCTATTAGTAGGTATTCGTCCTGAAGCAATTTATATAACGGAAGAACCAACAGGAATAAGATTTGAAATTGAAGATATTGAAAATTTAGGAGAAAGTTACAGTCTTATTGGAAAAATCAATCAACAAATGCTGACTGTAAAAAGTTATAAAAGACCAGAACAAAGTATAGTAAATATTAAGTTTGATATGAGTAAAGTAACATTGTTTGATCCAAATACAGAAATGAATATAGAGGAGAGGTAATTATGGCACTCATTTTAAGTACCAATGCATATATAAGAAGTGGATTAACGCCTATTTATGGTCTTTTAGAGGACAACCCAGATATAGGAATAGAACTTTTTGCGAATAACCAAGATAAAGCTTATATGAAAGAATTACTTGCTTTAGGTAAAGATACAAATCGATACTTAACCTATCATGAACAAATATTTGATGTAGAACACTCACGATCAAGGGAAGAAGATTTATATAGCTTAGAACAAATTCGATTAGCCATTGAACATTGTGTAGACTTAGGAATAAAAGATATCGTCTATCATGTAAATAACATCGCGATTGACGATAAGCAACAAATGATTGCTCAAACAAAATTTAATTTAGACCATATTACACAAGAAGCTAAAAAAAAAGGTGTCAATATTTTAGTGGAAAATGTGGGCGTAGATACCAAGCAAAACAAATTATTAACAGAATCAGAATTTATCAATTTTTGTAAAGAACGCGCGAACAACGTATTGATTGATATTGGACACGCAAATGCAAATGGGTGGAATTTAGATTATGTGATACAGCAACTTCAAGACAAAATTAAATTCTATCATTTACACAATAACGACGGTAAGCATGACGATCATAATTTATTACACGATGGCACATTAAATATGGAACACTTCTTTGAGACATACCATAAGTATACACCCAATGCCCATCTAACATTGGAATACAATTATGATATCGGAGGACAACCACAGCAAATTCAACATGATATAGACTATGTATTAAGAAAAATGAAAACAGAATAACAAGGATAAAGTTGAAAACTGTCCATCATAGTGAGAAGTCGGATTGTAGTAATTTAATCTACACTCCGACTTATATTATTATTGCGATACTATATTAATCATTTTAAATGGCTGAAGACATCATTTGTTTAAAAATAGCTAATAATAATTACTAACTTAAGATTTTTTGTAATGATATAAATAGAAATTAATCTTTTTAACATAAACAATACATACCTAATCAATTTGATGATTTTAAATAAAAATATATTCTGTTTTAAAATGTGTTTTTAATTCAATTACAAACAAAGGTTAAAATTTGAGAAAAATGAAACAAATAAAATAAATGTGCGTTGTCTATTTTCTACAATAAAGTATGTGAATATTAGTTTTGTTGCAAAGTGATAAAAGACATATCCCTGAATGATAAATTATCGGAGGGCGCATATGTATATCATATTTTTATATTCCAAATAGAGCATTATAACTTAATATATAACTAATAGCCGACAGTATAGTAATAACAGCTTTATTAAATTCTATAATCTAAAATGTTTCATGAGAAACGTTTTTTAAGCAATACTATTAACAAGCAGAAGCATATCATAAGTGATGCGGTTTTTAAGTTTACATTGTGCAAGTGATGATGTTAATTAATTGAAAATAATATTTAAAGTAAACAGAATGTGGAATGAAATTACGATAATTTATAGTATAACACTAGACAATCCTATTTAAGTTTATTCAGGTCACTCGTTTTATAATTTTTGTGTAGTATTAAGAGAACAAAATATAAATCAATTAAAATATCATCATATTAAAGATGGATTATATCTCGTGCTAAGGATAGAACATAAATCAATAGCAGTGAGAAGCTTATATTTGGGATTGAAAGAGTTGGTTAATGAAATCGGCCACTAATATGGTGACACAAATGAAATTATAGAAAGATATATATAGTGAATGTAGCAGAACAACATGAGTGTGGTATATGTATGCCGGCTAAATGTAAAGCATATAGACATAAAGTAAAGAGATTGCGAGCACGGTGTTTATACAGGTTGAAGTAACAGAAAAATGAATTGAGAAGTTTGAAATAGAAGTTTTAATAAATACAATTTTATTATAAACAGAGTAAATGAGTTTATCACAATGCAATTTTTTGAACTCGCCTTAAAAATGCATCAAACTCCCAAAACAGTATATTTATAACCATCTTTACATTTATATTTATTGTAGTAACTAACTATTTTCTTTTTGAAAATCATAATTTAATGGCGGTAATTTTCACTAAAATGTATAAGGCCTAATTCATCGTATAAACGACAAATTAGACTTATATAATCTTAGACGAACGCGCCCTTTTGTTGAATAGGAACTTGTTTTAATTTATCAATGAATTTATGAGAACATGACATTCTCGCTGTTTGGTCCGAGTGTTTGACCAGTATAAGCATTTCCATCTGGGTCAGCAGCTAAAAATACTGCAGATGCAGCAACTTCTTCTACTTTTGCGAAGTGTGGAAGGGCTAAATCTGACTTTTTATTATTTTTGAAGTTTCCCGATACTGAATCAAACAGCTCTGCTTCAGTTGGACTAGGGGCAACACAGTTAGCCGTAATACCATATTGTCCGAGTTCAAGCGCTATAGACTTTGCAAACCCAATAACAACTGCTTTGGCTGCGGCATAATGACTCATATTAAGCGTACCTATCTGTGCGGTTTGGTATGTGATATTAATAATTCTTCCTGATTTTCGGGAAATCATATGTGGCGCAACACTTCTTGTTGTTAAGAAGGCGCTGCTCAAATCAATATTTATCATCTTATTCCACATTTCCGAAGTCATATCTTGGACTGGGCTTTCGCATACCATTCCAGCATTGTTAACTAGAATAACGATTTTGCCAAATGTAGCTATAGTTTTATCAATAAGTTCTTTTTCTGTATTTTCATCTGTGGTATCGCCTTTTGTAACAATAACTTTTGTATTATTAATATTTTTAAGTTCATTGATGAGTGAATCAATTTCTTCTGAATCCATTCTATAAATATTAAGAGATAGCTTAGCACCTTCTTTAGCATAAGATTTTGTAATTCCTAATCCAATTCTTTTTAGTTTTACTCTAATTTCCTTGTTATATATTTTGGGTTATTGTAAATAACAGCACATCACTTGACTGTGTAATATCAGTTAAAAACAAAAGCGTTTATACCTATACGGGGTATGTGTTATATTATAACCATAATTACTATAATATTTTCGTAAATAGGGGGACTTAATTTGAGAAATAATGGAGAAGAACATAATCTTAATCATGAAAATCACATGAATCATTCTAATCAAATGCATCATGAAGCACATGAACATCATGATCACCATGAAGCGTATAGTCATCATAATGGGCACGAACATCACCATCATGGCAATTTTAAAGTTAAATTTTTTGTCTCACTCATTTTTGCAATACCTATAATTATTTTATCACCAATGATGGGGGTTAAATTACCCTTTCAATTCACATTTCCGGGCTCTGAATGGGTTGTCTTAATACTTGGTACAATTTTATTCTTTTATGGTGGTAAACCATTCTTATCTGGTGGAAAAGATGAAATTGTTGCGAAAAAACCGGGTATGATGACCTTAGTTGCTTTAGGTATTTCGGTAGCTTACATTTATAGCTTGTATGCTTTTTACATGAATAACATTAGTAGTACGCCAGGCCATACAATGGACTTTTTCTGGGAATTAGCTACATTAATTTTAATCATGTTATTAGGTCATTGGATAGAAATGAATGCTGTAGGAAATGCTGGGGATGCTTTGAAGAAAATGGCAGAACTCTTACCTAATAGTGCCATTAAAGTCATGGACAATAACGAACGTGAAGAAGTTAAAATATCAGATATCAAGATCGATGATATCGTAGAAGTGAAAGCTGGAGAAAGCATTCCAACAGATGGTATGATTGTTCACGGTCAAACATCAATAGATGAATCATTAGTCACAGGGGAATCTAAAAAAATACAAAAAAATCAAAATGACAACGTCATCGGCGGTTCTATTAATGGGTCCGGAACGATACAAATGAAGGTTACAGCTGTAGGAGAAGACGGCTATCTTTCTCAAGTTATGGGGCTAGTTCATCAAGCGCAAAATGATAAATCTAGAGCTGAATTGTTATCAGATAAAGTAGCGGGTTATTTATTCTACTTTGCCGTAAGTGTCGGCGTAATTTCTTTTATCGTATGGATGCTTATTCAAAATGATGTTGACTTTGCACTAGAACGACTCGTAACTGTATTAGTCATTGCTTGTCCACATGCTTTAGGCTTGGCGATACCTTTAGTTACTGCACGTTCTACTTCAATCGGTGCACATAATGGTTTAATTATTAAAAATAGAGAGTCTGTAGAAACAGCTCAATATATTGATTATGTAATGATGGATAAAACAGGCACTTTAACTGAAGGTAATTTTTCAGTTAATTATTATGAAAGCTTTAAAGATGACTTAAGCAATGATACAATATTAAGTCTTTTTGCGTCATTAGAAAGCCAATCTAATCATCCATTAGCCACAGGTATTGTGGATTTTGCGAAAAGTAAAAATATTTCATATGCTAGCCCGCAAGAAGTTAATAACATTTCAGGTGTAGGATTAGAAGGTAGCATTGATAGTAAAAAATATAAAATAACCAATATCTCTTATCTAGATAAATATAAATTTGAATATGATAACGACTTGTTTGTTGAATTAGCTCAACAAGGTAATTCAATCAGTTATTTAATTGACGAGCAACAAGTCATTGGCATTATCGCTCAAGGAGACCAAATTAAAGAAAGCTCAAAACAAATGGTAGCTGATTTATTATCAAGAAATATTACACCAGTTATGCTTACTGGTGACAATAATGAAGTAGCGAATGCTGTTGCAAAAGAATTAGGTATTAGTGATGTACATGCACAACTAATGCCAGAAGATAAAGAAAGTACCATACAAGATTATCAAAGTAACGGTAAAAAAGTAATGATGGTTGGTGACGGTATCAACGACGCGCCGAGTCTTATAAGAGCCGACATTGGTATAGCAATTGGTGCAGGCACAGATGTTGCAGTCGATTCAGGTGATATAATTCTCGTTAAAAGTAATCCATCAGATATTATCCATTTCTTGACCCTTTCAAATAATACCATGAGAAAAATGGTTCAAAACTTATGGTGGGGAGCAGGATACAATATTGTTGCTGTACCTTTAGCTGCTGGTGTTTTGGCATTTATCGGCTTGATTTTATCACCTGCAGTAGGTGCCATTTTAATGTCACTAAGTACGATTATCGTTGCAATTAATGCCTTTACACTGAAATTAAAATAAAAGATAGGAGCGTTACTATGATTAAAAAATTAATTTTTATTATATTAGGCTCAATGTTAGCGTTATCTGCATGTTCAAATAGTGATGAAAAAAATGAAGACACTAAAGACCAAAAGAGTGAGAGCCATATGAAACATAATGATGAAAGTAAGGCTCCTGAAGATATGACATCAACTGACCAAGGTAAGTTTAAACCAGGTGATAAAGTGACTATTACAGCTGGGCATATGCCTGGAATGAAGGATGCAGAAGCCACAGTAAAAGGCGCTTATAAAACATATGCCTATGTTGTAACTTATAAACCTACAAATGGAGATAAAAAAGTAAACAATCATAAATGGGTCGTAAATGAAGAAATTAAAGATGCCCCAAAAAATGGGTTTAACAAGGGCGATACTGTTAAATTAGAAGCAGATCATATGCCTGGCATGAAAGGTGCGACAGCGGATATAGATGATGTGAAAGAGACCCCTGTTTACATGGTTGATTACAAACCTAAAGATAATGGAAAAACTGTCAAAAATCATAAATGGCTGACCGAAAATGAATTGAAAGCACGTTAATAGTTTAATTCTTGAAGGTGAAATGGTTAGAGATAAAATATTAGTAGGGATTACTGTTATTTTAAAACTAACCCAATATTCTTTATATAAGAATTATATATTCTCCTTAATCAATAGTTTAAATAACTTACTATTGTAAAGGAGAATATTTTTTATGAATATTTAAATTATAGGAAGTCTTAACAGAATAACAATTTTATTGAAAAACTGATTATAACTTTAATGGCTTGAGTTACATATCTAGAAAAACCGCAACATCAACTGATAAGCAGAAGCGTATCATAAATAAAACTAAAGCTAGTGTATATTAGGAGGATTTATGGTAACTAAGAAGTAACATTATCTCCAAAGGTGTTTATTAAAACATTTTTTAGAAAATCAAGGTATAAGGTGAATGTCTATATTCATCAAGCTACAAACTATTTAAAATAAACTATGAGAATACTTCTGCTGCAAAATACGCATATGAAAACAGAAATACTAATGATAATATTTTAAAACGTAAATTAAAAATTTATGAATCAAAAGCTTGTTTAATAGTTAATTATATATTAAAAAATACGAATTCTGTCGAACTATTAGCGCTCAATTATTTAAAGCAACAAAAAATAGATGATTTTTTAGTGAATTAGATAAGTTGGTTGAGAAACAATTAACTAAATTTAATTGATTAAAAATGCGTAAACAAGGCTTTTTACAAAAAATGTTCATTTAGGTTCTTGTAACAACCTATTATGTTAATCATTAAGTATATCTTTAATTAAAAAATATAAATTTTATAATTTTTAAAAAAATATTATAGGTGATATGCTTGTTTCATACTTTAAAGAAAAGGTGATTTAGATGACAGTTGCTTTAATTACGGGCGCAAGTAGTGGAATTGGTTTTGAAACAGCTAAAATGTTAGCAAAAAAAGACTATCGCGTTTATGCTGTTTCAAGAAATATAAAAAACATGCAAGCTTTATTAGCGTATAATGTTAACATAATTCAATTAGATATAACAGATTATAATGCAATTCATGAAGTTGTTAATCATATCTTAATCCGAGAGGGACATATAGATATTTTAATAAATAATGCTGGGTATGGATCCTATGGTGCTGTTGAAGATGTTTCTATTGAAGAGGCAAAAAGACAATTTGAAGTGAATTTGTTTGGTTTATCAGAATTAACAAGAGCTGTTATACCTTCTATGCGTGAACAAAAAGCAGGAAAAATTATTAATATCTCGTCTATTGGGGGACGTATACCTAACTATTTTGGAACTTGGTATCATGCATCTAAATATGCATTAGAAGGATATAGTGAAAGTTTACGGCTAGAGCTTTCTGATTTCGGTATAGACGTTATTATTATTGAACCAGGTGGTATAAAAACGGAGTGGGGAACGATTGCAGCTCAAAATCTTAAATCAGTTGCAAAAGGGGGCCACTATGAAGAAAAAGCTTTAAAAATGGCACAATCAATGATTAAACAGCAATCTCTCAACATACTCTCACATCCATCTGTAGTAGCAAAAGTTATTATTAAGTCCATTGAAAAGCGTCATGTACAAGCGAAATATGTCACAGGATTCATTGCTAAACCACTTATCATTTTACATGCGATATTACCAATCAAATTATTTAATTGGACTTTAAAAAAACAAATATCTAAATAAATTTAGTGAAAAAAATGATGAAATGAGGTAGCAAAATATATTTGCTACCTTATTTTTTAGAAATTATTTTTAGTGTGGCTAACCATTTTAGTTAATAAGTTTGAGGTTATTGGTCTCCATTGAAAATCTAATTTTTCGAGTATAAAGTTAGTTTTGTAGTCTAGTGTTTCAAAATGTGATTTGTTAAATAATGTATTGTCTAAAATACCTGTGTGTAGTAAAAAAGTGTTGACCTCATCATTTAACATATCTAATTCAATACATTCTATTAAGTAATCCATAAAATCATTCCAATGAACATCTTCAATATAATTACCATTTTCGTTATAAATTGACATTAACTTTTTAAATGGTAAGAAATGTGTATTATAAACATGATAAATTTCATTTTGTAACTGATTATTCAATATCAATTTATTACATGCTTGTGCGGCTTTGTTTACTGGCGTAAAGTCTAAATTATCCAATTTCGGATATTTTTGTAATTTCTTGAATGATTTGATGACATTGTAAAAAGCATTGTTTTCTTCATTCTTCTGGAAAATACCTGTTTCAGAATCGCATTGTAGATTACCTAATCTATAAATATTTGTTTGAATACCTTCATCACGGTAAGCAACGAGCAATTTTTCAGCTTCTATTTTACCATCCATATAAACATTGTTTGGTTTCTGACCAATATCAATATCATCTTCTGAGAAAATAACAAACTTCTTATTTTCGATGTTACCTGAAGCAACACTTTTCGTTGACATATGATGAATTTCTTTAGGCTTATTTTCTTTAGCAAATTTGGCTAAATTATTAATTGCGTTAACGTTTGTTTTATATGATGAATTTTCGGTTGCAAAATGATTTACGTTTGCAGCAGCATTAATAATAATATCTACATTATTCGTTAGGTATTCATAAGTATCATTGTCAAAACCTAAACGTTCCATTTCAATATTTCCTTCCACAAAATGAATGCGCTTTTCATATTTTCGTTTTAGTGGAGAATCAAAATAATATAACCAATTTTCCTTTAGTTTCATTTCGCCACTTAATTCTTCACTATTTCTTACCATGATATAAATAGTGAAATCTGTACGGGCAAGTAAATCTTTTAATACATGGATACCAAAATAACCTGTCGCACCTGTTAGTAGCACTTGCTTATCTAATTTAATTATATTTTTATCGATGTTTTTATAATTTTCAGTACTTTTCTCTTTATAATCGTTGATAGCATTCATAAACTCGCTATGAAAATGAGTTTTTTGTTCCCTATTAATGTGTTTAAGTGTATTCAATTTTTCTATGGTATTCGTATCTCCACGTTCAAGTAATGCTTTACTAATACATCTAACTGTTTTTAATTCAAATATATCTTTAATAGATATATTGTATGATCTTGATAACAATGATGTTAATTTGATGGCTTTAATCGAATCTCCACCAATTTCAAAAAAATTGTCCTGTACACTTACACGATTCATATTTAATATTGATTCAAATGCCTCCGCAACTATGCTTTCCATTTTATTACTTGGCTCAATATAAGTTTTACTTTCAACTTTAATTTCAGGTAATTGCTTTTTATCCAATTTACCATTGGCCGTTACGGGTAACTTGTCTATTTGTGTCATGTAAGACGGAATCATATAGGTCGGTAATTTTTCACTTAACTTCGTTTTGATATCATCAAACGCTATTTTTTCGTCTGAGAGTAAATACGCACAAATAGCTAATTCTTCGCCTCCCATTGGTTTAGCAACAACTGTAACGTCTGAAACTTGGTCAATTCGACGTAAAGTATTTTCAATTTCTCCTAGTTCAATACGATAACCACGGATTTTAACTTGCTCATCTATACGACCTAAGTAGCTAATATTGCCGTCGACATTCCACTTCGCTAAGTCACCTGTACGATATAATTTCCCTTTACCAAAGGGATTATCAATAAACCTTTCTTTTGTTAATTGAGGGCGGTTTAAATAACCATCAGTTACACCTACGCCACTAATACAAAGTTCTCCTGGCACACCAATACCCATGAGATTATTATCTTCGTTCATAATATAAGCTTGCGTATTTGCAATAGGTTGTCCAATTGGCACAGCGTCATAAATAATATTATTTTCAAAATCAAAATTTGTGACATCAATCGTAGTTTCAGTGGGGCCATAGACATTGGTTAATTGTGTGTTGTTTTTTTTACCAATCCATTCATTAAATTGATTCACTAATTTTGGTGTCACTGCTTCACCGCCAACTAAAACGTGATTTAAGCTAGAAAGCAAGTGCGCTTGCTTCGTCGACTTGATGTAATCGATAAAAGGAATAAACATCGAGGGTACAAAGACAGCCATTGTTACCTTAGACATTTGGATTAACGAAGTAATTGTTTCTGGGTTGCCTTCTTCACCGGAAGGTAAAAGTGTTGCTTGTGCACCCACTATGGCCCATCCAAATAATTCCCAAATTGACGGGTCAAATGTAAATGGCATTTTAAATAATATATTATCTTTACTATTAATACCAAATCTCTTAATCCTTCTATTGAGATTATTCATAACATTTTTATGTGTTATCTTAACACCCTTGGGTTTACCTGTAGTGCCAGAAGTATAAATAATACACATCACGTCAGATATAATAGTGACATGCGATAAATTCTTTGTGGGTTGTATTGATGTACTATTGTCTTCCTTTAAATTTATAACCGATTGATTAAACTCAATAGAAGTGTCTAAAGCTCTATCTGTTAATAATGTATTGGGCTTACTGTCACTTAAAATATAATTGATACGCTCACTCGGATATTCTGGATCAATTGGGACATAGGCGCCACCTGCTTTTAAAACACCATATATCCCAACTATCATTTCCAAATTACGATTCGTCATTACACCTACTAAGCTATTCGGTTTAACGCCATCACGTCGTAATTGATGCGCGAGTTGGTTCGCTTTAACATTTAACTCACTATAACTGAGACTATCAGCTTCGTAAGTAACCGCCGTTTGATTAGGTGTTTGCGCTACTTGATTTTCAAAGCGTTCCACAAAGGTTTGTGTGTTGTTTAAATTCATCTCTGTGTTGTTAAATTCGTTTAATATAGTTCTTTTCTCATCTTCACTAATTATCTCTATGTCTTTAATTTGCTTATTTGGATTTTCTATTGCTGTTTCTATAATTTTCAACATAAAATTATGTAAATCTGCAATTTCTTTCTCATTCACAACAGCGACTTGATAATCATAATCTATAGCTAAAGAGTTATCCCTATTTCTATTACTTATACTTATAGCTAACGAAGTATTGTTTGAGCCATTATCTAGCCATTCGTCTGAATAACCATTTTCTATAATTTTCGAATCATATTGCTTGTTTTGAAAAGAGACCATACAGTCTAATATTCCAGATTTACTCCCGTTATCTTCTATAATCTTTCTATAAGGATATTTTCTATGCTTTAGTAAATTAAAACTTTCGTATTTTGTTTTGGTTAGTAAATCAGAAATAGAATTATTACTAGAAACATCTACTATAATAGGCAAGGTTCTTGAGAAAGCGCCAGTGAGTTCTTTTTCCATTTTTTTATTTCTGTTATGCATTATTGAGCCAACTGAAATTTTTTCTGCTAAAGTCTTTTTATATTTTAAAATAATCATGGCAGTAGTAAATAAGTTGCTAATACTTATATTATTTTTTTCACAAAATGTCAGTAATTTAACTGTATATGCATCAGTTAAATTAAAACTTTGCCTGTCTCCTTGAGCACAGTTTGTTGCGTTTTTTTTAAATAATTCGTTATCTTCTAAATTTTCTAATTTTTCTATCCAAAATTGTTTATCTTTTTTAAATCTTTCCGAATTTTTATATTTTAATTCTTCTCTAACATGATCAAAATATGAAGGTTCCAATGTTTCTGTTTTAGTGCCATCAATTAAGTAGTTACAAATTGTATTCACTGCTATCGTCATACTCCATCCATCTGAGATAACATGATGTTGTAATAATAATATCGCAGTTTTTCCTTCTGGTAACTTTATTATTGTAAATTCAAACAAGTCACTATTTATGGAAAATATGTTTTTGCTCACTTGTACATCTATCCAATGACGATATTCTTCTTGATCATTGGTAAAATCAACAACATTAAAATTTTTATCTTTATGTTCACTAATATATTGTTCATATTCTGAATTTTCTTTTTTAATTTTAATTCTATAACTATCGTGATTTTTTATTAAATTATTTAATGCTTTTTCAATTTCCGATATCGTCACTTTATTTTTAATGTTAACAATTCCCGCTATATTATTGATACTAGTATTTTCGTAATATTCTTGTAACTGAATAATTTCGATTTGTGCATCTGATAAAGGAACTTTTTCCATAATTAAACCTCCAACAATTTATATTCTAAGGTTAACATATTTCCAAAGAAATTTAATGTTTAACATTTTGTTTTGATTAGTAATAAAGAAATAATAAATGAAAATATATAAACATAATAAATTTTTTGGAAAATGGTGGTTAAACAACTCAAAATAAAATTATCTATGTTCGAAATCTCTAAATGATAATATAAGTTAGAAGGTCATCAAAAGGATTAAATCTTTAATAAAACCAGATTATAAGCTCATTTATACAAGCAAAATTGGGTTTGAAAAGTGTATGGGTGATTGGTATTAATGCTATTTGCGCAAGATTTCCTTAAGGGATTAATATAGCAAATGAACTTCGGGTAAAATAAAAAAGTATTAGTTACAAAAGCAAAAACATTATCAAAACGACTTATTACATTGATGGAAGCATATGTATATTATACGGGGAGGTTACCGGTACTTTTTAATAGATATAGCGAAGATGAAATGAATTTTATAGTAAGTAGTGTTAGGTTTAGATGGGAATTAAATATTATTCTATGTATTATTGTATATGAAAAACAATAAATGTTTAATTAAAACAAAAAAATAAAGTTTATATTTTTAAAGAAATATTATGGGTGATATGATAGTCTTATATTTATAATAGGAGGGATGTTATTAGGAAAAAGCTTAAATAATCTGCACAAGGAAGACACTATGAAGTAAGGGCATTAAATGATTATCTGTTTTTATTCAATATTACCATTTAAATTATATACTTAGATTTTAAAAAGACTAATATCAAAATAATTTATGATAGGAGCGACATTGAATGTTTACTAAAAATCTAACATCTGCACAAATGAATTATGTAATGGGTGAATTAACTTATCGTAATACAAGCCGTTACAGTCTTTCCTTTTTATTACATGCTGACAATTTTTACTCTTATGATGCTATAAATAATGCGTTAAATAATCTTGTTGAAAATTTTGATGCATATAGAATTCATATAACTACTGAGCAGGAAAGCCCAAAACAATATATAGAAAAATTTGAATTCCAATACTTCCCATTAGTAGAATTTCAAGACGCTAAGCAATTTGAAAATTGGATTAATGGACAAAAAAATAAATGCATATTTGATTTTAATCAAGATTTATACGAGTTTAAAATCGTGAAAAAACCTGATGGGAACCATTCTATTTTCTTCTTACATCATCACACCATTACGGATGTTTGGAGCATAACTCATACAGTTAATTATATAGCTAAAACACTTATTGGTCAGAATATGGAGGATAATTCATATTCTTATATAAGTGCAGTGGAAAATGAACAACAGTATGTAGCATCGAAACGTTTTGAAATTGATAAAAACTATTGGACTAATAAACTATACAATTATGAAATTGTTAGTTATTTACCGATATTAAAAAGTACAGGTTATACGTCATTAAGAAATTCATATCATCTCAATGAATATGAATTTAATCTACTTCATAAAATATGTAGTGATTTTTCAATTAGTATTAGTACATTGTTTATGTCTTTAGTACACTTATACATCAGTAAATTATCGAGTAGAAATAAAAACTCAGTAGGTTTAATGTTACATAATAGAAGTAGTGAAATTGAAAAATCAATTTGTGGTTTGTTTACCAACGCTTTACCATTAATTGTTGAAATAAATCCAGAACAATCTGTTGAAACGTTTATAAATTTAGTTAAAAAAGAGAATTTCAGTCTACTAAAGCACAGAAAATTTCCTAGTCATTTATTAGTAGAAGAAATGAAAGATAACAATCCATTAGCCTTAGTTGATTGGATAATTTCGTATCAAAGTGTGAAGTATGATAGTGAAATCACAAAAGCAGGTTTTAATGATGAATGGTTAATAAATAAAGAAACTGTTTTCAATACATTAAATATACATCTTAGTGATAGAAATAATAAAAACACATTGCATATCGATTATGATTTTAACACGCGGTATTTAAGTGCTTCAGCCGTTGAACACATACACCATAGCTTAATGAAAATTTTAAGTCAATTTCATAATAATCACGACGCATGCTTAAAAGACATAGAGGTTGATGTCATTTAAGAAATACATTAAGTAAAATTATATTTAATGGTTAATCATTCTTAAGATTTATTATTTCATTTCTTGAAAACGTATATTGTTGGATGTAATCCTTTAAGATTTAAACTGTATTTTTTCTGCAAAGAAAAATCTAAAGTATTTGCTAATGATACAATATTATTCCATCCTTCTAATAAAATAACTACAGTGCCTTCGTATGATAAAACTCTATATATTTCAGTCAGTATTTCTGAATTTATTTTATTTGTTTCAGAACCAAAGGAGATTTGTCTCCCGAAAGGGATGTTTGTTACAACCTTCGGAATAGATGTATTAGCAAAGGTTGATTTACAAGTATCCCACTGGTTCACTTCTGCAGGGGAATCTATAAGATTATCTTGAGCTACGTCAATAGCTTCCGAATCAATATCTTCTCCACCTATATAAGTAAAGGGATAAGCTAGCCTTTCTGTTAATATTGTTCCAGCCCCACAACAAGGGTCGAGAAAGACATTTTCAGCTTGCGGGTCTGAAAGTCATACCATAGCGTGTGCTACTGTTGGTAATAGCGCAGCTTTATTAAAACTTCGCTGCTTTTGCCTGAAACGATAGGTTGCATCTGTTAATCTTATTGAAAAAAGCGCATTATCGTCAATTATGTCTAATCTAAACTCTATATCATGATTTTTAGATGTGCCTATCTTTCTATGTGGATACCTTTTCTTTATTCCTTCTATGGTTTTGTTAGCAACCTCAAATCGAGTATAGTTATGTGAACCGGATCGACTAACATTCACATAAAAAGACCCTTTTCTTAAAAAAGGTTTTAAGTATAAATCATACACATATTTTTGTAAGCGTTGTAGGCTAGATCTTTGTTTACTAACTTTGAAATGTGTAATAACTTGATATAAATTATCAGCTAATTTTAGAGTCTTTAAATAATCTATATTTAAATTAGAACTAAAAAATACTTTCCCTTTCTCTAGCTTTTTTATCTAAGTAGCTGATAGCTTTGTATTTATCTCTTCAAGAAGTACTTATTCTAAACCTGTTAATACAGTTGCAAAATAATTGTTCATATATTTGGAGTTTAACTTGTTAAAATAGTAAGTTAGAAACCCGTCCCTCCTTTTAATGTAAAATTAGCAAAATAGGGGTTAGATTACTCGACAATCTGTATATAATATTTTCTGATATGAAAGTAATAAAAATCGACTATTCCATAGCACCTTTAGCGCAATCTGCAATTCGGCCAACTGCAGAACTTTTTAAAATTATATTATGGTTAAAGTTTGAAAATGCTCCAAACAAATGAAGTGAAATATTGTAAGGCTATAAATCTAAAAAATAGCAAGAAAGTATAAAATTTTAGAACAACAAAGCCACTTACGAGTACTGTAAGTGGCTCAGAACATAGATAAACCTTAGGTGATAGTTCGCCTAAGGTTTATTTATATATAATGGTAGATATTTTATAACCTTCTAAAATTAATAAGTCATAGTGAGTTAGTTAGAAAAATTAAAACAACCAAATAATAAATATTTAATATATTATAACAATTTATTCATATGCTAAGTAAGGAAAAAAGCCTTTTAAAAATTGTTCTGTAGCTGGCATGAAATAAGAACCAAAATGATAATCCGGATCTAACGTGGTAATAATCCAATGACCATGGTATTGAGAAGTTTGTTCATACATCACAGCGCCACCACTTGTTGACCCAATTAATATTTCAGCATCTTCTGGTGGCCAAAACACGCCATGTTGATGCCATGTGCAATCATTTAGCGTAATGTAACGTGCGAATAATGAATGATTCGGTGCTGATAAAAGCAAACCACTATCAGCATTCTCTTCTAACCACCACCAAAAGTTTGTAGGTCTAAATTCCCAATTTTGATTTGGCAGCCAATCGTTGGGTTGTGGTCCAAATGCGACAACAGTACCTCCAGATTGTGCGAAATCATGAATTTTATCGACACTTTTTAATAATAAAGGCTGGTTTAACTGTGAAGGCACGATTAATATATCAAGCATACTAATGTCTGCTTCTAAAAAATCTGGATGGTAAATTAATTGGTCTATAAATTGATGAAACTTAGGTTCGTGGAATGTACGATAATGTGACTCATTTCCAGAATATATAACCCCTATTTTATTCATTAACTTTGCCTCCTTGTAATGATATGATTTCTTGTTTTAACCAAGTTGTAAATTGATTAGAAATATAATCAGTTGTTTTATTTTGCGCTGTGTATGCTAAAAGTGAACGCCCCGCGTGTATAAAGAGTGTGCCTTTTGTTGAAGTTCTATCTACATAGGTCACAACATGTCCGTTACGAAATGTTAAGTGTATTTCATGTTCAGGTTGCGTTTGGTAATGGCCTCTTGCAAAGAAACCAGCTACACCTTTATTAAATGTCATGTCGTTAGTATCGACATTGGCATAGATAGAGGAATCACTGTTTGGATATAGCGAATAATCACTGAAATGATTAATATGTTCCGGCATAAATAAAGCAATTTTCGGCAAAAATGGTCTAAATAAGTGCCCAAAAAAGACAATGACTTTTTTAGCGTTCAAATAGTCATCAATCAAACGCTTATGACAATACAAATATTCTTGATCTACGAAATTTGGAATAATAATTGCATCAAATTTAAAAATATCTAATTTGTGAAATTCATATTGAGGTATATACTCTACAGTTATTTCTTTGTCTATATCATTTTCTTTATTAATACCAAATGCATGCTCAGGGTCGATGTGACCAATTAAATAAGTCATTAAAAACATCCTTTTATAATTAGTTTCTTTTTTGAAATAACATTTTTGATGATGATTAATTTTTTAAATTGAAATTGAAATTGATAATCATTATCGTTAAAATAGTTTATATATTATAAAATACGCATAAATATAAAATTTAGCAAGGGAAGTAGAAAAATGAATAAAATCGCATATTTAGCAATAGACATCCAATTTTCGAGACTTACAGAATTAGATCGTCTAAGAGGGCTCGTGTTTTTAAATGTATACGACTTGCCAAACACCAATTTAAATATATTTGATGGCGTGATTATTTCAAACCATATCGATGAGCCTTATTTATTGGCACAAGACGACATATTACATGACTATATAAACCAAGGCGGAGTGATTTTCACATTAGTGGAAAAATCTTTACCTTGGTTGAATTGTGTATCGAATTGGAAAAGGTCTTCCATCTCGTTAAAAGATCGAGCTTTAGAAGTGAAAGCAACGGATAATGGGCTTTTTGAGAATATTAAAGTAAAAGATTTGGAATATAGACGAGGCGTGCGGGGTTTCTTTTCAAGAGGTTATTTTGAAACAGTTCCTGAGCAAGCAAAAGTGTTAATAACGGATCAAGAACAACAACCTATTGTTTATGTAGACCGAACACATAAAGGAACGATATATGCAGGTGCTGGCACCGATATGTATCGTATCTATACATACGAAGACAACACTTCAAATCAAGTGGGGCTACAGATGTTAAATGCCATACGTACAGAAGCATCGAGAATTAGGGAGGATTATCAACATTGAATATAGCTTTGATTGTTAATGGGACACCATACCAAAATAGATTTTTAGAAGAACAGGAATTTAAGTATTTATATAATGACGTGATACATATTAGAACATTAAGATCACACGATTTAAGTTGCTATGACACAATTTTATTATCGTGTCGGCTAGATATTCAATTACTGAAACAACATAGACAATTATTTTTAAATTTTTTAAAACAAGGTAAGCGGCTAGTGATTTTTGGAGAAGTATTGGATCAATGGTTTCCTCACATACATTGGGAAGATTCTGAAGTGAATTTCAGTTGGTGGGTTCGACCCAACGGCGACCTCCCGTTAAACCCTGATTATCAAACGCATAGTTTATATGAATATTTGAAAGTGGATGATATGAAGTGGCATTATCACGGCACGTTCGCTCCACCAAATGGCGCGAAATCATTATTAAATACACCAGAAGGACGGTCTATTTTTTATATTGATGATGTCAATTTCAATGGCGAGTTAATCGTAACGTCTTTAGATCCAATGTTTCATATTGGACTTGGATTTATTAATCAAGCTAAGCCATTTTTACATGGTTTAGGACAATGGCTAAGAAGAGGAGATAATCAATGAAGAAAAAATATAGTATCCTAACTGGGATTGTATTATCAGCTACATTACTTACAGCATGTAATTCAAATACGACAGCTACGAATTCAGAAGATAAAGAATTAACAAAAGAAGAAAAAATAGTGAAAGACCAAACAAATAGAGAAGTGAAAATTAAAAAAGATCCAGACAGTATTGTAGTAGGAGGTATCTTGCCATACTTTTCTACTTGGTTTGTAGGGACGAACTCTACAAAAGAAATTAAAGGCATACATCCTAATGCGTATAACGCTGCAGAAAATTCTATACTTTCTAAAATATCGCCAGATATAAAAAAAGCGTCTACAGAGTTTGTGAAAAATGGCGATGTGAATATAGAAGAACTGTCTAAAATAAACCCAGATGTCTACTTTGAAAATGCTACGGAACAGAAAACCTTAGATAAAGTTGCGGAGAGTGGCATACCAACAATGGGGTTGCAGACAATCAAGGTAGAAGACGCTGACCCTTTAGCTACGTTTAACAGCTGGTTAAAAGTCACTTCAGATATTAAAGGTGGTAAGACGAGTGATAGAACTGAGAAATTTATGAAAGAGGGAGAAAAATCGCAAAAAATGATTGATGATGGGCTACAAGACACGAAAAAATCAGACAAACCCAAAGTTTTATTCTTACATCAACACACAGACAACTCTATCGTCGTTGGTGGCGGTAATTTCTTTAGTGAAAAATGGATAGAAGCAACTGGTGGTATCGATGTTGTCGGTGATGATGGGGTTGATGGTCAAAAAGAAGTTAATATGGAACAAATTTATAAATGGGATCCAGATAAAATCTATATTACGAATTTCACTGAGACCCAGCCTAACGATTTATTGAAAAACAAAGTGTCTGGTCAAGATTGGAGTCAAGTCAAAGCAGTTAAAGACAAAGCGGTCTATAAGGTGCCTTTAGGTATCTATCGTTGGTTCCCACCAAACGGGGATGCGCCGTTAATGCTTAAATGGATGGCACAACATAATCACCCAGATAAATTCAAATATGATATGAAAGATGAAATAAAATCATATTACCAAGATTTTTACGACTATAAATTATCAGACAGAGATGTTGAGTCTATTTTACATCCTTCTTCTGATGCTGCGAAGTATTAAGGAGTTAACTAATGAAGAAATCAAAAATATTATTATTAATTTTTTTACCACTTGTGGTAGCCATTATTTCACTCGGAGTAGGAAGAGTTTTTATAGACCCTATTACCATTATTAAAATTTTAACATCACAAATTATTCCTATAGAAGAAACATGGGCACCAGTACAAGAAACGGTAGTGATGAATGTTCGTTTTCCAAGAATATTATTAGCTTTATTAATAGGGGGTGGATTGTCTATATCTGGTGCGAGTTTTCAAGGTATGTTTGGTAATCCTTTAGTTTCACCAGACATATTGGGTGTTTCAGCAGGAGCTGGATTTGGAGCATCTCTAGGTATATTGTTTTTTGGTAACACTTTTGGGGCACAAATATTAGCTTTAGCATTTGGATTATTGGCGATACTGTTTACGTTTTTTGTAGCAGGAAATCAAAAAAATTCTCCAATCTTTATGTTTGTGCTCGCAGGTGTCATTACATCAGCATTGTTTAACGCGCTTATTTCATTAATGAAGTTTGTAGCTGATCCAGAAGAGAAATTGCCCGCAATCACATATTGGTTAATGGGAAGTTTAGGGACAGCAACTTATAAAGATTTATATATTGCCGCGCCAATTATTATCGTAGGAGTACTCATACTGTATACACTACGATGGAGGCTAAATTTACTCACGTTACCAGAAGATGAAGCTAAATCTATGGGTATTCCTGTTATAGCTTTAAAATGGGCAATCATTGCAGGCGCAACGATAATCACAGCAGCTACGGTAGCAGTAGCGGGTATCGTAGGATGGGTTGGTTTAATCATCCCACATATTGCACGTATGTTTGTAGGTAACAATAATCAATATGTGTTACCTGTGTCACTTGCTATTGGTAGTACATATCTATTAATTATTGATAACTTAGCTAGAAGTTTAACAGCTACTGAAATTCCATTATCTATATTAACTGCAATTATTGGCGCTCCATTTTTTGCATACTTATTACGCCGTATGGGAGGTTCGTGGTAATGCACTTAGAAGTAAAAAAAGGCAACTTTCATTATAAAAACAAACCTTATTTATATAAAGAAGATGTGAATTTTAAATTGGCTCCTGGCGAGGTCTTATCAATTTTAGGGCCGAATGGTGCAGGAAAAACAACATTGTTAAAATGTGTTATTGGACTGCTAGATTGGACGGATGGCGAGACGTTTATTGATAATGTTCCGTTAAATGACCTGAAGAAAAAAGAATTGTGGAAGAAGATTGGTTATGTACCTCAAGCTCAAAAAATGACTTTTGGTTATACGCTCTTAGAACTTGTGATTATGGGAAGAGCGCCATTTATAAGTGCTTTGGCACAACCTTCGAAAAAAGATGAAACAGCCGCTATAGAAGCACTAGAGACTGTTGGTATTCAACATTTAGCCAATCAATCATGTAACGAAGTTAGCGGTGGAGAATTACAGTTAGCACTTATTGCAAGAACACTTGTATCGAATCCGGAATTATTAATACTAGATGAGCCTGAATCCCATTTGGATATTCAAAAACAGATTACAATTTTACAAACGATACGTAAACTATCCAAAGAACAAGGTATATCATGTATTATTAATACACATTATCCTAACCATGCATTTTATCTTTCAGATAACGTGATTATTACTGGAAAAGAAAAAGGTATTATCTTTGGAAAAACAGCTGATGTCATGACAGAAAAAAGAATGAAACAATTCTTCGATGTCGATTTAAAGAAACTATATTATGAAGATCAAGACGTACGACTTGAGACATTGGCACCTATGGATTTAGGTATCCAGAAACGCGAAATTTAACATGAATAATCATAATAATATTTAATATGTGAAACTGGGTTTTTAACAGTTAAACAAACGGTATTAGAAAGGTATTAAAGTTCTGATTTAGAAAATACGTTACTTTGGCTAAAAGAACTCACAACTTCCTTTAAAAATAATATAAAAACAAAGAAACTGTATAAATTTTTAAGTATATATGCTTATATATTTAAACATATGGGTAGTGTAATAATATTACTCTTTTATAAATTGAAAATTTTTAATATTGAAGGAGATTGTTAATTATGGTCAAAAAAGTAGTTTTGGAACAAGCTGCTCAAGAATTTAGTGAGGCTAATAAACCACATCCTCGTATTTATGAATTAGAGCCTAAAGATGGTAGAGCCTTATTAGAAGAAGTGCAATCATCCCCAGTCGAAAAATACAATGTAGATATTGAAGATACAACATTTAAAACTGAAAAATTTGGCGATGTACCAGTGCGTTTTATACGCCCAGAAGGAAATAAAGATACACTACCCGTTATTTTCTATATACACGGTGCAGGTTGGGTATTCGGTAATGCTAAAACACACGATAAATTAGTTAGAGAGTTAGCCGTAAGAACGAATTCGGTTGTAGTCTTTCCAGAATATACACTTTCACCTGAGGCAAAGTACCCAACAGCAATTGAACAAAATTACGATGTTTTACAACAATTAAAAGAGGTTGCTGATGAGAAAAAACTTGATATTAATAAACTTACAGTTGCCGGGGACTCAGTGGGCGGTAATATGGCTACGGTTATGACAATTATGACCAAACAACGCAAAGGTCTAACAATCAATCAACAGTTACTATACTATCCAGTAACAAACGCTGAATTTGATACTGAGTCATATAATCAATTTGCAGAAAATTATTATTTAACTAAAGAAGGTATGAAATGGTTTTGGGATCAATATACAACTGATCCTAATGAAAGAGCAGAAATAACAGCTTCTCCTCTTCAAGCATCAATAGAAGATTTAAAAGATTTACCAAGTGCCATGATTTTAAATGCTGAAGCTGATGTATTACGTGATGAAGGTGAAGCATATGCGAACAAACTAAGAGAAGCTGGTGTAGAGATAACGCAAATGAGGTTTCAAGGTATTATTCATGATTTTGTTATGGTAAATTCTATGGACCAAACAAATGCGACACGTGCTGCTATGGATATATCAACAAAATGGATCAATAAAAAGAATAATCAACAATAAAATCGTTAATTTATTATACGTAAATTGATGTTATATAAAGTGAATCAATGAAAGGAATTGGTTCACTTTTTTTAATTTAAAAGGAGATGTCAACATGCAAACGGTGTTAGGAAGTAATGGACAAATTGGACAAGAAATAGCGAAGGAAATTTATAATAACTATACTAAACATATTCGATTGGTTGGCAGAAAACCTAAAAAAATTCATGATACTGATGAATTAGTAGCAGCAGATTTAATGAACTACGAGGATACTTATAAAGCCGTTAAAGGAAGTGAAATTGTATATTTTGCTGTGGGCTTACCTGCTAATTCAGAGTTGTGGGAAAACCGATTCCCAATTATTATGGAAAATGTAGTTAAAGCATGCCAAGAAACAAATACTAAGTTAGCATTTTTTGATAATACATACATGTATGAAAAAAACGCTGACGTTCAAGTAGAAAATA
Organism: Staphylococcus sp. 231237_7MaSpsaltlick; assembly: GCF_043107035.1. Classification (NCBI taxonomy): domain Bacteria; kingdom Bacillati; phylum Bacillota; class Bacilli; order Caryophanales; family Staphylococcaceae; genus Staphylococcus; species Staphylococcus sp. 231237_7MaSpsaltlick. Next base: position 410,104 of record NZ_JBICNX010000002.1, read on the forward strand.
GTCCGTTTGTTCCAGTAGGTAGAAAATCAAAAGTTCGTGCTAATATGGCTGAAATGTTGTTGTCAGCTATGAAAGACAAATCTATTGACGCAGTTATTGGCCGAGCGCCAGAATTTTATGGGCCTGGATTGACTCAAAGTATAACGAACTCTTTAGTATTTAATCGAGTGAAAAATGATAAACGAGCATTTGTACCTATAAATGATTCTGTATTACGTACCCTTATTTGGACTCCAGATGCAAGTCGCGCTTTAGTACTATTAGGAAATACGCCTGATGCATATGGTGAAACTTGGCATTTACCGACCGATGACAGTATCACTTATAAAGAAATAATGAGTAAAGCAGAAAATGTATTAGGTAGAAGAATTAAATATACTATTGTACCGATGTGGCTATTTAAAATAGGTAGTTTATTTAACCAACAAGTTAAAGAACTTACCGAGTTATTACCAAGATATAAGTATGACAATGTCTTTAAATCTAACGAATTTAAGGAAAATTTTCCTGACTTTAAAGTTACAACATATGAAGAAGGTATTAGAAATATTTTAAAAGGAGATTAAAGTAATGAAAAAAATTATGATAGTTAATACAAGTACAGATTATTTTGAAGGCAGCAGTAAAGCGACAGGACTATGGCTTGGGGAACTTGTTCATTTCTATGATTATTTTAACTCTAAAAATTATCAAATTGATTTATTTAATACTGACGGTGGGAGCACACCAATTGATCCGGTTAGTTTAAAACCCTTAATGTTAGATAATATGACTAAAAAATATTACAATAATCAATCTTTTATGGATATTTTAAGTAACTCTCAGTCTATAAATGAAGCAAAACCTACTGAATATGATGTGATTTACTTTACTGGTGGGCACGGGGTAATGTTTGATTTTCCTAATAATGAAGCCGTACAACATGCAATAAATGAAGTTTATAATCATGGAGGTATTGTTGCTGCAGTGTGCCATGGTATAGCTGCGTTACTGAATGTAAAAGACGAAAATGGCAGGTACTTTATTGATAATAAAGAAATAACTGGTTTTTCTAATACTGAAGAAATCTTAGCTAATCGTAAAAAAATCGTGCCATTTATGTTAGAGAGCGAAATAAAAAAACGTGAAGCGTATTATAGTAAAGCCAAAGTACCGTTTATTCCCTATGTTAAAGTCGACAATAGACTGGTTACCGGACAAAATCCCCAATCACCAAAACAAGTTGCACAAGCTGTTGATAATATACTTAATAAAAATTAAGCTGAGCAAATTTTGCTCAGCTTTTTAAAAGCCGTATCTTAACGGTAAATTATTAAACGCAGATCGTCCCTTTGATGAAAGGGACAAAATATATCTACATCGTCAATCTGGCGTTAGAAGTTCTATCGCTGTGGGAATACTAGAATACAGAGGATTTACAAATATTGTTAACATGAGAGAAGGCTATCAAGCATTCCCAGCATTATTTCAATAATCATGACAATAATGGGTTATTTTTAAATTGAGTCATTATTTCTATGTAAATGTATGATGAAATAAAATTGGCCTTACTAGTTTTAATGGAGTTGAAGATGACAAAGAATTTTCAGTAACAATAAAATTCATCTAAATTTATGTAATGAGACTTAATTACTTTATTAGTATACAAACTATAAATATTAGCAAGTAGGAGAGAACAGTATAATTTCTGCTCTCTCCTATTAATTTATTATATCTATTATTTATCATCATCAAAGTAATAGATAAAGTAACATAATATAAATGATGTGAAAAATATCTTCCAAAATACAAAAGTTTGTTTATGAAACAAGTAAGAAAATCATTAATTATTAGGATGTTTTTAGTTTCATTTTTGGATAATTGTCTTTATCTAATTTACTAATAATAGTGGGAACGGTTAATAAAAACTTTTAGAAAGTAATGATAACCTACATTTTAAAGTTAAATTATATATATTTCATTGATTAATTTCTCTTTATCATTTTCATTTAATTCGTTATCGCAGATTAATATATCAAGTTCGTTAAAATCACATATTTTTATAGTAACAGTTTTATTTAATTTACTACTGTCCGCTGTAAGATAATTAATTTTAGACATTTGTAATATTCTGCGACGTGTTTCAACTTCTTCTAAACTATAATCAGTCACTCCATTATTTGATGAAAAACCACTACAACAAATAAATGATTTTTCAATATTTAACCGATCAAAATTAAATAAAAAATCAAAACTTGTAATAGATTGTTCTGATTTACGCACTTTTCCTCCTATGCTAATTACTGTGTGACCTTGGTTTAATGTTTGTAACATTACGGGGATAGAATTAGTAATGATAGTTAGGTTCTCATGATAAGTTAAGTTTTTAGCAATTTGTAAAGTAGTAGAGCCACTATCTAAAAAGATACAATCCCCATTTTTAATTTCATTGGCTGCTTTTTTAGCAATCTCTTCTTTCTTAGCTAAGTTTAAAGATAAGCGTTGTTCAATCATTGATTCTCCATTTTGCTCTTTTTTGATACGGATGCCTCCATATTCTTTAGTAATCAAATCTTCTTTAGCTAATTTTTGAACATCTCTTCTTAACGTTTCCATAGAAATATCTAAATTTTCTTGTAATGATTTCAATTTCATAAAATCGTTTTCTTCAAGTACTTTAATTATTTTACGTCTTCTCTCAGTAGGTAACATAGTGGAATCCTCCTAAATTATATAGTAATATATTAAACAGTTGGTAATTAAATAGTCAACACTTAATCAATTTTTACATTTGTTTAACATGAGATTAATAAACAATTTGTATACTTTTAGTATAGCAAATTGGAGGTGCTACATTGTTAGAATTAAAAAATGTTTCAAAAAAATATAAAAATAATGAAGTTCTAAATGATATTAACTTAGCTATCAATAATGGAGAAATCGTTAGTTTACTCGGCCCGAGTGGTTGTGGAAAAACAACATTATTAAATATGATTTTAGGTTTGACAGAAGTAAGTGCAGGAGAAATTATTTATAATAATGAAGTTATCCAAAATAAGCCAATGCACAAACGTGATTTTAATATTGTATTTCAAGATTATTGTTTGTTTCCACATTTAAATGCTTACGAAAATATTATTTACGGTTTAAAAAACTTGAAGAAAAATCCATATGATAAAAAAGTGACTGATTTAATAGAATTGCTCGAGCTTAGACCACATTTGTATAAAAAGATACATGAATTGTCAGGAGGACAAAAGCAACGTGTATCTATTGCAAGAACAATTGCTATGGAACCTAAAATTTTATTGATGGATGAGCCGTTGAGCGCATTAGATGGTGTAATTAAAGAATCTATTAAAGATATGATTCAAAAAATAGCAAAAACGCTAAATTTAACGACAATCATTGTAACCCATGACCCAGAGGAAGCCTTAACTATGGCTGATAAGGTGGTTGTAATAGAAAATGGAAAGGTAGCACAATTTGGTACGCCAGATAATATTATTAATGAACCGAAAAATAAATTTGTCGAACAATTTATTTTAGACCAGCTTAAAGTGAAAAGAAATCATATTTATCAATTATTTGGAGCATCCTATGGTGCCTAAAATTTATAGTCAGCGTATATTATTTACACTTATTATTTTATTTTTTCTTATATTTCTTGTTTTACCTATTATTTTCTTATTAGGACGTTCAATTATCAGTGATGGTCAATTTAGCTTACATTATTATGATGATATTTTAAATAATAAAACTATAGTAACTTCATTATTTAATAGTATAAAAATATCGTTGTTAGCGGCTACTGTGACAACTATATTAGCTTTTTTTGCAGCTTATACAATTCATATGACACACGGAGCGAGCTGGATTAAAACATATAATAAAACAATGGTGTTGTTACCAATGCTTGTACCGACAATTACATATGGTTTTATACTTATGTATCTATTTGGTAACGAGGGGATATTAGCTCGTATATTAGGTGACGCACCATTTACGATTTATGGTAAAAATGGTCTTTTTATTGGCTATGTAATCTACACATTACCAGCAGCCTATTTCATTATCTCAAATGCATTTAATTATGTAGACCATAGATTTTATTACATTTCGCTAATTATGAAAGATAATAGGTGGAGACGTTTCTATCATACATTATTAAGACCATTATTAATTCCGATTGCAAATGCTTTTGTGTTGTCATTTATATTAAGTTTTACTGATTTTGGGATTCCAGCATCGATAGGTGCGGATTATAACGTTATAGCAACCTCATTGTATCAAATGATTTTAGGATCTATACCTAAATTTGCAGAAGGTGCAGTAATTGCGGTATTAATGCTTATTCCAGCAGTCTCCGGCTTTATATTCTTGTCAGTGATAGAAAAATGGAATGTGAGACAACAAGGAGATAACCATACGAGTGTCAAAAAACGACCTATTCATGACTATATTATGAATGGTGCGAATTTTATACTGAGCACTGTTATTTTATTAATATTCATAGTTATGTTTATCGTACCGTTTACAGAACGTTATCCGTATCAATTGAACTTTACATTAACGCATGTAATCAAATTATTTCAAGATGATATTTTGATTCATATTTATATTCAAGCATTATTTGTAGCTGTAGCAACAGCAGTCTTTGGGACTATTGTTAGTTTCTGTGGTGCGCTCATTACTGTGCGTACTCAATTATATGGAAAACAAGTGTTGAAAATGATATCGATGGTTACGAATACCGTTCCAGGAATGATTTTAGGTCTTTCATATTTATTGTTTTTCCAAAATAGTAGTATTAAAGGCACATTTCTTATCATTATTTTGAGTATTGTAGTGCATTATTATACGACACCATTCTTAATGGCTAAGTCTGCGTTAGATAAGCTGAATCCCTCGTGGGATACAACAAGTACATTAATGCAAGATACTTGGATGGAGACAATATTCAAAATTATTATTCCTAACATGAAAACAACTATCGTAGAAATGGTTAATTATTATTTTATCAATGCAATGGTAACTATTAGTGGTGTGATCTTTTTGGTGTCGACATCTACACAAATCGTATCTACACAAATTAATCAGCTACAACACTTTAATCGGTTTGTAGATATCTTTATCCTCTCAATTTTGATTTTTATTACTAATGTTATTGCGCGACTGTTAACGAGTTGGTGGCTAAAGTCACAAAGTAGAAAAGGGGAGAGCTAAATGAAATTGAAACTGTTTGTTGGTGTATTACTATGCCTAATACTGTTATATTTTTCTTATTTTGGTCTTGGCTCATCTACCGATAAAGTCGTCATTGCAACGAATTCTGATGAAGAAGCCATTACTGTTATGGAAAAAACTTTAGATCAACATGGCTTTAAAGGAGAATATATTATTCAACCACATTCTACTGCCGAATTAGGAGGGAAAATGATTGCAGAAGGTAAAAATATTGAAGCAGATGTTGTTACACAATCTACCTATTACTTAGAAAGTGCACAAGATAAAAATAATATGTTTGCGTCAATGGAAGCAGAAAAACAGAAAAAGACAATTGATTCCTTTCCTAATTATATAATTCCATTATTAGGAAACATGGGCTCTTTATTTGTGAATACTAAAGCGTTAGAAAAACAAGGCTTACCTATTCCTAAAACAGTAAAAGATTTGACCCAACCTGAATACAAAAATCAAATTGCAATGCCAAATATTATGGAATCCTCAACCGGGTGGTTAGTCATTCAAAGTATTTTAGGACAATATGGTAATGACGAAGGTAGCAAAATTTTAGAAAAACTAATTGATAATACAGGGCCTCATTTAGAAAGTTCAGGTTCAGGACCACTTAAAAAAGTAGAGTCTGGGGAAGTAGCTGTTGGTATTGGATTAAGAGCCCAAGCCGTTAAATCTGAACAGAATGGAAATCCGATACACTTTATTGACCCTAAAGAAGGTAATTATTCACTAGTGGAAGCTGCAGCTGTAGTGAATAAGGGCGGTAAGAAACAACAGAAAGCACAGAAAATGGTTCAAACAATTCAACAACATGGCCGTGAAGATTTACTGAAAACATATCCAGTGCCTTTATATCAGGGGGAAGAAGTAGAGAAAACGCAGGAGCCTAAATATCCTAAAAAATGGGATGAACGCTTAACGGTAGAATTATTAGAAAAACATCAAGATATTTTTAACGATGCTAAAAAACTAGTAGAAAATAACTAAGGAGGCGTTTATTATGTCACAATATAAACTTTTAACACCAGGACCATTGACAACAACGGAAACAGTAAAAGCGCAAATGTTAGAAGATCGATGTACTTGGGACGATGACTATAAAAGTCTAACACAGTCAATACGTCAAAAATTGTTAACAATAGGAATGACAGATTCTAGTAAGTATACGACAGTGTTACAACAAGGGAGCGGCAGTTTCGTAGTAGAGAGCGTACTACAGACAGCATTATCCGATGACGATCATATACTTATTATTAGCAATGGTGCGTATGGTGAAAGAATGGTTAAGATGGCGCAAGTAATGAAAAAAAACGTTACTCCAGTCTATTTAGCATATAATGAAATACCTAATATCAATGAACTGAAGGAAATAATAGATAGTGACACCTCAATTACGCATATCGCATTTGTTCATTGCGAAACAACGACAGGTATCTTAAATCCAATCGAAGAAATATGCGAAATGGCTACTCAAAACAACTTGAAAGTTATTTTAGATGCAATGAGTAGTTTTGGTGGTGTCCCAATCAATATACAAGCATTAGATATTGACTATTTAATTAGTAGCGCTAATAAATGTATTCAAGGTGTGCCAGGATTTGGATTTGTTATCGCCAAACGAACATCATTAGAACTATGTGAAGGGAACGCGTCGAGTGTCTCCCTAGACCTTTATGATCAATGGAAAAATATGGATATAGATGGCAAATGGCGTTTTACTTCACCCACACACGTAGTTGGGGCTTTCAGACAAGCTATCAGCGAATTAGAAGAAGAAGGCGGTGTAGAACAACGATATCAACGATATCAAAGTAACAATACGTATATTATCAATGAAATGAAGAAAATTGGATTTGAACCTTATGTTAAAAGTACAGTACAATCACCAATTATTACTACATTTTTATATCCTAATGAATCGTTTGAGTTTAAAGCTTTTTATGAATATATGAAACAGAGGGATTTTGTATTATATCCTGGTAAATTAATGGATACACCTTCATTTAGAATTGGTAATATTGGCGATTTACATCGAAGTGACTTTGAATTATTAATTAAAGTAATAAAAGAATATCAAGTTAAGGAAGGGGAATAAATATGACTAAAATCAAAGGAATTATATTCGATTGGGCTGGTACTACAGTTGACTTTGGTTGCTTTGCACCTGTAAATGTATTTATAGATATTTTTAAAGCAGCCGAAGTAACAGTGACAATAGACGAAGCTCGTGAACCAATGGGTATGTTAAAAAGAGATCATATTCAAACTATGTTAGAAATGCCAAGAATACAACAATTGTGGCAAAAACAATACGGCAAAGCACATAGCGAACAAGACATAGATAATTTATATAATCAATTTGAAAAGCTATTAATGAAGAATCTAAAATCATTTACTGATCCAATAATTAATGTGACTGAAGTCATAGACGATCTTCGAGAAAAAGGATATGTTATTGGTTCTACAACAGGATATACAAGAGAAATGATGAAAATAGTGAGTTCAGCTGCGAAAGAAAAGGGATATGCACCTGACCATATTGTAACAGCTGATGATGTGGGGGGACACGGTAGACCGTATCCATATATGATTTTTGAAAATATGCGTCAACTCGAATTACAATCGGTTCATGAAGTAATAAAAGTAGGAGATACTGTATCCGATATCAAAGAAGCAGTTAATAGTGGTGTTACAGCAGTAGGTATTATTAAAGGCAGTTCGGTTGTTGGATTAAGAGAAAATGAGTGGAATAATTTGAATAAAGAGGAAAAAAATAAAATTATAGAAGAAACAAAACAAAAATTTATAGCTAATGGGGCAGATTACGTATTACAAGATATAACAGAATTACCGCTAATAATAGAAGAATTAAATAAAAAAGAATAAAACATTAAAGATATTCCTTATTTGCTAAAATGATTTCAAATATAGGATGTAAAATAGAGACACTTTCGTTGAATTCATTTTCAGGAGGAATTTATTCGGAGGTGTTTTTCTATGAAAATTATCGAATTATTGAATTCACTAACATCTGGAGATAAATTTCTCCCTCTCGAAGTATTAAACATTTTTAAACAACCACCAACTAAATGTCCTTGGACCTTACTGTTACCAATTATTGCTTCTTAATCACCTTTATTTAAACATTTTCTTGTATTAAAATGTTTTCCCCTTTCTAATCAAATGACTTATCTCCAATATATTTAAAATTTATTATACTTCTATAAAAATGGTTATTAAACTAAGTATTTTTATGAGTTTAATAACAGCCTTTATTAAAAAATATAATTATGAAAGATTTAAGAGAATTACTTTAATATGTATATTTTTCTATTAATCATCGATTATGTTAATAAAAAGTGACTATTAAATGATTCAAGAATATATGAACTTGTTGTTATGCATAATGTTGTCATTATACGCTCTAGGGTATGTGATGTTTTGATAATTAAAAGTATGAAGATTTGCCAAACCATGAACATCATGATCACTATGGAAACCATGACCATAGCAGTGATTACGAACATCACTATCATGGTGAGTTTAAAGTTAAATTATTTGTCTCATTAATTTTTGCAATACCTATCATTATTTTATCGTCAATGATGGGAGCTGAATTACCATTTCAATTCACATTTTCAGGCTCTGAATGAGTAGGTTAATACTTGCTAAAATTTTATTCTTTTATGGAGGTAAGCCGTTTTTAATTGGCGAAAAAGATGAACTTGGAGTTGAAAAAACAAGCACGATGATATTAGTTGCTTTAGGTATTTCGGTAGCTTATATTTATAGCTTGTATGCTTTTTATATTAATAATATTAGTAGTACGACAGATTATACGATGGCTCTTTTTTGGGGTTAGCTACATTAACTTTAATTATGTTTTTAGGTCATTGGATTGAAATGAAAGTGGCAAGAAATGTTGGAGACGCATTTAGGATGTTATAAAACATTTATCAAGAAACTAACATAGACGCACTAACCCCTCACTATTACTGGTAATGAAGGGGTTTTGTAGATATGACTAATCGTCTATTTTGTTTAACCAATACGTAAATGACGCAATAATATAATCACTGATGAATGGAGTGTCAGGTGAACAAGGGTTTTCAATGTAGATAATGTCCTCCTCTCTGGGTTAAGTTGGCCCCCTGAGAAAAAGGCAACTACAGTATTATACAATTTGTGAATGTTATAAGTATCATACTTTCCTTAAATAAATATATTAAATAGAGTATATAACTTCACTGTTGCATATAGTCATTTCAATTAAATCATCATTCAATATTACTTTATCATTAAGTGGGTTTTGATTTAAAATTACAAAATCAGCTACATTGCCTTCTTGGATAGACCCTTCACAGGCATGAGTATTATTCAACTTAGCAGCATCTATAGTCATTTTTTTATATGCTTCGCTTCGTGTTAAACGTTGGTTTTCACCTAAAACTTTCCCATTTTTTGTGATTCTATTAACTGCAATTTGAATTGATTCTAAAGGAGAAATCGGTGTAACAGGTGCATCTGTATGAATTGTGAATGTCATATGCGCATCTTCAGCCCATCTTAATGGGTCTAAATTTTGTGCTTTATCTTCACCTAAAAATACATCACGATGTAAATCTCCAAAATAATATACATGATTGATAAAGAAAGAACCACCAATGTTGTGTTCAGCCATTTCTTTAATATCATCCTGTGTGACTGTTTGTAGATGTTCAATACGATTTAATAAAGGTGTTTTTTTATAATCAGCTGTAGCTTTATAAGCGTTAATGACTGACTTAGCAGCAAAATCACCATTAGCATGCGTCACGATATTAAATCCTAATTTTTGAAAATGTTTAAATATATCAATTAATTTGTTGTTACTCATTAATGGTGCAGGCGCTTCACTGCCATCCAAGTATTTATTACGAATTGATGCAGTTTGTAATTGTATAGAGCCATCGCTAAAACATTTAACTCCACCTAAATGTCCCATACCATTACTTATATTATTTAACTTTTCTTCAATTTCGTTAGCATGAATATTTTTTAAATTGTGATTTTGCTCTAATAACTCATGACTTAACATCCAACGTGTGCGAATTCTCTGAGGAGACTCCAAAAATTTAAGTACTCCCTCATAATCTATATATCCTCTACTACCAATTAATAAATCAGATGTACTAGTTATACCACTTTTAACATAGTCATCTACAGCTAAATTCATTGTATAGATAGTATCTTCTGGTTTAGCCTCAGGTAAAACACGTTGTAATTTTGCAGTTGCTGGAATTTCAATTAATACACCATTAACTTTGCCATGTTGGTCACGCTCATAGTAGCCACCCTCAGGATCTGGGTCATCCAAACTAACCCCCATATATTCTAAAGCTTTTGTATTAACAGTAGCCATATGCCCTGAATAGTGCATAACGCATATAGCAATATCTTCTGAAATTTTATCTAAATCAAAGCGATTAGGATGTCTTTGTTCTTCTAATGATTTTTCATTATAACCGAAGCCCATAACCCAACCCTTTTTGTATAAATTTTCTTTTTGTACTTTGAATTGCTGAATTAATTCATCTATATTAGAAATTTTATTTGCAGAACAATCTACCATTGTTTTTGTAGTACCATATGCTGTGGGATGACTATGAGTGTCAATAAAACCAGGTGTAATCCATTTTTCTTCTAAATCAAGTGCCTCATTATCTTTTATAATTGAATCTTGGGAGATAATTTGATCAATATACCCATCTTTTAAATACAATGTAGCAAGATAAGGCTTGTTATCTATCATATCTAAAATATTTGCATTAATTATCTTTGAAATTTTCATTTAAAAACCACCTATTTTTTATTAATAGAAACTCATTGAATACCTTATTCTTAAAGTAATAATTTTTCAACAATTTATAATTTACTATTTACACTAATGTGTATAAGTTATGATAAACAAGAATTTATAAAAACAAAAGGAGCTAAAGGAGCAATATTTATGTTTGTCTTTTATGACTTAGTGATTTTAGCTATCTCTTGCCAGGATATAAAGCTATGCCGGGAGATATTAATAAACTCCCAATTGCTATAGTTAATGATGTTAATGGAAATTATGGATATCAAATCTCAAAGCAATTAAACAAAAGTTTACCTTTTGATAATATTAATAAAAATATTACATACGTAGAAGCAAATAAAGAACTAAAACACAATAAGGTGAACGTTTTCCTGTTTCAGAAGGAGCTTTTACTTTTAGTTTTTTAGATTTTGAGCGATATGTAAGTTTCCTTTCTTCTTGGTTTCTAACTTTTGAGTATATTTGTGTAGTCGCGCTAAATGCCATGACTTTTAGTTTATTATTTAAATTTTTAATGCCGAAGATTTTAAATATAGATAAGTTGTATACCATTGGGGATGTGGGGGGATAGGATGTATATATTACTGATATTTTAGTAGCATCTATATTATTAATTATTTTTATGCTCATTACCATTAAAGAAGCTAGTGTTTCAGAATCATTACAATACTATTTTTGTATAGCTATTATTTCAATTATTTTATTATTATTTTTCAGTGCATTCTCTAGTTATAGTTTTTCATTTGAAAGTTTAAAAACATTAACAAAAGAATCTCAAGGTTTGTTTAGTTCTATAATTATGATGGTAGCTGTAGCTCCATGGGCATATATTGGATTTGATAATATACCTCAAACAACAGAAGAGTTCAATTTCCCTCCAAATTAATCGTTTATAGCATACTTGCAACAGCATTAACTTATGTCACTATGCTACTGGTTACGGGATGGATAAGTTTGAATCCCAATCATTTAAATAGTGATTTATGGCTAACAGGGCAGTAATTCAAAATGCATTTGGGAATATAGTTTAGCATTATTAGCAATTGCTATAATTATAGCAATATTTACTGGTTTAAATAGGTTTTTGATGAGTTCAAATCGCTTACTATTTTCAATGGAGCGTTCAGGTATTATGACAGAAATATTTGGTAAATTACATTCTAAATATAAAACACCACATATAGATATCATATTCTGATTTACTATTACTTTAATCGCCCTTGGTTAGGTAGAACAGCATTAAATTGGATTGTAGATATGTCCTTTACAGGAATATCTATTGCCTATTTTATTACTTGCTTATAAGCAACGAAACTATTTAGTTATAAAAAAGCAAGTAATTCATATGCATCTTTTTATAAAACATTTGCTATTTTGAGGGTCAATTGTATATTTCGTTTTTTTATTATTATTATTAATTCCTGGTCCTCCTGCCTCTTTATCTATACCTGCATATATTGCATTAGGTATATGAACAATTATCGGATTAGTATTCTTTGTAGTAAGGCACCCTAAATTAAAGCTATATTACTAGTAATTATTTAAGGCGTATAGTCTTAAACCGTAGTGAGGAAGAGATTAATAAAAAAGGTTAATAAAATATTGCCGAATAATAATAATAGCCTCTATAGCGATAATAAATATAGGAATGATTTTTTATATTTCAAAATATAAAAAAGAGCTTACAGAAAACAATAATCTGCTGTAAGCTCTTTTCTATTTTACCTAAGGGCTGTTAACATGCAGTGCCAAGACATTCTAGGTAATAAATATTTCTTAAATATATGCATACTTCTACGTTCATTAGCTTGATTAAAAGGCAATGTTTCTTGTGATTTTTTTATTATAACCAAATTCACCGTAAGTAAAGATGATTTAAAGGGATGTAAAATATCTAGAAATCAATTAATACAATTTGCTGGTTTAATGAGGTTAAGAATTATTGATTAAAACAGTGTCAAAAAATTTTTGATCTCAGTGATAAATCAATTGGTGAAGCTAAAAAAGAATCAAAACCTATTTTTTCGCGTATACCATCTATTGTCGCTTCTATTTGCTGATAAGATAATAAGCGCAATCTAATCGATAATAACTGGTACTATGATCTTACTAACAACCTTAAACATAATTACGTTGACAAATTTATTCATGTAGAATAACTAAAAATAAAATCTTATTCTGCAGTTTCCCCGCCATCGACGGGAAGGTTAATGCCTGTAATAAAAGAAGACTGGTCAGAACATAACCAAACCGCAGCGCTTGCTTGTTCATTTGGTATGCCCATACGGCCCATCGGAATACCAGATTCAAAAGCTTTCGCTTGTTCTTCTGCTTCTTGACTCCAATTTTCTACAGCTGCTGTTTTTGTCATACCAGGACAAATTGAGTTAATGCGTATGTTTTGTTTGCCAAATTCTAATGCCGCACTTTTAGTTAACCCATTAACGCCGTGTTTAGCAGAAATATAAGGAGTTAAACCAGGTGTTCCAACTAAACCACCTGTAGATGCTGTATTAACAATTGCGCCTCCACCAGATTCAAGCATAGCTGGTATCTCATATTTCAAACATAAAAATGTACCAGTTAAAGTAATATCTATTACACGCTGCCAACGGTCTGTATCAATCTCTGTTAATGGAGCTGTTGGAGCGCCGATGCCTGCGTTATTATGTGCCCAATCCAATCGACCAAATTGTTTAACAGTTTGGTCAATTAAATTTTTAACGTCTTTTTCTTCGGCTACATTACACTTAATAAATTGTGCTTCTCCACCTTCGTCTTGAATGAGTCTTACAGTTTCATATCCCGCCTTTTCAGAAATATCTGATACGACAACTTTTGCGCCTGCTTTTGCAAAGGCGATAGCACTTGCTCTACCAATGCCATTACCTGCTGCGGTTACAATACCAACTTTATTTTTCATTATTTATCACGCTTTCTTTATATGATTAATATAATTTAATACTACCACCGTCTACCATTACGGTTTGTCCAGTAATATATTGAGCATCTTTACTTCCTAGAAATACAGCGACCGGCCCAATGTCTTTTTCAACGTCTCCAAATTTTTGTAGAGGAATGCCTTGGACAACTTGATTATAATATTCTGGGTTATCTTTTCTCCATTGATCAACACCTTCAGAATAAGCAATAGGCGAAATCACATTAGCATTGATACCAAACGCTCCGAATTCATTTGCGATAACGCGAGTTATACCACGAATAGCCTCTTTAGCCACAACATAAGACCCTTGATTTTTATCTCCCTTAACAGCTGCGCCAGAACCAAAGTTTATAATGTTTCCTTGTGTTTCTTTTAAATAAGGAATTACCATTTGGCATAAATAAAACGTCGCATAAAACCCCGTATTAAATGACAAATTCAAATCATCTTCCGTAATGTTTAAAAAACTATTCATACGAGATGCATGAGCGTTATTAACTAATATGTCAATTTGTCCATAAGTCTGTATAGTACGGTCCACACAAGCTTGTAATGATGCTTTATTACTTAAATCTGTTTTGATAAAGAAAGTATCATAACCTTGGTTGTTTAATTCTTGGCTCAATGCCTGTCCTTTTTCTTCAGCAATGTCAGCAATAACAACTTTCGCATTTTCTTTAACGTAGGCTCTTACAATCCCTGAACCAATGCCTCCTGCGCCACCTGTTACGATAGCAATTTTATTATCTAGTCTAGCCATTTAAATCACCTTTCTTTTTAGAATTCCAATATCCTTCTTTAACAAGTTTTTCTTTATTTTTAAAAGCCAAAATAATCGCAATGATATTAACCACAAATAGTAAAATAATAATAATAAGGCCCGCGGTATAGCTTCCTGAAATATCATATATAAAACCATAAGCTGGTAAAGCGACAATAGATGCAAGGGCTAAGCCAATTGATGAGGTGGAATAAATTTGACTATAGTCTTTACTTCCAAATAATGACGAAGCCATCGCTGGTGCTATTGTTCCAATCGATGAAGTAAACACTCCAAATAAGAATAAAGCAACAGCTACTACCACAATAAAATCAGGCATAGCAATCAATAAAATAGTAGCGATTAGCCCTAGTATCATAGCCAATAAACCCACTTTTTTTGCGCCAATCTTGTCTGTTAGATAACCAAATACGAGTGAACCGACAAAAACACCTACCATCAGTGCAGACATCATTGCGCCAGCAATACTAACTTTTTGTCCATGATTAACAAGATAAGTGGGAACATGCATTGTAAAGCTTGATATGGCGGTAATAATGAAGAAAAATAGGACTAATAAGAAAAAAGCTGGTGTTTTTTTGGCCGTAGTATACGAAATACCTTCGATGTTTTGTATTTGTTTATGGGGATCTATATCAGTGCTTGTATCTCCATAAGCTTTTGTATTTTTATCCTTAGGAGAATTACGAATTAATAATAAAATGATAG
The DNA here is from genome assembly GCF_043107035.1 of Staphylococcus sp. 231237_7MaSpsaltlick. Lineage (NCBI taxonomy): Bacteria > Bacillati > Bacillota > Bacilli > Caryophanales > Staphylococcaceae > Staphylococcus > Staphylococcus sp. 231237_7MaSpsaltlick. The sequence continues at coordinate 425,605 of NZ_JBICNX010000002.1, forward strand.
GTGCAACAATAATAAGCACACCTAATCCTGTAATAAAGTATGCATTTCTCCAACCAAACTGACTAATTAAAGCGCCTATAATAGGTTGCGCAAATACACCCAGTAACCCTCCAATTGCTGATAAAATACCAAGGGCCAGCCCTTTCCCTTTACTAAACCATCTTTCGATTAAAACAGGACCACCTATTACAGTAATGAAAACCCCGCCGATAGCGAGCGGTATAGCTAAGAGGTACCATCCCCAAATTGAATTCATTAAACCAAATAAAGCGAACGCCCCTGCTTGGAAAACAATGGCAAAAAATAATACTAACCGTGCACTATATTTAGATAATAGTTTTCCTCCAAACGGAAGAAACAGCAGGGTAACAATCGAAGAAACACTTAAATAAATCGTTAAACTCCCTACGCCTACATTTAAATCTTGGGACACAGGGGATAAAAATAAACCTGCTGAATTATTTAACGCTGCTTTCCCTAATCCTACAGAAACACAGAGCCCTATTAATATTAACCACGCAAAATGTAACCTTTCTTTATGCATTTAAGCCACCTCTAAAATTTAAAATATTTATCTGCTTTCTGTATTTAGATATTTTACACGTTCAAATAATTTCTTTTGTATGCTTAGTAGTTGCTCAACTTCTTGGGTGTTTAAAACAGAATAAACTTCATTTCTCATGTTTCGCCCTTGCTTTTGAGCTTCTTCTAAAACATCTAATCCTCGATCAGTAATTGTAATTAAAATAACACGTCGGTCATTTTCTTGTTGCTCTCTTACTATATAGTCTTCTTTTATAAGGTTGTTCGTTAATTTAGTAATAGCGCCAGAAGTATAGCCTAAGGAAAGCGCAAGAGACGAGGTTTTTTGTGGCCCCTCCTCTTTTAATTTGGATAAAGCCAAAATCTGTGAAATATTGACGTTCATATTAAATTTTTTCATAAAAAGTGTCATTGTAGCATCATTAAACAGTTCGGCATTATGAATAAGTTCAAAAAAATTGTTGTTTTCCATGTTATCTCCTTCCTAAAAATAAGTTATAATGTTAATATACCAGTAATTATCTTTCCGGTAAAATATTTAACGGTATAATAAACGCCTGATTTTTATAAATTGAAAATAAGCAAAAAGATAATAATTTTAGGGAGAAGACGAGGAGGAATTATGGGTATTTATATAGAAAGTATTAATTCATTTAATATAAATGAAGTTAAAAATTTAAAAATAGCCAAGAAACAATTTCATTTCATAGAAACAATAACGGATTGTTTAAACGAAGCCGAGAAATCTTCACAGTGGCATCCAGTAGCAATTTATAAAGATAATATTGTCGTTGGCTTTGCGATGTATGGTTGCTTTGGAGAAAACAAAGAAACTTGGATTGATCGAATTCTTATTGATGAACAACATCAACGTAAAGGCTATGGACGAGAAGCTATGAAATTGCTGATAAATTTAGTTTTAAATAATTATGATATAAACACAATCTATTTAAGTATTGTTAGAAACAATGATATTGCAAGAGCGTTATATGAAAAGTTAGGTTTTCGTTATACATCAATAGATGATTTAAATGGTGAATTAATATTTAAGTATGATAGACATTAATTGTCGCTGTAGTGCTTAATAGCTAACGTTAAAAACATAAATTGAACCAAATAAGGAGTGTATAGAAAAATGAAAAGATTAAAAGATAAAGTTGTAATTATTACTGGAGCTGCACAAGGTATGGGCAAAATGCATGCTGAAAAAGCATTAAGTGAAGGTGCAAAAGTTGTGATTACTGATATAAATAAAGATCTAGGGTTACAAACTTCTCAAATACTCGGAGAAAACGCTATATTTATTCAACATGATGTGGCGAATGAAGAACATTGGAGCAATGTAATAAGCACAGTTAATGAGAAGTGGGGGCGTATTGATGTATTAGTTAATAATGCAGGAATTACTTACAGTACACCTTTAGAAGAATTGAGTTTAGCAAGTTATATGAAGATTGTGAATATTAACCAGGTTTCTGTATTTTTAGGTATGAAGACTGTAGCAGAAACTATGAAATCTCAAAATGCCGGTGCAATCATTAACATATCATCTATGAACGGTTTAGTAGGGGGAGCTATTGGATATACTGATACAAAATTTGCTGTTAGAGGTATGACTAAAGCAGCATCTAGAGAATTATCTCCCTTTAATATTCGTGTGAATTCCGTACACCCAGGGGTTATCCAAACACCTATGTTAGAGCAAGAAGATGTTAAAGAACAAGTAGAACAATTCAAAAAAACGATTCCTATGAGACGTGTAGCACAAGTAGAAGAAGTATCAAATATGGTTATCTTTTTAGCTTCAGATGAAGCTAGTTATTCTACAGGGGCTGAATTTGTTATTGATGGCGGTCTAACAGCATTATAATAAAGCAGTTTTAAGAATTTCATACTATGTTGAACTATTATTTTATAATTTTTTGATAATATTTTTGTTTTGACGCACCAAAATTTTTATGGCTCTATAGTTACTTATCCTTCTTATATTCAATACAATAAGAAAAACAAGTTCTTATTTAACAACGTTATCGAAAAGTAGAAATATATTCTATATAAACAAGGAACATTATTACGTACGTTAATTTGACCAAAGCATCACATAATAAACTTCCCTTTATTATTAGCAAATCAACAATAAAGGGAAGTTTATTATAAATGATGTGTTTTTTATAGAAGCATGGAGATATGGTCTCTATTGAATAATAAATGTCAATTTCTATTTAAATAATATAGAAATTGACATTTGTTTTTATTCAGATATATTTTTGACATAGGTTGTTGCTGTGTTTGTTGAAATTATAGTTATAAAATTTGTGACTTTGCTTTATTAAAATCTTCTAACATCTCATGCCATGATTCTTCAATACTTTCGTTCAATCCAAAGAGGCCGCTCCGTCCCAATATATAAATATCTGGTCCAGCTTTTTGAATTTTTTCAAAAGTATTTTTATTTGAAGACCCATCCATCTCTATAAGATACCCAAAGTTATTGATATCTCTTAAAACACGTAACTCTCGTATTTTTTCTAGTGTATTATCTATAAATTTTTCACCTGCAAAACCAGGGTCAACAGTCATAATAGTTATTTTATCGACTAAATCGATATATGGTGTTATTACATCAATTTTAGTTTCGGGGTTTAAAACAACTCCAAACTTTAAATCTGCATTGTGTACTTGATTGATTAAACGATAAGCAATTCCGTTCATAACTTCTGCGTGTACGCAAATATAGTCACTTCCAATTTTTATTAATTGATCTATCCATTGAGTTGGATTAGTTACCATCAAATGTGTAGAAATTGGTACAGAAGAAATTTTTTTAACTTGTTCAATAAACCAAGGTGACAAAGTAATGTTTGGTACAAAGTGTCCATCCATAATATCTATATGGTACGAATCCACATGTTTATTTAAAAAAGTGATTTGGTCTTTAAACTTATCTAAGTCCATCGTCATAAGTGATGGAGAAAATTTTGCATTCACCATAAATTTTCCTCCTTAAGTAATCTTTAGTTCATTTAAATCTATTTCATCTTCTTCTGTCTCGTCTTTTATGTCGTTTGATTCATCAATTGGCTTTTTTAAAATGGTAAGAACTAGAGCAGTAACAATTACATTAGCTAATACAGCTAGTACAAAAGTAAATGGTTGAGACATGGTAGGTAGTACTAATAAACCTCCAAATGGCACCTGTGCATCTCCACCGAGTACCATAGAAATCGCACCACCAACAGCGCCGCCTATCCCAGTTGCAACAACACTGCGTATGATATCATTTAATGCCAGTGGTAAAACCCCTTCAACAATCTCAATGAGCCCCATTGGAAAAGCAGTTTTTAACGTTTCGACTTCAACTTGTTTATAAATATTTTTTTTGAAAATTTTAGCAACCCAGTATGCTAAAGCAAACCCTAAAGGTGTGGCAGTATTAACAACAATCAATGCAGTTATAGGTTCGTGAATACCTTGTGCTTGTAATGTCAAAACGAAAGCAAATACTGTTTTGTTAATCGGTCCGCCAAAGTCAATACTAGCTAGTACTCCAATCAATAGGCCATAGAATAATTTAGAAGTGCCATTTAACGATTGTAAGTATTCCGTTAACCAATGTGTAAAAGCACCAATAGGAACTCCAATGATATAAACCATAATCAATCCTCCGACGAGTGAAGCGATAAATGGAATAACAAGCATTGGCATAAGACCTTTAGCCCAATTTGGTAATTTTACGAATTGAATAATTAGTAATACAAGGTATCCTGTAAGAAACCCTCCAATGATGCCACCTATAAAATCTGCGCCAACAGCTGATGAGGTTAAACCTATAATTACACCAGGAGCAATACCTGGTTTGTCTGCAATAGAATAAGAAATACCAGTAGCAATTATTACAGGTAATAATTTTAATCCAAGCCCTCCTATTACAGCGAGAACATCCCAAAATGAATAACCTGTTTTAGTTAAATCGGCAGAGCTATCTCCACCGAATGCCATTCCTATAGCTATCATAAACCCAGCACCACAAACCACAGGGATAAGATAGGAAATGGCAGTTAATAAATGTGTTTTAAAATTTAAACTATTAAAAAATGATTTCATAAACCTCATCCCCTTTAAGATGTAAGTATCTGTATGATTTCTTCTTTTCTTTTAGCATCAAGTAATTTAGTGTTTATTTCATCATTACCTAACTTTCTAGCTATTTGCGATAGTAATTTTAAGTGGTCTTTTGAGTTTTCGATGCCTATGGCAATTAAAAATACAATTTGAGCGCCATCATTATCTAATGACTCCCATTCCACTTTATTATTTAATGTTGCAATTGCGACACCTGGCTTCTGAACACTTTTACTTTTGCCATGTGGAATTGCTAGTAAATTACCAATTCCAGTAACGCCTTCATTTTCCCGGTTATATACATCATTTAAAAAAACATCTATATCGTCGATGTAATGTTCTTTTTTAAATGATGCTGCTAAATTCTTTAAAGTTTCATCTTTGTTAGTATAATCTGATTTAGGAAAAATAATATTTTTGTCTAAGATATTTGTAAGTTCCAAATTTTCACCTCTTAACTTTTGCTTGCTGCAATTTCTTCTATTTTTTCAATTAACTTATTTGGTGATTTAATTGCTAAATCTGTAGGTATTTCAACTATTTTTTTTCCATCGAAACGCTCTTTATTTGATATTTTTACGTCGACTGCGAGTAACACAATATCTGCATTGTTTATTGATTCTTCAGTTAACTCATTTTCGGAACCAATAGTTCCTTGCGTTTCAATTTGAATTAAATGTCCTTTCTTTTTAGCTGCTTGTTCCAATTTCTCTGCTGCTATATATGTGTGTGCAATACCTACTGTACACGCGCAAACACTTACGATATTCATATACACATTACTCCTTTGTAATCAATTTTTTTATATAATCTTCATTTGCTAAGTTCTTCATAAAACTTCTTATTAAATTTTTCTCTCTGTCTTCAGCTTTCATAGGCATTATTATTAAAATAATTAAATCTATTAGTCTGTTTTGCCACATTATAGGTGAGGAATTGTTTTTGACTAAGATAATACGAGTTTTATGAATGTAAGATTCTTTAATATGTGGCAATATTACTTTTGGATATATTTCTAAGTTTCCTTTTGATTCTCTAAAAGCAATGTCCTTTGACATGGTGTTCTTTTTATCAATAATGTCCTCTTCAATAAGTAAGTTTTCAATATCGTCTAAAATTTTGTACTCATTATTTGATTTTGTAGTTATTTCAAATAAAATTTCATTCATAATTAACACCTAACTTTGGAATAAAAGATTTTAATTTTGCTTGGTCATTTTTATTAAACATTGCACTTACAACAACGACAGGCCTAATGTCAAAATTCTTTATTGAAATAGTGGAAATTATTAAATCAATATCATTAATAATTTCACTGTTGATAATATCTGATGATATTACATCTATTACTTCAATCTCGGGAATGTTTTTTTCAATTTTGACCCGTAATAGTTCCGAGGTCCCTATACCAGTTGTACATGTAATAAGTGTTCTGATTTTTCTAGGGTTACGTTCTATTTCACGAGCAAAATATAGCGTTAAGAACCCAATCTCATCTTCTGAAATGGTTGGTAATAGTTTTTTAGAAATATAAGATGTTTGAAAATATATTTCAGAATATTCGAACTTTATTTGCTCTAATAAAGTATTTTTAATAAGAATATTGTTCTCTAGCCTATTTATCATAGGCTTTATATGTTTCATTAAATCAATACGAAACTTAGCGTTAGAAAAATCACTATTCAATCTTTTTTCCATAGGTGTTATTAAATTGTTAGCAAAATTTTTAATGTCATCTGTAAAGTCACATTCTTTTTCATTGTTTGAAGGTTCATCATGCTCTATTCGATACGATGTTAGGTACTTATACAAATAGTCTTTTTCTATGACAGGTAGCTTGGAAGATAAGTATGTCTCGAAATTTTTGATAATGATATCACAAATTCTGAAATACCTTGAATCCATAGTGTTTTCATCAGTTTCTATATTTTTATGATTTCTAAAATCACGCTTCCCATGTTTTCTAAAACGTAATATTAAAATATATAGGTGTGAAAATATATTAATATTATATGGATATGGGATGTTAACATTAAGTGTTTTTTCAATAGTGCTTATTTGGTTATAAACAAAATTTTTATCTTTCTCTTCCATGCTTTTCGGAATACTAGATAATTTTTCAACGTTTAAATTTAACGTATCCATACTTTGCATTAACGCACTTCTAATATTGGATTCATCCCCTGAAATTACCAGGGTACGATCTTTACGAATGAGTTTTAGATTAAACTGTTCGATAGTTTCTATAATGACTTTTTCATCTACTGATAACATACTTTCACTAATATAAAATTTATTTACAATCTGGTTGACGTTAATTGGTTTTGGGGAGCTTATTAAAAGGTCCTTTATAATTTCGTTTCTTCTTTCAATAGGTGACATTGTTAACTTTACTCTTTTAGAAATAATATCTTGTGTAATTTCTAAACTATTAAAATCGGGATTGATATAAAATCCTTTTCCTTTTGCTGAATAAATTTTTTTACTAGTGGTAGAATTATTAATTTCATTTATTAAACGATAAATACTCTTAGAAGAGATTGATAATAAATCAGCTAATTCAGTTGCCTTGGTGTACCCTGAGGTATTTAGTAAAAAATTTATAACTGTATTCTTTTTTTCCTCCTTATTCAAAATTATTCCCTCCTCATATATTGAGTATATATTAATATTTTGTAAGCGCTTAATTTAAAATTGTCCAATACAGTGGACAATTTATTGTAATCTTATTAAGCAATATATAATTTTCTAGTATAAACCTTTGAAAATATAATTAAATAACATGTTACATATATAATAGTAAAATAAAATGTTAATTATTGACATTTAAAAAATAATATGATTATATTCTTATGCTTTCACATACATATATGAGTTTCACATATATGAAATTAGGAGGGTTAGTATGGTTAAATCTGCAAAACGTGTGTTTGAGGTTTTAGAGTTATTGAAAGATGCTGTAGTTCCATTGAGTGAAAAAGAAATAGGAGATAAGTTGAATATCCCACCAAGTAGTTTATTTAACTTACTTAAAACAATGTTGGATTCTAAATATATAAGGAGAGATTATCAAAATAAATACTTATTAGGACATAAATTGATTAATTTAGGTAATAGAGCTCGGGAAGATTTAGATTTATATAATGAGAGTTTGACGTACGTTAAGCATTTAAATGAAAAAATTAATGAAACAATTTTTTTAGCTTATCCTCAAAACAATGAAATGATTTATTTAACTAAATTTGATAGTGATAGATCTGTCAGGACGGCAGCCCAACCAGGGGTTAACAAACCAATTTATTCTACTGGATTAGGCAAGGCATGCTTATCAATGTATAACATAAAGACGTTAGAAAATATTTTTGAAAACATTGACTTTGAAAAGATAACACCTAAAACTGTTGATAATTTTACAGAACTTAGAAAGCAATTATTAATATTTAAAGAACAAGGTTACGCTTTAGATGATGAAGAAAATGAAATAGGGTTATATTGCGTCGCAGCACCAATATTGAATGATGAAAAACAAGTTGTTGGTGCAATAAGTTGCGCAGGACCAAAAGAACGAATTATTAAAAATAAAGCTATCCCAATTCTTATAAAGAAAAACGCTTATTTTATTTCAAGAGCAATGGGTTTAACGAGAAATGGAGTTGATATAAATTGACTGTAATTTCATACGGAGAAGTCATGGGTGTATTCTCAGTTAATGATGGTAAGTTTATGCATAGAGAAAGCACACAGTTTCATATTGCAGGTGCTGAAGCGAATACTATGATTGGGCTATCTAAATTAGGGGTTGCTTCACAATTTATCTCTGCTATAGGTAATGATGGAGTTGGAGATGCTATTCAATATCAATTAAGAGGAGAAGGGATAGGTACTCAATTTTTAACTAGCTTAAATAATTATTCTACTGGAATCATGACTAAAGAAAGAAGCGTTTCGAATACAATTCGTGTAGATTACTTTAGAAAGTTTAGTGCGATAAATCATTATGAAATCAGCTATTTTTTTAAAACTATTTTTGAAAGCGCAACCATGTTATATATTACTGGTATTACTCCATCTTTAAGTCAACTTACTTATGAAACAACAATATCATTAATAAAAGAGGCTAAAGAAAGAGGAATAACAGTAATATTTGACCCTAATTATCGAAAAAAACTTTGGAACCAAAATGAATTCAAAAAATTTTATAAAAAAATAGCTAAAGACATTGATATTTTATTAACTGGTAGTAGCGAAGCAAACATTTTATTTGGAAGTAAAACAAATGAAGAAATTGTGAAAGAAACAGATGCTAAGTTATTAGTTATTAAAGACGGTTCTAATGGTGCATTTTTTGCAAATCACGAAGAAAGTTTCTTTAAAGAAGCATATAAAGTTAAAGAAATAGATTCAATAGGTGCGGGTGACGCATTTGCGGCAGGTTTAATTTATGGAATTCAAAAATATAATATTGATGATTTATCACAATTGTCTAAATATGCTTTAGCTATGGGAGCTTTAGCTACAACATCTTATGGAGACTTTTATGGATTACCAACGTTAAATGAATTAAACCAATTTTTAAATCATCAACTAAGTGATGTGGAAAGGTAGTATTTTAAATGAGCATTGATGCTATTAAGAAATATAAAATCATATCAATAATTAGAGGATATGATACTAAAGATACCTTAGAAATAGTGGAACAGTTATATAAGGCAGGTATTAGATTAGTAGAAGTAACACTTAATTCTCCAAACGCTCTGGAGTCTATAAAGAGTTTAAACGAAATTTACAATGGAGAAATGTTTATTGGAGCAGGCACAGTTCTAAATGCTGATTGTTGTCAGAAAGCTATAAATATAGGTGCGAAATTTATTGTTTCGCCAGATACAAATTTAGAAGTAATATCTTGTACGAAAAAAAACAATATAATTTCAATTCCAGGTGCTCTCACGCCTTCTGAAATTACATACGCTGTTAATGCAGGAGCAGATATAGTAAAAGTATTTCCAATATCTGAAATGGGACCAGCATATATTAAAGATATTCGAGCGCCACTAGATAAAATAGATTTGTTACCAACTGGAGGTATTGATGAAACAAATATTAAGCAATACATCGATATGAATTCAATTGGCGTGGGCGTTAGTAGTGCTATTGTAAAAAGTGGTCTAGAAATTAATGAAGAATCTTTAAATGAAATTAAAGTAAAAGCTGAAAATTTGATAAAAAAGATAAAATAGGAGGATATTAACATGAAAATTACAAGTTATGAATTATATCAAGTGCCGCCTAGATGGTTGTTTTTAAAAATAACAACAGATAGTGGACTTACTGGTTGGGGGGAACCAGTAATTGAAGGAAAAGCAGCCACTGTGAAAGCAGCAGTAGCTGAGTTGATGGATCAAATTATTGGCGAGGATCCATGTAATATTGAGGGTTTATGGAACCAAATGTATCGCTCTTCGTTTTATAGAGGGGGACCAATATTGATGAGCGCTATTGCTGGAATTGACCAAGCACTTTGGGATATTAAAGGAAAACACCTTAATGCTCCCGTTCATCAATTATTAGGTGGGAAAGCGAGAGAAAAAATAAAAGTTTATTCATGGATAGGTGGAGATAGACCGACTGATGTTGCTTTAGAAGCCCAAAAGGTTTCAGATAAAGGCTTTACAGCGATTAAAATGAATGCAACCGAAGAATTACAATATATTGATGACTTTAAAAAAGTTCAGGATGTAGTTGAACGTGTCAGTGCGATTAGAGAAAAAATGGGGGACGGTTTTGGTATAGGTATTGATTTTCATGGTCGAGTACACAAACCTATGGCTAAAATTTTATTTAAAGAATTGGAATCTTTACATCCGTTATTTATTGAAGAACCTGTATTGCCAGAACATAACGGTACTTTAAAGAGTTTATCAAACTTTTCTATTCCTATTGCTACTGGAGAAAGAATGTACTCACGTTATGATTATAAATCAGTGTTAGCTGATGGGTATGTAGACATTATCCAACCTGATTTATCTCATGCTGGCGGAATTACAGAATGTAAAAAAATAATATCCATGGCAGAAGCGTATGATGTAGCAGTAGCACCACATTGTCCTTTAGGCCCTATAGCATTAGCTGCGTGTTTACAAGTAGATGCGACTTGTCACAATGCAATCATACAAGAGCAAAGTTTAGGAATTCATTATAACAAAGATAATGATTTATTAGATTATGTAAAAAATAGAAGTATTTTTGAATATGATAATGGCTTCGTAAAAATACCTGACGCCCCCGGTTTAGGTATTGAAATTGATGAAGATTATGTTAAGGAACGAGCAAAAGAAAGTCATAACTGGAAAAACCCAATTTGGAAACACAAGGATGGTTCTATTGCCGAATGGTAAATAGCATTAAGGGGGATAAATATGAGCTTAGTTGGAGTTATATTTAGTGTCGTTGTTAGCGTGGCGATACTTTTAGTGTTAATAATTGTTTTAAAACTAAATACTTTTATTTCACTAATAATTACATCAGTAATTGCCGGCCTTTTTTTAAACATACCTATGGAAGAAATAATGGGAAGTATTGAAAATGGGATAGGAAGCACGCTTGGCCATATAGCTTTAATATTTGGACTTGGTGCTATGTTAGGTAAACTACTATCTGATGGTGGCGGTGCAAGCAGAATTGCAGAAACATTAATTTCAAAATTTGGTGAAAGATATACACAATGGGCAATTATAATTGCTTCATTTATTATAGGTATCGCTCTATTTTTAGAAGTTGGTTTAGTTTTACTTATACCATTAGTATTTACTATTGCCAAAAAACTTAATGTATCACAATTGAAAATTGGTATTCCAATGATGGCAGCTTTATCAGTAACACATGGGTTCTTGCCGCCACATCCAGGGCCAACAGTTATAGCTAAAGAGCTACATGCTAATATTGGTGAAGTACTTATGTATGGAATAATAATAGCGATACCTGTAGCTGTTATATCTGGACCTTTATTCTTGAAAGTTGCAGAAAAAATTGTGCCTTCTGCATTTAGAAAAGAAGGAGATATTTCAGAGTTAGGAACTCAAAAGCAATTTTCTGAAAGTGAAATGCCGAGCTTTGGATTAAGTGTACTTACGGCATTGTTACCTGTTTTATTAATGTTATTATCTACTGTTTTACAATTAATAACGGGACATGAGGATGGCAAAGGTATAAACTATTTAGAAAACTTTGTATATTTCATAGGCACTGCTGGGACAGCGATGATGATTTCAGTTATGTTCGCTATTTTTTCTATGGGATTATGGAGAGGAAAACGGATTGAAAAAACAATGGCTTCAGTAACTAATTCAATATATCCTATTGGAATGATGTTACTTATAATAGGTGGTGGTGGCGCCTTTAAACAAATCCTTATTGATGGTGGTGTAGGAGATACAATTAAAGAGAGCTTTACGAATACATCAATGTCTCCGTTACTTTTTGCTTGGATTATAGCAGCAGTGTTGAGGATTGCATTAGGGTCTGCGACAGTTGCAGGAATATCTACCACAGCAATTATATTACCAATTGTACAAAATTCAGATACTAATGTGGCGCTAGCAGTTTTAGCGATAGGTGCTGGTAGTTTAATCTTTTCTCATGTAAATGATGCAGCATTTTGGATGTTTAAAGAATATTTTGGACTTACGATTAAAGAAACATTTTTAACATGGTCACTTTTAGAAACTGTCCTTTCAGTTTCAGGTATTATATTCATTTTATTTTTAAGTTTATTTTTATAAATATTAGCAATATAGGATGTCTCGCTGAAATATTTTAGCTATTATTTTAAACCCATTTTTACAATAGTATAGTTTTTATGTAGTACACCACAACTTTCACAATAATCATGCGTATACAAAAATTTTACGTATTCGCATAATAGCACTTAAATCTTTGTTCTTTATATTCAATTTCTTCCTGTTTATTGTCGGAAATAAGATTAGAGACTTCAATTTCAAGTGTTCTTGATATAAAATAATTGATAGGCGCATAATCTCTTCTTAGTTTATTTGGTAGGACATTTAAATTATAGAGATTTTTGTGCTTTTTTGTATCAAAAAACAAGACTGAATAGAAAAAGGACCTTTGACAAAGAGCCTAAAAAATCAGCCTACTTAATCTATAAAGTAAAATTAAGTAGGCAATTTTATTGTTATTAATGTAATTTATAAAAATTAATGTGATTTGTTATCAAAATTTCTGCCTTCTAAACCAGCCAATTCCTCTTTTGATGCAGATGGAGCTTTCATTTCAAAAATTTGGTCGATAACTGTATAGTCATAATATCCTAAACGTGCAATTGGTCTAATAGATTGTATATCAAGTTTCCCATTATCTAGAATAACTTCGTCATCAATATGAACTTGTGCTACACGACCTATTACCATATCTACAGTTGATACTGAATCGCCAGTAGGTATACGTACTGTTTGTACATATTCACATTCAAAATGTACGGGAGATGCTTTTACTCTATGACCAGGCGCTTCAACGCATTTTTCTTTTTCTACACCTGCAAATTCAAATTCATCTTCTTCTGGTGGTAAAGCTTTAGCGGATAAGTTTACTGCTTCTCTTAAATCATAAGTTGCCATGTTCCATACAAACCAGCCTGTTTCTTCTGCATTTTTAACTGTGTCTTTACGCTCGTGATCACCTAAAACAGATTGATTAGCTGCAAACATTACCATAGGTGGATCCCATGTTAAATTTTGGTATTGGCTATAAGGTGCTAAATTATCTTTACCATCCTTTGATATTGTTGAAATCCATCCAATTGGTCTAGGGACAGTACTGCTTTTAAAAGGGTCATGTGGTAAACCATGACTACGTGTGCCTTGTTTTGGTGAATAATTCATAATATCATCACTCCTCAAAAATTTTGAAACCACTCCAAGAATAATTGTAATTAATAAGCACGTCTAATACTAAATTTGAATTGATTTATTAGTTCAAACTATAGAACGCTAAAATGTAAATCAGTATGTTGTTTGTTTATCGTTTGGCAATAATTAATGAAGCAATGAATCCTACGAATACATATAGATAATATAATTACAAACATACTTTGCTGTGGTCTGTTTTATTAAGAGTAGTAATAAAAATTTTGTAGGATTAAAAATACGTTTATTTCAGGTGCTTTTGGAATTGTTATCCTAGAAACTTTAAACCCATTTTTACAATAGTGTAGTTTTTATTTAATACAACACAACTTTCACAACAATTAGGAGTATGTAAAAATTTCGCATAATAACACTTAAACCTTTGTCCTTGATATTCAATTTCTCTCAGTTTATTGTCGAAAATAATATTAGGGTCTTCAATTCTAAGTGTTTTTGATATAAAATAATTCATAAGCGCATAATCTCTCCTTAGTTTATTTGGTAGGACATTTAAATTATAGAGATTTTTGCGCTTTTTTTGTATCAAAAAACAGGACTGATTTTTATACCAGTCCTGTTTACAATAGAGCCAGGGTATCATTTTATAAAGAAAAACAAAAAGATATACTATAAATTAAAGTTTTTCTTTATATAGTCTTATTTTATTTAAATGAATCTGCAAGCTAACTTTATTGTTGTTGAATAAAGTTTTCTGTTGTATAAATATCAGCATATAATAAGTCTAACGCGCTGATAAATGCGTAGTGAGCATCTTCTGCTTTAACCACATGCTCGTTATAAGTTAATTCACGTGAAGCACATGCATCTTCAACGACGGATACTTTATAACCTAAATCAGCTGCAGCTCTTGCAGTAGCATCAATACACATATGTGTCATCATACCAACAATTACAACATGTTCTATATTTTGAGCTTGTAATTTATCATGTAAGTCCGTATTAACGAAACTGTTAGGGAATTGTTTAATAATAAGTGTTTCATCATCTTTTGGTTGTACTACTTCTCGAATTTCTGCACCTTCGGTATCAGGAGCGAAAAATCCTAATGATTCATCAGGCGCAATATGTTGAACATGGAAAATATTTTCACTAAGATTTTCTCTAAACCACGTTAATAATTTTTGAGCATTTTCGGCTGCATTTTCAGGATTACTTAATGGGTATTTACCACCTGGGAAATAATCATTTTGAATATCGACAATAATTAAAGCTGTATTCATATTTATCCATCCTTTACTGAATTTAGTATACAATTATAATGATATATTAAAAACGATTCGTTATCGATAGGTCTATGAAATGAATTAGATGAAAAAACTTGCTTGATGAAAGGAAATCCAACAATGAAAATAGATAGTACTGATATACAAATATTGAAAATACTAGCAAATCATTCACGTACTCAATGGAAAGATATAGGAGAGCAGATACACATGACAGGTCAAGCAGTAGGTAACCGTATTCGTAAAATGGAAGATGAAGGTATTATAAAGTCATATACCATAAATATTAGCGAAGAAACTATCAAAAATGGAATGCTGGGTTTCTTAATAATATATATGGAGACGACACAACATGGTCATTTTATTGATTTCGTAACGACTTGTAATGACATAATAGAAGCACATAGAATTTCAGGGGACGGTTGTTATCATTTGAAGTTTAAAGTATCTTCGAATGAACAGTTGAATACGTTACTACAGAAACTGTTAGAATATGGAAATTATTCTTTATATTTATCAGTAAATCAACTCAAAAAGGATGACCAATTTAACGAGCAATATTACTTAAATTATTTTGAAAAATAATATGGACGCTAACATTTATTACAGTGTTAGCGTCCATTTGTATATGCAAAATTAATCATAATATTAATATTTATTTTGTTCACCCCAACTACACATATTTTCAATAATTGGCCATAGGGATTTGCCTTTTTCAGTTAGGCTGTATTCCACTTTAGGAGGTATTTGGGGGAAAGCTCTTCTGTTTACGAGACCGTCTTGTTCTAATTCTTTTAAAGAGTCACTAAGCGTCTTGTATGTGATTTTGCCTAAATAGCGTTTGAGTTGATTGAAGCGTACCACTTCATACGTAGATAAATAGTAAATAATGGTTAATTTCCATTTTCCGTTGATAATTGAGAGCGTGTAATCAAAATACGTATCGTTCAAATGACTATGATGATTAATGTTTGCTATGCTTACACTTCCTTTTGTGTCGATATTATAAAGGGCGCCTTACAATAGCTTTAAAATTCATTGTTTATGTCACTTAATTATTCAATAGACATAACATAGAATATATAGGCGAATAGGATGGTAGTCCCCAAAGTGATATATAAGATAAGGCATCATCAGTAACCATTTCTCTCTGTAGATATGGCACTGAATGATGCCTTGTTTTTAACATAGCTATCATTGTGAACTGATTAAATTTTTGAATATATGATTTCCTCAATTTCTATATTATTTCAATAGAAATTGACTTTTATTTATTAACCAAATATTTTATACCCTGAATCTTGATTAGATTTATTTCAATGCTAATGGAAAGTCTTTATAACCTTCGCTAACGTTTACAATATTAGTAAAACCTCTATATTCTAGTATACCGATTGCAATCGAACTTCTAACTCCTGATTGACAATGAACGTATATTTTATCATTTTTATCAAAAGGTATACTCTCATTTAATAATTTTCCGTGAGGGATATTCACCGCTTGTTCTAAATGACCTTGGTTCCATTCTTCATTGTTACGCACATCTAGCACATTGGTTTCTTTGCCGGTCATATCCGCGCTATGAATAGAAGATGTCATGATTGTTGTTTGTGGTAAACGATAACCTGCTACATTTTCAAAACCAATTAACTGTAAAGTATGCACTGCTTCTTCAACTGTAGCTTTATCACCGATTAAGTCTATATCTTTATTATAGTCTAAATACCAACCAATTTGATTAATGAAGTTGTGATTATAAGGAATATTGATAGTTCCTTGCGCATGACCGCCATGGAAAGCTTCTTTACTACGAAGATCAAATGCGATTCTTTCATTGTTTAAGCTAGGGTAAACATTATATGGTTGATACATGTTCATACCAAATTGGTTAATTTGTTTCATTTGGGCAAAATGATGCGGTGGAGCTGGTTGATTTGATGTTAATGTTTCAATAAACGTTGCTTCCTCAGTTACATTAAAGGCCCAGTTGTTTATTTTTTCGTAACCTAACGTAGACATCGGTACTGCCCCTAAAGCTTTACCGCATGGGCTACCTGCACCATGGCCTGGCCAAATTTGAATATAATCTGGTAAATCTTTAACACTATTTACAGATTGATACATTTGTTTGGCACCGACTTCTGTTGAGCCTTTCATTTGTACTGCTTTTTCTAATAAATCCGGTCTACCTATATCACCAACGAAGATAAAGTCGCCACTAAATAGCCCCATCGGTATATTAGAACCTCCGCCTTCGTCAGTGAGTAAGAAACTGATACTCTCTGGGGTATGACCTGGTGTATGCAAGACTTCTAATTTAATATTTCCTACATAAATAGTGTCTTGATGTCTAACAAAATGGGTTTGTTGTGGCATGTTTTTATAATTCAAGTCATCGTCACCTTCACCAGATACATATATACTTGCGTTTAATTTTTCCGCAACGTCTCTAATACCTGAAGCAAAGTCAGCATGAATATGCGTTTCGGCAGCTTGTGTAATTGTAAAACCTTCTTCATCTGCAACTTCCATATATTTTGTTAAGTCTCGTATTGGATCAATAATCATCGCTTCTCCTGTGCGTTGACATCCAATTAAATAAGATGCTTGAGATAAATTATTATCATAGAATTGTTTGAAAAACATAAAAATCTCCCTTTTTAAAAATATAGTTTAGTTTATTAAATAAATAAATTGTGACTGGCTTGTTCTGTTTCACCAATATAAGTCCCTACGCCACCATATTCGACTTCATCTCTAAGTTCTTCTTTTGTAATGCCCATAACGTCCATACTCATAGTACATGCGATTAACTTGATGTTTTGATCAATTGCTTGGTTTATAAGTGACGGTAAGGAATCAACATTTTTCTTTTTCATAACATAACGCATCATGATATTACCTAAACCGAACATGTTCATTTTTGATAATGGCATGCGTACTGGTGTCTTAGGCAACATAAAATCAAACATTTTTGCAATACCTTTCTTCTTAACATGAGTTGCTTGTGTTTTTTTCAATGCATTAAGTCCCCAAAAAGTGAAAAAGATAGTTACATCTCTGCCGGCAGCTTTAGCACCGTTTGCAATAATCATTGCTGCCACCGCTTTATCTAATTCACCACTAAATAAAACGATAGTCGTACCTTTATCGGTATGATTTACTTCCAGTTCTTTTGGTTTTTCTTTTTGAATAACGGCGTTAATTTCATTGTTATTTTCATTCAGCTTTACAAGTGAGTGTCCTGTCTGTTTCGACCAGCTTTTAATATCACTAAGAAAACCAGGATCAGTGACGGTCACTTCGATTTGGTCACCAATTTCAATATTTTTAATTTCTTTACTAATATTAACTATTGGGCCCGGGCACTGAAGGCCATTAAAATTAAATTGTTTGCGGTTCGGTTTGAGTGATTTATTATTCTCTTCTACCACATCATCATAATCAATATTTTGGTTTTCATAAGCTGTATAACCACCGTCTAAATTCACAACGTCATAACCTTGTTTAGCTAAATATTCACTTGCTTTAGCGCTTCTGTTACCACTTTTACAGTAGATATAATAAGTTTTATCCTTGTTCTTAGCGAATGTGTCAATATTTTCTACAGAATGTAATATTGCACCATCAATGCGGCCTAATTTGTATTCTTCTGGTGTTCTAACATCAATCAATTGTCCTTTTTTCGCCAATTGCTCTAACTCCACTTTACTTAATTCGTTAATATGTTGCTCTTGATATTGTTTCATATTCTCCTCCTCTAGATACCTATAGGGGTATAATAACAGTTGAAAACAACTTAAGTCAAATACCCCGATAGGTATTTGACAATTTACTGTAAATTTATTACTATAAATATATTCAATTTAAAACCGGAGGAAACTAATATGGATTATAATAAACAAATGGTAAATCGCATCAATAGAATACAAGGCCAATTAAATGGTGTTATTAAAATGATGGAAGAAGAAAAAGATTGTAAAGACGTCATTACGCAACTCAGTGCATCAAAGAGCTCAATCCAGCGTTTGATGGGCGTTATTATAAGTGAAAATTTAATAGAATGTGTAAAAGCAGCCGATGATAAGGGAGAAAGTTCTCAAGAAATGATTAATGAAGCTGTGAATTTATTAGTAAAAAGTAAATAATGGACATGCTCAATATAATAGCGATGTTGTTGATTGGCGTATTCGGAGGTTTTATATCTGGCTTGGTAGGCATAGGAGGAGCCATTATTATTTATCCAGCTATTTTGTTGTTACCATCATTATTAGGTGCTCCTGTCTATAGCGCATATATTGCTTCGGGTCTCACTTCTAGTCAAGTGTTTTTTAGTACACTCAGCGGTTCATTTAAAGCGAGAAAGAAAGCCGAATTCTCACCTAAACTTGTAATGAATATGGGTGGGGGTATGGTTATTGGAAGCATATTCGGAGCAATGCTAGCTAATTTATTTAATGCTACTTTTATCAACACTATATATATAATCATCGCTTTAGTTGCATTACTATTAATGTTTATTAAAGTTAAATCTGTTTCCCAAGAGGTTAGATTCAAACCTGTTTTACTTATCTTAGTAGGGTTTGTGATTGGTGTAGTGTCAGGCATTGTAGGCGCAGGCGGTGCATTTATTATTATTCCCGTATTATTAGTTTTATTCAAATTGCCAATGAACACAGTAGTGACTAATAGTATCGTCATTGCTTTCATCTCATCGATAGGGGCTTTTATTATTAAATTCATACAAGGCTATATCCCTATCGAAAGTGCAATATTTTTAATAATTGGAAGCATGCTCTTTGCGCCTATAGGACTAAAAGTAGGTTCCAGGGTACCTGACATTGTTCAAAAAAGCATTGTTAGTATCTTGATTGCGATTGCAATTATACAACTTGTATTTTAATTAATTTAAAAAGGGGGCTTTAAAGTGAATCACTGGGATGAAAAATTTGATTCAGAAGATTATATTTATGGCAAAGAAGCGAATTCATTTGTCAAAGATATTTTTAAAAAGCAAACAGACAATAATGAGAAAATTTTATTACTTGCAGAAGGTGAAGGCCGTAACGCGATATATCTAGCAAAACTTGGGTATGATATAACGACTTATGATATGTCGCAAGTGGGGATTAATAAACAATACCAATTAGCGAGCGAAGCACATGTTGTCATAGATGCAAATTATGGAGACATCACAAAACCTAATTTAGCGCCTCAGTCATCATTTGACTATAGTATTAATATCTTTGGTCATGTGCCTAATGAAGGCAAACAAGAGATGTTCAATAACCTCATTCAATCATTAGTCGTAGGGGGTTATAGTTACTTTGAGTTTTATTCAAAAGAACAATTAGCATATGGCACTGGCGGTCCTAAAGACGAATCCATGTTATATACTATTGATGAAATCGAAGCTTATTTAAAACACTTACCTGTTAAAATTCATCAATTAGAACAGCATGAGGTTTATCGTAATGAAGGTATTAAACATACTGGGACAGGTTCTATAATCCAAGGTTATATAGAAAAAATATAATGTTTGAGTATAAGATGATAACAGAGTCCATGAAATAAATGACTTTGACTAAAAATAAGCGTCAATTTCTATCGAGTTAGTATAGAAATTGACGTTTTTATATAGTCAAAAGCGCCATGTAATAAATCACTGCAATAAATGATTTGTTACATGGCGCTTTATAATGTTTGAAATCCATCGCTAAAAATAAACAGCTATGTTATGTTTTTGGCAAAAATCATTGATGTCTTTTGGAGGAATTTTATCGGTAAACATTTTGTTAATATCGCTTAAATCGCAATACGTGAGTAAAGTGGATTTCCCCATTTTACTATGGTCGGCTAAGATAAATGTTTCTGTGGCTTTGCTAGTAATATATTGCTTTATTAAATTTTCTTCCATCTCAGAATTAGATAATCCATTTTGAATATCAACACCTGTTGCTGACATAAAAGATTTATTAATATTGAATTTTTCTAGCAACATATTAGAATCAATACCTATAAATGATCTAGTTATCGGTTTATATTTTTCTCCGATAATAAATAAAGTGACATTTTCAAATTGCGAGGCTTTATTCATAATATCAAGGCTATTCGTTATTATAGTAAAAGTCAGATGTTTATCTACATAATCCAACAAATGGATTGTGGTCGTACCTGTATCAATATAAATAATATCATTGGTTTCTATTTCATTTGCCGCTAGTTCTCCAATTAATTTTTTAGAATTACTATTTTCGATATTTCTTTTATTATAGTCCACGGCTCTATGCGAATCTTCAATCACTTCAATGCCACCGTAAACTTTTTTAACGATATTCATATCTACAAGTTGGTTGACGTCACGCCTAATAGTGTTAATTGAAACATCGAACCTTTGCCTCAATTCTTCTATAGAAGCGGTTTTATTTTCTTTTATGAAAGATTCAATTTCATAAATACGTTTAGCTTTCATATATAATTCCCCCATTTATTACAATATAACCAATTTCATGAAAATACACAACCTAATACGGAAAAAGTTACTCAAAAGTTGACACAATTTTGAGAATATTATAAAGTTATTCCAAGAAGTAACCAAAACATTATCAAAAGATACAAAAATAAAAAGTATTTTGTAAGCGGTTACCAAAAAATAATTGGAGGATTTTATAATGGCAGAAATCTTAAAGAATTATATTAATGGTGAATGGAAAGAATCAAAGAGTACAGAGACGCTGGATGTTTTGAATCCTGCAACTAAAGAAGTGATTGCCAAAGTACCTCTTTCGACACGTGAAGAATTAGATGAAGTAGCACAAATCGCTGCTGAGGCATTCCAAGAATGGAAAGAAGTTGCTGTACCTAAGCGTGCACGTTTGTTATTCAAGTTACAGCAACTATTAATAGACAATAAACAAGAATTAGCTGAAATCATAACTAAAGAAAATGGCAAGAATACAACAGAAGCTTTGGGTGAAGTACAAAGAGGTATTGAAAACGTTGAATTTGCGGCTGGTACACCATCGTTAATGATGGGGGATTCGTTATCAAGCATTGCAACAAACATTGAAGGTACAAGCTATAAATATCCGGTAGGTGTTGTGGGGGGGATCACACCATTTAACTTCCCTATGATGGTGCCATGTTGGATGTTCCCGATGGCGATTTCTTTAGGTAACACATTTGTGATTAAACCATCTGAGAAAACCCCATTATTAGTAAATAAACTAGCTGAATTAGTAGAAGAAGCCGGTTTCCCTAAAGGTGTATTCAATGTTGTGCATGGTGCACACGATGTCGTTAATGGTATTTGTGAAAATGAACATATTAAAGCAGTTTCATTTGTGGGGTCTAAACCAGTTGGCGAATATGTCTATAAAAAAGCCACAGAAAACTTGAAACGCGCCCAATGTTTAACAGGAGCTAAGAACCACACTATTGTATTGGACGATGCGAACATTGATACAGCTGTGAAAGATGTTATTGGAGCGGCATTTGGTTCTGCGGGTGAGCGTTGTATGGCTGCGGCAGTTATAGCAATAGAAGAGAATGTTTATGACGAATTTAAAGAAAAATTAGTTCAAGCAGCTAAAGACATCGTTATTGGTAACGGTTTGGAAGATAACGTGTTTTTAGGACCTGTAATTAGAGAAGAAAATAAAGCTAGAACACTAAGCTATGTGGATGCAGGTGTTGAAGAAGGCGCAACACTAGTGCTAGATGGTAGAGAAGACAATAAAGAAGATGGCTATTTTGTTAAACCAACTATCTTTGAAAATGTCACACCAGATATGAAATTATGGCAGGATGAAATTTTCGCGCCAGTATTATCACTAGTTAAAGTTAAAAATCTACAAGAAGGTATCGAACTAGCGAATAAATCAGAATTTGCAAATGGAGCTTGCTTGTTCACAGATAGTGCTTCTTCAATCAGATACTTTAGAGAAAATATTGATGCAGGCATGTTAGGTATTAACCTTGGTGTACCAGCACCTATGGCCATCTTCCCATTCTCAGGTTGGAAATCTTCATTCTATGGCTCATTGCATGCTAACGGTAAAGATAGTATCGAATTCTATACACACAGAAAAGTAGTTACAGCACGTCATGACGAACCTAAATTTTAAGGAGTGAACATTGATAATGGCTCAACTATTAAATAAACCTGTACATCGTCGCTTAAGCGATGATGTACAAGTTATCCACGATTTAAAGCCTAGCGACATTAATCTAAATTATATTGGTTTAAAAGTACTAGATATTAAACAGAATGGTATTTACGAAGAATCAACTGAGGATTTTGAATTATGTATTGTAGCTTTAACTGGAAAAATTAATGTATCAGATGAAAATGAAACTTTTAATGATTTAGGAACTAGAGACTCAGTATTTGAAAGAATACCAACAGATAGTGTGTTTATTTCGAAGCACCATAATATAAAAATTGAAGCCACACGAGATGCTAGGGTGATTTTATGTTATTCACCTGCTGAAGAAGTCAGACCAACACAGCTAATACCAGCAAAAGAAAACGGTGTTGAAGATAGAGGTAAATATTCAAATCAACGTCATGTGCACAATATATTGCCAGATACACATGAAGCGAGCGAAAAATTATTAGTAGTAGAAGTTTATACGAATCAAGGTAATTGGTCTAGTTATCCTCCACATAAGCATGATCAGGACGATTTACCCAATGAGTCACTATTAGAAGAAACTTATTATCATGAAATGAATCCAAGTAAAGGTTTTGTGTTCCAAAGAGTATTTACCGATGATTTGTCATTGGATGAAACAATGACAGTTGAAAATGGTGATGTTGTAGTAGTCCCAGAAGGATATCATCCTGTAGCCGTTCCAGATGGTTACGATGGTTATTATTTAAATATTATGGCGGGTCCAAAAAAAGTTTGGAAATTTTATAATCAACCAGATCATGAATGGATTATTGACCGTAAATAAAAGGGGTGTAAATAAATGACTAATAAGAAACACATCGTAGCAATTGGTCGTGCTGCAATTGACTTAAATGCTAAAGAAATCAATAGACCAATGGAAGAAACGGCCACATTTAGTAAATATGTAGGTGGATCTCCGACAAATATCATGATTGGTGCATCAAAATTAGGCTTAAACGTTGGTATCATTGCCAACGTATCTGACGACCAACATGGAAGATTTATTACAAACTATTTTGAAGAAGTTGGTGTAGATACTTCACAAATTCATATTGATGAAGAAGACCGTAAGATTGGCTTAACTTTTACTGAAATAAAAAGCGCTCAAGAATCAAGCATCCTAATGTATAGAGAGAATGTAGCTGATCTATATCTTGCACCAGAGCACGTGAATGCAGATTACATTAAGAATTCCGAATATTTGCTCATTTCAGGAACGGCATTGTCTCAATCGCCTTCAAGAGAAGCAGTATTAAAAGCATTATCGATTGCTAAAAAACATGGCGTAAAAATTATATTCGAATTAGATTATCGTCCATACAACTGGACGAATACGGAGGAAACATCGATTTATTATGAATTAATTGCTGAGCAATCAGATGTTGTTATCGGTACGAGAGATGAATTCGATATGGTTGAAAGCTATCAAAATATTTCAGACCAAGAAATTAGTGATTTGCTGTTTGAAGCAACACCTAATTTGGTTGTTATCAAGCATGGCGTGCAAGGTTCATATGCATTTGATAAATCGGGTCATGTTTATGAAGGAAAAGCATTCAAAGCGAATGTAGTGAAAACGTTTGGTGCAGGAGACTCATATGCAGCAGCATTTATTTACGCGCTCGTTAAAGGTAAGCCTGTAGAAGAAGCATTGAAATATGGAGCAGCTTCAGCAGCCATTGTTGTAAGCAGTCATAGTTCGTCAGAAGCAATGCCTACGATAGATAAAATAGAAAACTTAATTAAAGAACAATCATAAGGCGGTGTTGAATTATGGTCAAAACAGTGAGATTAACAACAGGTGAAGCAATCGTTAAATTTTTAACAAAACAATATATTTATGTTGATGGAGAAGAAATAAAATTTGTAGAAGGTGTAATGAACATTTTTGGTCATGGCAATGTGCTCGGTATAGGTGAGGGCTTGTCTAAATACCAAGAAGATTTAAAAATAATTCAGGGCAAAAATGAGCAAGGTATGGCTCATACTGCAATTGGATTTAGTAAGCAAAGTTTAAGGAAAAAAATATTTGCCGTAACCAGTTCTGTTGGCCCTGGTTCAGCGAATCTGGTTACTGCAGCTGGCACTGCATCAGCAAATCATATTCCAGTGTTATTCCTTCCTGGAGATACGTTCGCTACACGTCAGCCAGACCCAGTATTACAACAAATAGAAGATCCTCAAAGTATTGGGACAACTACGAACGATGCCTTGAAGCCTTTATCTAGATATTTTGATCGTATAACGAGACCAGAACAAATTATGTCAGCACTCATTAGAGCGTTTGAAGTTATGACAAATCCTCAAACAGCTGGTCCAGTAACGATAGCATTAAGTCAAGATGTACAAGGAGAAGCATTTGATTTTCCAGAAACATTCTTTGATAAACGCATACATTATGTAGATCGATTAGAACCTTCTAACCGTTCTATTGAAACTGCGATTGAAGCGCTTAAAACTGCTAAGAAGCCTTTGTTAATCGTCGGCGGTGGTGCTAAATATTCTGAGGCACAACATGAAATTGAGCAACTAATAGACAATCATCATATACCGATGGCTGAGACACAAGCAGGAAAATCAACAATTGCAGCGTCACATCCATTAAATTTAGGTGGTTTAGGTGTAACTGGAAACTTAGCAGCGAATATTTATGCGAAAGATGCGGATGTCATTATAGGTATCGGTACAAGATATTCTGATTTTACAACTAGTTCAAAGACAGCTATCAATTTTGATTCAGCAAAAATCATTAATATTAATGTAAATAGAGTTGATGCTTATAAATTAGATGCGATTCAAGTAGTTGGTGACGCGAAAGTATCTATTTCTAAATTAAGACAGCAATTAGACAATCAGCAATATGATATAAAGGACACTGTTCGTGATGTTAAACAAGAATGGAATAACGAACGCAATCGCTTAGCGAACATCGATATAAAAGACGCTGATTATACACCCGAAATAGCAGCGCATTTTGATAAAGAGAAACTAAATCGATATGTAACATCATTACAAACCGAGTTACCACAAACGAACGCTTTAATAGAGGTCAATAAATCCATTGATGATCATGACGCAATTATTGTCGCTGCAGCTGGTTCATTGCCAGGTGACTTAGAAAGGTTATGGGAAACAGATACCTTTAATACTTATAACATGGAATACGGTTATTCAACTATGGGGTATGAAATTGGCGCTGCCGTTGGTGCTAAAATAGCAGAACGAAATAAAGAGGTATATGCGCTCGTAGGTGACGGTAGTTTCCTAATGTTGCATACCGAATTAATTACAGCACTGCAATACAATTATAAAATTAATATCATTTTATTCGATAATAGCGGGTTTGGTTGTATAAATAATTTACAAATGGATAACGGCAGTGACAGCTTTTGTACAGAATTCACTGATGTTAAAGGCGACATATTAAATATTGATTATAAAAAAGTCGCTGAAGGATATGGTGCAGTTACTTACAAAGTAAATGATCTCAATGCATTAGCAACAGCTATCGCAGAAGCTAAGAAAGAAGAAAAATCTACATTAATAGAAGTTAAAACGTTACCTAAAACGATGACGGCTGGATATGAGTCATTTTGGAATGTAGGCGTTTCGGAACATAGCGACAAGCAAGCCGTACAAGAAGCATTTTCAAACAAAGCTGAAATCATGAAAACAGCTAAACATTATTAAGACAGGTGAGAAAATAATGACAAAAATAAAAATAGGTCAGGTAGGTCTTGGCCGATTAGGTAAAGTGCACGCGTCGAATATTGTAAAACATGTGAACAATGCTGAATTATACGCAGTCGCAAGTGTAGTTGAACAAGAATTAGAATATGCCAGTGAAGCGTTAGGCGTTCAACATTGTTATACATCATACAGTGACATGCTTGATAACGATGCTCTAGATGCGGTTGTAATTGCCTCACCAAGTGGATTTCATGCAGTCCAAATTACTCAAGCCCTAGAAAAAGGGTTACACGTATTTTCTGAAAAACCGATTGGCTTAGAATTGGAAAATATTAGACAAGTTGTAGATAAAATCAATGATCATCCACACAAGGTGTTTCAATTAGGCTTTATGCGTAGGTTCGATGAATCTTATTTGTATGCAAAAGATGCAGTAGATCGAGGGGAATTAGGCAAAATTACAGCCATGCGTTGTTATGGTATTGATCCTAGTTCAGGGTTAGACAGTTTTATACAATTTGCCAAAAATAGTGCTAGTGGTGGTTTATTCTTAGACATGTCAATTCACGATATTGATTTGGTAAGGTGGTTTACTGGTTCAGAATTTAAAACAGTCTATTCCCTAGGAAATAATATTGCAGCACCTGAATTAACTGCGTGCGATGAATTAGAAACAGGTGCGTGTTTATCAGAGCTAGAGGATGGCACAATTGCATATTTTTTAGCAGGAAGGAATGCGCAACATGGTTATCACGTTGAAACAGAAATTATAGGGACTGAAGGCATGATTAGAATTGGCAACGCACCTGAAAAGAATTTAGTCACTCTATATGACAAAAATGGTGTGGTGAGGCCTACTTCAGATCATTTTCCAGAAAGATTTAGGTTTGCTTTTATAAATGAAATGAATACATTTATAAAAGCCATTACAAATAAAACCCAATCATCGGTTACAGCTATGGATGGTTTGAAAAGTACTGAAGTCGCAATTGCTATGCAAAACTCAATCGAAACTAAGAAGGTTATTACGTTATGAGGTGAACAGAATGACTAGAGATATTCGTTATGCATGTGCACCAATAGCATGGACGAATGATGATATGCCAGAATTAGGCAGTGAAAATTCATTTGAACAATGTATTAGTGAAATGGCATTAGCTGGGTATGAAGGCACAGAAATAGGCAATAAATATCCGAGGAACCCTGAAGTATTAAAGTCTTACCTTGAACCACGTGGTTTATCAGTTGCTAGCGCATGGATTAGCTTGTATTTAACATCAGAACCGTATGAAGTAACGGCAGAGGCATTTATAAAACATAGAGATTTCTTATATGAAATGGGAGCCAAGGTGATTGTCGTATCCGAACAAGGTAATAGTATTCAAGGAAAATTAGATAAAGCGTTATTTAGAGAGAAGCCTACTTTCACCGAAGAAGAATGGCAGTTACTAATCGAAGGATTAGAAAAATTAGGCGAATTAGCGCACGAAAAAAGTATGGAAATTGTATATCATCACCACATGGGAACTGGTATACAAACTACAGAAGAAATTGATGAACTAATGGAAAGAACAAGCAAAGACAATGTTTCTCTCTTATTTGATACAGGACATCTAGTTGTTTCTGGAGAAAACCCTATAGAAATATTTAATAAACATGTAGATCGCATTAAGCACATCCACTTTAAAGATGTAAGGCCAGAAGTTAAAGAAGCAGTGGATAAAGAAAATCAATGCTTTTTAGATGGTGTAAGGAAAGGCATGTTCACTGTCCCTGGTGATGGGGCCATTGATTTTGAGCCTATCCTAAATCTTATATATCAATCAGGTTATAGTGGATGGATTGTAGTTGAAGCTGAACAAGATCCATCCGTAGCAAATCCTTTTATATATGCTAAAAAAGCGAAAGAGTACATGGCTCAATATCAGAGAACATTTAGTTCGATGTAAGACTGAGGGTATTCTTACGCTTCCAAAGGGAGAGAGTTATCATGAGTATGTTTGCAGTAATTTCATTTTTAGTAGTCATTGTAATAATCGCATTATATGCATTCTTAAAAAGTAAAAAAATTAATACGAAAAACGCTGATGGTTACTTTATGGGTGGTAGAAGTTTAACAGGTTTTACCATTGCTTCTACAATCATCATGACGAACCTGTCGACCGAGCAAATCGTAGGTCAAAACGGCCAAAGTTTTAGGGCAGGTATGGAAGTTATGGCTTGGGAAGTAACTTCGGCGGTAGCAATAGTCATATTAGCGCTTGTGTTTCTACCAAGATATTTTAAATATGGCGTAGATACGATATCTGACTTTATTGAAATGAGGTTTGATACGTTTACTAAGAGACTGGTATCGTTACTCTTTATATTCACATATGTTGTATCGTTTCTACCAGTTGTCCTGTATTCAGGCGCACTAGTATTTAATAAAATTTTTAATGTCAGTGAGATATTAGATATAAGTGATATAACGGCTGTGGTACTAATTTCAACATTTATAGGTATCTTCGGGATTATTTATTTGTTTATCGGAGGTCTTTCTTTAAGTGCACACAGTGATTCTATTTATGGAGTGGGACTTATTCTTGGAGGTCTTGCTATACCAGTTTTAGGGTTAATAATGTTTGGTGATGGCAGTTTCTTAAAAGGTTTTGACAAGGTGATTCAAAATACACCTGAAAAATTAAATTCTATTGGTGCCATTGATTCGGACATCGTACCTTGGCCAACATTGTTCTTTGGTATGTTCTTTAATAATTTATTCTTTTGGTGTACGAATCAAATGATTGTTCAAAAGGCACTTGCTGGTAAAAACTTAAAAGAAGCTCAAAAAGGTGCAATGTATGTTGGTACATTTAAAATATTTGGAGCGTTATTCCTAGTATTCCCAGGCGTACTAGCGTTCAATATGTTAGGTAATAAAGTTACTAATCCTGATAATGCATATCCTATGCTTGTTAATGAAGTGTTACCAGGGTGGGCTTATGGCTTATTCGGTGCAGTTATATTTGGAGCGATTCTCAGCTCATTTGTTGGATCACTCAATAGTACAGCAACCTTATTCTCGCTTGATTTTTATAAATCCGTAATTAATAAAGAAGCAACAAATAAACAAGTTTCTAGAGTTGGTAGATTAATAACTGTCCTTGTAGGGATTATTGTAGTAATTATTGCACCAATGATTTCACTATTTCCACAAGGTTTGTATGCTGTAGTACAAGAGTTTAACGGCATTTATAATATGCCATTATTAGTGCTAATACTTGTCGGATTTTTTGTTAAACGTACATCACATCAAGGTGCTAAAGTGATGTTTATTTTACACATAATTTTGTATGCGCTTTCAAAAATATTGATATCAGATATACATTATCTATATGTTCTAAGTGTATTATTCTTTATAGATTTATTTATAGTATTAATATTCAACAAATGGAAACCATCTGACGAATTTGATTTTAATGTCAATTACGCAAAAGTAGATATCACTCCTTGGAAATATAGATATTTCGTAGGGGCTATAATTATCATTGTTGTAATAGCAACTTATATCTTATTCTCACCACTTGGTTTAGCTTAATAGGAGGAATTTCATGACACTTACATTCGGAGTGATTGGCGCTGGTAGAATTGGTCAATTACATATTAATGGTTTAAGAAATAATAAAGACGTCAAAATTAAATGGGTCTCAGATTTATATTGCGATAAGTTGTCAGAATGGATCGCAAAAGCAGGTATTGAAAATAAAACAAAAGACCATAGAGATATTATTAACGATCCAGAAGTAGATGCGATTATCATCTGTTCACCTACAGATACACATGTTGAAATTATTAAAGCAGCAGCAGCAAAAGGTAAACATATATTTTGTGAAAAGCCTATCAGCCTTTCTTTAGAGGAAGCAGAAGAAGCTGTTCAAGCGGTGCAACAAGCTAATGTAAAACTTCAAATGGGCTTTAATAGAAGATTTGATAAGAATTTCAAACAACTTCACAGTATTTTAAGCAAAAAAGAACTAGGTAAGATTCAAACATTACGTATTACTTCTAGAGATCCAGAGCCACCTCCAATTGAATATATTAAACGTTCTGGTGGGTTGTTTATGGATATGACGATTCACGACTTTGATATGGCGAGATATTTAATGCAATCTGAAATTGTTGAGGTATACGCCACTGGTTCAGCATTAGTCAATCCTGAAATCGCAGCATATGATGATATTGATACGGCATTGGTTACATTAAAATTTGAAAATGGTTCAATTGCAGTTATTGAAAATTGTAGAAGAAGCGTTTATGGCTATGATCAACGTATAGAAATTTTAGGAGACCATGGTGCAATTGATGTGGGAAATGAACAGTCTTCGACTTTAAATTATCATCGTATAGATGGTATTAGAAGAGACAATCCGCCGCATTTCTTTTTAGAGCGTTATAGTGACGCGTATAAAGTTGAAATGGACGACTTTATTGCTGCACTGCAAAATGATACAGATGTTATTTGTTCAATTGAAGATGGGTATAAAGCACAACAAATCGCGTTAAAATGTAAAGAATCGCTAATATCAAACGAACCAAAAAGAATATAAAGAAGGGTGGGATGCTAATCAATGAATACACTTATACAACAAGCCAAACAAGAACACTACGCCATACCTCAAATCAATGTAAATGGATTATTATGGATAGAAAGTATTTTAGAAGCAGCAGAAGCAACGCATTCACCTATTATCGTAGGGACAACCGATAAAGTGGTTGAATTTCTTGGTGGATATCATTTTATATGTACGACAATAAAAAATAAGATTAAAGCAATGAACATCACGATACCGGTTATTGTGCATTTAGACCATGGTTTGACCGTAGAAAATTGTAAAAAGGCAGTTGATGCTGGCTATGATTCAGTGATGTTTGATGGCTCAAAGTTACCCATTGAAGAAAACATTAAACAAACTAAAGCGGTCGTTGATTACGCGCATAAAAACAATGTCATTGTCGAAGGTGAAGTAGGAGCCATTGGTGGTAACGAAGATGGTGTTATTGGTAATGTTAAATATGCCGATTTAGAGGATTGTATCAGATTAGCACAAGAGGCAAAGTTAGATACATTGGCACCTGCGTTAGGATCTGTACATGGAAAATATCAAGGCGAACCGGATTTAGGATTTGAAGAAATGAAATCCATACAAAATGCCATTGATATCCCACTAGTGCTACATGGGGCATCAGGTATTTCAAATGAAGACTTATTAAAAGCAATACACTTAGGTCATGCCAAAATTAATTTTAATACAGAAATCAATATCGCCTGGAGTAATCAACTAAGACAAACACTTAACCAAGATAAGTCGTTATTTAATCCACAACAAATTCTAAAACCAAGTAAAATAGCGATGGTAGAAACGATTAAATCTATTATTTACAAATGTACGTCTCATAACCGGGTATAACTAAATATATAGGGAGGTCGATTCAAAATGCCATTAATGAAAATTGATTTAATAAAAGGAAGAGAAAGGGAAGAAATAAAGAAAATATTAAATATCTCTTATGAAGTTATGCTAGATACATTTAAGGCGCCCAAAGGCGACAGGTATCAAATAGTTAATCAACATGAAGATTATGAAATGCAAATTTTGGATACAGGTTTAGGTGTAGAACGAACAAAGAATGTAATTGTGTTTACAATTATTACAAGACCAAGGACGCAGCAACAAAAACAAAGTTTCTATAGTGAGTTAACAAATAAGCTTCATGACGACATGGGCATACGTAAAGAAGACATCATGTTTAGTTTGGTTGAGAATACAGATGAAGATTGGAGTTTCTTTAATGGAGAAGCTCAATTTCTAAATGGTACGCTTTGAGAAAGCAATTATTTAGAATTTTAATAACATGTTCTATCTCCGTCGGAAAACTGAAATTTGAAATGGAAAATTCATAAAACTACTTACTAGGATACTCGTTCCCTTAATTCTATCGGGGAGTGAGTATCCTAGTTTATGTTGAATATAAACTGCTGATTGAGGCAATTTTAAATATATGTGCTAAATCAATTATACGATTTAAGATGATTATCGTATTGACTATTTAAACTCGTATTTTGTGCAAGCGGGGGAGCTGTTAGAGGCGGAGTTGATTATCTGGGCCCTATATATAGTTATTGTCATAATAAATATGATATAATTGACTGAATTTTCAAAAAGAGGTGTGTATATTGACTAAAGTTTTAATTATTGGCGGGGGCGTTAGTGGCCTTCGCTTAGGATCTTTACTTGCAAAAGAAGATATATCTTTTAAAATATTAGAATCGAGAGAAAGAGTAGGTGGGAGAGTTTTAACGCATAATCAAGATAACAATTATTTTGATTTAGGCCCAACTTGGTTTTGGCCCGATACGGAAAAAACAATTACAAACTTAATAACTGAGTTAAATATTCCTACTATCGAGCAATATAATGAAGGATTTAGTTTATTAGAATTATCAAAACATCAAACACCGAAATATGTTGAGTCTAGTGAACTTAATAATAAAAGTAGGAGAATTGTTGGGGGGATTAGTGCATTAGTTAATGTATTAAAAGATAGTATATCTACTAGCAATATTGAATTAAATAAGAAAGTGACATCAGTTATTAAAAATAAAAACGGCACAATTACAGTGAATACATATGATGAACTTAAAAATAATCGTATAAATTATAATGCAGATATTCTTGTTTTAACACTACCTCCTAGGTTACTTTTAGAAAATATAAATTTCAAACCATCTTTACCTGAAAATATACAAATAGATTTACTTAGTAAGCCTACGTGGATGGGAGCACAAGCTAAAATCGTAGTAACTTTTGATAAGGCATTTTGGAGAGATGAAAATTTATCTGGAAATGTGGTGAGTTGGGCAGGACCATTACGAGAGATATATGATGCCTCTACCGAACGTGATGAAAGTGCATTATTTGGCTTTTTCAGTTTACCTCCATCAATTCGAAATCAATATGATAAGGAAGCTATTCATAATAAAGTAATTGACCAACTCGTTAGGTTATTTGGTCCTAAAGCAAAATATTATAATAATATTTTTTATAAAGATTGGTCTCAGGATAAGCACACAGTAACTGAAGGCGATAAACTCAATATTGAAAGCTTCCCGAGTTATGGGCAACCTCCAAAATATGCTGAAAATGTTATTTTTTCTGGTACTGAATATGATGAACAACATGGAGGTCATTTAGAAGGTGCACTATCATCTTCAGAAAAAGCATACTATAAGATAAAAAAATTAATGTCTTATAAATAACTACTTACATATAAATATTCCTTATTAATATAAAACGTGATTTTGAAAATGATATTCTGTTACTAAGTCTTTTGTAATGTACTCTTATATCAACTTCATGAAATTATATTTATTATAAATTTAAAACAGTTTATTTTACTAATTAATATAATTAAGAATATACTGGATTTTAGTAGTATAAGGAGGTAATATAATGAATAATGTAAAAGACAAAGTAGTAGTTATAACTGGCGCGTCTAGTGGTATCGGTGAAGAAACAGCAAGTCTCTTAGCTGAAAATGGAGCTAAACTTGTTTTAGGTGCAAGACGTATCGATAAATTAGAAGAAATCCAACAGAAAATTGGTAATAATGTAAGTATACAAAAAACAGATGTGACGAATGCCGACGATGTTAATACATTAATTGAAACAGCGTATAATGATTTTGGTCGTGTAGATGTTTTAATCAATAATGCTGGCCTTATGCCACAATCTTTCTTAGACAAAAACAAACAAGATGAATGGAATCAAATGATAGATGTTAATATCAAAGGTGTATTATACGGAATTGGCGCAGCATTACCATACATGAGAAAACAAAATTCAGGTCATATTATTAACTTAGCTTCTGTAGCAGGTCATGCTGTTTTCCCAGGTAGTGCAGTCTATAGCGGTACAAAATATGCAGTGAGAGCTATAACTGAAGGTTTAAGACAAGAAGAATCAACAGTAGGTTCAAATATTAGAACTACCATACTTTCACCAGGAGCTATCGATACTGAATTAACAGATCATATTAGTGATCAAGAAATTAAAAAAGGCGTAGATAAATTATATGAAGATGCCATTAAACCAGATGCTATTGCAAGAGCAATTAACTATGCAATTAATGAACCTGAGGATGCGTCTGTTAACGAATTTATCATTCGTCCAAGTAGCCAAATTCTATAATTCAAAAATAGCATTTTAGTATTGTAATTAAATATATAAACAACATCCGATTTAAAATTTCGGAATCAGTAAGTAGGCTATTAGATTTCATATTGAAATTTAATAGCCTATTTTATATCTATACACTTTTAAAGGGGAACTGTAAAAACGGGCTCTTTATCAAAGAGGACTGATACCATTTTTGAGATTAGGCAACCTTAGGTTGCTTAATCTCTTTTTTGATTGGAGAAGCATAAAGTCGTGAAGTTAGTAAGATACGGTTGCGCAAATTATCATAATTTCTATATTCAAATGATATTCGTTTAATAAGTTTAACATTATTATTAATACCTTCTATCGGACCATTAGTTATATTAGTGTATTTTAGTGTGTTATTAATAAATGATTGATATTTATTTAAAGTTTTCAAGACTATTTTCAATTTGAAACATACTTTGTTGGCATCTATTTCATCAAGGGTATTCATAAAATCTATAGAATTATTATAGTTTAAACTATATCTTAATTTATTAACTAGTTCATAGCTATATTGGAAATTTTTATCAAAACTTAGTAAATACTCAACAACGCCTTTGGGTGTTTGCCAGGACTTGAATAACTTTAATTTACGATAAGAAATCGCATTAAGATCTTCAAACGGAGTTAGAATTAATTTCCAATAGCGTTTGTATTTATTATATAAAGGTCTATTACTACTCCTAAACGTATTCATCAGACCAACTCTAGACATGTTAAGCGCACGATTCAATGCTTGAACAATATGAAATCTATCAATAATAATTTGAGCATTAGGAAAAACTTCTTTAATCAAGGACATATATGGTTCATACATATCAATCGTAACGGTTAACACTTTGTTTCTCTCTTTAAGAGGAAAACGAGAAAAATAATTTTTTAGAGAGTATAGCTTTCTATCTCTTACTATATCTATAATTTTATGCGAAGTCGGATCACAAAAAATGAAACTCATTGCGCTGTCTACTTGTTTAACACTTTTAAATTCATCCATTAGTATATGTTTTGGCAAAGAGTTAAATGGCAAATATTTGATAACTTGTGCAGTATGATTAATCATACGTGAAACTGTTGAATTAGATACACCACAACTTTCACAATAATCAGGAATATATGTAACTTTCGCATAATAGCACTTAAATCTTTCTCCTTTGTATTCAATTTCTTCTAGTTTATTGTCGAAAATAACATTAGGGTCTTCAATTCCAAGTGTTTTTGATATAAATAATTCATAGGCGCATAATCTCTCCTTAGTTTATTTGGTAGGACATTTAAATTATAGAGATTTTTGCGCTTTTTTTGTATCAAAAAATAGGGCTGATTTTTATATCAGTCCTGTTTAGTATAGAGCCCTTTTATTATATTTTATATATCTAATAGTTCGAATTGCTTAATTTGTTTTTCAATATTTACTGAAGAAGTATTTTCTTTTTCTGCTTTGCGCATTTGCTTATGTTCTTCAATATGTGATGGGCGGGATAGCCATGCTTGAAAATATTTTTTCTCTAACCATTTAGATACTATAGAATATGAAATGCTAGAGTTCTTTTCGTTTTTCCAAATTTCAACATCTATTAAACCGTCGTATCCTTGGAAATCATCTTTGGCATGTAATGCCTTGTTGTCTAAAACGGCTCTATCCTCTATATTAGCTGTGAAATCAGCTTGTGCGATAAACATACAATCAATCCTCCTTAAGACTATTAATTAATCATATCAAAAATTATATGATTCGACATATATATCACTCTGAATTAATCTATATTATTTAATAAATAAGCTTTTTGCGAAATTTAAAGTAAGTTTTATTACTAGACGGATATCTAAAAACCAATTACACTAATTAGACTTATAAGGGGGGCTAAAATGGATATAAAAAACAACACAATATTAATAACTGGGGGCGCCTCTGGAATAGGACTTCAGTTCACCAAAAAGTTTTACGCAAACAATAATAAAATTATTATTTGTGGACGTAATACTGAAAAACTGAAAAGTATTGAAGCGGAATTTCCAGAAGTTATTACAAGGGTATGTGACATTTCTAGTTCTGAAGAACGACTGAATTTATATAATTGGGTAACTGAAAATTATCCAGATATAAACGTACTGGTAAATAATGCTGGGATACAAAATCGGTTCAATATCTTGAAAAGCGATGCAGCAGAAGATTGGGAAAACTTAAATGTAGAAATAAAATCTAATTTTGAAGCAACTGTACAACTTTCAATTCTATTTAGTCAGTATTTTGCTGATAAAACAACTAATTCAAATATAATTAATGTGTCTTCAGGTTTAGCTTTTGCGCCTATGGCAATAGCACCAATTTATTCAGCGACAAAAGCTGCAGTACATTCATTTACCGTTAGTTTGAGACACCAATTATCTAAGACAAATACAAATGTTTTTGAAATAATACCACCTGCCGTTAATACTGATTTAGGTGGAAAAGGTATCCATACTTTTGGGGCAAATCCGGTTGATTTTATCAATGAAATTTTTGAAGGACTAGTTCAAGAAAAAATTGAAATTGGTTATGGTTCTTCTAAAGAACGCTTAGAAATGTCCAAAAAAGAATTAGACGAATATACAGAAGAAATGTATAACGCTTTGAAAAATACAATTTAACAAATTCCAATTTAGCATATTTTGAAAAAGCTTAAATTTTTCTAATTTTTGCTTAATGTTACACATATAACATGGACTGTTGGTTATCAACAGTCCATGTTTATATTTAATACATTATTTCGATATTGGTTTTATTGAGTATTTTAGTGGAATGCTTATTCCTAATATATTTTCTCTGATTTTTAGTATTCTCATTTTATGGTTATA
The DNA here is from genome assembly GCF_043107035.1 of Staphylococcus sp. 231237_7MaSpsaltlick. NCBI lineage: Bacteria > Bacillati > Bacillota > Bacilli > Caryophanales > Staphylococcaceae > Staphylococcus > Staphylococcus sp. 231237_7MaSpsaltlick. Next base: position 463,383 of record NZ_JBICNX010000002.1, read on the forward strand.
TTTCAGAAAGTCTACATCTAAAACGTTCGATGCAGAAAATCTTATAGCGCCTAAAGATACAGTTTAAGATCCAAAGTTATTTAAGATTTCACGGATTGTATTAGCAACATTACCCGTGGGTTATTATATTAAAAATAATCTTTTAAAGGACTTGCGGAACTTTACCCATGCATCTTCATCAAGGTAATATTTATCTGCTATTTGGATGATGACCTCTTTTTTCAATAAATTATTGAAGGTTCTTTTGTGCTTAATATTTAAAGCGTCGTAAGTTTTGGCATTTTGGGGTGAAGTAGCTTCTGATATAATCATTTGCTTAGCAACTCTATTTTGTTTCCATACAATCACTTCTGAACCATTAGACATAAGACTCACTCCTTTTTATATAATTATAACATTATATAAATTAATTATCTTGATGTGTTAAAAGCATATACGGAGATATCAGTTTTTAATATTATTCTTTACAGACAATAGGGGGTCTAAGTATTACTAAAAGAAATATTGCGACTCGTATTATGAGTCAATAAAACGATAGAAGCCCACTACTCATGTTGTAAACAAAGGTAGTAGGCTTTTTATGTTGAATAGAAGTTACTGTCGCCATGGCTAATAGATGGTTATAACACAATTGTTGATGCTTTAGTGAATATGTTTTGCCATGTGTGATCGAGTTCTGTATCAGTGACAATGTAGTCAATATCAGATAATTGGGCGAACGTAATAAGACTGGTCTTATCGAATTTTGAGGCGTCGATTGCTAAAATAACTTTATTGGCTTTGCTAATCATTAACTCTTTGATGTGCGCTTCATACTCATTCGAATCAGTAATCATGCCATCTTTAGTTAAGGACTTACAACTTAAAATAGCATAGTCAGGATTAAATTTATGAATGGATTCAATTGTTTGCGGCCCAACTAATGCTGATGAGTGTTTTAAGAGTTTACCTCCAGTCGAATTAATTTCGAGTGATGACTGGTTTAACTCATATAAGGCATTGACTGCGTTTGTAATAATATGGATTTTTTTATCAGTAATTGCGAATTGTTTTAACGTTTCGATAACTGTTGAGCTTGAGTCTGAAAATAAGCTAGTATCGTCTTCAATAAAATGATTGATTTTTTTAGCAATCTTAAGCTTGGCTTCTTTATTCCGCGTGTGGCGAACAGAATAAGGTAGCTCTTCAGACTTTAATAATTTAGCTCCACCGTAATTACGTTCAGCAATGCCTTCTTTTTCTAATTTTTCTAAGTCTCTGCGGATAGTTTCTTCAGAGACATTAAATGTTTCTGCTAATTTACTTACGTAAACAACGTTGTTTACGTATAACTCATTCAGTAAATTTTTTCTCCGTTCAAAAGGCTTCATCTGTCATTGCTCCTAATTTGTTTTTCTCTAGTATAGCATAACCTAGCCTAAAACCTCACATATCACCATTATAAACAACAACAAACAACAAAATGTGTGGTTTATTGTTGATTTATGATAACTATAGCTCTATAATGTAAACCAAAGAGGTGAAGAAATGAAAAATTACATCGCAGTTGATATTGGTGCGTCAAGTGGAAGAGCAGTCCTAGCGCATGTAGAAGATGGAGATATCAAAATACAAGAAATTAATCGTTTTGCTAATGGATTCACCACAAAAAATCAACAAGAAGTGTGGGATGTTGATTATTTGTTTGATGAGATTATAATATCACTCGAACGAGCCAAAACGCTAGGCGTCGGTTCATGTTATTTAAGTATAGATACCTGGGGTGTAGACTATATTTTTTTAGATGATAAAAGTAAGCGCTTGCAAGAAGTGGTGTCATATAGAGACACGCGTACGAACCATACAATGGAGAAAGTATTTCAATTAATAACTAAGCACGATATTTATAACAAGACAGGTATTCAATTTTTACAATTTAATACGTTATTTCAGTTATATGAAGAATGTAAATCGGTAAAACAACAAGCAGAATATATTTTATTAGTTCCGGATTATTTAAACTTTCGCTTAACTGGGCGATTAACTAACGAAGTTACTAATTTAAGTACTACACAATTATTAGACCTATATGGCTATAACTTAAATAACGAATTGTTAGAAATAGTCGATATCAAGCCTCAACAGTTTGCAGAAGTGGTTGAACCTGGCACATATCTTGGAGATGTGAGACCCGATATTCATAAGTTGCATAATTTACCAGAAACGTGTGTTTATGCGACCACGTCGCATGATACTGCTTCTGCAGTATTAGGATCAGTAGGTCATAGTGGGAAAGATTGGGCATTTTTATCCAGTGGGACGTGGTCATTAATTGGTCAAGAATTATCAGAGCCTATTGTCTCTGAAAATGCTTTTAATCAGGGCTATTCCAATGAAAGAGGGATTCAAGGAACTTATAGGTTTTTGAAAAATATTATAGGTATGTGGATTATCCAAAGAGTCCGTAAAGATTGGCCCAAGAATTATACATTTCCCGAAATGGTAAAACAGGCACAACAACATACTGATTTTAAAGTGTTCGTTGATTTTAATGATGCACGCTTTATAAATCCAAATAACATGGTTGAAGCTATTCAAACCTATTGCATTGAGACTGGACAATCCGTTCCACAAACTATAGGAGAATTAGCACAAACAGTGTATTTAAATTTAGCTATCATTTATGCAGTTTCTATAGAGGCATTGAATGAGATAACAGGGTCGACGATTGAAGTTATTAATATTGTAGGCGGTGGCTCTAATAATGAATATTTAAATGAACTTACAGCTTATTATACGAACTGCGATATTATTGTAGGCCCTGTAGAAGCTACAGTTTTTGGTAACTTAGCAGCCACAATGATCGCGACAGAACAATTTAAAGATATAGCAGAAGCGAGACAAGCGATTGCACAGTCAAACATGCTGCAACATATCATGAAACCTAAAGATACAACAGACAGAATCACTGATATTAATTTATTTAAGGAGGCAACACAATATGCACACAAATTATAAAGAAGCATTTGCATTAGCAAAACAACAATATGAATCAATAGGAGTTAACGTAGAAGCCGCATTAGATAAACTAAAAGATATTAAAATTTCTATTCATTGTTGGCAAGGGGATGATATCGAAGGCTTTTTATTTAATGAGGAACTATCAGGTGGTATCTCGGTAACAGGTAATTATCCTGGTAAAGCACGTAATGGTTCAGAACTACGCAGTGACTTAGAAGAAGCGCTTAAACATATTCCAGGAAATCATAAAATTAATTTACACAGTATTTATGCTGAAACAGAAGAAACGATTGATTTAGATGAGATTGAGCCTAAGCACTTTAGAAATTGGGTAGAATGGGCGAAACAACACAGTTTAGGGTTAGATTTTAATCCAACGTGCTTCAGTCACGAAAAAGCAGCAGACGGCTTAACATTAGCACACCCACAACAAGAAATTCGTGATTTTTGGATTGAACATTGTAAACGTGCACGCCAAATCGGTGCTTATTTTGGTCAAGAATTAGGCCAAGCGTCAATTACTAATATATGGGTACCTGATGGGTACAAAGATACACCTGTAGATCGTCTGACACCGCGGAAACGTTTAATGAATAGTTTGGATGAAATTTTCAGCGAAGACATTGATGAAGCCTATAACGTAGATACTTTGGAAAGTAAATTATTTGGTATCGGCTCAGAAAGTTATGTAGTAGGATCTCATGAATTTTATATGGGTTATGGCTTAACACGCAATAAACAAATTCTATTAGACGCAGGTCATTATCATCCAACTGAAGTTGTGTCTAACAAATTATCAGCTTTGTCATTATTTGCTAAAGGTTTAAGTTTACATGTGTCGCGACCGGTGCGATGGGATAGCGACCATGTCGTAACGTTAGATGATGAATTAAATGAAATAGCTAAAGAATTAATTTATAACGACTTAATAGATACGACAACTGTAGGCCTAGATTTCTTTGATGCTTCTATCAACCGTGTAGCCGCATGGGTTATTGGTACTAGAAATATGCAAAAAGCATTATTAAAAGCACTATTAGACCCGGTGACACAATTAAAAGAAGCTGAACTAACTGGAGATTTTACGCAACGTTTAGCATTACAAGAAGAAATGAAAACTTATTTATTTGGTGCTATTTGGGATGAATTTTGTCTTAGAAATGATGTAGAGCCAGGGTTAAATTGGTATGAAGCTATTAAAGATTATGAACAAAATGTATTGGTAGAAAGAGGGATATAAATGGAAAAATTTATCGATTCGCCTATGGTTAAATCATTATGCAATATTACTAATGTGATGTACAACAAAGGCTGGGATGAACGTAACGGAGGTAATATCTCGTGGATTATTGATGATGATAAAGTAGCACCTTTCTTAGATGGTTTCACGGGAAATACACGTAATATTGCCTTGCCGTTTACTGTTGAGGCGTTAGCACAACGCTATTTATTAGTTACAGGAACAGGAAAATATTTTAAAAATATTAAAGACGATCCTCAAGACACACTTGGTTTAATTCAAATCGCTGGTGATGGTAAAAGTTACGACATTTTATGGGGGTTTGTGAATGGTGCATATGCGACAAGTGAATTGCCCACGCATTTAATGAATCATGCCCAACGCCTAGCAGTTGATGAAAATCATAGAGTCATCATGCACTGCCATGCGACACACACGATTGCGATGACGTTTGCACATGAATTAGATGAAAAAGCATTGACCAAAACGTTATGGAAGATGTGTACAGAGTGTTTAGTTGTATTCCCAGATGGTATCGGTGTTATTCCTTGGGTAGTCCCAGGAACAGAAGAAATCGGACAATTAACGGCAGAGAAAATGACATATTGTCGAAGTGTATTATGGCCATTTCACGGAGTTTTTGGTGCTGGACAAGACTTAGATGAAACATTTGGTTTGATTGAAACAATTGAAAAAGCAGCAGAAGTTTATACGTATGTTCAAGCGCAAGGTGGCACGAAGCAAGAAATTAGTGATGAACAACTTAGCGCACTTGCACAAGGGTTTAATGTAGAACCAAAAGCCGGCTATTTAGAGGTAGGTGTGAAGTAATGCCACAGCTAGCCTCAGTCATGTATGTGAAAGAAGGATGTCACGCAGAGTACAAACGTCGTCATGATCAGATATGGCCTGAAATGAAACAACTATTAAAAGACCATGGTGTGAGTGATTATCATATTTATTTAAATGAGCATACCGGTGAATTATTTTCGGTCTTAACAATAGAAGATGAAACACTACACGCTGAAATTGCGCAACAACCGATATGTCGCCAGTGGTGGGAGTATATGGCAGATATTATGAATGTGAATGATGATAATAGTCCGAAGTCAATCGAGTTAACAGAAGTGTTTTTCCTAGAATAAAAAAAGGGGATGGAAAAATGAACTTAAAACCTAAAAAAACAACGGGATGGGTGGCGACGATTGCGATTGCAATGGCGAACTATATCGAAGCTGGTTCCATCATTGCCGCAGCGAGTAGTTTATCACTGTGGCAAGCGTATTTAAATATTGATAACATGCAAATTGGTTTGTTGAGTGCATTGAGTGCAAATGCTTTGGGAGCAGCAATTGGTGCATTGATAGGCGGTCCAATTACAGATAAATTGGGACGTAAATTTATTTTCAAATATGATTTAATTCTATATATGTTAGGCATACTAGCAATTATTTTATCATTTAACTTCTCAATGCTATTGATTGGTACTATTGTTGTCGGTATTGCAGTTGGTATCGGCGTGCCTGTTGCGTGGACGTATATTGCAGAAGAAGCGCCTGAAGATGAGCGTGCGAAACGTGTAGGTACAGCACAACTGGCTTGGTCCATTGGCCCTGCAATCACTTTTTTATTAGCAGTTATTGTTGCACCCATGGGCTTGTTAGGTTCACGTTTGATTTTTTTACATCTATTCATTATTGCAGGTGTAACTTGGTGGATCCGTCAAGGTATGAATGAATCTGAAATTTGGGAAGCAGAAAAAGCGAAAGAGAAAGCAGAAGCGGCTCATGATATTAAAAAAACATCAGTAATTAAAGAATTATTTACCAACCCTGTGAATTTAAAAGCGATGTTATTATTAATGGGTATTTACCTGTTTTGGAACTTAACTTCTGGCGCTATGGGTTATTTTATGCCATTTATTTATGAAAGCGTTGGCGGTTTATCTGGCGCTCAAGCGAACATTTTACAAGCCGTGTTGTGGTTCTTAACAGTAGTGACGACATACTTTGGCTTTATGAAGTTAGGAGATAAAGTTAATCAACGACTGTTATTTGGTGTTGGCGCAGTTATGGGCATCGTGGCATGGTTAATTTTAACATTTGCGCCAATGAACTGGGTTTCACTCATATTGTTCGTTGTACTTTGGGGTTCATCTGCAGGTATTGGAGCGCAAGCCTTTTATGCACTATGGACAAGTGAACTCTTCCCAACAAGGTACCGCGCAGGGGCACAAGGATTAATGTATTTTATTGTACGTACTGGTATTTCAATTTATTCCTTTGTCTTACCGACGATTTTGGCGACGTTAGGTTTTAAAGTTACCGGTATAATTATGATTAGTTTCTTAGCCATTCACACTATAATAGGCTTAGTATTAACACCGAAAACGCAAGGCAAGACATTAACACAAATTGAAAAAGAGCGTTATGGCGACAGTGCAAACATTCAAGTAAAAGAAGCAGCGCAAGCAAATAATTTAAAAGAAGTGAGGGGTTAAGTGATGTATCAAATTAAAGATTATGTAAACGGCCAATTTGTAGAGCGACCAGAAGCATCCGTAATTGATGTTATAAACCCAGCGACAGAGGATATTATTGGACAAACATATGCAGGTACACAATTGCATACTCAAGAAGCAATTTATAGTGCACAACAAGCACAAATTGATTGGAGCGAAGTGCCTGCTATTGAAAGAGCACAATATTTAAAGAAAATAGCCACGGGAATACGCGAACGTAACGAAGAGTTAACGGAAGTCATTATCAAAGAAGGCGGAAAAACGCGTGGTTTAGCCAGTACAGAAGTATTTTTTACTGCTGACTATTTAGATTATATGGCGGAGTGGGCGCGTCGTTTTGAAGGTGAGATTATTCAAAGCGATCGTAAAAACGAGCATATTTTATTGTATAAAAAACCGCTTGGCGTTACATCAGGTATTTTACCTTGGAATTTCCCATTCTTTTTAATCGCACGCAAAATGGCGCCAGCATTAGTAACTGGTAATACAATTGTCGTAAAACCATCAGAAGAGACGCCTATTAACGCTTTAATTTTTACTGAGATTTTAGATACAGTAGGCTTACCGACAGGGGTTTTCAACTTAGTCAATGGTGCCGGCGAAGTTGTTGGTGATGAACTCGCACGCAATGAAGCAATTGAACTCGTATCGATTACAGGTAGTGAAAGTGCAGGGAAAAAAGTCATGGAAGCGGCGAGCCGCAATGTTACAAAAGTAAATTTAGAGTTAGGTGGTAAAGCACCAGCCATTGTCTTAGAAGATGCTGACATTGACAAAGCAGTACAATATATTATTGATTCACGTATTATCAATAGCGGTCAGGTGTGTAACTGCGCAGAAAGAGTCTATGTGCAATCATCCATACAAGATCAATTTGTAGATAAATTAGTAGCAAAAATGGCTGAAGTAACGTACGGTAACACGTTAGATAGTGATTATGATATGGGACCACTAATTAATAAAAAAGCCCAAAAAAATGTGCATCATCACGTAGAACAAGCTATTCAACAAGGAGGACACTTAGCGTGTGGCGGCGTTCTACCTAAAGGTAAAGGTAACTTTTATCCAGCAACCGTAATTACAGATTGTCATAACGACATGGAAATCATACAAGAAGAAGTTTTCGGACCTGTATTACCCGTCGTGAGTTTTGAAACTATTGATGAAGCAATAGCGCTCGCAAATGATAGCAGGTTTGGTTTGACTTCATCTATATACTCTAACGATATGAAACAAGTCTTTAAAGCTGTAGATCGCTTAGAATTTGGCGAAACGTATATTAATAGAGAAAATTTTGAAGCTATGCAAGGTTTCCATGCAGGTGTTAAACATTCAGGCATTGGCGGTGCTGACGGCAAGCATGGCTTAGAAGAATATTTACGCACACATGTCGTATATATGAATATAGATTAGACTATGGTTATCATTTTTTAACTATAAATAGAGAGAAAACCGAGACATTATGAATGTCTCGGTTAAAAATAAGATAGAAAGCTACATTTGTCATTGTCTTATATAATAACTTTTTAATTCATAACTACAAGTTTATTTACATAGATTAATAGTAATATATAAAAGTTATTGTTCAAGGGTTTTTTCAAACTCGATAAGCTGTTGCTTAATTATATCTAACGAATCAATGTTATATCAAGCAGCGCATTATATGTTAGTTGCAAGTGCTAAAGCTGTGGAAAGTTGTCACCGTATCACGCCCGATGCTCATATAGGTTGCATGATTGCAGGCGGTAGTTTTTATCCGTACAGCTGTAACCCGGAAGACGTCTGGCAGTCTATGATTGATGAAAGAACTAATACATTCTTTGTAGATGTCCAGGCTAAAGGGAAATACCCTTACTATATGGAATCACTATTTAAGTCTAAAGGAATCCAAATTGATATTACTGACCATGATAAAGAAGTTTTGAAACAAACCGTAGATTTTGTAGCGTTTAGCTATTATGCGTCTAGAACATCTATTGCTGATATTACAAGAGTAGAGAAAAATGAAGGTAATGTAATAGTATCGGCTAAAAATCCATACTTAAAGATGAGTGATTGGGGATGGGTTGTCGATCCACTTGGTTTAAGGATTACGATGAATCAAATATATGAACGCTTTGAGAAACCTCTATTTGTTGTTGAAAATGGGTTGGGAGCAAAAGATGTCATAGAAGCAGACGGCAGTATCCAAGATGACTATCGTATTGATTATATGCAACAGCATATTCAAGCGATGCATGATGGCATTCAAGACGGTGTACCATTGCTTGGTTACATTAGTTGGGGAATTATAGATTTAGTATCAGCATCCACAGGTGAAATGAGTAAACGTTATGGTATGATATTTGTTGATAAAGACGATGCTGGTAATGGCACCTTAGAACGTAAAAAGAAGAAATCATTTGATTGGTATAAAAAAGTCATACATCAAAATGGTATAAAAATTTAAATAGCTAGAGAACCAAGTATTTATATTTGGTTCTTTTTATTTTTCTATGCGTAATTTAGCTATTTTCATTTTAGAAAGCAAAGGCATTATGGGTTTTCGATTTCGGAATTCTATAAAAAATAACTAAAATCAATTATCATTTGTATGTTTATAAGAATATATAGTTTTAATGTCATATTTACAAATAACATATGTAATTAATATCGGCTTAAAATAGTAATGTTAAAGTAGTGAGGAAAGAGTAATATGAATCGTCAGAGGAGGAGTTATATGAATCAGAAGAAACATCAATCGATTGCTTTCCGTACTGCAGCGAGTTTTGTCTTATTATTTAGTCTTATTGCTACACCAGAATCAGCACACGCAAGTGGATCAGGGGAAGCTACCGATAATGCCAATCCAACAGCCCAACAAGAGAATAATAACAAAATAAAACTTTTAGATAAAAAGCCTAAAGTTGAAGATATCAAAAAGCAAAATAAACCGAACCGAATTATTACAAATATAAATGGTAATCCACAGTCAGAAATGGGTTTTAGCTGGTATACATCAGATAAATTTGATGATTCTAAAGTATGGGTATCAGAGTCTAAAAACTTTAAGAATGCCAAAACATTTGATGCAAATGTTCAAAAAGTAGATTCAAAGTACCTTGAAAGAGATAAACATGGAAATATTATTTTTAAAGATATTGCTAAAAATGATGAAGGTGAGCCAGTAAAAGGTAAAGATGGTAAAGAAAAAGTGAATGGTTATTATACAGATAAACATGCTGGTGGCCCAGAATGGATGAGTGGTGACAAGCATGGTAAAACAAACTTAATAACTGAAGCTGAGTATACATACAAAGCACAAGCAAAAGACTTAAAACCAAATACAAAGTACTACTATAAAGTAGGAAGTGATAATGGTAAGAAGAGCCAAGTTGGACAGTTTAAAACAGCTGGTAAAAAAGGCGATCCATTTAATTTCGTACAATATACAGATACGCAAAATGCTTTTTGGAATGAAAATGTAAGAAATGAAGCGGCATTTGGTGCAGATACGTTGAAAAATGCTATTCAAACGGCTGGGGATCCTAGCTTTGCATTACACACAGGAGACTTTATTGAAACAGCAGAAGTTGAAGATGAATGGAAAGATTTATATAAACAATCGCGTCCATCATTCATGTCATTACCAGTTGTAGCCACAGCAGGAAATCATGATGAATATGCACTAAATGAAGAAGATGAAAAACTATTAACTAAATTTAATGAACATGTGAACGTACCAAAAGAAAATGACGCTGTAAATGGCGGTTCTTACTATTCATTTGATTACAACGGCGCACACATGGTTGTTGCAAATACAAATGACAACAAAAAATCTAAAGACAATCCAGACGAAAAAGCGATAGGCAAAAAACAAATGGAATGGATTAAGAAAGATATCAAAAAAGCACGTGATAATGGTTCGAACTGGGTAGTGTTAAACTTACATAAACCAATGTATTCTAAGTCTTATCATGCTTTATCAGATAAAGATGTGAAGAAAATTAGAGAAGAGTTAACAAAAGAAATCGATGATTTAGATGTAGATCTAGTCTTACAAGGTCATGATCATGTATTATCACGTACACATCCATTAGAACATACTTCGACGAAAAACAGTTTCGTAAATGCTAAAAAAGAAGACACTAAACAATTTGTTGGCCAAGACAATGTAACATATTATGATAATCCAAAAGGTTCTGTATATGTATTGCCAAATACAGGTGGTACAAAAGAATACGACAGTATCTACGACCGTTCTTTAGAACATATTAAAAAAGTGAGACCAGAATTAAGTTGGTTAACTGAAAAAGATTTAGAACACTATAACAGTCTATTTAAATTAGGTAAACAGCCTCAAGAAACAGATGCCTTTAAAGACAGTCACTCAAATAACCGTGACTCTTCTTCACAAAACTTCTCAGTCTATGAAGTTGAGGGCAATACATTGAAAGTTAAAATTTATCAATTAAACGGTGACATTAGTAAAGGTGAACAGCGTAATGTTGAACTAGTTGATGAGTTTGGCATTCAAAAAGACAATAAATAATTAAATCAACGCCTAAGTTAGAGGATAATAATCTAGCTTAGGCCTCTTGATTTCCCAGGAAATTGAGGATTGATAAATAATGAAACAAGTACTAAGATGCCTAACAATAATCTTTTTATCTTGTCTGGTATTATCTGCCTGTAATAATGAAAAAGAAGCAACTCAACAGTCAGGTAAAAATGATAAAGCTACTAAAAGTGCTAACCAAGAAACATCATCCGAAGCATCTATATCAGACCAAGATAAAAAAGAAATTAAAGAAGAGGTCTTGTCGTGGCTTGCTAAACATGAGAAAAGTAATAATAAGGCAGTATCAAATCGCTATTTCGGTAGTGGAAGCATGTCTGATGGAGATTGGTATGCAGGTACTGAGGATGGGGAAATTCAAGTAAGTGATAGGGGAAAACCAGGGCCGAAAGCTTTTGATTTACATTCTGTGACGGGTGCGGTAACTTACACATCAAATGAAGGGGTAACTGGTATAGATAAAGCTGCCAAGAACTTATCAAATATTGAAGGGTATAGTGCTGTTGCTGACATTAATAAACCCGTAACTAAATACCTATTTGCAGATAATGGCAAAGTGTATGAATATGCGTTTACTGATTCAAAAGATATTACCTTGTCATCTGGTTTTGCACCTAAAGATTATAATGGAAAAGATCCAAATTTAAACCCAAATCAAATGTTCAAAGTTAGTGATAATAAAGCACTTAACGATTTTTATAATAAATTATTGAAGAAATATGAGTGAATTATTATAACTTTATTGAATTAGCTTATATCTCTGGCGATAGTGAAAAAGGCATTGAAGCCTAGACCAAAGATAATAAAAATTATTACTAATACTGGCAAAGACACAAATACTCCATTATTAATAAACTTATATGCATGAGCCGGGTCTTTGATGCTAGTTAGTCATAATAAAAACAAATAATAACGACTAATAAGTATTATAGTAATAGATTTTATAATTGATAAAAAAGAAATCGCAAAATAAATAAAACTATACTCTTGAAATTGGAAATTATGATACGCCCCCAAATGTTGGACTGAAAATCTAACTTTTAGGGGTGTGTTATTTTGATACTAGCTAAATTAAAGCGAAACATAAAATTTAAGCAACTAAAAGAAGAAGCAAAAGATTAAATCACTACGAATAATTATAAAATTAATGAAAACCCCACTCATAGTATAAAAAATAATTTTAGTCCAAGAAGTTATATAAAAGTTATATTTAAAATAAAAATTGCTTTAATTAAAAACACACGATAAACTTAAATTTCGTAAACTAATTTATTTTTATAAGGAGATATCGATGTGTTTAATAATAACGAACAATATATTTTAGGTTTTACGATCATCATTTATTTTATTTTCTTATTACTTATGTCTTTTTATATAAAAGGGAAAATCAAAACTTATGATGACTATAATATGGCAAGTAGAACAGTTTCAGTGTTTCCGCTTATACTAACATTCGTTAGCACAGGGGTTGGTGGGGCGACACTTTTAGGATATATGGAAAATGGTTACACGTTAGGTATGGGGCAACAATGGATTCACATTACAATGATGGTTGCTGTAATTATCCTTGCACTATTTTTCTTAAAACGTATTAGATTATTAGGAGAAAAATATAATATGGTAACGATTGGTGATTATACTGCACTTCGCTATGGTGAATCAGCACGTATTCCTACGGTTATCAGTTTTCTTTTTGCTTATTGTGCAATGACAGGCATGCAGTTTGTAGCAATTGCTTCTATTTTAAATTTAACAACTGGTTTAAATATGACAATTGGCATTGTGATAGGATGGATTTTGCTATCGATAAAGACTTATTTTGGTGGTTTGAAAGCGGTCATATGGCAAGATGTTGTACAAGGAGTCATCCTTACAATAGGAGTGATAGTACTATTTTTTGTAGTTATTTATTATTCAGGCGGTTGGAGCGATATTCAAACTAATGCTCAGAATATTAATCAACTTGAAATGCTGAGTTTAATTAATATCACACCGAATGAGATTTTAATTTATCTTTTAACATTAGCTTTTTATCAATTTATCAGGCAAGACGTTTGGCAACGTATTTGGGCAGCAAAAGATTTGAAAACTGCAAGAAATGGTTATTGGATTTCTATGATTATAGCAGTATTATTAGGCGCGATAACAGTATTCATAGGTGTGTTGAGTAGGTTTGGATTGAATATGAATATAACTGAAACACCGCTAGTTTATTATCACGTGATTCAAGAAGTATTCCCGTTTCCAATTGTGGTAGTAATGGTTATTGTCTTATTAGCGGCCGTTATTTCTAGTGCCGATTCCTTTTTTATTGCAGGATCCTCGTCTATTGCTAATGATATTATCAAGCCTAATATTAAAAGTTTTAGCCAAAAGAAAATGCTGTTGTATAGCAAGCTATCTGTATTGATAGTATCTGTAATTTCGTTAATATTAGCAATTATGATTCCAGGATTAGTAGATTTAATGGTGACAGGAACCGCGATGTCTGTTTCTGGTTTGCTAGCGCCTGTAGTTTTTGGGTTGTTTTGGCAAAAACCTTCGAAGCTTGCTGGTAATTTAGCCATGTGGGGTGGATTGATTTCTGCGATAGTTTGGCAAATTCTTGGTCATCCCTTTGGTCTCCATCCAATATTAATTGGCTTACCACTTTCAACTATAATATTATTACTTGTAACATTATTTGGAAAGAAAGATGATGTTCGTGTTTAAGGTACCCTTTATATTATAGATTTGAACGGAAATTCATTATATAAAATCTAAAAATTAAATAGCAAATATGCATTCATATACTTAAAGCGTTCAATATTGTTAGATAGACATAATTGAACGCTTTTTCCTATTCAATTTTAAAAAAGCGAATAACTCAAAATGGGTCTACTATCATTTAAGATAGTAGGTGGCATAAAAGTGCATACTTACATCAAATTATATGAGTAATATAATAAAGGTAGGTTAAGATAATAAATAACGAAATATGAAAAGGGGAGAAAGAACAATGGCTAATAGTACTTTACGTATGTTGATGCCACAGTGGCAAGGTGGAAATAATGAGGCAGGATATGCTTTAGGAGCAGAACTCTTATCGTGGTTAGCACCAAAAAGCGATGACCCTTTAGTAGAGGTTCCTATAGAATCAGACCCTGAATTATTAAAAACTGAGGAAGGTGTAGTTGCACGTCAGGCACTATTAAAACAATTGCAATCAGCAGAACATTTAATAGAGCAACATCAACCAGATAATATTGTAATATTTGGTGGTGACTGTTTAGTTGGACAAGCACCTTATGCTTATCTTAATGAACGTTATGGTGGGGATGTCGGTGTGTTATGGATAGACTCGCATGGGGATATTTCATCCCCGAAAGAAATGGAAAATGCCAATACAATGGTATTAGGTAATTTATTAGGAGAAGGAGATCAAGCATTTGCTGACAAAGTGAAAATGCCATTGAAACCTCAAAATGTTATGTTAGCTGGTATTAAGCCAAAAGATTATGAGGCTGAACGGATTGAAGCATTAGGCATCCAAGTAGCATATCCTGAAGATTTTGAAGGAGATAGTGATATTGTTATAAAATAGATAAATGATAACAGTATTAGACATTTAATCGTTCACTTTGATGTCGATATATTGGATCCAAACCGATTCCGTTCCCAGATTTTTGCCAGTCCAGAACCAATTTCTATCAACTGGGCTGAAGGTGAAATGAATTTGGGGCAAATTGGCAGGCTCATTGATGATGTTTCTAAGCATACCAGTGTCGTTGGTTTAGGTATTACAGAACATATGCCTTGGGATGCTAACGCGTTACGTAATCTATTGAATAAATTACCGTTGTTAAAAAATGAGTAACTAAAGGGGAAGGGATAGAAATCATATTTTTATAAAATGATTTCTTCACTCCAATCCATCAAGTATGTGTAGGAAAAAAGAATACAAAAGCTGAAGTTATTGTATAAATGTCTATTTAAAAGTTGGATCTAAGTATATTTGCATTTTTATTATTTACTGCTAATACGATATTTAAGGTTGAAACATTATTTATGTTTCAACCTTCTTTAGTGTTAAAATGATGTATACGGGTGGTGATTTAATGAGTATGCAAGAATTTCATGGGAAAGTAAAAAATATTGACGATACGCCTTTTGGTTATACAATGTCTATTATCGGTGGTAAATGGAAAATGGTGATTCTCTATTTAATAGCTGAAAATGAAAAGGTTCGATTTAACGCGCTGAAAAGAATGATAGGTACTATAACTTATAAAACATTAAGTACACAGTTAAAAGAATTGGAAGCAAACGACATTATAATTAGAACAGAATACCCACAAATACCACCTAAAGTAGAATATTCACTTTCAGAAAAAGGCAAATCTTTAATCCCAATTTTAGAAACTATATGTGAGTGGGGCCTAGATCATTAAATAGGATAAAAAATGTATTAAAATTTAACTATGTATCGTTTTAATTTATATCAATTTTTTTGACACTTAAATTATAAAAGCCAGAGATAAAAAGAACTAATATATCTCTGGCTTTATATTGTAATTGATTAAATATATAGTTGTTTTACTAATAACGTGAGTTCACTGTCTTTGCCGTATAATATAGCTTATTATCACGAGTTAAAATGTGGTCGGCACACTGAACGCTTTCTGTCGATAACGCTTCATAAAACACGCTTTATTAAACTTATATGACAATAATTGTTACCAATGAAAAATGCCATATTAAAACTGAAATATTTAAAATAATTAATAAATTATTTTAATTCAAAATCTTTAAGCGTTGCGTCAGGGTTTAAAACTTTATCTGGATTGAATTCATTTAAAGATTGATTTGCATGTATTTTTTGAGGTAAAGTATGATTGGCTAAAGCAGCTTTACCAAGCGCAATTAAATCCGCTTCTTTATTTTTGAGCATACTTATCGCCGTTTCAATATCCTCTAAATGCCCATTTGCAATAATGGGAACATCAGTATGACGTTTAGCGAGAGCAGCTAACGAAAGCGTATTATCATTGAAAGCAGGTTGCCAAGCTTTATACTCTGTTGTATGGATATAATCAACGCCGGAGTCAGCTAGATTTTCAAAAATAAATTGAGCATCCTTTTCGCCACCTTCCCATTTGTAGTCAAAGTCATTTACCTTACTTTGAGAAATACGGATACCCACGATAAAATCCGATGAGACTTCTGACTTAATAGCTGTAATTACTTCTAATATAATTCTGATTCTATTTTCTAACGAACCGCCATAATCATCATTTCTTTGATTGGTATACGTAGTTAAAAACTGGTCTAATAAATATCCGTTTGCAGCGTGGATTTCAATACCATCAAATCCTGCATATTGAGCATTTTTAGCAGTTTTCACAAAACTTTGTACAACACTCTTTATACCTTCAATAGATAAAGCTTCAGGCGTTGGATATTTACCTTCGCCATTATACATTGCGCTTTTTTCTCCTTTAGGAACAATTGAAGAAGGTGCGACAGACGTATAACCAAATGCGTTGCCATGTACGAGTGCGCCTGCATGCATAAGTTGAGCAATCATTTTAGAGCTGTTTTCATGCGCTGCATCAACGACACTTTTCCAAGCATCGATTTGATTTTGAGTTACAAGACCAGGTTGATGTTGGTACCCAGGGCTATGTGTTTCATCTATAAAAAGACCTTCAGTAATTATTAAGCCAAAGCCACCTTCAGCAAAAGAACGATAATAATTCAGCATCTCAGATGTAGGGATACCTTTTAATGTAGCACTAATACGCGTCATAGGTGCGAGAGTTATTCTATTTTTAACATTTAAAGTATTTAATGGTTGAAAAAACATTAGGTTCTTGACCTCCTCTAATAAATTCAGTAAATTCATTTTAACTTTAGTCGCGAGTTTAGTAAAATTGAAATCATTGAATCATCTGTTCAATATTTTTGAAGGAGAGATACAAATGGAATTTCGTCAATTAATTACTTTTAAAAGTATTATAGAACATGGAGGTTTTAAAGAAGCGGCGGATCAGCTAGATTATGCCCAATCTACTATAACCACACATATAAAAAATTTAGAAGAAGAACTTGAACACGAATTATTTAATCGTTTAGGTAATCATGTCACGCTCACTAATTATGGTGAGAAATTATTACCTTATGTGAAACAATTACTACAAATCTACTATCAAATTGAGGATTTAGATGATGAACCCAAAGGCCGACTAACTATAGGTATATCGGAATCTTTAATGATATGTAGAATACCAGAAATTTTAGAAATGTATAAAAAAAATTACCCTAAAGTCCAAATTTCTTTGAAGTCCGTAGCACCTAACGATATTAAAGCACATCTTCAAAAAGGTGTTATAGATTTAGCGCTTATATTAGAAAATGAAAATTGGCAAAATAAACTTTTTTATATTGAAAAATTAAATACTGAAAGAATGATTTTAGCTTATAGTAATACCAAGCAAAATTTAAATACAGCGCTATATTCAGACCAATTTTGTAGTTATCAACCAATGCTGAAAGAATACTTTAAAATTAATTCTTGGGACGTACAAGATAGCTTTGAATTTCAAAGCATTGAAGCAATTAAACAATGTCTAGAACATGGGTTAGGTATTTCAATTTTCCCATATTTTTCAATAAAAAAAGAGTTGGAACGTAAACAATTTACTGGAGAAGAAGTAGATGTAAATAACAAAGGTATTGCGACATTTTTGGTCTATCATCAATCTAAGACATTGTCTTCATCAGAAATAGCAATGATTGAAACAATTAAAGATTGTGCTAAAAGATGGTATTAGTAGTAAAAGAATGAACCAGCGAACAAAAAAGTATCTAAATAAAATATATTTTATGAAATTGTTGTGATCAAACGCACAATTCATCACATAAAAACTAGTAAAATATCTTTGAGGTACAAGAATGTTTTCCTAGTTAATAAGCTGCTTACCTAAGTGTAATACTATTATGAAGGGCAAGAAACGCCATGTGCTTGATAAACTCATTTAACAACTGTTAATGTATTTAGCACTTTTGGGAAGCCAACATATGTTAAGAGATTTTTAGATGTTATATACAAAACTCTGACTTCAGTAATGTCAGAGTTAAAAAACGTAAATCTTTAGTGCCAGTAAGTGGATTTGAAGGGCTCTATGATGGAGACTTTATTTTTGCTTATGTTTATATTTTACTTTTTATACCAATCTAAAGCATTTTGATAAAATATTTTATGACAAGCTTCGTCGTCGAATATTTCTGTAACTAGATCAATATCTGCACTAGAAAATCGTTGAGTTGCACGCGTAGAAGGTAAATCTGTGCCAAACATGAGCGCGTGAGGATTCGTTTGATAAATTAGTTTTAGTGCATTTTTAATATTTAAATCTACACGACTAAACCCTGTAGCTTTAACGTGAACGCCTTTATCTACTAAATTCAATAAATTAGGAAGACCTTCCTTAGACAGACCAAGGTGATCAATTGAAATAGCAGGAAGTTCTAAAAGTGTTTTTTCAAGTTCAGGTAAATTTTTTGAATCAATATATAATTCGCTGTGCCATCCTACTAAATCATAAACCCGTTTTGCAAAATACTTTAAAGGCGCTAAATCTTCTGAACCACCACGTTTAACGTTGAATCTCAACGCTTTTACACCACTATTATTTAAAGATATGATTGTTTCATCAGATACTGTGTAAGGTAACTGGGTAACCCCGTAAAAATCAGGTCCCAAATCATTAAGTGCTTTCAAAAGATATTTTTGATCAAAACCTTGAAAAGATCCAGACACTATAGCCCCGCCTTGAATGTTGATATCTTTAGTTTCACGCTTGTAATCTTCAACCATATAACTTGGTGGCAAATAGCCATTGTTTTCTTTTATATCAAAATTAAAATCAATAATGTGAAAATGTGAATCAAAAATTTTCATTTTTAAAGCCTCCATTTTTATCAACAATATATTACTTCTGAAAAGGTTGAAATAATATTTATTAATTATCATAAGTCATTTGTATAAATTATAGGAGCTTTTCAGGTTCAATTTTAATTTTTGAAAATTGTAAGTTGACTCTATAAATATAGAATGATTGATCTAAGCCACCAAGTTGTGAGTAGTAAACGTTCAGATGCATTAACGCATGCGGAGGGATTTAACGAAAACAATTGAACAGCCAAAGCTTTTAGAACAAGCAAAATTTGATTTTCTATTTATGTCAGATAGTTTATATCTTGATGAGAAAACTCACCTAGGTATGTTTACATTTTTGAGCCAATTTCTTGAATGTTGATTATTGATAACTATTTGTTATTAATCAGTATTTTTTAAATTTCTAGTAGTTCTTATATGGTTTAGCTTTCATGATTAAGCGTTGAAATCACTGAAACCATATCTTCGTTGATGACTAAATCTGCATTATGATCATAAGGTGTGGCATCTCTATTAATAATAATAAGATTTTGTCCTTTGAAGTTTGAAATTAGACCTGCCGCTGGTTGAACTACGAGTGATGAGCCTAAAACAATTAATGTATCAGCCGTTTCAATTTTATTAATAGCATTAAAAATAGTGTTTTGATTTAACATTTCTCCATAAAGTACGATATCAGGTCTAATGATACTGCCACATGATTCACAATGGCGTAGGTGATGTTCCATGACATAGGTTTTAGAATACTCATTAAAACAATCAACACAATAGAATTGATTTAAAGTGCCATGGAGTTCGTCTACATTTAAGCTACCTGCATCTGAATGAAGGCCGTCGATATTCTGGGTGATCACACCTAGAGATTGATGGTCTTTTTCGAGTTGTGCAATCCAATGATGAATGGTATTTGGTTGTTTATCAGCAAGAAGTAAACGTTTATGATAAAAATCGACAAATCCTTCTGGATCATCTTGTAGATAATTAGTACTTAACAAGTATTCAGGTGAGTAACCTTCTTTTGAAATTTCATCGAACAGACCACCCATAGACCGAAAGTCAGGCACACCACTTGCTACAGATACGCCAGCACCTGTAAAAAATGTAATTCTACTGGAATTATTAATGATATCTTTCAATTGTTCAATATTACGATTCACACTTATCACTCCATTTAAAAATATACTCTGTTGTTATGAATATTTTATTATACTTAATATAATTTTAAATATTAGGCACTATTTTAGCAAATATGGAAAAGTATAATTGAGAGCAAATAAGTTTATGGCTATTTTAAGG
This sequence comes from Staphylococcus sp. 231237_7MaSpsaltlick, assembly GCF_043107035.1. Classification (NCBI taxonomy): domain Bacteria; kingdom Bacillati; phylum Bacillota; class Bacilli; order Caryophanales; family Staphylococcaceae; genus Staphylococcus; species Staphylococcus sp. 231237_7MaSpsaltlick. The sequence goes on from NZ_JBICNX010000002.1 coordinate 483,937, forward strand.
CATCTAATTCACTAAGAATATTATAACTAACAAACAAAACCTATAAAGTCTCGTCATTTACAGTATTTTTTATGTATTAGTGAATGATTGGGGCTTTATTTTTTATATAAAAATTTAAAAAATTCCCACATGTACTTTTTACAATAAATACCCAATTCAAGTTTTTTTAATAATTATTAATTGAAAAATATTATCATTTGTATTGACAACCATAAAAGACCAATATATGATATAAATCAAATCGTAACTATTACGATTTGATAAGGCTGCGCAATGAGCCAAAGTTTTTTAATCAATGTTAGCAGGCTTATATAAAAATTTTAAATAGAAGGAGAGTCGTATGAATCGAAAGGTTATAGAATTTTCTAAGTATAATCCATCGGGGAATATGACGATACTAGTGCATTCGCAACATTATTCAAGAGATTACGCATCCATAGCTAACCAATTAATGATAACGAGTCATGTTTGTTGTGAGCAAGTTGGGTTTATAGAGTCCACTGATACGGACTTTAATAAAAGTTGTCATTTAGTTATGAGCGGAAATGAATTTTGTGGTAATGCCACAATGTCATACATACATTATTTACAAGAAAGTAATATACTGCAAAAACGGCAATGTGCAGTTAAAGTTTCGGGATGTTCAGGGTTGGTTCAGTGTGAAGTACATAGCAATCAACATTATGAAGTCAGTATGCCCCAAGCACAACGCGTGTCCGCAAAAAAGCTTAATATTGATCAGCAACAACGGCATGCAATAGAAATTATATATGAGTCATATGTACATTTTGTTGTTCCAGTCACTGAAGTGACTACCAAATTGCAACATCAGGTTGAACAATTTGTCCGTCAGCAAACATGGAGTAATAAATATAAAACGATAGGTATCATGTTATTTGATGAACAACGTCAGTTTCTTAAGCCGCTTATTTTTATACCAGAAATTCAAAGCTTAGTTTGGGAAAATAGCTGTGGTTCTGGTACTGCATCGATTGGCGTTTTTAAAAATTATAACGCTGAAAGTGCATGCGAGGATTTTATAGTTTATCAGCCAGGTGGCAACATTCTAGTGACTTCTAGGAAATGTCCAAAGTCTGGGTTTCAAACTTCCATTAAAGGGCAAGTCTCAACAGTCGCAACAGGAAAAGCATTTATAGAATAGGAGACTAAAATGAATAATTTAGAGAAAGAGATTAGTGCTATATTACATAAATATTTATTAAATTTTGAAACGCTATATGAAAATGTCTTAGAAAATAGTGACTACATTGATGCATTAGAAACATTAGTGGATGAGTATAGTCAGTTTATATTAAATCCAGTTTTTAGAAGATTGTATGAAGATTGGGAAGATGAAGCGGTTAAAGAACATCTTACAACGAGACTTCAATTCATATCAGCCCAATGTGTTAAACAAGTAGAAGTTATTCGAGCACAACGTTTATTAGACGGTAAGGCTTCTACTTCAGGATACTTTGATAACATCGAGCACTGTATTAATGAGGAATTTGGACAATGTCATATAACTGAAAATGACAAATTATTGTTAGTTGGATCTGGTGCATATCCTATGACACTCATTCAAGTGGCAAAGGAGACTGGTGCTTCTGTTATTGGTATTGATATTGATCCAACGGCAGTTGATTTAGGTCAAAGGATTGTTAAAGTATTAGCACCAAATGAAGATATAGAGATTACAGAGCAGACAGTAGACCAATTAGTAGATATCAAAGAAGTGACACATATTATATTTAGTTCAACAATTCCAATTAAATATGACATATTGGAGCAACTTTATGATTTAACGAATGAAAATGTTGTTGTTGCAATGCGATTTGGTGATGGAATCAAATCATTATTTAACTATCCCTCTGAGAAAACTAGCGTAGATAAATGGCAATGTGTAGATAAACGTATACAATCTGATCAAATTTTTGATATTGCTTTATATCGAAAGGCATCAATAAAGGTTGGTGTAGCGGATGTCTAAAATATTAATTATCGGTACTGGGCCAGTTGCAATTCAATTAGCCCAGCTGTGCCGTCTGACAACAGAGAAGGAAATAGATATGGTAGGCCGTGCCTCAACCTCGTTGAAATCACAAAAGTTATATCAAGCATATCAAAACGATAATTACTTTGAAGTAACAACCCAAAATGATGCTCATAAACACATGGAAGGCCGCTTCCAAATTAGTCATTTGTATAAAGATATAGAAGGTGTTAATGGTCACTATGACACAATTATTATGGCGTGTACGGCAGATGCATATCATAGTACATTATCACAACTATCGACAGCAACATTAGAAAAAGTAAAGCGTATCTTGTTAGTATCGCCTACGTTTGGTTCGCAAATGATTGTCGAGCAGTATGTGACTAACTTCAATAAGGACCTCGAAGTTATATCATTTTCTACATATCTGGGTGACACGCGTTTGTATGATACTGAGCAACCTAACCAGGTTGTAACCACTGGGTTGAAGACGAAATTATACGTAGGTTCTAATCGTGAGCATTCAGCAACAATCAATTATTTAACAAGTGTGTTCAAGCAATTTCACATAAATTTGGTAGATATGCCAACAGCTTTACATGCAGAAACACGCAATAGTTCTTTGTATGTGCACCCACCATTATTTATGAATGATTTTTCATTAAAAATTATTTTTGAAGGGACAGAAGTACCTGTTTATGTGTATAAGTTATTTCCAGAAGGTCCAATTACGATGACACTCATTCATGAAATGCGTTTGATGTGGACAGAGATGATGACGATTTTAGCAGAATTTAGTGTGCCGTCAGTCAACCTTTTGGAATTCATGGTGAAAGAAAACTATCCTGTGCGTCCTGAGACATTAGCGGATGATGATGTCTACAGTTTTGAAAAGTTACCGGCAATTCATCAAGAATATTTACTGTATGTGAGATATACAGCAATATTAATAGATCCGTTTTCAGAGCCTGATCAACACGGCCGCTATTTTGATTTTTCCGCGGTACCGATTAAGCAGCTTTATGAAAATGAACAAGGCGTCGTTCATATACCACGTATGCCAAGTGAGGATTATTACCGTACTTCAATTATTCAACATATTGGCAAACTATTAGGTATTAAGACACCAATGATTGATACATTTATGAAGCGTTATGAACAATATTGTCAGGACTATAAAAAGCATAACCAACAATTATCATCACAATTCAACGTGAACTTATATAAAGATGATAAATCTTTGGTAGAGGTGTACTTAGATACCAAAGGTAAGATTTAGTGACAATGATTTGTAATATAAAAATATTAAATGGTTTTTGATTTTACATAAGTATGATCCACACGATTAAAAATGATATTACAATTTTTAAATGAGAAAGAGGAAAAATAATGAACAAACTTACTAAGATGAGTGCAGTATTAATTGCATCAGGTGTTATTTTAGCGGGATGTGGAAACGGCAAAGGCATAGAAGAGAAGAAAGAGAACAAGCAGTTAACGTATACAACAGTGAAAGATATTGGAGATATGAATCCACATGTTTATGGAGGGTCTATGTCTGCAGAAAGTATGATTTATGAGCCACTTGTACGTAATACTAAAGACGGTATCAAGCCATTATTAGCTAAAAATTGGGATGTATCTGATGATGGTAAAACGTATACTTTCCATTTGCGTGATGATGTTAAATTCCATGATGGTACAGGGTTTGACGCTGAGGCAGTTAAGAAAAATATTGATGCAGTTCAACAAAATAAAAAATTACATTCATGGTTAAAGATTTCAACATTAATTGATAATGTTAGTGTTAAAGACAAATATACCGTCGAACTTCAGTTAACAGAACCATATCAGCCAGCTTTAGCAGAATTAGCAATGCCGCGACCATATGTATTTGTATCACCTAAAGATTTTAAGGATGATGGAACTAAGAATGGCGTGAAATCATTTGATGGCACAGGTTCATTTAAACTGGGTGAACATAAAAAAGACGAGTCAGCAGATTTTAATAAAAATAATGATTATTGGGGCGAAAAAGCTAAGTTAAATAAAATACAAGCAAAAGTAATGCCAGCAGGTGAGACTGCCTTTTTATCAATGAAAAAGGGTGAGACGAACTTTGCTTTTACAGACGATAGAGGCACAGATAGCTTAGACAAAGACGCTTTAAAGCAATTGAAAGATTCTGGCGATTACCAAGTTAAACGTAGCCAGCCTATGAATACAAAAATGTTAGTCGCAAATTCTGGTAAGAAAGATAGTCCAGTGAGTGATAAAAATGTAAGACAAGCGATTGGTCATATGGTAAATAGAGATAAAATAACTAAAGAGATCTTAGATGGCGAAGAAAAGCCGGCAACACAACTATTCGCGAAGAATGTTACAGATATTAATTTTGACATGCCTACGCGTAAATATGATGTTAAAAAGGCGGAAACGCTGTTAGATGAAACGGGTTGGAAACAAGAAAAAGATAGTAATGTCCGTAACAAAGATGGTAAAGAATTAACAATGACTATGTATTATGACAAAGGATCTTCTAGTCAAAAAGAACAAGCAGAATTTTTACAAGCAGAATTTAAGAAAATGGGTGTTCAATTACAAATTAGTGGTGATACATCAGACAAAGTTGCAGAACGTCGTACATCTGGTGACTATGACTTAATGTTTAATCAAACTTGGGGATTATTATATGACCCACAAAGTACAATAAGCGCATTTAAAGCAAGTAACGGTTATGAAAGTGCGACAGCAGGTATCGCCAACAAAAAAGAGCTATACAACAATATTGATGAATCATTTAAAATCCAAGATGATAAACAGCGTTCTGATGCATATAAACAAATTTTACAACAAATAGATGATGAAGGTATTTTCATTCCTATATCACACGGCAGAATGACAGTGGTTGCACCTAATGATTTAGAGAAATTATCATTTACACAGTCGCAATATGAATTGCCTTTTAATGAAATGCAATTTAAATAAAGGAGTGCATTTATAATGTTCAAATTTATTTTAAAGCGCATGATGATTATGGTTCCACTGATGATTGTAGTGAGCTTTATGATATTTTTACTAACTTATATAACGGATGAAAACCCGGCGGTTACAATTTTGCATGCACAAGGTACACCGGATGTATCGCCGCAACTAATTGAAGAAACAAATGAGAAATACGGTTTAAATGACCCATTATTGATTCAATATAAGAATTGGCTATTTCAAGCATTACAGTTAGACTTCGGTACGAGTTATATTACAGGCGACCCTGTTGCAGAACGTATTGGTCCAGCGTTTTTTAACACATTAAAATTAACTGTCATTTCTAGCATTTTCGTAATGATTACATCAATTATTTTAGGGGTTGTCAGTGCCTTAACAAGAGGGGGATTTGCAGATCGTGCGATACGTTCTGTGGCTTTCTTTCTAACAGGCTTACCATCTTATTGGATTGCTTCGATGTTAATCATTTACATTTCTGTAAATTTAAATTTATTGCCAACTTCTGGACTGACAGGTCCTGAAAGTTACATATTGCCAGTTGTTGTTATCACAATTGCATATGCTGGTATTTACTTTAGAAATATTAGGCGTTCAATTGTTGAGCAGTTGAATGAAGATTATGTACTGTATTTGAAAGCATGTGGTGTGAAGACTACAACTTTAATGTTGCACGTATTGCGTAATGCATTACAAGTTGCCGTCTCAATCTTCTGCATGTCTATACCAATGATTATGGGTGGTTTAGTAGTAATAGAGTATATATTTGCTTGGCCAGGATTAGGGCAATTAAGCTTGAAAGCCATATTAGAACATGATTTTCCTGTCATACAAGCGTATGTATTAATTGTGGCTATACTATTTGTTGTATTTAATACATTAGCAGATATAATCAATGCACTCTTGAATCCAAGATTAAGGGAGGCATCGTGATGATTATTTTAAAACGTTTATTACAAGACAGGGGCGCTGTTATCGCTCTAGCCATTATTGTCATATATGTTGTGTTAGGTTTTGCAGCCCCCTTGGTGACAACACACGACCCTAATCATATTGACACAGCTAACAAATATAGTGGACCAAGTTTACAACATTTCTTAGGAACTGATCATTTAGGACGAGATATTTTAACGAGGTTGATTTATGCGATTAGACCTAGCTTATTATATGTTTTTGTAGCGCTTTTTATTTCTGTTTTGGTTGGTGCCATATTAGGATTTGTTTCTGGTTATTTCCGGGGTTATATTGATGCGTTTATCATGCGTATGTGTGATGTGATGCTAGCATTTCCTAGTTATGTTGTTACACTCGCACTGATTGCGTTATTTGGTATGGGCGCTGAAAATATTATTATGGCATTTATTTTAACGCGCTGGGCGTGGTTTTGTCGTGTGATTCGCACAAGTGTTATGCAATATACTGCTTCAGATCACGTTAAATTTGCCAAGACAATTGGCATGAGTGATTTGAAAATTATTCGCAGACATATTATGCCGTTGACACTTGGTGATATTGCAATAATCTCAAGTAGTTCTATGTGTTCTATGATTTTACAAATATCTGGATTTTCATTTTTAGGGTTAGGTGTTAAAGCGCCGACTGCTGAGTGGGGCATGATGCTCAATGAAGCTAGAAAAGTAATGTTTACTCATCCAGAAATGATGTTTGCTCCAGGTATTGCAATCGTTATTATCGTTATGGCATTTAACTTTTTATCAGATGCATTACAAATTGCGATTGATCCAAGGATATCTTCAAAGGAAAAACTACGTTCTGTGAAGAAAGGATTGGTGCAATCATGACGTTATTAACAGTACAACATCTGTTTATCAAAGATAGCTGGACAAATCAGATCATTGTTAACGATGTAAATTTTACAGTGGATAAAGGTGAAGTGTTAGGTATTATTGGTGAAAGTGGTAGTGGTAAGTCAGTTACATGTAAATCTTTAGTAGGTTTAAATCCTAAGCGTTTAAGTGTTGAAGGAACAGTGACATTTAATAATGTACAAATGCTTACTTTGTCAGAGATGCAGTTAAAGAAGCATAGAGGTAAAGATATTGCGATGGTTATGCAACAAGGTAGCCGTGCATTTGATCCTTCATCTACTGTGGGCAAGCAATTAATTGAAACTATGAAGGTTCATACACAACTATCTATTCAAGAAATCGAAGTAACATTGACGGAATATATGGATTATATGGGGTTAAACAATCCCAAACAGATATTAAAGTCGTATCCCTATATGTTATCGGGTGGTATGTTACAGCGTTTGATGATTGCTTTAGCTTTGGCATTGAAACCTAGATTAATTATTGCAGATGAACCAACGACAGCTTTAGATACTATTACGCAATATGATGTGTTACAAGCGTTTAAAGATATTAAGCAACATTTCGATTGTGCCATGATTTTTATTTCTCATGACTTAACAGTGATTAATCATATCGCAGATCGAGTAGTTGTGATGAGGAATGGACAACTTATTGAAGAAGGAACTAGAGAAGCGGTGCTATACCAACCACAACAAACGTATACTCAATATTTATTATCTACACGAAAAAAAGTTAATGATTATTTTAAATCTGTGCTAAGGGGGGAATCAAATGCTTAAGATTATGAATGTTGAAAAGTCGTATTCGCGTTCACAAATGTTTCAGCGTAGCATGACCCCTATTGTTAAAGATGTATCCTTTGAATGTCCAGTTGGTAAAGCAATTGCAATTATCGGCGAGAGTGGTAGCGGAAAATCAACATTGAGTAGGATGGTACTAGGTATTGAGAAGCCTAACAAAGGTTCAGTAACGTTGAATGATCAACCCATTTATAAGAAAAAGGTGAGAAATCATCAAATAAGTGCGGTTTTTCAAGATTACACATCTTCATTACATCCTTTCCAATCAGTGAAAGAAATATTATTAGAAGTGATGTGCCAGTGTGACAATCAACCTAAGGTACTCATGGAGGCACGAGCTATTGAATTATTAGAAGAAGTTGGCTTATCGAAAGTATACATGGACAAATATCCAAATATGTTATCCGGCGGTGAAGCGCAACGTGTGGCGATTGCACGCGCCATATGTATGAACCCTAAATATATATTGTTCGATGAAGCAATCAGTTCTTTAGATATGTCGATTCAAACCCAAATTTTAGATTTGTTAGTAAATTTACGCTCGAAAAGGCAGTTAAGTTATATTTTTATTACACATGATATTCAAGCTGCCACCTATTTATGTGAGCAGTTAATTATTTTTAAAAACGGCAAAATTGAAGAACAAATTGCAACCAAAGATCTACATCTAAGTGATAATGCTTATACAAAAGCATTGATTGAAAAACAACTATCATTCTAAGGAGTGAGACAATGAAAGGTGCTATGGCATGGCCTTTTTTGAGATTATATATACTAACATTAATGTTTTTTAGCGCTAACGCTATTTTGAATGTCTTTATACCATTACGAGGACATGATATAGGAGCTACAAATACGGTTATCGGTATTGTAATGGGTGCTTATATGCTAACTGCTATGATATTTAGACCCTGGGCAGGACAAATTATTGCACGTGTTGGCCCGATTAAAGTATTACGCATCATTTTAATTATTAATGCAATTGCTTTAATTCTATATGGTTTTACTGGATTAGAAGGATATTTCTTGGCACGTGTGATGCAAGGTGTATGTACAGCATTCTTCTCGATGTCATTACAACTAGGAATTATTGATGCTTTACCAGAAGAGCACCGTTCAGAAGGGGTCTCGTTGTATTCGCTATTTTCGACAATCCCCAATTTGATTGGCCCAATTATAGCCATAGGTATTTGGCACGCTGATAATATTTCCATTTTTGCGATTGTTATTATTTTTATTGCGTTATCCACCACGTTCTTTGGTTATCGTGTCACAATTGCTGAACAAGAACCGGATACGTCCCATAAAATTGAAAAAATGTCATTTAATGCAGTTACGGTATTTGCTCAGTTTTTCAAAAACAAAGAGTTGTTCAATAGTGGTTTAATCATGATTGTAGCATCGATTGTATTTGGTGCGGTAAGTACTTTTGTTCCGTTGTACACTGTGAATTATGGCTTTGCGAGTGCGGGCATATTCCTGACTATTCAAGCTGTAGCTGTGGTTGTAGCAAGATTTTATTTAAGGAAATATATCCCATCGGATGGATTATGGCATCCAAAATTTATAGTGACTGTCTTATCGTCCCTAATGATTGCATCTTTTGCTGTGGCGTTTGGTCCACAAGTAGGTATCGTGATTTTCTATGCGAGCGCAATCTTAATCGGTATCACACAAGCATTGGTATACCCAACATTAACGTCTTATCTAAGTTTTGTCTTACCTAAAGTAGGCCGTAACATGTTATTAGGATTGTTTATTGCATGTGCAGATTTAGGTATTTCTTTGGGAAGTGTCATAATGGGACCGATATCTGATTCACTAGGGTTTAAATGGATGTACATTATTTGTGGTCTGCTTGTGATTTGCGTCATGGTTTTAAGTGTGATAAAACGTCCTATATCCTATAAGTCGAGTTAGCGTAGATTATCAAAAGCTTTAGTACATGATGATTGAAAAGTGAAGTAATTACAATCATGAAAATAGTAGTGTATGTATTATTTTACTTGGCGAGGGTTCTAAAGTGATTTACTGAGTCAGTTTAAAATGATAGAGATATTACATATAAAACATATAATAAACGCTATAAATTGCTTAAGTAAGGCATTTTATAGCGTTTTTTTATTTGGGTATTCAAATAAATAATAAGGAAATACTTGTTAGCTTACTTTATACTTAAAACAAAATGACAGAATAGAGGTTATTGTAGTGAGGAAGTTATGGATTTGGGGCATATGTATCGTCGTTATTGTTACTATTGTGGCATTTATTACTATAAAGGTGTTTACTCAAAACCAATCTACGGTGGAAAAACCTGCACAAGCAAATTTTATGAATAGCTCAACGCCTACACTATTTTTACATGGTTATGGTGGGAGCGCAAATTCAGAAAAATTTATGGTTAAACAAGCCAAACAAAATGGGGTTACTAAAGATGTGATTACAGCGAATGTTTCTAAAGGTGGAGAGGTTGAATTAAAAGGGAAACTTGAAAAAGATACAACTAATCCTATCGTACAAATTGAACTTGCCAATAATAAGCAAGGTGATCTTGATAAAAATGCGAAATGGTTTAAAAATGTATTAACGAAATTGCAAAGTGAATACGACATTAATAAGTTTAATTTTGTAGGTCATTCTATGGGTAATTTATCATTTGCTCAATATATGCTGACGTATGGGAATGACCCGTCGTTACCTCAATTGAATAAACAAGTGAATATTGCTGGGACATATAATGGCGTATTAAATATGAATGAACAAGTGAATGAAATTAGTGTGGATGCTAATGGCAAACCTAGCCGCATGAATCAGCCATATCAAGAATTACAACAACTTAAAGAGATATATAAAGGTAAAAATATCGACGTATTAAATATATTTGGTGATTTGAAAGATGGAACTAGCTCTGATGGACGTGTATCTAATAGTTCATCTAAGTCGTTAAAATATTTACTTGGTGATAGTCCGAAAAGCTATAGAGAATCCAAGTATGAGGGTAAATCAGCACAACACAGCCAGTTACATGAAAACAAAGAAGTTGCTAAAGAATTTATAGCATTTTTATGGACGAAATAAGATGACATAGTTTTTTAAATTAGTATAAAAAAGCGAAATGCAAATTAGCATCTCGCTTTTTTATTTTTGATATTTATTCGGGTTCACCGTCTTCATCATATTTCGTTACATTTCCATCTTGGTCAATTATATAAGAACCTGCTAAATCTCCATTTTTATCAGTGAATGAGAATCCCCAGTCTCCATCATCACTTTGCTCGGGCTCTTTATAAGTATATTGAGAAGTGTTTAAACTGTGTCCTTCGTATTCTTCTACTATATCAATTACATTTTTTCGCGTCACACTAGTATCCTTATCGCTATCACTTTCGCTACTATCTTGTGCTTGTGATTCGTTAGATTCAGAGATAACAGGTACCCAATTATCTAGTTCACTTTGTGAGAAGTCTTTTAATTTTACAGTTTTTGGATTATTAAGTATGTTGTTAGATTGGTTTTTTGAATATTCATCCTCATCCCAACGTTTGTCTTGAAAATGGCTAGGCACATCATAGATATTTACTGTCCCATCATTGTTATCTTTGTATATAACTTGCCCAGCAGCAGTAGGTGTGCCGTATAATGCTTGAGTTCCGTTTGGGAATGTGGCTGAAGCGCTCTCGTTATAAGGGTTTAACGCCTTGCCAGACACGTCTGCATGTGTGATTTCAGTATTGGATGGGTCTACATACCACCATTATTTTCAATGACGGAAATCCATACTTTAGCATAGTGTTCTGGTGAATTTATATTTTCACTATTGCTATTTGAATTATCTGAGGAAGTTTCGTTGTTAGACTTTGTTTGGTCATCATTGCTACTTCGATTGTTATTATGTTGGTCTTGATTGCTTGTGTCTTTGGAATCTTCTCCTGAACCTGTATTAATGTTGATGTCACATGCAGATAGAATCATAGTGGTTATTATAGCCCCAAATGCTAAGTATTTAAATTTCAAAAAAATCCCCCTTTAAAATAAAGAATATTGTTATAATTCATTATACATAATTAGTTGTCAGAAATCTTATTTTTCAATATTTTATTGTTTGCAAAAAAATTCAGTCCATCATTGAGAGTATTTGATGTTTAAAATATGTTTCATACATAAGTAAAAAATGTAGTTTGCTATGTACAACTTTATTTTAGTACACTGTAATTATCAAACTTATAGGGGAGTTTAAATGGACAGTTCACAGAATCAAGTTATCGAAAGTTACAAAGCATTTTGGACACGTTTTATTGATGTTAATGGAAGGTCAACACGTCCTGAATTTTGGCATCCTTTTTGGATTAATTTTTTAATATCTTCGGTTTTGGGTGTTGTATCGAGTGGTTTACTTAGTGGCTTATTTGCGATAGCTATTATTATTCCTACTTTCACTGTGATGGTAAGACGTTTACATGATACAAATCGTACTATGATTCTTGCCATCGTTTCATATATTAGTGGTTTTATTACGTTAATTGCTGCAACTTTATTTATTATAGGTGTTATTGTCGTTGTTGCTAATACAGAAAGCAACGGTTTGCTCGGTGCTACAGTAATGGCTGGCATTTTCGGTACGGTAATCGCAGGATTGGTCACGCTTTATACTTGGTTTGTACTAATTCTTGCAGGTAATAAAGAACCTAATAAGTACGGTACGGGAGGAAGTTGCGACACTGATATCGAAGTATATACACAATAATGAAAATAGAAGTAACCATATAGAGCTGGGAGCATATTCAAATTAATTGCGCCCAGCTTTTTGTTTATTAAAAAGTGTGTAAAATTAACGCTTACTTTAAAGTTTAGTTTTGGAGAACTTAGTTGAATAAATTAGGCAATTACATTTTTCGATAACAAAAAGTTTATTGTTGTAGTTCACAAGAAAACAATCATTAATTAAAAATGTATAAAATATTTTGAAACTTGACTATTTAAGTAACATAAATTTTTGATTATTTATTGAAAATAAAGGTCTAATATAATTCTGATTATGTTAGTATGTTTATATGAAATTAAATTAAATGAATAGGGGACTATGTAAATGAATTTAGACGAAAAATCTTATATTGAACAACAAGTTGCAAATCGTTCAAAATCAACTGGAATAGCTTATCTTTTATGGTTTTTTCTAGGTAGTTTTGGAGGTCATAGGTTTTATTTTGGAAAAACAGGATCTGCTATAGGTTTAATTGCATTAACATTATTAGTTTCTTGGTGGACTTTAGGAATTCCGACTTTTATTTGGATTATTATAGATGCATTTCTTATACCAAGTTGGAAACATAAAGAAGAACAGTCCATAAGAGAGCAAGCCACTGCTGAAGTAAAATTCATGCAAAATAAGTAAGTACAATTTAAAACATTATTAAGCAGTGAAGAATTTATATTCAATAGATTTCTTCACTGCTTTTTTTAATATATTTAATGAAAATAGAAGTAGAGGTATCAATTGTCTAGAATTGGGGAAATAAAGTATTAGTATAATATTTTACAACATTGATGTATTTGAGCTCCTTAATTGATTGATATTTATTGTTAATCAGAAATGTTAGTTAAAGAATTGGATTAAATGCTTTTTGAATTTCTTGACGTTTCAAATGATATAATTTTTTCAATTTAGCGATATTTTAAATAGTTGTTGATAAAGCTTAATGCCAGTTACTTATCATATATTTATAACCAATAAAAATGATACAATCTATTAAATTAAAGATAGGAGGCTTATTAATGAATAATCAAAGAAAATGGGTAATTTTATATTTTATTGCTTTTTTGATCATGATTGCAGTTAATTATTTAAGTGGTAGTAATATAGGAAGTATCGCCAAAAATAAACAAGCAATTATTCAACCTGCTGGTTTCGCATTTGCAATTTGGGGTTTAATCTATGTGCTTATTTTAATATGGCTAATCAAATTGTGGCTAATGCGCTCGCGTGATAAAGAAGTAGTAAGTCGATTAAAATATCTTCCTATTATTAATTTTATATTAAATAGTGTTTGGATTATTGTTTATACACAACAATGGTTCTTAATTTCAGTAATCGTTATTATAGCGTTACTTTATAATATCGCTCAAATGTATGTAATATTATCCAGCTATCGAGGTTTTAATCGTTTCCCAATTTCAATTTATTTCGGTTGGACGACTGTCGCAACTATCGTTAATATTTTCTCGTTAGCGATAAATTATCATGTTAAAACAATATTCGGTTTAACAGAATTAAGTTGGACGATTATAGCGTTAATTTTAGCTACAATGATTGGAGTTTTTATAGCTATCTCTTTTAAAGATTGGCTATATCCATTGGTCTTAATATGGCCTTTTTATGGTATTTATATAGAAAATAGTAATCATTATTTAAGCGTAGATATTATTTTAATCACGACCAGTTTTATATTATTTGTTAATGCGGTCATTATAGTCTGGAAAAATTTCATTAGGGATAGGCTTTAGATTTTCAAAAGCGTGGTTATTAGAATATTAAATCTAACTAAATTTAATTATACAGGCATACATTAATAATATAAGGGTATTATATTATACAAGAGACTTAGAACTCTTATCATAATTAAATTAAATTAATTTAATTGTAATGAGCAAACAGGCTTATTATGCAAAGGATGAGCTGAGGAAGATTTTCCTGCTCATCTTTTTTATTGGAGGCTAAATTTATGAAAAAAATTCTGTTAACTGGCGCTTCGGGTTATATCGGCGGTCATTTAATGAATAGATTAAAAGAAAACTATGAAATTATAGCTGTTTCTAGACATATAGAGAATAAAAAGGACGAACAAAATGTAACTTGGAAATCCGCTGACTTATTTGATTTGAACGAGATAACAGAAGTGATGAAGGATATTGATATCGCTATATATTTAGTGCATTCTATGATGCCTTCAGCTAAATTAACACAAGCAAGTTTTGAAGATATGGATGCATTACTAGCAGACAATTTTGCAAAAGCAGCGAGTTTTAATAAAGTGGATCATATCGTATTTATGAGTGGATTAATACCTAAAACTAATGAATTATCACCACACTTAAGAAGTCGTTTAGAGTGTGAGCGTATTTTAGGGGCTTATGGCGTACCGGTAAGTACTTTAAGGGCTGGTTTGATTATAGGTTCTAAAGGAAGCTCTTACCCAATTCTAAAAAAATTGGTGGAACGTCTACCAGGGTTACTGTTGCCACAATGGGCATATAATACAACGTTGCCAGTAGCTATTGAAGACGTCATTAATGGGCTTTATAAGATCGTAGAACGTAGTCCACATAGTAACGAATCAATTGATATTGGTGGACCAACTCATATGACATATAAAGACTTATTTAAGCAAACTGCTGAAGTGTTAGATAAACGTTTACCTACCTTAGACTTACCAATTATTCCAATTTGGCTAAGTAAATATTGGGTTAAATTGATTTCTGGTGTTCCAAAAGAGATGGTTTATCCATTAATGGATAGTTTGATTCACGATATGGTAAGAAATGAAGAAAATACAGTGGAAGGTATCTCTGTTGGCAAAATAGATTTTAGAGAGAGTGTACGTAAGGCTTTAGCGGAAGAAACTACAAAACAAAAAAAACATAAGAAATCAGGTAAGTCTGCAGTTAAGGATGTTCGCGCAATTTCAAGAGCAATCTTACCTAAAGACATGAATATAAGCCAAGTAACAGAATTGTATGCTGATTTTTTAAATAAGATTACACTAAACGTCGTTAATAGCGATTTTGATGAAGATAACTTTTCAATAACTGTACCATGTTTGAATAAAGATTTACTTTTATTAAAAAAAGATGAAACTGCATCTAATGATGAAAGAATTTTGTACCGTATTGTAGGCGGTGACTTTGCTCTTGATTCAAACGGGGGCAATGCGAGATTAGAGTTTAGAAGATTGCCTAATAGCAATGAATGTATTATAGCGTTACAAGAATATGAACCTACATTACCATGGTGGGTGTATAAGTATACTCAAGCAAAAGTTCATAAAAGTGTAATGAATCTTTTTAAATTGAAGTTGGAAACTACGAAAAGTATTAAAAAAGGAGGCGTAAATATGAAAAAATTTATTTTACCTGTCGTTATTGTAGGCGCAGTGGTTTTAAAATTATATGGATTGAAAAAGTGTTTAGCTAAAAGAAACAATATGTCTAATGCCGAACTATAGTGGTTAGTTGTATAGTTAGTTATAAAGAAGAGGAGATTAACAATGAAAGCAAGCGAGATAATTAAATCAATCATAAAAGTTATAACGCCAGTTATCGGTGGCAAATTTATAGGGAAATTTGCAGTGAAAAATGCTCGAAAAGACTATAAAAAGAATGTTAAACCACCCTTTTCACCGCCTGGATATGTCTTTCCTATCGTGTGGCCAATACTTTATACAACGATGGGTGTCGCTTATGCACTAGTGACTAATAAATCAGAACATAAGACTTTAAGAGGCGTTTACTATACACAATTAGGGCTTAATTACTTATGGTCAGTCTTGTACTTTAAATATAAGTTACGCTTCAGTGCATTAGTAGAGAGCGTTGTATTGCTTGGTGCAGTAATAACTACAACTGTAAAATTTTTCAATGTGAAGAAGATTGCGGGTATCTTGCTAGTCCCATACATGCTTTGGAGTGCATTTGCAACGTATTTAACGGCTGGCAATTGGTTTTTAAATAAAGAGAATCCAAGCTACACAGGAAAAACTGAGAATTAAATTGATGAAAAAAATAATATATAATGCGCTATATTGGTTTATAGTTCAAATGGTCATTGCCCAATTTGGCACGCGTATTAATTATAAATATTTAGAGAAGGATAATATATATTTTAAAAGTTGGAATTTTGAACAAGAAGGTCGATTATGGCAACAATTAGTTAAAGTACAATATTGGAAACATCGTTTACCAGATGGCCAAAATATTAATCCCAATATTGTGAGTAAAACGACATTTGATATATCTAATAATATGTATGAAATACGTCAATTTATATTAGAAACTAGACGTGCTGAACTTGTACATTTATTGTCTATAATCCCTATTATTGTATTTTTTAAATCATCTAAAAGCGTTAAAATCATTAATCTGTTCTATGTCATTATAGCCAATGTGCCTTGTATGGTTGTACAGCGCTATAATCGCCCTAAATTAATACGTATTTATTTAAAATTGCAAAAAAGAAAAGGTGATTAAATGGGAAATAAGAAAGTTGTTGTCATCGGAGGCGGTTTGGGCGGTGTTTCCAGTGCAATTTGTATGGCTCAAGCAGGCTATAAAGTGGATTTATATGAACAAAATAAACATATTGGTGGAAAGGTAAATAGGCTAGAAATAGGTGACTATGGATTTGACCTCGGTCCATCTATTTTGACTATGCCTAAAGTATTCCAACATTTATTCCAAAAATGCGGCAAAAAGCTAGAAGATTACGTTAGTATTCGCAAGTTAGCATTACAGATTAGAAATGTTTATCCGGATGGTCAAATTATAGATTTATATGAATCTATGGAAGATATATTAATAAATAACGAAACATTATCAAATAAAGATATAAAGCAACTTACTGCATTTTTTAATTATGCTCAAAAGATACATGAAGTTGCTAAAAGAAGTTATTTTGATAAAGGATTAGATACGATGTCCGCAATTATCCGTTACCATGGTCCATTTTCAGCCTTAAAACAATTCGACTATTTTCATACAATGCAACAAGCAATTAACAAAAGAGTCGAGAACCCTTATTTGAGAGAAATGCTAGGATATTTTATCAAATATGTAGGATCCTCGTCTTATGATGCTCCAGCTGTATTGAGCTTACTGCCTCAAATGCAACATGCTGAAGGATTGTGGTACGTAGATGGTGGGATCCATAAATTAGCAGAAGCGATGGAACAATTAGCGAGAGAATTAGGGGTGGATATACATTTTAATGCCTCTGTCAAACATATAAATTATAATAACCAAAGCGAAGTGACAGGGATAACGTTAGAAAATAACGAAGAAATATATGCAGATTACATTATATCTAATATGGAAGTAATCCCTGTTTATAAATATTTATTAAATTTTGATGAGCATAAAATAAACAAATTGGAACGTAAATTTGAACCAGCTAGTTCGGGTTATGTCATGCATTTGGGCGTGGATAAAAGTTATCCAGAGCTTAGACATCATAATTTTTTCTTTTCGAATAATTCTAAAGTTAATTATGATGAAGTTTTTCATCAATATGTTTTGCCTGAAGATCCAACAATTTACGTTGTTAATACAAATAAAACAGATGAGCTACAAGCACCAGAAGGACATGAAAATATAAAAATATTGCCACATATACCGTATATTCAAAACAAACCATTTAGTGAAGCGGAATATCATCAATTCCGAGAACGTATATTGGACAAATTGGAGTCTATGGGCTTACAGGATTTAAGACAGCACATAGTATACGAAGATGTATGGACGCCGCATGATATAGAAAATAAATATAATTCTAATAAAGGCGCCATATACGGTGTAGTATCTAGTAAGAAGAAGAATAAAGGTTTTAAATTTCCTAAAAAAAGTCAATATTATAAAAATTTGTATTTTGTAGGTGGGTCCGTAAATCCAGGAGCGGGTATGCCCATGGTAACCTTAAGTGGTATGCAAGTTGCAGAAGCTATTATTATTGGAGAAAGTAGTTGAGGTTGAATGGTACTTTATATGATAGCAATGGTATTAACGATATTATCTTTAATATGTGGAATGTGCATGTATACGCGTCGAGCGGTGATAAGTAACTCCGAAAAAGACAGCGGTCAGACAGCGGTCAGTGTTATTATACCTGCTAGAAATGAAGTTGAGAACTTACCT
Organism: Staphylococcus sp. 231237_7MaSpsaltlick; assembly: GCF_043107035.1. Taxonomy (NCBI): domain Bacteria; kingdom Bacillati; phylum Bacillota; class Bacilli; order Caryophanales; family Staphylococcaceae; genus Staphylococcus; species Staphylococcus sp. 231237_7MaSpsaltlick. The sequence goes on from NZ_JBICNX010000002.1 coordinate 502,470, forward strand.
AAATTACTTAACAGTATAGGTGAAGAGCAAGAAATAGAAGTTATCATTATGGATGATGGTTCAACAGATGACACCCCAGACGTTGCCCGATATCACGGTGCAAGCGTATATACTGTTAAAAATAATGATACATGGCAAGGTAAATCGCATGCTTGTTGGCAAGGTAGTCAATTTGCATCTCATAACTTATTAATGTTTGTTGATGCGGATGTTCAATTTACAAATGGTTACAGTATCCAACGTATAGTCAATCAATATTACTTACAGGGCGCTAAAGGTCTACTTTCTATACAGCCTTATCATAAGATAAAGAAATTATATGAAAATATATCGGCTATTTTTAATTTGATGACAATCGTCGGTATGAATAAATTTTCAATAATTAAATCATCAAATAAAGAACAAAGCGCATTTGGGCCTGTGATTTTGACGAATAAGCGAGATTATGAATTGACACAAGGTCATTTGAAAGCTAAAGACCAAATTATCGAAGGATTTGCCATAAGTAAAGCTTATCATGATTACGATTTGCCAGTTAAATTATATGAAGGTCAAGGGGTAGTCAATTTTAGAATGTATCCCCAAGGATATAAAGCATTATTAGAGGGATGGAGTAAACACTTTGCACTTGGATCTCAAGTAACTAAAAAATCTACACTTACTTTTGTATTTTTATGGCTATTTGGGTCACTTGTAACTATCTTAGCTGTAATCTTTTCTATTAATTTAGACCCATTATATATGATATTAGCCATTATTTTTTATTTTATATATGCTTTACAATTTCACTTGTTTATTAGAAGAACAGGCAATTTTAGTCTTATTACAAGTATTTGTCATCCAGTACTTTTCATATGCTTTGTAGTGATATTTATTAAATCGTGGTTAGATATCAATGTGTTTAAACGTATACATTGGAAAGGCCGTAAAATAGATTTATAATTTAGTTTTTTATAAATGTCGAGTAATTAAAGGCATTTTGAGGAGGGCAACAAATGAATGAGTTAGAGAGAGATTATAACTACTGTCATAATATAATGAAAACACATTCAAAAACGTTTTCTTATGCCTTTGATTTTTTGGATATAAGAAGAAAAAAAGCAGTATGGGCTATTTATGCAGCTTGCAGAATTATTGATGATAGTGTCGATAGATATAAAAACCTTGAGAAATTAGATGAGATAGCGAGTGATTTAGATACTATTTACGGTAATCATATCCGAAGTTATCAAAGTGATGCATCCATTATGAATGCTTTAAATGACACTTTGAATACATATGCAATACCTCAAAACCCATTTAAATCTTTAATTCAATATGTAAAGGGAGATTTAGATTTAAAAGTAATTCAAACAGATTCCGATTTATATGATTATTGCTATGGTGTGGCAGGCACTGTGGGGGAATTGTTAACTCCTATATTAGCTGCATCAAATGAAAATAATTTCGAGCAAGCTAAAGATGCTGCTATTGCTTTAGGTAAAGCAATGCAAATAACTAATATTTTAAGAGATGTTGGTGAAGATTTTCAAAATGGACGGATTTATCTCAGTGAAGAAAAATTAGCTCAATATCAAGTTGAACTACATTCTACATATTATGAAGGAGTTAACTCAGATTATATAGAGCTATGGGAAAGTTATGCTACAGAGGCAGTTGAACTATACAACATTGCACTGAACGGTATTAACTACTTTGATGAAGAGGTACGTTATATCATTGAATTAGCGACAACTACCTATCGTGAAATACTTGAGGAAGTAAGAAAGTCAAACTATACATTGCGTAAAAAAGTATTTGTAAGCAAATTGAAAAAAATAAAAATTCATCGTGATATTAGCGCGAAATATAAAAGGAGTGAAACATTATGAAGCTTGCAGTTATAGGCGGCGGTGTTTCAGGTTTAGCTGCAGCTTCAAGGTTAGCGGCAAATGGACACAAAGTGGATTTATATGAAAAGAATCAACAAATAGGTGGAAGGATGAATCAAATTAAGCAAGATGGGTTTACATTTGATATGGGGCCAACTATTGTAATGATGCCTGAAATTTATCGTGACGTTTTTAATTATGCACATAAAAATATGAATGATTACTTGGAGATTAAACAATTATCACATATTTATGATGTTTATTTTAGTGAAACAGATCAAATTCGTGTACCTACTGACCTTGCACAATTAAGAGATATGCTTGAAGCTATTGAACCTAACTCTACACATGGCTTTATGTCATTTTTAACAGATATATACGAAAGATACGAAATCGCACGCAAACATTTTTTAGAACGTACTTTTAGAAAACCTACAGATTTTTATAACCCTTTTACTTTATACCAAGGAATGAAATTAAAAACGTTTGATAAAGCAGATAACTTAATTGAAAAATATGTAGATAATGAAAAAATTCAAAAAATCTTAGCGTTTCAGACTTTATATATAGGCATTGATCCTAAACGAAGTCCTTCATTATATTCAATTATACCAATGATAGAATTAATGTTTGGTGTTCATTTTATTAAAGGCGGCATGTATAGCTTTGTCAAAGCACTTCAAACATTAAATGAGGAGTTAGGCGTTCAAATTTATACAAATGCAAACGTTGAGGAAATTATCATTGATAGTCGATTTAAGCGTGCAGAAGGTTTGAAAGTAAATGGAAATATAAAAAAGTATGACAAAATAATCTGTACTGCTGATTTTCCATACGCAACCTCGACTCTAATTAAAAATGAACACCACCCCCAAAAATATACGACGCAAAAAATTGATAATATGGACTATTCTTGTTCTGCCTTTTTAATGTATATAGGGGTTGATAAAGATTTATCTGAAGAAATTTTGTTACATAATGTTATATTTTCAAAAGATTTTGATAATAATATTAATGAGATATTTTCCGGAGAAATATCTCGAGATCCTTCAATATATGTATATGCGCCTAGTGTAGAAGATCAGTCGTTAGCGCCAAAAGGTCATACAGGTATTTATATACTCATGCCAGTTTCAGAATTGAAAACAGGCGATGCGGATTGGTCTGATGAAGCAACAATCACAAAGGTAAAGGATATTATTTATAACAAGCTTTCTACAATTAAAGCTTTAGAAAATTTGAAAACACGGGTTGTTACAGAGATTATTTACACACCTAAAGATTTTGAAGGAGATTATAATGCGAAATTTGGAGCTGCTTTTGGTTTAATGCCTACGTTAGCACAAAGTAACTACTATAGACCACCTAATGTTAGCAGAGAATACAAAAATTTGTATTTTGCTGGAGCAAGTGTTCACCCAGGAGCAGGAGTGCCAATTGTATTGACAAGCGCCAAGATTACGGTTGATGCTATGTTAGAAGACATTAATAAGGGTAAATAAAAGAGCGCTTAAATCACTTGTGAATGGGGTGATTTTAAGCGCTTTTTGTATTAATCGAACGTGATGGTTTGGGGTGTATCTAAATTATTATCATTCATAACTTTTATTGAATTTGGAATCACTTTAATTACACATAAGTTCGGATCGTCTTTAGAATCAAAGAAAGTCTTATCTTGTTTTTCCCAAATCCAATCAATAGTTTTCTGATCTTTTAGAATTTCAACATTAGCTTCAATTTCTAAAAAACTACGGTTTGTCGTTTCGTCATAACCTATAAGTACGTGTGCTTTTGGGTTATCTTGAAATTCAGTAATTTTTTTAGACTCAATGCTTGTCTTTGTATAAAGCGTAAGCCCGTCATTATAAAACACCATGTATCTACTGTTAGGTGTATTGTTATGCGCGGTAGATAAGACACCTATTTTTGATGTATTTAATATATTTTCAATTTCATTTTGCAATTGTTCATTATTCATATTTTAATCACCTCTAATAATTCTATACCCTAAAATCCTCTGTAATATGTAAATTTTTAAAAGTGACATTATTTTTTACTGAATTATACATAAGTTATAACGGGTATATGATTGATAAAGTAATTATAAGTTAGAGAATAATTATAAAGTTTAATGTTATCATTTCATTAGTTTATCTAGAGCATTTATCGATTTTATAAAGTTGTATTTTAGGCCAATATGGGAGGCAATAGAATGTATTTAGGAGTCATACTCAACAGAGTTTTTAGAATAAAAGATAATCCACTATTTGATTATGTAGCGGAACATCAAGACGAGATAAATAAAGTGTATTTTATCTTACCTATAGAAGATTTAGCTGATGCAGCAGCAGTAAAGCGTGATTATTACCATAAAGTAGTAAAAGGGTTTGTAAGTGCTTTAGATAAATATAATCTTCACCCTTATATTGTGACGTACGAAAAGTTAGGCGAATTAGTTGATACATTGGCGTTATCTCATGTATTAGTAGCAAAAGATATTATGAGCTACCACAAAGAAACATATGACTATCCTCATGTAAAAAAAGCTTTTGAAAAGCATAATATCACAGTGATTGGACAGCGAGTGAATCATTATTTTCAACCCACAAAGACATTTAATAAACAACAACAGCCTTATAAAGTATTTACTAGTTTTTATAAAGCAAATCGCCAAGATTTAGTACATACCCCTAAGAAAAGTTATCAATATAAGCAGTTGGCTAAAAATGCGGAAAAGGGCTCAAATCAAAGTGACTTAAAACTTAAAAATAATAAAGATATAGAAAAGTTAGCCCGTAAAGCGTGGAATGATTTTTTAAATGATTACATAGCTCATTATAATAAATTGACTGACGATGTAACGCAGGATTTTGTAAGTGGATTAGGAAAATATTTAGCATATGGGCTACTCGATATTCGTGAAATTATAAATGATTTGCTTGAAGGTTACGATAGCGATGAAACAAATTACGAAGGCTTTATTAGAGAAATTATGTTCCGTGAATTTTATTATGTATTAATGTCACAATATCCAGAAACTGCAACTAAATCCTTTTCTAAAAAGTATCGTGATATGCAATGGTCTTATAATAAATTGCATTTTGAAGCTTGGAAAAATGGACAAACTGGCTATCCAATCGTTGATGCTGCAATGAAGAAACTAAACCGTACAGGATATATGCACAATCGCTTAAGAATGGTTGTATCTCAATTTTTAACTAAAAATTTATTCATTGATTGGACATGGGGAGAAGCATATTTCAAACAATATTTGCTAGATTATGATAATGCGTCCAATGTACATGGTTGGCAATGGTCCGCATCAACTGGAACAGATGCAGTGCCTTATTTCAGAATGTTTAATCCTATACGTCAAAGTGAACGTTTCGATGCTCAGGGCTATTTTATTAAGACACAGCTAGAAATTTTCAGTGAGGTTTCTAGCAAAATTATCCACGATCCAACAAAACATAAGACAAAATTTAAAGAAAACTATCATATTGAAATTGGAAAAGATTATCCAGAAGCTATCGTAGATCATAAAAATAGTAGAGACTACGTTATGCATAAATTTAAACAATTTTAATGGATAAATAGATAGGGGAGGCGATGTTCCATATGTTAAAAAATTCAACACATCATATTTACTTAGAACAAAACGATGATAAAGTAATAATAGAAAAATTTAATGAGAAACAGCAATATATCATATTAGAACAAATTAATGATTTACCGCAAAGTGGATTTACAGTTTTTAATCATTTATATGTAAACCCTAGTTTTGAAGAAGACTTTGAGCGCTTGTTTTTAAACAGAAATAGACATTTAAAAAGCTCAGAAGGCTTTGAAAGTTTATTGTTTTTGAAACCTCAAACTAAACATGCGCATTATGTTATTGTAACAGTTTGGACAGACGAAACCGCTTATCAACAGTGGCAAAACTCTAAAGAATATAAAGCATCGCATCACAAAAGAGGGACTGACAGTGGTTCAGACAAAAACATCGTAAATAGAAAGCTATCATTTAATATTAGTCTAGATTTAACTGATAGTTAAGAGCAGTTAAAAAGGTAGAAAAATTTGAAACATAAAGAAACCGATTTATATTAATACATAATAAATGGCTTATATGACCCAGCTTTCAAGCACACTACATCTAGTCACTTACGTATAATACTTAATCTGGAGTTTAGGTAACGGTAAATATAAAGTTTCCCGTGAAACATACAAATAACAGAAAGCTATCGATTAACTATTTTTATGAGACTTTTTAACTCAAGCAAATTGTTATTTATTATTAATTTTATGTTGCTATTATAACGAATATGGGTAATTACAATAAGATACAAAAATAAATTAATGGAGTGGTTGATATATGTTATTGAATGAGTGGAAGCAAGAAAAAGAAACAATGCATTTATTATCACAAATATTAGGAAAATATAAATTAGTAGCAGCTTATCAGCAACCACAATGGGCTCATGTGTCTTTAGATATTACAGTTCAAGGATTCACGACAGGTATGTTGCATGCAGATAATAAAGATTTTTATATTACCGTTAATTTACTTGATGATGAAATTGAGTTGAGAATTGATAACAATAAAGAAATTATAGCGTTGAAAGATGGTCTTACAATCCAATATTATTATCAAGAGATTCAACGTATATTAGCAGAAAACAAAGTGTTCATAGATATCAATACGACACCACAAGAATTCCCAGATACGACGCCATTTGAAGAAGACTTGCACCATCATCACTATGATTCTCAAATTAGTAATAATATGTTGCAGCTAATGAAATTTGCCTATCATGCAGAATCAAAATTCATCGCTCCACTGCGTACTAGAAAATTTACGCCGGGATTATTTTGGGGAACATTTGATATATCATGTGCAATTATCCAAGATATCCATCAACCGTTTGAAAACGATGACATGGTGATTGAACGTGCAGCATTTGATGAGGAAATGATTGAATTTGGATTTTGGTTTGGAGATGATAATTTTAAAGGACCAACATTCTTTGTTTTACCATATCCATTTGCTAATAGAAAATTTGAATGTCATGATGATTTTCCACAAGATAGCTATTTCAGTGAAACTTTAGGAGAGTTTATTATAGAAGTAACAGAATACAGTGAAGAGAGTAAGGAAGAAATCGAAAAATTCTTCTATGAATCTTATAATATTTTAAAAGATTATTTAGAATGGCAAGGATGTATCCATTTTCACTTACCACTTAAAATGGCTAATAATCATTTGACTTAGTCTACCTAAGTTATTCTAAGTTCTTTAGCGTAAAAGGTTAGAGCCATGTAATATGAAAAGATAGGTAAGCTTTGTTTATCAAATCCCGGTCTATATAAAATAAAAACCATTCCTTTTGTTTGTTAAGTACAAGAGAGAATGGTTTTATCATTTTATTCATCAAGTTAGCCTTAGGTTTGTGTGCAGGCATAGTGAAGGTTGTCTAGTGTGAGGTGCGACAGAATAGCCTTTTGCTATTGCTATCTGTACATATAATAAAGTTACGATATGATGGATATAAATAGATGTGGAACCCTTGAAACCAAAGTTTGTTATTTCATTTCAATTTATAGTTTCACTCCATGTCCGTAGCACATCTTACTTCTTATAAGGTAGATTATTAATTTGAAAATAATGTTTTATCTTTAGGTTGATTCTCTAAATAAATTATTTTTCCTTCATTATCTAATCTTGCAATGTCTATACCCTCTTGCGTGTAAACACCTGTTTCAAATCTATTTCCACAAATAGCCCAATGTGTTTTGAAAGTCCCATCTTCTTGTTCTATCCAACCATTATGCATGTGTTTTAAATCTTTATTTGTTTGGTACACACCTTTAACAAATTGTTTCCATGCGTCTTTGCCTTTAAAATTTTTTTGATTCAACACAAATTCAATATCATCGTTAAATAAATCATTTAACTTATCAAAGCTTTCTTCACTATATCTAGCTTCATCGAACAAGATAAAGTATGCATCTAATGTTTTCATTTTATATACCCTCTTTATAAGTTGATTTCTACATAAGCATCCCAATTAACAAGTGTCTTATTAAAATCTTATTTTATATATAATTAAAGGTATCGTATAGATATCTGCTTATGAACAGTCAATTTTATAGTAACCTTTGATAATAAACACTTAGCCATAAATATAGTTGGCAATGATAAACGTGATAGTTGATAATATCATAGATACAATGATGACACCGATTAAAGGCTTAAACGCTCGGTTTTGCAAATCTTTAAATGATACATTTAACCCTAGTGCCACCATTGCCATCAATAAGCAAATTGTTGTTAACGGCTCAATTATTTGCATTATAAACTGAGGTATAGGTACATAAGTATGAAATATTGCCATTAATACAAATCCAATTAAAAAGTATGGCATTTCGATACGTTGGTTTGTATTCCTAGCCTGTGATTTCAAGTTCATCACAAATATAAGTATGATACTTAAAGGTATGAGCAAGAATACGCGACCTAGTTTACCTAATAAGCCAATTCGTAAAGCTGTCTCACCTGAGAAATCTGCAGCAAGAATGACATGAGCAATTTCATGTAGACTCACGCCAGACCATACGCCAAAAACTTTTGGTGGTATTGTGAATAGTGTATAAATTACCGTATAGCCTAGTGAAAAAAGTGTACCAATTAATGCAACGATACCTATACTAATGGCTGTGTCTTTTTCGCGTGCTTTTAAAATTGGAGATACAGCAGCTATCGCGGCAGCCCCACAGACGCCAGTACCAATACCTAGCAATAATGTGATAATTTTATCTCCTTTAATATAGTGATTTAGTAATAACATTAATCCAATACTTACAATGATGACACCACCATCAATAAGTAATAATGCACTACCTTCTCCTATAACATCAAAAATATTAAGCTTTAGACCATACAATATAATGGCGAATTTTAATAGATGTTTAGATGCGAAAGTAATACCTGGACGATAACTTTCAGGATAACCATTAAAATGTCTAAATAGTATTGCGATAACAATTGCAATTGTCAAAGCACCGATCTTATCTAAAAGTGGCAGCTTTGAACTAATTAAACTTATTGCAGCAATAATAAACGTGAATAATATGCCAATGATAAATGGTTTATTGTTAAATTTAGTCATGTAACGTCTCCTCCTTTTATCAAAAGCATAGCACCACAAATTCATAACGTTAAATAAATATTTAGTATATAGGTCATAACAATTTTGGTATGATAAGAATAAACAATGAAAGGTGATAAGACATGGACCCACTGAAAGTGTTAACTGAGATTGTCAAAGCGCAGAGTTTTACAAAAGCTGCAGAAAATTTGTATACATCACAACCATCAATAAGTAGAGATATAAAGAGACTCGAAATTGACTATGACGTAAAAATATTTGAGTTTAAACATTCGAAAATGGCATTAACAAGTGATGGAGAGAAACTATACCAATATGCGCTGCAAAGAGATCATTTAGAACAAGCACTACGACAAGATCTAAAGAGGCAAACAAATGCAATCGCTGGAGATTTAAAATTGGGTAGCAGTTACACATTTGGCGAATATCGTTTGTCACGACAACTTACTAAATTAGCCCAAATGTATCCAGAATTACATATTCATGTACACTTAGATAATTCAGAAACGATTGCTGAACAAATTAAAAATAACATCGTTGACGTTGGTGTGGTAGAAAAAAAGATACAAAACAATGCGATTATAAGTACGCCAATTGCTCAAGACGAAATAGTATTAATTAAAAAGAAATCTAGCCCGTCTAATTTAGAGACATGTTTTATTCGAGAACAAGGTTCCGGTACGCGTGTATATCAAGAAAACGGTTTGAATCAATTATCATTAAACCCTTATTTAGTAATTATTAATAATACAAGTTTAATTAAAAGTATGGTTCATGCAGGAAACGGTTTTTCGATTGTATCTAAATCAACATTAACACCTGAAGATTTGGAGCAACTTGAAGTTATTAATTTAGATATTGAGAGGTTTTTTTATTTAATTTTACATAAAAATAAATACATTGATGAAAAAATGAAACGAGTTATATCCGTATTAAAGCAAGATCTGGAATGACTTATAAAATGATGTGATTCATATATGGAATATTTTGGTCTAGGAGTAAAGAAGTGGAGTAGAAGTTATTGTCGTTAATTAAAAATTAGTAATAAACAATTAGCAATTAGCATAAGGCAGAAATCAAATGATAGTCATTAATTTCGTGTACCTATGCTATTGAGTGAGTGCTCATTGCTTATTACTAATTGAAAAATGATGCCGATATTCAGAAGCACTGATTTCAAAATGCTTTGTAAAATTTTTAGAAAATAGTAGTGGGTCTTTGTAACCAACGCGTCTTGATATGTCACTTATACGTGTACTCGTATGTATTAATAATTGTGAAGCGTGATACATCCTTATATAGGTTAAATATTCTTTAGGGGAACAACTTAAATTCTTTTTGAATAATTTATATAAATGACTTCGTGTAATATTAACGCTTTTAGCAACATCCTCAACAGTTATATGTTTTTGATAATTTGTGTTTATAAAATCAACGGCATGTTGGATATCTTCATTTACAATATCAACTTGGACAGAAAAATTTTTAGGAAACTTTTCTTGTAAGGTATAAACTAATTGATACAAATATTGCATAATTAGAATATCATTGGAGTTATTTGATTCAATACGCTGAGATAGCTTACAAATGAGTTGAATTATATTTTTAATATCTGTCGTATCTTGTCCTAATATGACATGGCTATCAACAATACTACATCGAGATAAATAATTTAATATTTGTTTACCATTCATACCTACCCAATAATAAGTCCAAGGATTTGAAAATGAAGGCTTATATTCAACTTCCATGCCACGTTCAAGCAAAAAAATATCTCCAGCAGTTAAATGATAAGTTTTACCAGCATAACTAAAAGTACCTTCTCCTTGAGTTACGATATGTAATACAGATTTTTGGAAAACAGTATAATTATAACCAACATTTGGTACGCCGATTTCAATACCACATTCGGCTAAATTTGCATCGATTAGTTTCTTTTGAAATTTCTTCCACAATACTTGCATGTTATCCCTCTTAATTAAAAAACATATTTGAACTTATATTTATATTAGTTGAAAATGAAACATTTTGCCATATATCGTCATCATTATGCTATTCATAACTATAACTTACTACTGATAGAATAAAATCAACATATATGTAAGCGTTTCAATAAGAACTAACTTAGAGGTGAATGTAATGAATAGGCATTTAACAGGAAAACAAAAATTTGCATTTGGCTTCGGTGCCGTCGGTAAGGATGCCATATTTAATATCGTCAGTGTATTTCTAATGTTTTATATTACAGACATAGTAGGGCTATCTCCTGCATTTGTGGGCGTTATGTTATTTGTTGCACGTATATGGGATGCAATTAACGATCCAATTATGGGAATGGTTGTTGATAATACACGAAACAACTTTGGTAAATTTAAGACGTGGCTTGTTATCGGCACATTAATTAATGCTGTAGTAACAGTATTATTATTTACTAATTTTGATTTACCACAAACAGCAATGTACATTTATATTTCTATTATATATATTTCCTGGGGAATGACATATACGATGATGGATATACCTTATTGGTCATGGCTTCCTAACTTAACGCATAACCCAAGAGAACGTGAAGAAGTATCAGTTATTCCAAGATTTTTCGCTAGCTTAGCCGCATTTACTGTCGGCACTTTTGGTTTATTCTTTATACATAAACTTGGTGATATTTTTGGCGGAGGCAGTGATTCTACAGGTATTTTTGTATTCGCAATAATTTGTAGTTTGATTTTTATATTTACCATTGGTGTAACGGTCTTTAAAGTACCGGAAGACCAAGAAATGGAAAAGCAAATAGGTATTAAAGTTAAATTTAAAGATATCGGTCGAATTTTATTTAAAAACAAAGAATTATTAGCAATTATGGGCGTACTCTTAACTTTTAACTTGTGTTTACAAACGTTAAATGGCTCTATTATTTATTATTTTAAATATGTAGTTAATGCAGAACATTTATTTTCAATTTTTAATTCTATGATTTTATGCGAAATGGTTGGTTTACTGTTATTACCACGCTTTATTAAATGGGTTGGCAGAACCGCTGCATTTAATACTTCTATAACATGCATTATCTCTGGATTGTTAATTATGTTGATATCCGGCTACATTGCACCGCAAAGTATGACTTTAGTTATTATAGGAGCGGGAATACTACGAATTGGTTCAGGTTTTATGGTAGGTATCACAACTGTTTCATTAGCAGATGTGATTGATTACGGAGAAGTTAAATTTGGTCAGCGTAATGAAAGTATTATTACATCAACAAATACCTTCTTAACTAAGACTTCTCAAGCGGTGGCGGCTTTAATCGTCGGCGTAGGTTTATCTATTTTAGGTTATACGCCAAACGAAGCACAATCAGTAGTGACAATTAACGGTTTAAGAATCATGATCTTAGTTTCGCCACTTGTTTTCGTTTGCTTAGCTGCATTTTTATACCATAAAGCCTTTAATTTAAAAGGCGACTTTTTAACGGATATTGAAAAGACATTACAGTATAAAAGGCAAAGGGAATTTAGAGAAAGAATCAAATAAAGGGGTTGTTATCCATGTTAGAGCAACAGTTTCATGAAAATTTAGAGATTCAACATGTTAATTTATTACCAAGACGTGCATTTTATATACCATATCAACAAGGGGAAGCGGCTTATCATTTTGGAACAAGATATAATACTCGAAATGTGACATTGTTAAATGGCGAATGGTACTTTCAATACTTTGAGTCAATCGAAGCATATCTAAATCATTCAAATGAACAGGGAATCAAAACACTAACAGTACCATCAGTTTGGAATTTATATGGCTATGATCAAATACAATATTTAAATACTCAGTATCCAATACCTTTTGATCCACCATATGTACCTAAAGATAATCCATGTGGACACTACACGCGAAAATTTACTATCGATGAATATGATCAACAATACGATTATCATTTGAACTTTGAAGGTGTAGATAGTGCATTTTATGTATGGATTAATAATGAATTTATAGGATATAGTCAAATTGCACATGCTATTTCTGAGTTTGATATTTCCAATTTTGTTCAACAAGGTGAGAATCATATCGACGTGCTTGTATTGAAATATTCTGATGGCACTTATTTTGAAGATCAGGACATGTTTCGACACTCGGGCATTTTTAGAGACGTTTATATTTTAAAACGCGCAACTGAACGTGTTGATGATTTTAAAGTGCAAACGAAGCTAAGTGACGATTTAAATTCTGCGAAGATAGATGTAAAAATAGAACGGGCGCACAATCTAAAATCAGTAGAATTTCAATTATATAACCCTGAGGGTGAAGAAATAGCAACCATATTTGGAGCACAGGAATATCAATTTAATGTCTATAAACCTCAATTGTGGTCTACAGAAAGTCCGACTTTATATACATTATACATTGTGACAGATCAAGAAGTGATTGCACAAAAAGTTGGAATTCGTGAAGTGGCTATCCAAAATAATCAATTTTATATTAATGGTCAATCCATCAAACTGCGTGGGACAAATTACCATGATAGTCATCCAGAAACTGGTTATGTAATGACAGAATCCCATTTTAAAAAAGACTTAGAATTGATGAAACAAGGAAACTTTAACGCCATTCGTACGGCACATTACCCAAAATCTCCACTATTTTACGAAATGACGGACCAATATGGTTTTTATGTAATGAGCGAGGCTGATATTGAGACGCATGGTGTCGTTAGGTTATATGGTGAAGACAATAATGAAGATTTTAATATTATAGCTGACGATAGTAAATTTGAAACAGCTATTATAGAGCGTATTGAAGCTTCTATTATGCCACTGAAAAATTACAGCTCTATCGTATCTTGGTCATTAGGAAATGAGTCGGGATTTGGTAAGAATATGGTCAAAGGTGCAGCACGTGCCAAATCACTAGACAATACAAGGCCAATTCATTACGAAGGTACATTATATCGAGATAAGCAACAACACTATGATCTATCTAATATAGATATGATTAGTAGAATGTATCCTTCTCCTGAAGAAATTGAGGAGACTTATTTGAAGAAACCGGATTTGGATAAACCGTTTATCTTATGTGAATATGCACATGCAATGGGCAATTCTCCAGGAGATTTACACGCTTACCAAACTCTAGTTGAGCAATACGATAGCTTTATCGGAGGATTTGTTTGGGAATGGTGCGATCACGCTATTCAGATTGGAATGAAAGAAGGCCAACCTATTTTTAGATATGGTGGCGACTTTGGAGAAAAACTACATGACGGTAATTTCTGTGTCGATGGCATTGTTTTTCCAAATAGGGTGCCCCATGAAGGTTATTATGAATTCAAACAAGAACATAGGCCATTAAAACTTGTGTCACAAGATAATTTTAAAATTGTGCTACGTAACCAATTGGATTTTACGTCTGCAGAGCAATATATGTTTGTAGAGGCTACAGTGACAAATTTGAATGGGGGAAAAACGATCAGTGAAATACCTCTTTCAAATTTCTTGCCACATACTACGCAAACAATTGATTTGAGCGATTATATCAATATAGAACATATCAGTGATGTCATATTACGGTATAAATTAAAAGATGATGATCAATTTCGTCATGAAAATTTTGAATTAGGACATGATCAAATCGTATATCAACGTCGAATAATGAAAGAGCAGGATGAGCAATCTAGTGAAAATGATATTTTAGTAAATGAAACTTATAAATTAATCAAAGTTGCATTAGGTAAAAGTGAAACGTATGTTTTTAATAAAGGTAATGCAAGTCTTGAGTCAGTTCTCAAGCATAATCATATAGTAATTAACCAAAGCACAACAAATAATATTTGGAGAGCTCCCACTGATAATGATACGAATATAAAATGTGATTGGGATTACTCTGGTTATAAAGATATCACTACACGCGTGCACGATTATCAAATTTTAGAAAGCGAGACAGAGGTCAGTCTTATTTTTAATATAGCGATGGTTAATGACGCGGTGCCACCGGTACTATTTGGCACAGTGACTTGGCGTGTTCAACATGATGGAATACTTAATGTAACTTATGAGTTAGAAAGAGATGTGAAAGCGCCTTACTTACCACGATTTGGTTTAGGTTTGACCTTACCTAAAGTATTTGAACAAGTGAAATATTATGGCAAAGGTCCTTTCAGTAGTTATCAAGATAAAGGTGTAGCCAATTATTTAGATGAGTTTGAGACGACTGTTACAGGTAATGGTGAAGTCCATATCAGACCCCAAGAAACGGGAAGTCATAATGAAACTACATTTGTTGAAATTAGTGATGGGTGTAAAAGGGTTATCGTGACAAGTGATAATACATTTAGTTTTAATACAACACATTATTCATTAAAACAGCTGACCGAAATAACCCATAAAGATGCACTAGAACTTGAAGATCAAACCTATTTATATATCGATTATGCACAAAGCGGTATAGGTTCAAATAGTTGTGGACCAGAATTAAATGAAGCATATCGATTAAATGATCGACACATCGAGTTTAGCTTTAATTTGAAATTTGTCTAAGTAAGTTTTCGAATAATATGTAAATAAAAACAACCCTAGTTAACTAATGTTAGTCAATTAGGGCTGTTTTTTATATTGCTGAAATCCAACTTAATGATTAGTGATTTCTATATTAAAATTTTCTCATTATAATTCTTGATTCTTAAATACTTTTAATGAAGTAACATAAGATAGAACAAAAGCTATTATGCCAACTAATGCATATACGCCGACAACCAATATGCTGTTTCCTAAATTTGTAGCGTCTGAACCTGATACTGCAACTTCTGATAAATTCATGCCAAAAAAGACGATGAAAAATAAGAAAAGTACAATGAACGACGTTGAAATTAAAATAACATTAGAATTTTCGGGCCCAAATTTAAATGTTAATGGGAACATCATGGCATAAGTACCTGCGCCTCCAATACCTACTAGTATAGACATGAGTATTACATTGAAATCTTGCGTAATTAATGAAACAGATATGACGCCAAATATAAAACCAATTAAAGTGAGTATCCCATAAAAGCTAAAGTAACTATTAACATAAGCGCTTCTGCCACTTGGGAGTGTTGAGATATAGTACATCCATTTTGAATCTTTTTCATGTTTAATGTTATCCGTAACTGGCGTTATGAGGAACAACATTGGTAAAAAACATGCCATAATTGGATTGATAAATGCAAAAATAACGGCCGCTACTATCGCTACTATGAGATATGTATAAAGAGATTTTTTTGATGAATAATAACTACTTAATATTAAGCCTTTCATTAGCTATCACCTCGCATAATTAATTTTATTGCATCATCAATGGTTTCTAATGGGCGAGCATCTGTAACCGCCGTGCGATCATTGATTAATGAGATTCTAGAACCTTTACGTACTCTGGATGCGATGAGTATATCGTTTGGGATATTGAATTCCTCTTCGCTTTGTTCTAAAATACCGTAATGATTAAATAAATTGTCTTTTTTCTCCTCTAAAATGATTTCTCCATTTTTCATAAATACGAGTTTTGTTGCAAGCTGTTCTATGTCTTCTGAAATATGGGATGAAATTAGAATACCGTTACCTTTAGCAACGTAATCTTCTAAAATTTCAATGACTTCTTCACGACTAGAAACATCCATACCTGCAGTTGCTTCGTCTAAGATAAGAACCTTACTATCGTGACTTAATGCGATTGTTAAAGCAGCTTTCATGCGCATACCTCGAGAAAAAGAAGCTATTTCATTTGTAGTAGGTAATTCAAAATTTTTAATAATAGCGAAGAATTTCTCCGAGTCCCATGTTTTGTAAATTCTAGAAAAGACTTTATCTATATCTTGAATAGTTAATTTGTTTGGAACGCGTAAATCATCAAAGACGACACCAATATGCTCTTTATGTTGGTTATCATTTGCTGCTATAGGTTTATCAAAATAACGTATTTCTCCTGAATCTTTAAAACGGTTACCGACCAAGGTATTAATTAATGTAGATTTACCAGATCCGTTTTTACCAATTATGCCAATCACTTCATTAGGTTCAAGCGTTAATGAGATATCAGAAAGTTGAAAATCTGATTTTTTATATGATTTATTAAGATTCTGAATTTCTAATAAATTTTCCATAATATCCTCGCTTCCAAAATTTATTTTTATTTATAAAATTTACTGACTTTTAACAAATATCCAAAGGCATTGTAGATAAATAAGACAATCAGTATAACCAGGCCAACAAATTGATTGATTCCTGAAACCATAGAAAATATGCCTAAAATAATAGCTCCTATTATAATTAAAGTAAGGTTTACGTGATAAGTTTTGTACATAGAAATTAATGTAATGTGACGTTCACCTTCATCCATTATTTGTAAAGTTTTTTCAGTATATTGTGCTTCGCCTTGTTTAGGATAACGAGAATCATATTCTCTAACAAAGAAGCCAATCATTAGAGAAGGGAATATCGTAATTAAATAAGGAATAATAGCATAAAATGTCACTGTACTATCGGCGTCGACAGATACAATAACAAGCAGTGTAACTAAACTAATTAATACTTGAATATAATAAATAAAGCTAGAACGCATAAATTTTAAATTTGCTTTTTCTTCCAATTCGTCTGTTTGATAACCACCTAAATTTTCTTTCATTTTAGTCTTATATTTAAGCGCATCCTTGTGAATCTTATGAAGAAAAATGGTTAGTATTATATTTAGAATTGAAGCAATAATTGATGTGATAATGGCGATGTTATAACTTGGTAATTCAAAATTTAAGAAGGTTCTTGTACTGTCATATAAACCAATGAAAATACCTATAACACCTCCAACAATACCCCCTAATAAAGTTAATAGTAAATATCGTCCTACTTTCATAAATCCCTCTCCTCTATAATGAAAATATTTTCGACAGGTTCATCAAATATTCTTGCAATTTTAACTGCAGTTAAAATAGATGGCATAAAATCATTTCTCTCAATTAGGGAAATGGTCTGTCGTGAAACGCCTGCCTTTTTAGCAAGTTGTGTTTGATTATAGCCATCACGAGCACGCAATTCTTTAACACGATTTCGCAAATATTATCAACTCCTTGCGTACAATATATAATACTTTGATATATTTGACAACCATATTTGTCAAAATGACGTATATAGATGTCTTTTTCGAACAGTGAAAAAGCTACTAAAAGCACGTAGTATAGCCTTTAGCAGCTTATTAAAAAAATAAATTTAATCTTAGCAAGTTTGCTTATATTTTTCTTTTAATAATATAGTACATATAAATCCAATGATTAATAATCCAGCAGCGAGATAAAAACCAGTTGCCATAGCACCAGTTAAATCCGTTAAATAGCCAGTCACGTATGGAGCAAGTATAGATGCCGTCATCCCTATGAAATTATAAACACTAAAAGATGTACTTAGTGCATTTTTAGGAGCGTTATCTGCAACTACAGCTATTAAGACGGGGTTTGTACTTATCTTCCCAACAATTCCATAGCCAATTAAAGCAATATATAAAATCCATAAATGATCAAACATAACGATGGAAATTGTAAATATAAATGCTAAAGGTATCATTACTAATAATACTGGACGACGACGACCTAATCGATCAGAAAGCCAACTAAAGAATAGTGAGCCAGGTATAGCAGCCCAAGGAACTAATGAGGCTATAAAGGCTACTTGGGCGCCATTGATACCACGTTCGGTTTCTAAGTAATATGGTAACCACGTAATAATCATAAAGAAACCATAAATTGAGCAGAATATAATAATGTACGCCAATATCAAATTTCGATTTTTGAATAAACTAATGAATTTAAAAGGTACTTGTTGCTCAGTATGTGTTTGGATAAACCTAGGGCGTTCTGTAATTACTTTATACATTAACAAAGCTAGCAGAAGTATAGGTATTGCCATGATGAAAAAAGGTATATGCCAATTCATACCATATTCCTGAACGGTATAACTTGAAATAAAATAACCAATTGAAGTACCAAATGCCATACCACTATTGATTAATGCACTACCGAGTGTGATATGTTTTTCAGGAATGGCTTCTGAGGATAATGCGTATTGAGGACCGTAAAACATTCCTTGTGCTAACCCAACAATAAGCCAAGATAGCATAAATAGGAAAAATGTCGGCATTATACCAGTAATAACCATAAATACCCCAAAAACTATCATACTCGGGACAAGCATTTTCTTTCGGCCAATTTTATCTCCTAATATACCTGAAGGGATTTGAGTTAAAGTATAGCCAATAAAGAATACACTCATGATAATACCGAGTTGTGCATTGTTTAAAGAGAAAGTGCTTTTAATATCACCCATAATTGGGTTCAATATAGTACGTGCAGCATAGATCACTAACCATCCTAATGTAAAGATAGTAACTAATTTAATCCAGTAATGTTTACTAAGTTGTATTGATTCTTGTTGCATATCTCATTACTCCTTCCAAATACATAAATTCACAATTATAATAGCCCGAAATTCAGTAAAATACCTTGTTAAAAATGCCAAAAATAGACAGATGTTTTGATGAAAATGCTGAGACTAAAAAAGTGTGAAAATGATGCTTAACAACTTAGATTATATAGCTTAAATGTATCGGATTTTCCAAAAATGGTGGAGTATCAGTGTTGTTGAAATTAGAATAGTTAATGTGACGATTAGTATTCTGGCAGAAGAATTAATATAGATATAAATTTTAAGTAGATATATTTATAACTATATTGTTTTATTCTTTCTATTTTTTCTTCCTAGAATAAAAAGTGCAAATATAAATTATAAAATATAGATAATGTTTGTTATAATTATAACATGATAAATAAATTTAATAATAAAAAATGTGTAATTATAGTATTTGTCCTTTGAAATAGAATAAATAAGCCATACATGAGCAATTTAAATAAGCATCAAGATCTATTGGATTACATATCGAGAAACGGACAACATCTAATTGCAATTTAGGAGGAATAAAATTGACAACATCTAACAAACTTATATTCAATCGTACATACATGCTCATGTTAGCAGCAGGTATTTTTGCCATGATTGGATTTAGTACAATTTTAACAACGATTACATGGTATGCAGTTAAAGAATTACAATCGTCCATGGCATTAGGTTACATATTAGTATCGGCTACGGTGCCTAGATTACTAATGATGACATTTAGTGGTATGGTAGCTGATAAATTTAAGAAAACAACGATTATGTATTATTCAAATATTGCAGAAGCTGCTGTTTTGGTGATCCTCTATTTTCTTATTATTAATAATCAACTTTCATTAATTCCTTTAATGATTTTAGCTGCTTTTTTCGGTATGTTAGACGCATTTTTTGGTCCTGCATGTACCTCATTGATTCCTAAAGTAGTTAAACAAGCGCAACTCCAAAGAGCTAATTCTCTTTTCCAAGGGGGTACTCAAATATCATTTATACTTGGACCAATTGTTGCAGGTATGATTATGGAAAACTTTTCAATCGCAACAAGTTTTTACGTCGCGCTAATCTTTGTATTTTTATCAGCGATATTCGTTTTCCCGTCCTTTATCAAGGAAACGGAAGTACCAGAACGTTCCAATGAAACGCCGATTAAAGATATTATTGAAGGGTTCCGTTATGTAAAATCATCCCGTTTTTTAATTACAGGAATTATTATTCTTGTTACTGCTAACTTTTTTGGTCTGGGAGCTTTAAGTGTAGGTATACCTATATTAGTAGAAGCTTCGGGAGGTACGCCTATCAATTTAACTTACTTACAATCGAGCTTAGGTGTAGGTATGCTTTCAGGAACAGTATTACTAAGTATCGTCACTTTAACTAAAGTTAGAGGGAAAATAACATTATTTACATTATTAGCTATGCTTTTAATATTCTTAGCATTTACACAAGTAACAGATTTAATTTGGCAAATAGTATTATTATTCTTAATAGGGTTTTCATATACAATTGTTTATATTCCGTTTATTACCATGGCTCAAGAATTTTCAGATGAAAAGGTGACAGGCAGAGTCATGAGTTTAATCTTCCTTGCAATGACTGGTTTCGATCCAATTTCATATGTTGTTATTTCAGGATTAAATACAATGGATATTTCAATTTTTAATGTTTTAGCAATTTCAGCCACAGCCAGTATCGTCGTATGGTTGTTTATTCTAATGAACTCTAAAGTATATAGAACAATTGATTAATAAAGATTTGATTATCATAAAATTTTATATATAAGCGAGAGCCTCTCACTAATTATAATAGTGGGAGGTTTATTTTATGTTAAAAGTATTGTTAAAACAGTTGATTGTTCGAAATAGGTTTATTGAAAATATATGAATGTGTATTTGATAAAGATGATAAAAAATTTTAATTCTTATTAGGTTTCATTTAACAATAATTAATTTATTCGTTATAATACATTTTCGCTTTATTTATGTATAAATTTATACTATATTGAGTATTGTGTGTATTTCGAGGTGTATAAATACACAATAAAATGTGACATAAAACTTCAAAACTTACTGACGAGTACTTTTAAATTTAGAGGAGGAAAAGCAATAAGAACATTGACTTCTTAATTGATGTACTGCGAAAAATTAAAACCAACGACTTAATAATAGAAAAGTAACTATGGCATATATGATTTAAATAGTGAAAATAAAGAGAATAAAGAACAACAGACAAGGAGCTTGATTATGCTTAAATCTACAATTGAAAATGTAGAAAATGAAAAATATAAATTACAACCAATGAACACACATTACTTGAAAAGAATAGAAAAAATAAATCTAGAAGAGGTTTACTTTTGTATTGAGAAAAGTGATGTTGTAACAATAGAAGCTTTAGAAACACATATACAGCAGTCCAAAAAAGCAATCGCATTGATTGGTGAAGACAATGTGAGAACGACACTTCAAGATTGTGGCAACGGTTTATATCAAGCTACAATAATTTACTTTGAAAAATCACTTGATTCGCTCATGGATGCAACGAAACATTTAACGCTTTTAGAAACACAAGAGGCGAACAAATATATACTAGTAGATTAAAATAAAAACACTTTCGCATGATTTCATTTTAAAGATGAAATAAGCGAAAGTGTTTTTATTGTGGTTGGATAGCTACTAACATATGTGATTTTATTTTTTAATTATGCAGAAAATAGCGTTGTGATATGATGAAAAGTCTTTATATATGTAAAGTAATATATGGTGATAGATTCATATAACATAAAAAATAAAAAGCCACTTTTAAGATGACTTAAAGTAATTGTTCTTCTATCGGATCGCTGTAAATTGCATCTTTTCTTTCAACAATACTTTTTAAAAACAAAATATTGTGAATAGCAGAATAGGTTTGAACGTAATTGCAAATAGTTTTAGCATAAGATTAATTTTATTGTACACATCAATTTCATTGTCTTATACTTATCTTAAAATTATTTTGGAAATAAAAAATTCGTCTAACCACTTTAGGAGGTTTTCTAGTGAAAAATGCAACGGAGTTAGCGCAAATATTGAAATCCTTAGATGGACAGAAATATGGTGCTTATAAAAGACTTAAAGGTATATATCAATTCAAACAGTTTCGACTTGCGATAGACCATACCCAAGTGGATCCATACGCGCCTCCATCTAAAATGAGGGTAGTGATGAGTAGAGACACAGCGAATATCCCTAACAACTTATTGGACACCAAAGATAAAGTTATCGCCGTAGCAGACTTTTTAACGCGAACTTTTAATGAAAGTATAAGTTCATTTAAGCGAAACAGCCAAAATGCAAAAGCTGCATCAAACATTGCTATAGATCAATGTGGCCAAGAAATTTTAGAACGCACAGCTGTAGTAATCAATGAACATAATATCGAAGTAAGACTTGAAATTAGTTTGCCAGCGGCAGGAAGAAAAATTTTAGGGAAAGCTGCGGCAAATACATTAGTAGAAATACTGCCCAACATTGTACATGAAGCGTTGCTCTATAAAAATATTGATCATGCGAAATTAGATACACAGGTTACGTTAATGCTAGATCAAGCTTTTATTCGTGAGGAACTTGAACGTCGAGGTCTTGTTGCATTTATTGCGAATGGTTCGATATTACCGCGCAAAAGTGGCGTTTCAGATAAGCATTTAGCTAATGCAGTTGCGTTTACAAGTCCTAAAAATGTGGAAGTACAAATGGCTATGCCAAGTGGAAAGACAGTCACTGGAATGGGGCTACCTAAAGGTATTACATTAATTGTTGGTGGAGGCTTTCATGGCAAATCTACTGTACTTGAAGCGCTCGAGCGTGGTATCTATAACCATATTGATGGAGATGGTAGAGAATATGTTATTACATGTCATGATGCCATGAAGATTCGAGCTGAAGATGGTCGCCATATTGAGAAGGTAAATATTAGTCCATTTATAAATAATTTACCGGGAAATAAAGATACGCATCAGTTTTCCACTGAAAATGCGAGTGGCAGTACATCTCAAGCAACGAATGTTATGGAAGCATTAGAAGCGAGGACCTCACTATTATTGATTGATGAAGATACTTCAGCTACTAACTTTATGATTAGGGATAGCCGTATGCAACGCTTAATTGCGCCCGAAAAAGAACCTATCACACCATTTGCAAGTAAAGTAAAACCGCTGTATGAAGATCATGATGTTTCTACTATTTTAATTGTAGGCGGCTCAGGTGATTATTTTGAGGTTGCTGACCAGGTATTAATGATGGATGAATATGTCTTAAAAGATGTCACTGAAAACGCTAAAGCGATTGCCCAAACAACAGATAATACAACAAAGGCTACAAATAATAGCGAATTTGGCAATCTTCCTGCTAGAGTGCCGTTAAAATCTAGTTTTAATAAAAAAGGAAAAGACAACCGTTTCAAAGTAAAAGGACGTTATTCCATTTTATATGGCAAAGAGCTTATCGATATTTCCGGTTTGGAACAGTTGGTGGATACAAGTCAAACTCAATGTTTAGCAGCAATGATTAATTATTATCAAAGTCACTTGTTAAATGAGCAAGATACGTTATCTCAAGCTGCAGATAAATTATATACAGTTATTCAAGACCAAGGTTTAGATGTAATATCGTCATTTGAAGGGCACCCGGGTAACTTAGCGCTACCAAGAAAACAAGAGTTTTGTGCAGCACTTAATCGTTACCGTGGACTAAAAGTGAAAAATTAATAATTATAAAAAGGGTTGCCATTGTTAAATATTACGATGGCAACCCTTTAAAATTATAATAACTAGAGTAATAAAACGTGCAGCACATAAAAAAATATAACTCTAACTATGTATTTTTTATTTAAATTAAAAGGCTCAAAAATTAAACGTTTGAAAATATTATAATTAAAATAAAAAAGTTATGCTATATTTAAAATGAGTTATATTGATAGTTTTTTACTTAGAGGTGATAGTATAAATGACAAATAATTTTGTGGAATTTGGAGAACCGACAGCAAATGATAACCAATTAAAAATTAAACGGCAGTTATACTTTACAGCGAATAGCAAATAAGGTTTGAAAATTTATTTGAGTCCTAGAGATGTAAAATATGAATTTTCTTATATCTCTGAAGTAATAACTTGATTTTGGAAGTTTGCAATTATGAAAATAAATATTCTTATTATTTTGTTATGCATAATTATTAACTTTTCGTATTCAACATATATTTTTAGGACAAAGAATATTAACATTATTGCCTCAATTGAAGCAGATAGAGTTCCAAAACATAAAGTTAATCGTTTAGTTAAAATTTTTGTTTGTTGCCTGACTTGTGCCACGCTTATTATTATATGCTCAATACTTGTAATTGAGCAAAATTTTATATTATCGATGTTCTTGGTTTTTCTAAGTTTTATAGTACTTAGTTTTATTTATATATATTATTTAATGATTAAAAAGTAATAATGGTTGAAAATAGGAGTATTACTTAACCATTTTACGCATTTTATAAACTTTAGCATTACTATTTCCAGATTGACCGATAATTTTAAAGCCTTGTTTAGCATATAAGTGTTGGGCAGTAATGTTTTCAACTTCAACAGTTAACGAAATTTTTGTATAACCTTTATGTAACGCAAGTTGTTCAGCGTATTCAAGTAAAGCACGTCCCACACCCATACCTCTGAATTGAGAAAGTGTTGCTAACATACTCACATGATACTCATCTGTATTGCCTTCATCTAATCTTATAAGGGAGATTATATCTTTAAATGCATGTAAGAACTGAGGGACTAACTGCAACTTTTGAATTTTTGCAATTTGCCATACAGTAGTAAATGTTTGTTGCTGAAGATCATTGTAAGGCAAGCAGGATATAGCTCCTGCCACTTGCCCATCAATCATTGCAAGCATTGTATTCTCATAACTAAAACGGTTCCCAGGTTGTTCCCATAACTGCTGCATCTTTTGAATAAGTATTTTAGTGTCTTGTGTATAAAATAAAACTTTTGCCATATCATCTATGGCTAGTAGGTGAAAATAGCCACCATCTTGTAATTGTGGATAAGCTGGTATAATTTTTGAATTGTTCATTATTTATGCTCCTTAAAAAATAATTGTAATAAACTTATACCCATCTAATTAAAAAAATTTAGTGTAATTAATTAAGTTAGTATACTAATTTAAGAAGTGATTCATGTTGAGTTGATGCGAGGTAGTCATCGGGATGCGTGAAGGCACTCTTCTATACCCTGTAAAATAGAGTAGTGTCATTCATATTAGTTGTTTTATTTATTGGCGCTTATTAAATAAAATTAAGTAAGGTATACAGTCATAAAATTTCATTAATAAATATTGTTTTTAAAAAGACGTTTACAATACAAAGTACGTTAGTTAAACTTGGAATGTAGACGAATTAAGTGGCACAATATATATTAATTAAGGAGCTTATGCTAAATGAAGGGTAAATGGATTTTATCAACAGTTTTAACTGGTGCATTGGTAATCACGGGTTGTTCCAATAACGATACGAAAAATGAAGACAACGAAGCGAATAAAGAAAATAAGAAGAGCCAATCTGCTAAAAGCAGTAATGATGTGAAATATCCGAAAGATGGAGTGAGAGGGATATATGTAAGTGCCGATGCGACCAATGGTGAAAAATTTAAAGAGCTTACAAAGTTTATTGATGAAAGTGATTTAAATGCAATGGTGATAGATGTTAAAGATGATTCGGGTAACGTTACTATAAACTTTAACACTGGTAATAAAGAAATTGATAAACATACATTAGATATCGTAGATGCGAAGCCGTTACTTAATAAAATGAAAGAAAAAGATATTTATCCTATTGCCAGAATTGTTACTTTTAAAGATAAAAATTTAGCAGAAAGTCATCCTGAGTGGTCATTTAAGCAAACAGATGGTTCAGTATGGGAAAGTGATGGTGGCGATAAATTTGTTAATCCATTTGTGAAAGATGTATGGAAATATAACATTAATGTCTCTAAGGAAGCAGCAAAAGCAGGTTTTAGAGACATTCAATATGACTATGTAAGGTTCCCAGAAGCGTTTGAAAATGTAGAAAGCAACTTGACATATGATAAAGGCGACTATAAAAATAGTGAATTAAGTGATGTTGACCAACGTGTAGATACTATTACACAATTCCTAAAAACTGCTCGTAAAGAATTAAAACCTTATGGTGCTGAGATATCAGCTGACGTATTTGGTTATGCAGCAATGGTTGAAGAAGCGCCAGGTATAGGCCAAAGTTTTCCTAAAATAGCCGAAAATACAGATGCTATTTCATCTATGATTTATCCATCACATTGGAGCTCAGGTGATTTTGGTTTAGAAGCGCCAGATAAGGAACCTTATGAAGCAGTTGATCATTATTTAGATAAAGAAACGTCTGTTTTAAATAAATTAGGTGATAAAAAACCGAAGTCTCGCCCGTGGTTACAAGACTTTACAGCACGATATTTAGGTGAAGGTAAATATATAGAATATGACAGTAAAGCTGTTGAAGCACAAATACAAGCGCTTAAAGATCATGGAATTAAAGAGTACCTATTGTGGAATGCGGCCAATGATTATACTCAAGGTGTAGATTATACTCCTGAAGCAAATAAAGAAAAACTAGAACAGAATAAAGAAGAGTTAAAGAAAGAGGACAAGGACGAAGAAAGCAATAAAGACAATAAAAATGAAAAGTAATTTAGCCAGATAAAAATCTAGCTAGAACAATCATCTCACATTAAATTAAATACACATTAATAAAAAAGGCGCAGCACGTTCAAATTGATTTCAACGTGTTGCGTCTTTATTTTATATATTTAATTTTTTGTTTTGAATTAAGAAGAAGTACAGTATTCCAGTAATTATTATGATTATACCCATGATAGCATACATATTTCCATAGCCAGTTAAAGGCGTTACATAACCTAATAAGTATGGAGAGAGGCCTAAACCAGCATCAAAAAAGATGAAATAGGTTGACGTCGCAATACTTATACGAGAAATTGGTGCAGATTTAACTGCTAGAACTTGTGTTGCAGATTGTAAGTTACCGAAACCTAATCCCATAATGGCGCTAATTAATAGTAATATAATTCCGCTTGTAACTTGACTTAACATAAACATACTAATCGCGTAGAAAATGATTGCTGGATATACAACGATGTGGTTTCCTCTATTATCCATGAGTTTACCGGCAGCTGGGCGTGTTAGTAAAACAACAATGGCATAAACAACAAAGAATAAACTTGCTATACTTGTTAAATTTAATTGACTCGCATATAAATTCAGGTAAGTTAATACCCCAGAATATGCAAAACTTAATAATAAAATGATTAAACCAACAGGTATGACTCTTGGCTCAATGATATTTTTAAGAAACGATGTACCTTTTTCTAAATTAACGGAAGCCGTTTTGAATTCAGAACTTTTTGGTGCTTTAATAAAAATGCTCATGATTAAAGCGATACACATTATGATAAAACAAAAGCTGAATAGTATGGAAAATGAAATATAATGAATCATTAATATACCAAGAAAAGGGCCGAATGCAGTTGCTAAAGTCGTACTCATACTATAGTAGCTAATACCTTCAGATTTTCGAGATTCTGGGATGATTTGTGTAGCAATTGAGCTAATGATTGTTAATGCCATTCCATGAGGAATTCCATGTAGTAAACGTATTAAAATCAGGAATTGAACGTTGGTATTAATAAAATAAATACTGATGATAGCTAAGCAGATTATGATGGTGATTAGTAACAAGCGCTTAAGCCCGAACCTATTAATAAAATATCCAGCAAACAGCCGACCAATAACACCACCGATAATAAATATACCGCTGACGAGTCCTGATTGACTTATCGAAGATTGATAATGATTAATTGCAAAAGTTGCAATGGTAACCATAAGTAAGTAAAAGACTAAAGTTAGTAGAAAGTTAATCAACGATACACTGATAAATTGTTTAGTCCAAAGTTTATTGGTTTGCATAATGAATGCCTCGTTTCTATAAGTTTAAATTTAAAATTTATCAAAATTAACACAAAAAAGACACTTTGGTAACCAAAGTGTCTTTATATAATATATTGTTAAAATATACCAATCCAAGCAGGCATTGATAAAGATTTCAATAATAAAAATTGGTCACTGTCTTTGTATATATTGAATTAAAAAATGATAGACTACTCCCGAAACCACAGGTTTTTCATGTCTTAAATAATTTTTTAATCTAATAGGTTTTAAATATACAGTTACCATTGTTAAGTTGTCCTTTTAATAAAAATTTAATAACTAAATGATACATTCCCAAAACTCAAATAACAATACAATATATGATCAATTTAGAGAACTATTACATAAATCTAACTTCCCCCCGTTTGAATATTATTTTTCGAAGCGTCAAAAATTAAATGCAATATAATGTAAATAAAACTACATTACTGTATAAACGTATTGTATAATATAAAATAAGTTAATTTTAATATAAGTAAATATAAATGAGGAGCACGTTATTTTATGATTAGAATTTTAGTTCCGTGTTTTAATGAAGCAAGCGTTATTGAAAAAACATACGCTGAATTAACAGAAATTATGCAACAAGACAGTCGCAACAATAATTATAAATATGAATTGCTTTTTGTAGACGATGGGAGCAAAGATAACACTTTATCTATTATTCGACAATTGGCACAACAAGATTATGCAGTAAAATACATATCATTTTCAAGAAACTTCGGTAAAGAGTCTGCAATGTATGCTGGATTGAAGGCCAGTGTAGAAGCTGAAGCTTTAATTATTTTAGATGGCGATTTACAACATCCACCAACACTAATTCCACAAATGATTAAGTACTTTAGAGAAGGTGAAGATCAAATTGTGGCCAAAAGAGATAGAGCAGGTGAAAATTTAATTCGTAAACGCGTGTCACAATTATATTATACAATCATCAATAAAATGGTTGATGTTACATTAGAAGATGGTGTTGGTGATTTTAGATTATTAAGTCAGCGGGCAGTTAAAGAAATTGTGAATATGGGAGAGTATAATAGGTTTTCTAAAGGCTTATTTGCGTGGATTGGTTTTGAACCGAAAATCATTGAATACCAAAATGTAAATCGCGTAGATGGAGAGTCTAAATGGTCATTTAGCTCATTATTAAATTATGGTATAGATGGTTTGATTTCATTTAATAATAAGCCATTGCGTGCCATTATTTATTTAGGTCTTTTTATTTGTGGGATGAGTTTTCTCTATATTTTATTTAACTTTATTTACACGATAAATTATGGTGTTTCTACACCAGGATATTTTACAACAATTTTCTCTGTATTATTTTTAGGCGGGGTACAGTTAACTTCACTAGGAGTGATTGGAGAGTATATCGGAAGAATTTATTATGAAGTGAAACAACGACCACTCTATATTGTTCGTCAAACAAATTTGAATGAACAAGAGGTGGAATAATATGAAACCGATTAAGGTAAAAAAATCGTATCTTACAGTAACAGTTCTATTTATATTTTATATTTTTATGGCAATATTTACGCCATTAACACATGACGATTGGGATTGGTATAGTCATTATGGGATTCAAATGCTTCAAGAACACTTTGCAAATTTGAACGGGCGTTATTTAGGTAACATGTTAGAAATTATTGCTGTTCGGTTTGATTGGTTTAGATGGCTGACTTATGCCATTTTTAGCGCTTCGATTATATGGATAATTGGACGTTTTGTGAATGATAACAAGCGTGTTTATTATTATTTGTATGCATTTATCCTAATGGTTACGATACCAAGTGAAATATATAAACAAACTTATGGTTGGTTCGCCGGATTTTATAATTATGTTCCTGCAACTTTTTGTGTGCTGTTTATTATATGGTATATCTCAACAATTTTATTTAAGCAGAAAAGTTTAGATCCTGTAACTAATATTTTGTTTTATTGTGTCTGTTTTGTTGGACAATTTTTTATGGAAAATACAACATTATTCAATACGATGATTTTATTTTTAGCAATCATATTAAACGTATTACTTTATAGAAAGTTGAACCCTAAATTCCTAATAGGTTTGGCAATTTCATCACTAGGGATAATTTTGATGTTTATAAATCCTAATTACCGCAAAATATTTTTTGAGGGCAGTGATTATCAAAAAGTATCTAGTGACACCGGCATCGTTGATAAAGTGACAAACACAGTAACAACCGTACTGCCAGATTGGGTGGTTTTTAACCAAATAATGATAATCTTAATGATTATTGGTGTTGTTATTACGCTATTATTCAGAAGTGGTACGTTATTTACACGCTCTAAATTATTGCAAGTATTTGTTATAACTGGATTATTATTTTTGCCAATATACTACTTCTTTATTTATGAACAATTTGAGTTACAAAATTTTCATATACTTGTTATTGCTAATATAGTTAATACATTAGTTTGTATATGGTTTTTATGTGCGTTAATTTTAGCAATTCATATAGTGATTGAGCTGAAGGAAATAAAATATACATTATATTTATTACTGGCAGCTATTTTGTTAGTATGTGCGCCATTAATTATTGTATCTCCTTTAGGGCCAAGAAATTTTTATACAGCTTCTACATTGTATGTCATTATCTTATTGCTACTATTTTCACAACTAAATATTACTAATCAACTTTGGAAACAAATTGCGGTTGTGTTAGCAGTTGGTTGCGGAACCTTATATCTAGGAACGTTTTTCTATATTTATCAAAAAAATGAAACGCGTATTATACAGTTAAAAGAAGAGATAAAAGCGCACCCTAAAAACGAAGTTTATACGATGGAAAAATTACCTTTCGAACATTATTTGCATCATGCTACGCCTACAAGTGCAAGATACCAAGCATTATTTAACCAATATGAAGGTATACCAAAAGACACCAAAATAAAATATGTGCCTTTTGGTGGTAAACATAAATAGGATACTTAAGCGGAAAAGATATAAATACCAATCATAAATACAAAAAGGGAGTGGGTAGAAATCATATGTTATTGAAATGATTTCGTCATGCCACTCCCTTTTGTATTTCTATAACTTTTTAGTTATCAAAATATAAGTCAGACGAGAAATTTAGCTCGAGACAAAATAGTCATATTTTATAATTCTTTTTCCAATATAATTGCTTTATAGTCACGAATATCTATACGGCCCAAAATTTCACGCTTTAACTTTTTGATATGTTCTAGTTTAGCTACGTTACTCATCATGTTATTAGGTACATGATTTTCCCAACGTTCAAGTTCTATGAATAATTCGTGCAATGATTTCATAAAATTACCACCTTTTATTTTTTTACAAATAAAATAGCCCTTCTTAGATAAGAAGAGCTTCCGCACATCTTCTCATCTGTCAGTTCGTAAATTAAAAACTGTTGGATTTAGCACATCGCTCGTTTGAGCTGTTGCTGGAGTTTCATAGGGCCAAGTCCCTCCACTCACTCTTAATAAGAGAACTATTCTATTTTAAAACATTGTAACGAATGTTCACTCAATTAGCAAATAAATATATCGTAGAAAAAATTTTTATGACGGTATATTTATTTTAAATAGTCAAAGAACACACTTTTTAATTAATAAAAGATTAAGCCGATCAATAAACCTAAAATTACAATTAACCAAGATGGTGCTTTGCAATATGCCAATAATCCAAACAATGTAGCAGCAAATGCAAAGTCCATATTTGATTTTATTGAGGATGTGAATATTGGATCATAAAAAGCTGCAATTAAAATACCTACTACGCCAGCACTGACCGCTTTTAACATTGATTTTGCATAGCGGTTTGATTGTACGTGTTCCCAAAAAGGTAAAACGCCAACTAATAATAAAAAGGCAGGTAAGAAAATAGCTATTGTTGCAACTATTCCCCCTAAAACACCAGACATAACAGTTCCAATATATGCAGCAAAAGTAAATAACGGTCCTGGAACTGCTTGTGTTAATGCGTAACCTGATAAAAAGTCATTAGCACTAATCATATCAGTTGCTACAAATGATTGTTCTAACAAAGGTAAGACAACATGTCCGCCACCGAATACAAGTGCGCCAGAACGATAAAAGTTATCAATCATGTTAATCCATGAATTGTTAGT
Organism: Staphylococcus sp. 231237_7MaSpsaltlick; assembly: GCF_043107035.1. Lineage (NCBI taxonomy): Bacteria > Bacillati > Bacillota > Bacilli > Caryophanales > Staphylococcaceae > Staphylococcus > Staphylococcus sp. 231237_7MaSpsaltlick. The sequence continues at coordinate 535,111 of NZ_JBICNX010000002.1, forward strand.
GACAAAATTCAATATAGGTAAGATTACTAAAAGACTAAAAAATAGTATAAGAGAGATGGCACCTACTATTCTTGGAATATTAAATATTTTTATCGATACTTTATCTTCATCGGTTTGTTTGAAAAGCGCTAATCCAACTATAGCCACTGCAATCAACGCACCTAATTGCGATAGTGGATGAATAACTGTTATAGCTACTACTAATGTGAACAACGCTAAAATTTTTGTTTTTAAATCGGGTAATAATTTTTGTCCCATGCCAATAATTGCATTTAGTACAATTGCAACGGCTACTAATTTTAGGCCGTGCGTCCAACCTAAATCATTGCTGTAAGCTAAGAGAAAAGTTGCGCAAAGCATTAGTACAATCACTGAGGGAAGTGTAAATCCAATAAATGAAATTATACCGCCGACCAAACCTACTTTAGTTATACCAATACCGAATCCAACTTGGCTGCTAGCAGGTCCGGGTAAAAATTGGCATAATGCTACTAAATTGGTGTATTGTTGTTCTGTAAGCCATTGCCTTCGTTTTACGTATTCATCATAGAAGTAACCAAGGTGTGCTGTTGGACCACCAAATGAAGTGCAGCCTAACCTTAGAGCTACGAGAAATACTTCAAGATATTTCATAACAAATCCCCTCCTAGATTAAATTTCTCCGACGATTTCTTTTAATTTCTGATGACTTTTTTCTAACATTTGCTTACCAAATGGAGTGATTTTATAGTTTTTACGTTGCTTACCGGCAACAACAGTTTTTTCACTAACAAGTAATGACTCATCTTCCATTCGGTGTAAGAGAGGATATAGTGTTCCAGCACTTATTGTATAACCATGTGTTATTAACTCTTCCATCATCCAGCTACCATAAATAGGATGTTCATTAGCATGATGCAAAATATGGATATAAATGAAACCAAGAAACATACGTCTTTCTAATTTAGAGTCGATATCAACCAGCCCCTTTAATAATTAATAACATAATCCGATATCGGTTTTCGATATCAAGGACAATATAGCATGTATCACGATGCTTTTGGCTAAATTTACATAAATTTTAAAAACTTATAATAATTATCAATTTATATATTTTTATAAGTGAAATTAACAACAATTAAGATGATTTACTAATGATAGATAAGTAAGGTACAATTATGTGTAAACGCTTACTTTAGAAATTTGACGTGTTGGTTTAAATCAGTTTTTAAAAGGAGAATGCACATGAAAGACAAAGTGATAATTGTGACAGGCGGTAGCATTGGGATGGGAAAAGCAATGGCGACAAGATTTGCGGATGAAGGGGCAAATGTAGTCATTACTGGTCGTTCTTTAGAGCGGTTGGAAGCGGCCAAAGCTGAAATGGAAAAGTTTGAAGGACAAGTGTTATGTATAGATATGGATGTGAGAGACCCTGAAAGGGTTCAATACACAGTAGATAAAACAATAGCAACATTTGGAAAAATCGATGGTTTGGTGAATAATGCGGCAGGTAATTTTCTATGTCCGGCAGAAGATTTATCACTCAATGGTTGGAATTCTGTTATAGATATTGTCCTTAATGGGACTTGGTACTGTACACAAGCTGTAGGTAAAGAATGGATAAAAAATGGCCAACAAGGGCGCATTATCAATATGGTGGCGACCTATGCATGGAGAGCTGGCGTTGGAGTAGTGCACTCAGCAAGTGCTAAAGCTGGTGTATTATCCATGACTAGAACGCTCGCAGTAGAGTGGGGAAGTAAATATGGCATTACAGTCAATGCAATTGCGCCAGGTCCGATTGATAATACAGGTGGATCAGGAAAACTAAGTTTATCAGAAGAAGCTAAGCAACAAACGCTTGATAGTGTTCCGTTAGGTAGAATGGGACAACCAGAAGAAATAGCAGGTTTGGCTAAGTTCCTATTATCAGAGGAAGCCAGCTATATAAATGGTGCCTGTATGGCTATGGATGGCGGCCAATGGCTGAATCAAAACCCATTTTAATTAAGGTATGACAAGAATAACTAATTAATATATACCATAAAACTAATTGTGAATATCGTTCTTACAGTATTTTAGTTAGCACATAGAACTAAAATATAAATTAGTTAACCGATACAATTTTAATTTAACCTCATTCAATTGAAATTACTGACCTTTTCTACTATGATATAGACTTGTGTTAAAAATTAATATAGAGCTTTAATTTACGAAACTTTTTGGTTCAATAACTAGAAAGTTTCTTTTTATATCGTCTAATTTTTTTAGAAAAAATGTAATACTGATAGATGTATGTGTGTTTTTAAATAATTGAGAAAAGAGGTGTTTAAGGGATGTGGTATAAAATCCATTTTAAAAATATATGTTTTTGTATTTTAGGTACGTTTCTTATTAGTATAGGTATCAATGCGTTTGTCATTGCTTCTAATTTAGGGGAAGGGGGGACAGTTGGTATTTCATTAAACTTAAAATATACATTAGGTTTATCGCCGGCACTTACTTCCTTGATTATAAATATGATATTGATTGCGATAGGTTGGAAATATTTAAGTAAAACTACTGCTATTTATACTTTAATCACTGTTATTTCGAGTTCAGCATTTTTAGGATTGACTGAATCATTTAATATGAATCTGGAATCTGATTTTATCAATACTGTATTTTCTGGTGTGTTAATTGGGATTGGAAGCGGACTAGTGATTTCCGCACGAAGTACATTAGGTGGTACTTCTGTCATCGCTAAAATTATTAACAAATATAGCGAGATAAAGACATCACAGGCATTGTTTATTTTAGATTCAATCATTGTATTATCTTTCTTAATTGTACTTCCGGTCCAAAACGTATTGTATACGATTGTAATGCTTTTTATTGTTGAAAAGAGTATGACATTTATTATAGAAGGGTTTAATCCGAAAAAAGCGATTACGATTATCTCAGATTATAATAAAGATATCAGTTTAGATATTAATAATGAAACAGGTAGAGGGTCCACACTATTAAATGGTGTGGGCGGCTATGAACGTAAAGAAACGAACGTACTTTACGTTGTCGTACCGCAAAACCAATTAGCTAGAATTAAAAAAATTGTTAACGCACATGATGAAAATGCATTTCTAGTTATCCATGATGTGCGCGACGTCTTAGGTAATGGATTTATGAAACTACAATAAATTTGGCATTGTAAAGCGTAAATCAACTTTTTATAAAACGATTGCGTTGTTTCAACTAGTTATTTATTGCTTATATGGTTCATATTTAGAAGACCCGTGGCTTATGTCGAAGCCTCGGGTCTTTTAAAGTTAAAAACAGCTGTAAATAAATCTATTGGTATAGATCTCATTACAGCTAAAGTTAATGTATTAATTATGGATGGAAAATCACCTTGTTAAAATGTTTCTTGTTATTTACTATTGCATCAAATATTGCAGGGCCTTGCGCCAAATCTAGATAATCTGAAATCATAGCATGTACTTTGATTTTCCCAGTAGACATATAATGTAGTGATGCATGCCATTCTTCGCCTGGAAATGGCGCAGATAAGCCATTCCAAGAACCAATCACATTGAGCTCATTACGTAATATTTTTTCAAAGTGTTCACGGTTTATTTCAATATCTGAATAAGGTATACCAAGTAGTAAGACTTCCCCGCCTTTAGATGGTAATGTTAAGACTTGTCCTATAGTAAATGGTGAGCCAGCTGATTCCACGGCTACATCTATGTTATAAGGGAGTGTTTTAATAACGTCATTTAAATTTTCCTCTTTAGAGTTAATTATATAATCAACACCAAGTGTTTTAGCAATTTCTAGTTTGTTGGGGTCTATATCTATAGCAATAGTCTTAGCAGCACCAAATATTTTAGCCCATTGTAATGCCAGTAATCCAATACTTCCGCAACCGATGACAGCCACAGTCGCACCGGGCTTCATAGTTGTTCTATAAAACCCATGTGCTACCACTGCAGACGGTTCAACCATAGCGGCCGTATCAAAATCTACATTATTAGGTAACTTTAAGACGTTATGAGCTGGGAGTTTAACGTATTCTGCAAAACATCCGGGTTCATAAGAACCTATGACATATAAATTTTCACATCTAGAATACGCACCTTTTTCACATTGTTCACACTTGTGGCATACAATCGCAGGGCATCCTGTCACGGCATCACCAATAGATAAATGTTTTACATCATTCCCTACACTATGAACAGTACCTGAGAACTCATGGCCAAATGGTGTACCTGCTCGGTAAGGTCCTAATTTTTTATAACGCGAATTGTCGGAACCGCAAATGCCCGTTGCTACTACTTTGATAATAACATCATTGCTGTTGTCAATTTCAGGTGGTGTTGTTTCTTCATATCTTAAATCTTCAATGCCATATAAGTTTAAAGCTTTCAAATGTTGTCACCTCTTAACTTGTAAATATGAAATGAATTAACCTTGCTCAGAAGTTGTTTTTCTCTTTTTAAAAAATTTAACGACAAAGTAACTGAGAATGACGATGGTATTCGCGTATAGTAAGTTGTTCATATATAAATCTGTAATATTTCTCAAGGGTCCAAGCATGAAATCCAACATTAGTTCTACCATATTTTTACGCTCCTTTTATCGTTTGTATATTAACGATGACTATTTTGAGAATTATTCGATAGGGCGAAGTAATACTTTGATACCTTCACCACTCTTTATATGGTCGTATCCTTCTGTCCATTGTGTAATATCAAGTTCGTTTGTAATAAGAGATTCTGCGTCGACTTCTCCACAGCTTAGTAGTTGTAAAGAAGGCTCCCAATCTGCTGGTTTTTGGCTTCTAGTACCTACAACACGTAATTCTTTTTGAACTATTTGCTCTAAATTGAATGGGATTTCGCTATCTTTAAAGATACCAACTTGAACATATTGTCCTTTTTTACGTAAAATATCTAATCCTTGTTTGGCGGCAGGTATTGCGCCAGAACATTCTAATACGACATTTGCACCATAACCATTAGTGACTTTATTTACATATGATTTCAAATCAGTATTTTGAATATTAACTACATGGTCTAAGTTAAGCTCATTTGCTTTATTTAATCTTGCTTGATCATTATTCAATCCAGTGATTATAACTTTAGCGCCTTTACTTTTAACAACTTGAGCGACTAACAATCCAATAGGACCAGGGCCAATAACAACGACAACATCTTCAGGTTGGATGTCAATTTTAGAGACGGCATGGTGCGCGCAGGCTAAAGGTTCAGTCATCGCAGCAGCTTTGTAAGAAACATTGTCGGGTATGTGATGGACGCTAGTTGCTGGAGTAATTAAGTATTGCGTGAAACCACCATTTTGTTGAGTACCCAAGCCTTTACGATGATTACATAAGTTATAATCACCGTTTTGGCAATAGTCACATTCCCCACAAATGTAATATGTTGTTTCTGAAGTAACACGGTCTCCGATTTTAAAATTTGTAGTATTTGTACCGACTTCTACAACTTCTCCTGAGAATTCGTGGCCTAGTATAACAGGAAAATTCACTTTATAATGTCCTTCGTATGTGTGAATATCTGTACCACAAATACCTGCATAATGGACTTTTATTTTTATTTCATCTTCATTCGGGGAAGGCGTTTCTGTATCTAATAATTCTAGGTTTCCAAAACCTTCTTTAGTTTTAACGAGTGCTTTCATGTTTAGTCAGCTCCTATAAGTTAATTAAATAAGCCAAAGAATTTGAATATAATATAGTTTAAGATGTTACCGCCTTGGTCTATACTTGAAATTTGTGATGAACCGGATGGCATTTTCACATTTGTACCTTCTGCCATACTTGTGAATATCGGTGCGACATCAGTTGCGATATATAAGGAAACTGCAATCATGATTGTGCCAACAATAACTGAGTGTATAATGTTTCCTCGAGCAGCACCTACAATAAAAGCGACAACAAACGGAATGGTTGCTAAGTCACCAAAAGGTAGCACTTGGTTACCAGGCAAAATAACAGCTAACAATACGGTGATAGGTACTAGAATTAAAGCGGTTGCGATAACTGCTGGATGGCCTAATGCAACAGCTGCATCTAAGCCAATGTAGATTTCGCGATCACCAAAACGTTTGTTTAGCCATGTACGTGCGGATTCTGAAACAGGCATTAAACCTTCCATCAAAATCTTAACCATGCGAGGCATCAGCACCATAACTGCAGCCATTGACATACCAAGATTTATCACGTCGCCAGCGTTGTAGCCTGCTAATAAGCCAATTGCTAAACCTAGTACTAAACCAACGAATATAGATTCACCAAATGCACCGAATCTTTTTTGAATCGTTTCAGGATCTGCATTTAAGTTTTTAATTACAGGTACTTTTTGCAATCCTTTTACTAAGAAAATACCTGGAGCATATGAAATGGTACTACCTGTTGCAATAGACACGCCAGGTAAGTCATAAAACTTACTCATCATTGGCGCAGTCCAATCAGCCACTTTTAGACAAACAATTTGGAATACTGCAGCGGCTATTAAAGATTGCCAAATACTGCCAGATATTGCATAAACCATGGCACCCATAAAGGTATAGTGCCAGAAATTCCAGATATCTACGTTCATAGTACGTGTTGTTTTTGTTAATAACATTGCGATGTTAACGACAATGCCTAAAGGAATAATAAATGCAGCAATTGTAGAGGCCCATGCAATAGAAGACGTTGCTGGCCAACCTACATCAATGACATTTAAACTAACCCCTAAGTTTTTAACCATGGCTTGAGCAGCAGGGCCAAGGTTGTTAACTAGTAAGTCAATAACTAAGAAAATCCCAACAAATGCAACACCAATTGTCAGGCCTGACCTGAATGCTGCGCCCACTTTTTGCCTAAAGAACAATCCTAATAGGAATATAACGATAGGAAGTATAACTGTTGCCCCTAAATCTAAAAAAGCTTGAATAAAATCTACAAATCCACTCATCCCTTACACCATCCTCTTTATATAAAGTACTATTGGTATAAATTAAGATGTCACTTTGTTATAACTATAAAAAAATTGTTACGGTATTTATCCCAACAGTTCGTATGATTATTTTAATAAATGGTTCATTAGCTTTGTAATGCATCTAAAATTTCTTTTTTAGTGTCTTCAACCCCAATACCAGTTAAAAAGTTACGTGCATTAATAACAGGAAAATCGTATTCTTTTTGCGTCATAGCAGTTGTAACTAATAAGTCTGCTGTATCAACATACGAACCTACCTCAGAAATCTTTATTTGTTTTAAATCTACTTTGATGTTGTGTTCTTTCGCCATTTCTTCAATTGCACTGTTCACTACCGTTGATGTTGCAATACCTGCACCACATGCTACTAATACTTGTTTCATAATAAATTCCTCCTAATTTTTGATCTTAACTTTTTAAATATATCCTTAAAATGTTTCATTTTTTTAAAGGGTACTTATACTTCTTTGATTTCATGTTCAATAATATTTATGATTTCATTGCCATCTGCTGAATTTGCAATGGCTTCAAGTATTTTATTGTTTTGAAAAATTCCCATTAACTTTTGGAGTAATGATAGTTGTGCATCTTCTTTATCCATTGCGAGCATAAAAATTAATTTTACATCTGTTGTTGCTTCAAGTTCCCCCATAATGACAAAAGGTACGGTTTCTTTAAGTACAGCCACGCCGATAGACTTTGAATTAACGTGTTGAATGTCCGTGTGTGGAATTGCTACCGAACAATACACTGTAGGTAAGCCTGTAGCAAAGGATGCTTCTCTTTCAATAACTGCATTTTCATAAGACGCTTTTACGTACCCATTGTTGTACATACGTTTTGCTAGTTGACTTAATGCATCTTCTTTTGTCGCAGCCTCTAATCCAATAATGATGTTAGATGTATCTAATTTTAAACTTTCCATATGGCCCAACCCCTTTGATTTACTCTATAATTGAAAAGTGTTTAATGACTTCGAAAACTTGTGATTTTGAATCAGTTTTTATAATTTTTTGTACCATTTCAGTGTCTTGAGCCAAGTCTCGTAATTGTAATAGAGGTCTTAAATGTTTAAATTTATCTGTTGCTGCAATAATTACAAATATATTTACATTATGTCCTGTTTTTAGTGTTAATGGTTCATCTAATACCAACATACTCATAGAGGTGCGATTCACATTTTGTTCGTTTTCTGCATGTGGTATTGCGATATTTTGATTAATAACCATGTACGTTTCATCGAAATATTGAATCATAGAATCAATGTAATTAGCATCTATATAATGCTGACTATAAAGTGGTTTAGCAGCAACTTGTATGGCTTCCTCTATACTTTCAACGTGCGAGATTAGTTGAATATGATTTATAGGTAACAAATCCTGCAAATTTAAGTGATAATCTAACGATATTGAAGACGATTCGATTGATGTATAAGCATGAATCGAATCGAACTGTTGTTTAATTTCATTCAATAAGCTGTCCTCATTATGAATATCAGCGTGTTCACGTATCATTGCTACCATTTTTTGAGCGTATATATCAGTGTCGAACGTATTATTAAGTTGACCAAATACGTGTTGACGTAGATGATGTTTTTCTTTAGCGGTTAATATCGTTTTAGTAATATATAATCTCTTATTCGTCATGATGTGCATTGGAGAAAAGACTACATCAAAATCGAGAGTATAGTGGTTAAACTCGCGTAGTGATAACGCATCTAAAAATATAAATTCAGGAAATACACTTCGTAGTTCTTGTAACATTAATTGAGAAATTGAGGTTCCTTGTGTACAGACAACAACTGCTTTCACTTTTTTATCAATGTCTTCATCTTGCCTTCTTAAAATGCCCCCGATAATAATGGTTAAGTATGCAATTTCATTATCGGGCAGAGGTTGTCGTAATATTTTTTCCATTGGTTTAGAAGAGAGTTTTACAAGGTGAAACAATTCTTTATAATCATCTTTCAGAGTATTCTGTAAACTTTCGACGTCAGATAATTGATATCTAATTCTGTAAAAAGCTGGCTTCATATGAAACATTAATTGATTAAGTAATGTTTCACGCTCTTTAAAGGTGATAAAAGTGATTTTTTCAAATTGATCAAGCATAGACTGAAGTGCTACTTTTAATTCTGGTAAAAACGTTGAATCATCTAGTTCTGACCATTGCACACTTGTTGATAAAAGTTGTAATGCTATAAACAGTTTTTCTTGTCGAGGTATATCAGAGTAATTTGAAGTAAGTATTTCTGTTGCTCGATATTCCTCAGTGTCAGAGAGATCATCATAGCCAATTGAGAAGGGTGAAACAATTTTATTATGTTGGATTCTTCTAATAATAAAATAGAGTTTATAACGTAACGTTTGTGTACTTTGATCTATAAAATTGCTCTCTAAATACTGTTCGATTTTATTAATTTGTGTATCGATTATTTGAAGTTTGTCTTTGTGTAAGCCTAAAACATCCAAAATATCATCATTTAAAATGTTTAGTGTATATGCTTTATCAATTAAATTAGTTAAAAGTTTTCTTATTTCAAATTCATTACCTTTTAAATGATAGCCCTTTTGTCGTGAGTATTTCAGCGTAATATTATATGGTTCTAGTAGTGACTTTAATTGTTTTAAATCGTTTAATACAGTGTTCTTACTAATTTTTAAATCGATAGAAAAGTGATTTAACGATAACATTTCATCTTCTTTAAACAACATCAGTAAAATGAGGTGCGCGCGCTGCCAAGCAGTATATACTTGCTCATTTTCCTGTGGTAAAGGCTCAATATATACATTAAGAAAATGCTTTATTGCGTCATCAACGATGAAGAAGCCTTGGCTAGTACGCTCTATCGTAGGTAAATTTTGTTCAGTTAACCATGTATTGATTTTTTGGATTCTATAGCCAAGTTGTCTACGAGATATATTGAACATTAATTCGAGATCTTTGCCTTTAAGCCTAGGGTTTTTAATCAATTCTGTAATGACGCTAAAGTTTTCTGTCTGTATATTGAATCCCTCCCTTGTTGTTGATTCTAATTTAGCACATAGCATCAAAGAGTTGTACATTCATCAGACACAAATCCAATTTCATTTTATGTACATCATTGTGATAAACATTGCAATATTCAATGAACATCATTGGTCTAAGATTTTCATTAGATTGTGAAATTAATAAACATATAAAGAGTTTTCTGTATTTATGAGCAGTGGGAGAGGTGTTTTAATGATTGCAAGGATGACATATTCATCGCCTAGTGTGAAATTACTATAAAATTTTGAATTATTGCGTTTTGAATTGACATATTTTTGACAAAATTTCATAATAGTATATGAATATAAAAATCAAAATATTCACATAAATATGTTTGGAATGATGCATATCGATGAAGTAAGCATAAGATGTAAAGCAAGGACAATGTTGTCAGAGGCAGCAATAAATAAGATTTCAGAGGTATCAGAACAATTACAAATGATTGCCAACTTGAATCAGGCAAACGTTTTTATTGATTGTCCAATAGAAAAGCATGGTGAAGTTATTGTTGTTGCAGAAGCAGTTCCGGTGAATTGTAAAAGCTTGTATCAAGGGTCTGTAGTAGAAGCTAATGTTTATGAAAAGTTTGAGCCAGCTGTATTTGAAGTACTTTCAGGTAGTGAATTTGCACAACATCGCGCTATTTCGCAAGAGGGTAAAGTAGTAGAACAGAGCGCTACGCCAATTAAATTAGCTAATGAAATTATTGGTATTCTAATAATGGAAATAGATGTCAGTAATAAAATTATGGAAGAAAAAAGATTGAAAGCATTAACACAAGCAACCAGTACTTTAAGTGATTTGGTGTCGAATTCAGAGAGTGATCCAATTTTTGTACCAGACATGATTGAGGAAAGCTTGTTTGATTTAGATAATGAGTTGAACATACGTTACTTTAATTTAGCAGGAGAAGCAATGGTAAGTGAACTTTTACATTTGGACTGTGAAGCAGGATTGAATTTCATAGAATTGTTTCCATCTATCGAAAATATGTTAACAGATGGACGAATTATCACAATTGAAGAGCGTGCTCTAAAAGGACATTATTTTCAAATTAAATGTATACAGTTGCTTGAAGATGGTGTGATGACCGGTCATTTAATTTTGTTAAAAGATATTACAGATTTAAAAGAAAAAGAACGTGCATTAATATCTAAATCAGTCGCTATCGGTGAGATACACCATCGTGTGAAAAATAATTTACAGACTGTTGCTAGTTTATTGCGTTTACAGATGAGACGAGGATTACCCAATGGAAGTGAAAAGTATTTCCAAGAAAGCCTTAATAGAATTTTAAGTATCGCATCTGTTTATGAAGTGATACTAGATGAATCATCCACAGACTCTGTAAATATTGATAAATTAATTAAAAAAATTGGAAATATGATAGTTTATAACGAAACTCCTAATAAAAGGATACATATTGATTATAAAACAGATGAAAACATCCACTTAGTTTCAAATATTGCAGTGTCTATCGCATTAATTGCAAATGAACTTATAACGAATTGCTTAACACATGCTTTTAATGGACAAACAAAAGGGGTAATCACAGTTTGTCTATCATACAATGCTCAATATGAATTAATTAATTTAAATGTACAAGACACGGGCAAGACTGCGTGTGAATTCAAACAATCATTTGGTTTGAAAATTGTAAACACAATTACGGAAAATGACTTAGACGGGGCATTTATAATTGAACGTAACAGTGTTGGAACGAATGCGAGAGTGGAGTTTCAATACAAAGGGGAGAATTAAAATGACATCTATTATAGTTGTTGAAGACGAGTCAATCGTTAGGATGGATATCGTAGAAATGTTGGCAGCTGCGAATTATAATGTAGTTGCTGAAGTTGGTAATGGAGAAAAAGCATTAGAAGCTACTGATAAGTTTCGGCCAGATTTAATCATTATGGACATTAAAATGCCGAAAATGGATGGTTTAAAAGCAAGCAAAATCATTTCGAAAAAATATAATATTCCAATATTGCTACTGACGGCATATAGTCATTGTGAATATGTAGAAGAGGCGAAACAAGCTAATATAGTAGGCTATATTGTGAAACCTATTTCCGAAGCGCAATTATTACCAGCTGTTGAGATTGCAATGAGGCAAGCTCAAAATATTGCTGAATTAAGATTTGAAGTGGATCATACTAAAAAACAAATGGACGATAGGAAACTTGTTGAAAAAGCAAAAGGCATGTTGATGAAGCAATTAAATTTAACAGAAGAAGCAGCTTATCAGAAACTCAGGCGAAAGAGTATGGATAAGCAAGTGGGTATTGAAATTGAAGCTTCTAAAATCATAGAAAAATTGAGATAACAAAACAAGTGAATATAAAAAGCAAAGGTGCTTATTTGAATTAATCAAATAGGTACTTTTTTGTTTTTTTTATAGCCTTTAACAATGGGGGAATCATCATGGAGCATATTGGAACGGTAATTATTTATATTATTATGGCATGCGCAGTGTTAGGTGCATTTGGTGCGATTCGTAATGCAGATAAAGGTATAGGTAAAGAGTTTATGGAAGGAATTTATACTATTGGGCCTATTTTTGCTAATTCAGCAGGTATCATGGCATCAATTCCTTTTATTTCAAAATTCATAGAACAAGTTTTTGGACCACTATTTGACAAGATTGGTGCTGATCCAGCAATCGCAGCTACCTCTATACTTGCAACAGATATGGGAGGATATCAACTTGCAGATGTTTTAAAGCAAAGTTATGAAGGATGGATAATGGCGATGATTGTTGGTTTTATGGCAGGGGCAACGATTGTGTTTACAATACCGCTAGGGTTGCCAATGCTAGATAAACGAGATCATAAGTATATGGCGTTAGGAATATTGTCAGGGCTATTGGCTATACCATTTGGTGTTTTTATTTCCACGGTAATAATTCTATTAAGCCATACAAAAATTAGAACAGTTATTGATACAACAAGTGCAGCAACACATATATTTCAAATTAGCATGTCTACGGTATTTATTAATCTGTTACCATTAATTCTATTTGTATTAATCACAGCAATAGGGTTGTATTTCTTTTCTGACATTATGATTAAAATATTTATTGTCTTTGGTAAAGTTCTAGATACATGTATTAAATTAGTATTTGTCTTTTCTGTAGTAGAAATATTTACAGGTTTGTTTACCACTATATTTGGTAGTTGGGGATTTGATCCTATTATGGCTGATAAGCAAGACAATTTTAGAGCATTAGAAAATGCAGGTAATATCGCTATTATGTTATCAGGCGCTTTTCCGATGGTATATTTAATTCGTAAATATTTTTCTAAAGGACTGCACAAAGTTGGAAGTAAAGTAGGGTTAAGTGAGGTAGGAAGCGCAGGTTTTATTGCAACAATTGCGAACATTTTAGCAATGCTAAAACTTGTAAGAGATATGCCACCAAAAGATAAGGTGCTCAATATTGCATTTGGTGTATGCTCGGCATTCTTGTTAGGAGATCATCTTTCTTATACAGCAAATTTTCAACCTACACTGATACCTGCTGTAATGATTGGTAAGTTGAGTGCAGGTATTATTGCGATTATATTTGCATATATATTATGTATTCCAAAAGCTAAAAAACTAGAGGAAATTGATAGACGTGCCGGCATTATTGGTGAAAATGAATACCTAAAAAATAAGTAATAGTAATAGCTCGAGTCTATAAATCCAGAATTTTCATTATTCAGGATGATTGTTTCGAATATAATTCTTACAAAGTTGATAAAAAAATAAGAATGTCACAGTTATTGTATATAAAATTAAAAATCCCGAGACTTATAATGTCTCGGGGTTAATTTATGTCTTATTAAGCAAATTTGATTGAAAATACTTTAAGTTAATAGTTAACTTAAAGTATTAGTGTATGTCTATTTCTAAATGTGTACTAAAAGGCCATGAAGTACATGGTTTTTTACGTAAGCATTCTAAAGTATTTATATCAATGTGTAATTATTTAAAAGTAGTTTGCAGTGATACCACCATCTACGTTAATATTTGCGCCGTTCGTCCAGTCTGATTCATCTGACGCCAAGTATAACGCACAGTTTACAATATCTTCTGGTTTCCCGAAGCGGCCAGTTGGTTGTCTGTTTAATCTAGTGTTTTTAGCTTCTTCATCTGAGACTAACCACTCCATTAGTAATGGTGTTTCGATTGGTCCGGGACTTATTGCGTTAGTTCTAATACCTTTAGGCCTAAATTGTATAGCTAAGGATTTAGTTAAAGAAACAACAGCGCCTTTTGATGCGGTATAAGCATCTTGTGGTACAGAACAACCCATTTCGGCGACAAATGATGCAATATTAATAATAGAACCAGAATTACGTTTCTCCATTTCAGGAATTACATACTTTGTCATAAAGAAAATGCCTTTAACATTGATATTCATGACTAAGTCCCAAACATCTTCACTTGTATTTACTACAGAATTATCTGCTTCAGGCATAACACCTGCATTATTGTATAGTACATCAATTTTTCCATAAGATTGAACAGTGTCTGCAACTGCATTTTTAACATTCTCTTCGTTTGCAATATCTACTTTGAACAATGTAGCTTCGCCACCATTGTCTTTAATTATTTGCACAGTTTCAAGACCAGCTTGCTCATCTCTTTCAAAGACTGCAACTTTAGCACCTTCTTTGGCAAAGGTTTGTGCTGCAATTTTCCCCATACCGCCACCTGCACCGGTAATAATACATACTTTATCTTTTAGTCTCATAAATTGTTCCTCCTTATAATAATAGTTTTGCATGGTATTAGCTCTGTTCAAAATAACGTGAACGTTCCCAAGTAGTGACGTAAGAATCGAAATCATTTTGCTCTGATTGTGCAGCTTCTAAATAGTGATTTGCGACATCTTCACCTAATACTTCTGTGACAACTTCACTATTTTTCCATTGCAAGATAGCTTCATGTAATGATGATGGAATTCGAGTGATACTGTCTTGTTCATAGGCATTACCAAGCAATTCTTCGCTTAAAGGAATCTTGTTATCAATACCATATAGTCCTGCTCCTATAAGTGCGGAATATGCTAAGTAAGGATTCATATCTGCACCTGAAATACGTGATTCAAAGCGTAATGAATTGCCATCACCAACTACACGGTAACCTGCTGAGCGATTGTCTCTGCTCCATGCGATGCTAACAGGCGCCCAAGAGTTAGGGGCGAAACGTTTATATGAATTGACGTAAGGTGCAAACATTAAAGCAAAATCTTTAGTATATTTTAAAATGCCAGCTAAGAAATGTTGCATGATTTCAGATTTAGGTTCGTCGGCGTCATCACCAGCGTAGAAGGCATTTGTTTTTGTTCCTTTTTTCATCATGCTGAGATGTATATGACCACTCGATCCAGTCCACTCTTCGTAAGGTTTGGCCATAAAGGTTACGGATTTATCATTTTGTATACAAATTTCTTTCATTCCATGTTTGAACATGATGTGTTGATCAGCTGCATTTAAAGCATCAGAATATTTTAAATTGATTTCATGCTGTCCTTTGTATGCTTCACCTTTTGAAGATTCGACAGTGATTCCCATGAGGTGCATTTGGTGTCTTATTTCTTGATAAATAGGCTCGTTTTTACTGCCTTGTAGTAAATTGTAATCTTCATTTAAATGTCCAGCAGCTTCCAAATTGTTGTAACCTTGTTTTGAAATTTCTTCGAAAGAATTATTGAATAAGTAGAATTCTAATTCACTAGCCATATGTGGTGATAAACCATGTGATTCAGCCTTTTGGATTTGATGTTTTAATATATTTCTTGGTGCAATACAAATAGGTTCACTACCATCTACGGAATAGACATCACAAAAGACCATGGCAGTTTTTTCTAACCATGGCACAACTTTTAACGTATCTAAATCAGGTACTGCTAAATAGTCGCCATAGCCTTTATTCCAATTCATAAATTCAAAGTTTTCATTTGTATCCATTTCGAAATTTGTACCTAGTAAGTAGTTACAAAAGTGTGTGCCATCTGAAATATCATTTTCTAAAATAAAGTCTCCTGTAATTCGCTTACCCATGAGCCTTCCTTGCATATCACAAAATCCCATGATTATAGTGTCAATTTCATCTGATTTGACTAATTCAATTAATTTATTTTTTGTTATATTTCCAGTTACTCTATTTTTGTTTTGCATGTGTGACATCCCCTTAGCTATTTTATTTAAGTAAAGATAGTGAAATATATTTTAATTCTAGGAAGCCATCTAGACCGAAGTGACTACCTTCGCGTCCCATCCCGCTTTCTTTAATACCGCCAAATGGTGCTTGAGGTACACTTAATTGAGTTCCGTTAACGCCAATCATTCCAAATTCTAATTGCTCACTAATTTGATATACTGTATTGATGTTATTAGAGAAAAAGTAAGCTGCTAGTCCATAAGGTGAGGCATTTGCTATTTCTATTGCTTCTTTAGTAGATTCAAAAGTAATAATTGGCGCTACTGGTCCAAAAATTTCTTCTTGAGCGATCGACATAGTTGGCGTGACATCGGTTATAACAGTAGGTTGATAAAAAAGTTTAGATCCTGCTATATCAGCTTTGTGGCCACCTGTTTGAATAGTTGCACCATTTTTCTGAGATTCTGCTACTAATTTTTCAACTTTTTCAATAGCCTGTTGGTTAATTAATGGACCAACTTGTGCACCGGATTCATTACCAGGAGCTACTTTTAATTTATTGACTCTACTAATGATTTTTTTGGTCATTTCTGATTTGATATCTCTGTGTACGAGTATGACGTTAATTCCATTACACATTTGACCACTATTTTCAAATTTATTATCGACTATAGCGTCGGCTGCGTTATTTAAATCAGCGTCGGGTAATACGATTGCAGGCGCGTTACCACCAAGTTCTAGAGATATATGTTTTATTTGTTTGGAAGCTTCGCTCATTAAGGTTTTTCCAATTTCGGTAGAACCAGTGAAGGACATTTTTTTAACACGTTTATCGCTAAATAGTTTGTCAGATATTAATGAAGAGCTACCTGTAACAATATTAGCAACGCCTTTATCGATGCCAGTAGCTATTAGTTCTTCAAAAATAGCAATAGCAATTCTAGGTGTTTCACTAGACGGTTTCACAATAACTGTACATCCTGCAGCTAGTGCAGGCGCAACTTTACGTGCCACCATTGCACCTGGGAAGTTCCAAGGTGTAATTAGGCCACAAATACCTACGGGTTGTTTAATTACTGAAATACGTTGGTTTTCAGATGATGGTGGAATAATTTCCCCATATATACGTTTACCTTCTTCGGCAAACCAGCGAATGAATTTAGCACATACACCAATTTCACCAAATGCTTCGTTATATGGTTTGCCTTGTTCTTCACTCATAATAGCTGCAAGTTCTTCCTGTTTGTTAAGCAAGTTCACTGCCCACTTTTCTAAAAATGATTGTCTAGTTTCAGCAGTATAATTAGACCAACTTTCAAAAGCATTAGCAGCGCTATCAATTGCTTTTTGAACGGTTGAACCATCTACACTAGGAACTTCTCCAATAGTTTTACCACTTGCAGGATTGACAACTGATAAAGTTTTTTCAGTTTGAATTTGCTTCCCATTTATCCAATTGTAATTTAAATTTCGTGTCATAAAATCGCCCCTTAACGTGTAAAAAGGCGCTTATATACACAATCAACGAGATTGAGATATAAGCGCCTTTGCTTAATTTATATTTACTTGTGAAAATTCAAAATAATATTACCTGTTACTTTTATATATTGATATAAATAAAGATTACTAAAATTTTTAAATCTTGTCAATATTCAGATAATATATTATACTTTTTCACAATTAAAGGCAGGGGGTATGGTCAATGCAAGATATATTAGATTTACTAGAACATTTGATTCAATTTGATAGCTCTAGTCAACATACTGCAAATGAAACGATAGACTACTGTGCGGAATGGTTACAAAAAGAAGGTTTGGAATCAGAAATAATAATAAATAATGGTTATAAGATGCTTGTTTGTAACGTAGGAGAAGGTAATAAAAAACTTGTTTTAAATGGTCATGTTGATGTTGTTAGTGGTAAAAAGAACCAATTTACACCACAAATTGAAGAGGGCAAGATTTATGGGCGGGGCTCAGCAGATATGAAAGCAGGTGTCGCTTCATTTATGGTAGCGATGCGTGATTTGAAGAATATTAACTTAGGGGATGTCTGTGTTCAGCTTCAATTAGTAACGGATGAAGAAATCGGAGGATATAATTGCGCTTCATATTTAACGGATCAAGGTTATTTAGGTGATTTTGTAATTTGTGCTGAACCAACACAAATAGGGATCGGTTTTCAAGCTAAAGGTATTTTGCAATTTGATATTCAATTTAAAGGGAAATCAGCTCATGGTAGCAGACCTTGGGAAGGGGAAAATGCAATTGCTAAAGCAATGGAAGTTTATTATAAGATACTCGATTTGCCCTTTGCTAAAGAGTCTACTGATATATTTGACGCGCCTTCAATTAACCTCGCAAAAATTAAAGGTGGTGAAGTATATAATAAAGTTCCAGACGAGTGTTTGATTTCATTTGATATACGTTATTTACCGAATCAAGATAAAGAAGATATTTTAGCACAAATTAATGATGTTACTGATGGTGAAATTTCCTTGAACTTGACTGGTTCAAGTGTTAAAAACGAAATAAGCAATCCTTATATTCAAAAACTGATACAACATATAAAAACTGTTGGAGATAAAAATCAAGTTGAGTTGTTTGGCCAACATGGTTTTGCAGACACAAGGTATTATTCAAGGTATGATGTTCCCGCTATTGAATTCGGCCCATCCGGTGGAGAGTGGCATGGAGATGGTGAATATGCAATTATTGAATCATTAGAGACATATAAAGACATTATTATTTCATTTAGTAAGAATTTTGCTCATTAAAAAAGAATAACTTATTGATTGCGAGGGTAAAGTCTTACTGTAACGAAAATTAATTATAACCCTGGAAATAATATGCAATTAAATTACAATAATAAATGAGGAGATTTAATAAATAGAATCAATTTAATCACGCTAGGTGTTAAAGATTTGAAGACATCACTTCAGTTTTATAAAAATATTGGTTTTAAAAGAACTGCCGAGGTAACAGATGACAATTTAGCAATCGTGTTTTTTAATAATGACGGTACAAAATTAGAAATTTTCCCTATTGAAGAATTAGCAAAAGATATTAATGCAGATAATCCTCCTACAATAACCACGGGTGGTTTTATAGGTATTACTTTAGCTTATAACGCCAAATCTAAAGAGGAAGTCGATTCAATTTTAGAACAAGTCGAGACATTTGGCGCAATAGTTGTTAAAACAGCTCAAGATTTAGATTGGGGCGGTTACGGTGGTTATTTTACAGATATCAATGGTTACTATTGGGAAGTTGCATATGGAGATATGTGGGAATTTGATGAACAAAATATGTTGATTATACCGGATTAAATTTATGAGATTTGGTAATACAACTATTGAGGATAGAATTTATATAGTAGTCATAAGTAGAATCAAAAATAACTAATAATTAGGTGATTTAATATGGATGTAAAATTTCCGAGAGGTGAATTAGATGTGCCAGAAAATGTAACGCTAGATGATGTTCAAAAATGGCTAGTAGAAATCGACAATTATACACATCGTTTAAGAGATGTAGTTGGAAATATCACCAAAGAAGAATTAAATAAAACATATCGCGAAGGAAGTTGGAATGTACGACAATTGGTCCACCACATTGCAGACTCACAACTCAATATGTATCAAAGATTGAAATTAGCATTGACGGATAATAATCCAATAGTTCCGCCGTTTGATCAAGAAAAATGGGTGAAGTTGGAAGACAATTCAGTATCCATCGATTATTCTATTCAAATGTTAGAGGGTATTAATGCTCGTATTGTGGCCTTGGGTAAGCATATTGATAAAGATCAATTAGAACGTAAATTCACGCTTAAAGGTAGTGGCGAAATCACAGTTGCTACAAAATTAGCTAAATTGTCATGGCATGAAAACCATCATTTAGCGCACATAAAAATTGCATTATCTAAATAACTGCTAATATAGTCATTGGTAAATGAAAGAGACATCAGCTAACTTTATAAATTATCACATTTATCATGAAAAAAGAAGCGCTATGGAATCAATTAAATCAGTTGATTTCATAGCTTTTTTATATGCGCTTATTTAGAAAACGGCTAGACAACTATAAGTTTAATTGCCTAGTAATTTAAATATTTATATTAAAGTCTTAACTGAAACTTTCATTATATTTAAGAAAGAGTTAAGAAAGGTTAATAATCAGTTAATGTTAAATGATTTATATGCGCCGTATTATTAAACTATGAAAAAAATAAATTGAGAGTAGGTATATATTATGAACATAAAAACATTATTTATTTCGGGAACGGTAGCGACATCATTATTACTAGGAGCATGTAATAATATGGACACTAAGAAAGAAGATATGGAAGAAGAAACAAAATCTGAGACAAAAATGGATAATAAAGATATGGGTGAAAGTAAAAGCATGAAGGAAGGTATGTTTAAAGGCGAAAATAAAGAAAAAGTGGAAGGTAAGGCGATGATTCATGATAATAAATTGATGTTAAAAGATTTCCAATCATCTAAAGGCCCAGATTTACATGTATATCTCACTAACGATGGCGATATTAAAAAAGGGAAGAAAATCGACAAAGTTGATTATGATAAATCAGAGCAAACATTTGATTTAAAAGGTATTAATACTGATGAATACAATACCGTAACAATTTATTGCGATAAAGCCCATGTAACCTTTGGCTCAGCAGAACTAAAATAATAATTGGTTAGTATGTGGATTGGCTTCTAGAATAGATGACGAGTCAATCCACGTAATATTTTAAAGGAGTGGATTAATGAGATGATATCGAAAATTATATTGCTTATCATTCGATTAGGATCAGGCTTTTATATGCTATTCCAAGGCTATGAAAAATTGACAGGCGGTTTTGCAATAGATGGATTAGTATCAGTAATTAAAGAAAACCAAGATTCTCCGAGGTGGTTTAAATTTTTCTTTGAGGCTGTTGTGGCGAATCATTTAGAAATATTTAAATGGATGGTGCAACTTGGAGAGATTGCTATAGGCCTTAGTCTGATTCTTGGTGTACTTTCATATACAGCAAGCTTTTTTGGTGTTTTTATAATGTTAAATTATATTCTTGCAGATATGATTTTCACATACCCAATTCAATTGTTTTTCTTTATAATTATATTAATGAATAAAGAGATAATAAATTCAATAAGCTTAAATCATTTTATAAAAAGAAAACAATTAAGGAATGATGAAAATGACTCACATACTTATAGCGGATGATGAAAAAGATATTAGAGAAATCTGTAAAACTTATTTTGAATTTGAGGGGTATCAAGTGACGCTTGCAGAAAATGGTAAAGAAGCACTTGAATTCTTAGATGAAGCTATAGACTTATTAGTGTTAGATATTATGATGCCTGAAGCGGATGGCTATGACGTAGTTAAAGAAATGAAAGCTCAACAGCTAGACATTCCATACATTTATTTAACGGCTAAAACAAGCGAGTCAGATACAATTTTTGGGCTAATGTTAGGCGCAGATGATTATGTAAAAAAACCATTTAGTCCACGAGAACTTGTGATACGAGCGAAAAATTTATTGAATAGAGTAACAACTAAACCTACAAGACATGAAGTTATCAATTGTGGAAATCTTAAATTAAATAATATGACTAAAATTGTAGAAATTAATAGTAAAGTTATACCGTTTCGTATTAAAGAGTTTGAGTTACTTTGGTACTTTGTGACGCATGAAGATGAAGCTATTTCAAAAACTTCATTAATTGAAGAAGTTTGGGGTTATGAATTTTACGAAGATGTCAATTCACTTAATGTCCATGTTCATCGTATTAGAGAGAAATTGGAAAGTAATCATTTTAATGAGTATACTATTTCGACAGTTTGGGGACTTGGTTATAAGTTTCAAAGGAGTGTTTAAATGACGATTCGAAAACAATTAATTTATTCATTTATGGGGTCATTATTTATAACGACACTTCTAGTTTTTATATTATACAAATTAATGTGGTTTGACGTTCATCAAACTATATTACTCACACTTTGTTCCTTTGTATCGAGCTTGATGACTATGGCCATCGCAATATTCTTCTCTGTTCCAACGATTCACAAAATTGAAAGATTAAATGATCGTACTGATCAAATTGCCAAAGGAAATTATAAAGTAGAAGGTTTAAACATTCAATCACCGAAAGAATTAAAAGAATTAAGTGATGCTTTTAACCAAATGACCATAAGAATCGACAAACAAATGAATCAAATTAAAGCAGAACAAGATGAAAAGTTATGTATGGTTCAGAATTTAGCGCATGATTTAAAAACGCCGTTAGCTAGTATTAAGTCATATTCAGAAGGACTTAATGATGGCATGATTTATACTGAATTGGCTAAGCAAGATGCTTATCAAGTGCTTATTAGACAAGCAGGCCGTTTAAATCAAATGTTTGATGACTTAACAGATGTCATGTCTGTAAATAATAAACGTTCCGATACGCGAATAAATATTGATCAATTGTTAATGCCCATTTTAGAATCATATCAACAGTGTTTGAAAAAGAATAAGCGACACATAGAAATTAATATTTCTCCTAATATAAAACCTTTTTATCAAGATAAAATTGCATTAGAACGGATTATTACGAATTTTATAGATAACGCATTGAAATTTTCAGATACTGATAAAGTAGTGACAATTACTGTATTTGAACATGAACGTAATATGCTAGGAATTTCAATAAAAGATGAAGGTATAGGTATAAAGCAAGTACATTTAAAATATATTTTTGATAGAACTTATAGAGTAGATAACTCGAGAAATAAAGAAACTGGTGGTTCGGGGTTAGGTCTTTACATTGCGTCGACATTAGCTAAACAAATCGGGGGAAGAATTTCTGTTGATAGTAAGTTTGAAGAAGGTACGACGATGACAGTCTATTTTCCGATAAATTAAAGCATTTAATTTATATAGTCATTCGACAAAAGGTACGGTGTTTAGATAACTAAAGCAACGTACCTTTTGCTATGTTTATTCAAATATAAATCGATATTCTAGTCTAAAAAAGACCCGAATTTTCGCACTAATTACATTAATATTACAAAGGTATAAATTGGTAGATAAAGTATATGAACTTTCATGACAGTTTTTTAAAAGGATTTTATAATAAAAATAACTTTATTGTATGTAATTAGGATGTAAAAAAGACGTCGTTTATTTTAATTTCATTGTAACCTACAAGAGTTTTATGGATGTTATAGTACTATTTGTGAATTCATTGAAGCAGTAAATTATCTTTGTTTAGATAATTGAAATTCAATAACAATTTTAAAAATAAAAACGAAAATTATCTTCTGGGAGGATTATTAATAATGAAAAAAACAGTAGTAGCATCAACATTAGCAGTAGGATTAGGTGTAACAGGATTAGCAGCAGGAAATTCAGCAGACGCTTCAGAGCAAGGTGTAGATAAAGCACAATTAGCTCAACAAGCACAAACTAATCCAGAGTCATTAAACGCAGCGCCAGTACAAGAAGGTGCTTATAACATTGACTTTAATCATAATAATTTAAACTATAGCTTCCAATCAGACGGCCAATATTGGACTTGGAGCTATGGACAAGGTAATGCTTCAGCAGAGCAACCAGCACAAGCTGAACAACCAGCACAATCACAACAAACAGAGCAAACTCAACCACAACAAACAGAGCAAGCATCAACTGAGCAACCAGCTCAACAAGCTGCTCCACAAACTGAACAAACTCAACAACCAAAACAAGAAACAACTACACAAGCTTCAACTTCTTCAAATGAGTCAAGCTCAAGTGAAGCTTCAGAAGGTTCATCAGGTGTGAATGCACACTTACAACAAATCGCGCAACGTGAATCAGGTGGCGATATTCATGCTACAAACCCATCATCAGGTGCTTCAGGTAAGTTCCAATTCTTACAAAGTACATGGGATTCAGTAGCACCAGCTGAATATCAAGGTCAACCAGCTGCTAATGCACCAGAAGCAGTACAAGACGCTGCAGCACAAAAATTATATGATGAAGTTGGCGCTTCACAATGGGTTACTGCATAATATAATTGAAATTCAAATTTTAACTATATAAATTTTAAGAGGTTAGACATTAATAAATGTTCTAACCTCTTATTTTTTATGTTTAGTTAATGGGTTTATTGAGATAAATTTTATTTAAATATTAATGAATGGTTTAGTTTTTCAATATATAGAAGGAGATTATTTTATGATTTGGTATTTTTAAATATCATAAAAATGTTTTGTGAAAAATTAATGTTTAAATAGTTTTATAGTTAGACAGAATGAAACATTCTATCTATCAGTATATTCTAAAATGATTTATCTTAAATTTGTGAAAAATAAAAGTTATATACGTTTAATTTTCACACTAATTACAAGCATATTACACAACGCAAAAGTGTATTTATACACCTTTGTACCTCCATGAAAGTTTTCCACCGCTAATCTACATATGTTTATCATGCTTTTTAACGTAATGACGATGTAAAAAATCGATTGCTTTTTTAATTTGGCTGTAACCTACGCGCTTTTTATGGGTGTTATAGTAGTAATTACAAATTAGTTGTAAAAAGTAAACAACTTCAATTGTTGAAATTGCGATCTAATTTTTAAATTTAAAATATGGAAATTATCTCTTAGGAGGATTATTAATAATGAAAAAAACAGTAATTGCATCAACATTAGCAGTAGGATTAGGTGTTACAGGATTAGCAGCAGGAAATTCAGCGGATGCATCAGAACAAAATTTTGATCAAGCAAATTTAGCGCAACAAGCTCAAAATAACCCAGAACAATTAAATGAATCAGCATTACATGATGGTTCATATAACTATAATTTTAATCAAGACGGATTAAATTACAATTTTAATTCAGATGGTGAAAACTTTACTTGGAGCTATGGTGAAGGATCAGGAGAAGGTTCAACTAGTTCATCAGCACAAAGTGCAGACAATAGTGGACAACAAAACGGACAAGCGTCACAAACTGAACAAGCTTCAAGTGAACAGTCTGCTCAAGCACAACAATCAACTCAACAAAGTGCACCACAACAAGAGTCAACAAAACAACAACAACCACAACAATCACAACAACAAGAAGCAACTACACAATCTTCAGCTAGCTCAAACGAATCAAGCTCAAATGAAGCTTCAGAAGGTTCATCAGGTGTGAATTCACACTTACAACAAATCGCGCAACGTGAATCAGGTGGCGATATTCATGCTACAAACCCATCATCAGGTGCTTCAGGTAAGTTCCAATTCTTACAAAGTACATGGGATTCAGTAGCACCATCTGAATATCAAGGCCAACCAGCTGGTAATGCACCAGAAGCAGTACAAGACGCTGCAGCACAAAAATTATATGATGAAGTTGGCCCTTCACAATGGGTTACTGCATAATATAGATATTCAGTAACAAAAATAGTATAAATTTTAATAATGAAGATAGCGGTTGGGGCATTTAAATGTCTCAGTCGTTATTTTTTATTTTGATAAATTCTTTAAATATCGATAAATCATTGATGTAAATATGGGTATACATAAAATAATAAAGATTGTAGTTTTTAATGAAAATTTCAAGCAACATAAATATTTGGGAATTTAGTTAGGGGCAATTAATATGAGAAAACTTGTAGTGTTTTTACACAGTTCTTTGGATGGATTTGTTGAAGGTTCTCAAGGTGCTATGGATATTGATTGGATTGCTTATAATAACGAATTAGAAAATTTTGCTGATGAAGTGTTGCAAACTGCTGACACAATTGTTTGGGGGCGCAAAACCTATGAAATGATGTATGATTACTGGCCGACAGTTCCATCAGATAAACATGCTTCTGAACATGAACTGAAACACGCTAAATGGATTGAAAATGTTGAAAAAGTCATATTTTCAAAAGCTTTGAATAGTGTCGATTGGCATAATTCACGTTTAGTTAAAAAGAATGTTAAAGATGAAATTATCCAGATGAAGCAACAAGAAGGTAAAGATATTGTAGTATTGGGAAGCCCTCGACTCGCACATTATTTGATGCAATTAGATATAGTGGATGAATATAAAATTACCATTTCGCCTACATTGATTGGTAAAGGATTGCCATTATTTCAAAATATACATGAACGAGTAGAATTGAAATTACTTGATAGTAAAACATTTAAATCGGGTGCTTTAGGCCTTATTTATCAAAAAAATAAAGAATAAACAAAAGGTAGAAGTTGGCTAAGTTGCTGACCTCTATTTTGAAAAATAACTATACAAATATAAATAAACCTTAGGTGAACCATCGCCTAAGGTTTGTTTCAGCTTCAAATAACGATATTAAAAAAGTCGATTAAGTTGAAAACATACTTATAGTTAGTCTGTCAGTTCAATCGATTTTTTAGTACGTGTACGCGCTTAATGAGATTTATTGATTTACTAGTTCTTTAAAATTATCTAAGCGATTCGCTTTTTCTTCGTCACTAATATCATGTTTTTTTACGTAACGATTATTTTCATGAGCTGCACATTCATGAGAGCAAGCACCTAAGTAACGTGCTTCATTTTCTTCTGATACTAGTATTTGTTTATTACATTCAGGATTGCTACAGTTTATATAACGTTCACATGGCGTGCCGTCAAACCATTCTTTACCTACAACTGTTTTATCTACATGGTTTACTTCTACACTGATACGTTCATCGAAAACGTACATTTTACCATCCCAGAATTCACCTTTTGTTTCTGGGTCTTTTCCATAAGTAGCGATACCGCCTTCAAGTTGACTCACATTTTCGAAACCTTCTTTTAATAAATAACCTGAGAATTTTTCGCAACGAATACCACCAGTACAGTAAGTTACAATTTTTTTATCCATAAATTGGTCTTTGTTTTCTTTAATCCAGTCAGGTAAATCTCTAAATCTTGTAATATCAGGACGAACTGCACCACGGAAATGGCCAAGGTCATATTCATAATCATTTCGTGCATCAATGACGATTGTATCGTCGTCTAATAACGCTTCTCTAAATTCTTTTGGAGATAAATAATCACCTGTTAGCTCTCTTGGATTTACGTCATCTTCAAGATCTAAAGCTACAATTTCTTGTCTTGGGCGTACATGCATTTTCTTGAAAGCATGTCCTTCAGCTTCATCGATTTTAAAAGTAATGTCTTTAAATCTTTCGTCAGATTTTAATGCAGCCATATATTTATCGGTAGCTTCAATCGTACCAGAAACTGTACCATTAATGCCTTCTGTCGATACTAAAATACGGCCCTTAAGTTCTAACTCTTTACAAAAATCTAAATGTTCTGTGGCAAAAGTTTCGGGGTCTTCAATAGTTGTATAATTATAATACAATAATACTCTGTAATCCATAATACTATTCTCCTCTAATTGATTTTTTCTCTTATAGTTTTTATATAAAATTATTAGTTTGACGATATTCGTGCGACAGTAGTTCATAATAAATATGGTTAAATTAACATCGATTAATTATTTTTATAAAATGACGAAATTATCCTCACTATATTGTAACAAAAAAAGGACAATATTCAATTTAAAAATTTCGCAAAATCAAATATTTATATAACCGTTTTAAAACTATATTTATGTAACCAATATGAAAAAATGCTCTGTTCAAGCATAGCATCTTCAAAAGATGATAATTGAAAAGAGCATAAAAATGAATATGAATTATTTATTTTTATTAGTAAATATAAGTGACACGATTAAACTAATTGTACTGACTGCAAAAACGATATTCATAATTGCTAATATCTCTATAATAACAACATCTTTACCTAATCTTTCAAAAGCATTTTCTTGCAGTTCTTTCTCAGAATTAAAGTTACTATCAGTTCGAGAAGGTTTTTCCTCGATATCCTCTAATAATCTTTCTTTAACCTTAGGCATATAATACCTCCTTATCGTCTATTTAATTTTCCCTTTTTAAATTAAAATCAATCATCTGAAAATATGAAACATTGAATTGTGTAACTATGGTTACTATACTTTCATTAACTGACGGAAAAAATAAAATTAAACAGGAGAGATGAGTATGGAAACAGTATACTTAGCAGGTGGATGTCTATGGGGTGTACAAGCCTTCGTCAAAACACTTCCTGGTGTTGTTAATACTGAGGCGGGTAGAGCTAACGGTATTTCGAATACGTTAGATGGCGAATATGACGGT
Organism: Staphylococcus sp. 231237_7MaSpsaltlick; assembly: GCF_043107035.1. NCBI lineage: Bacteria > Bacillati > Bacillota > Bacilli > Caryophanales > Staphylococcaceae > Staphylococcus > Staphylococcus sp. 231237_7MaSpsaltlick. Next base: position 563,452 of record NZ_JBICNX010000002.1, read on the forward strand.
TATGTTGAAGTTGTTAAGACGGATTTTGACACCGAAAAAGTAACAATAGCAAAGTTAATGGAGTACTTATTTGAAATTATTGATCCATACAGCGTAAATCAACAAGGGGAAGATATTGGTTTAAAATATAGAACTGGTTTATATAGTGAAAATCCTAAACATTTGAAAGAAGCTCAAGATTTTATTGATTTATATGAAAATAATCATTTAATTGCAACAGAAGTGTTACCTCTAACAAATTACGTAAAAAGTGCGACAGAACATCAAGATCGTTTATCAAGATTTCCAAATGATTATTGTCATATACCTAAAAAACTTATGGCTAAATACACTTAGTTGAGTAGTTATAAAGTGCATTTTGGAGATATAAATATGAATACTAGACATGTGGATATTTTTAGTTTATCTATATAATAAATGGCACAATTATATTTTTTTATAGCGAATGATTCAGATAATGAATTAGACGTATGCTATAATATACGTTATTACTAAATATTGGTGCGATTAGGAGATTTTTAATTATGAATAAGCCCAAATATCAAATTGTAGCGAATGAAATAAAGGAAAAAATAATAAATAAAACGTATCAAGTCGGAATGTTGTTACCGACAGAAAAACAATTTCAGGATAGATATAATGTAAGTCGCTATACGATAAGACAGGCGATGGATCTACTTGTTAAAGAAGGATTTATAAGAAAGAAAAAGGGTTCAGGGTCTTATGTAAGCTATAGTTATTTAAATACACGCCAAGCGAATGAAACTAAAAAAATAGGTGTCATCGTGACGTATTTATCGGACTATATTTTTCCGAGTATTATTAGAGGTATAGAAAATGTATTTAGAAAAAATGGCTATTCCTTAATACTAGCAAGTACGAATAATAACCACGAAGAAGAACGTAAATGCTTAGAAATGATGTTGAATCAAGGTGTGACTGGACTAATTGTAGAACCTACTAAAAGTAACGTTTATAATCCAAACCTATCTTATTATTCACTATTTAAACAACGTGATATTCCAATTTTAATGATAAATGCAAAATATGATGAATTGAATTTACCTTATACAGCAATTGATGATGTGAAGTCTGGTTATTTAGCGACTAAATATTTGATAGATCATGGGCATGAGCACATTGCATTGATTACGAAAATTGATGACAATCAAGGTAAACTAAGAATGAAAGGGTATTTTAACGCTTTTGAAAGTAATCATATTTTATTTAAAGGTGAACATATCTATACATTTGATACTGAAAGTAAACCACAGGTAATTGAACAAATTGTAGAACATATTTGCAATAAAAAAATTAACATAACTGGCTTAGTTTGCTATAACGACGCTATCGCATATGAGGTCATGCAGGAATTGAAAAAACGAAATATGCGAATACCGAATGACTTATCTGTTGTAGGACAAGATAATTCAGTGTTAAGTAAATTGAATGAAATGGATTTAACAACAACGTCTCATCCGCAGGAATTGCTAGGTAGTAGAGCAGCTGAATGGATGATTAGTACGATAGATAAAGATAAACAACAAACCTCGCAACTCATAGATACATATATTATAGAACGTAATTCAGTGAAAAAAATTTAAATACTGGCTCAAATCAATAATTACATTGGTTTGAGCCCTTTTTATATCCTTTAATATGTACGGACATAATATAATTTTTGTTGACATGTACGGACAAATAATATAAGGTGTATTTGAAAACGGTTTCAAAGGGGCGATAAAACATGAATGATTTGAATCGGAATTTAAAAAGTGAAGATATTTCAATAGGTATTGAATTAGGCTCTACTAGGATTAAAACCGTAGCTATAGATCAGAATTTGAGCACAGTTGCATCTGGCCATTTTGAGTGGGAGAACCAATTCATCGATGGATATTGGACATATTCGATTAATGATATTTGGGTAGGGTTGCAGAAGAGTTATAGTGCAATGACGACGGAAATAAAAGAAAAGTATGATTTAACCCTAAGAAAAGTGAAGTCTATTGGGGTGAGTGGTATGATGCACGGTTATCTGGCTTTTGATCAAAACGAAGACTTGCTGGTGCCATTTAGAACTTGGAGGAATGGAAATACAGCTAAAGCGGCAACATTACTTAGCGAAGCATTTCAATTTAATATACCTGAACGCTGGAGTATTGCACATTTGTCTCAGGCTATATTAGATAATGAGTCACATATAAATCGAATAACTTATTTAACTACATTAGCTGGATATGTACATTGGTACCTAACTGGTGAAAAAGTTTTAGGTATTGGTGATGCTTCAGGCATGTTTCCGATAAATATTGATACAAAGGACTATAGGATAGACTTGTTAAATGAGACAAATAACATATTTAAAGCAAAGGGTTTTGGACAGTCAGTTGAAAAGTTATTACCTGAGGTTAAATTAGCAGGGGAAAGTGGAGGGATACTTACAAAAGATGGTGCAACGTTATTAGATCCTTCTGGTAACCTTGAAGCTGGCATTTTGATGTGCCCACCAGAAGGAGACGCTGGTACAGGTATGGTTGCAACAAATACGGTTGCTCAGAATACAGGTAATATATCTGCTGGCACAAGTGCGTTTGCCATGATTGTATTATCAAATACTTTGAAAGATATGTATCCGGAAATTGATGTTGTGACGACTCCTGATGGCAGCGAAGTAGCTATGATTCATACTAATAATTGTACTTCAGATATTAATGATTGGATGAATTTGTTTGGTGAAGTATTAAACGTCATGGGTGTTGATTTTTCATCAGATGAGTTGTACGGACATATTTTCGAGCGTTCATTAAGTAGTGATGATAACATAGGCGGTCTGCTTTCATATAATTATGTATCTGGAGAGAATATTACAAATGTACACACAGGCTATCCATTATTTATCCGCGAACCTAATTATCAGTTCAATTTAGCAAACTTTATGAAAATGCATTTATTTAGTGCATTTAGTACTTTGAAAATTGGCATGGATTTACTTAAGGAAAATGAATATATCAACATAGATAAATTGATTGCTCATGGTGGAATATTTAAAACGAAAGACGTTGCTCAACAGATACTAGCTTCTGCACTTGAACAGCCCATAACGGTTATGGAAACTGCAAGTGAAGGAGGGGCATGGGGCATTAGTGTTTTAGCGTTTTATGCCGCATTAGATACTGAAGTACCGCTAGATGAATTCCTTAATGAATCCGTATTTATAAATACGAGAGCTAGCACATTACACCCAGTAGAACAAGAAGTTATTAATTTTAATAATTATGTAGAAAAAATGAAAAAAGGATTATCGATTGAACAATCCATAACTAAATATTTAGGAGGCGATATGAATGCTCGAAGCGTTAAAAGCTGAAGTATATCAAGCGAATTTAGAATTGCCTAGTAGAGGCCTAATTAAGTATACCTGGGGTAATGTTAGTGCGTTCGATCCAGAATCACAGTTATTTGTTATTAAACCAAGTGGTGTAGATTATGATGAAATGAAGCCTGAGGATATGGTTGTTTGTAACTTAGAATGTGAAGTTATTGAAGGGGATTTGAAGCCATCTTCAGATATGCCAACACATGCAGTGCTGTATAAAAAATTTGATGGCATTGGTAGTGTGGTCCATACACATTCACCTTGGGCTACTACTTGGGCACAATCTGGGCTGCCTGTGCCTGCAATGGGTACTACACATGCGGATACATTTTATGGTGATATTCCTTGCGCAAGATTTTTAACAACAGCAGAAATAAATAAGGATTATGAGTATGAAACAGGTAATGTCATCGTTGAAACATTTGATGAAAAAGGGATAAATCCACATGAAGTACCTGCTGTTTTGTTACATGGACATGCACCATTTATATGGGGAGAGAATTGTGACAAGGCTGTTATGAATGCAGTTGTTTTAGAAGAAGTATGTAAAATGAATATATTTACGCGACAGTTAAATCCTTTTGCAGAAACATTGCCTAAAGCAATACTTGATAAGCATTTTGAAAGGAAACACGGAAAAAACGCCTATTATGGTCAAAATTAAGGGGGAAGTAAAATGACAAATGTTAAAAAATTCTGGTTTGTAGTTGGATCACAAGCACTATATGGTGAAGAGGCTTTAAATCAAGTTAAGCAAAATGCCCAAAATATCGCTGATGGGTTGAATGAAAGTGGGCAATTACCTTTTGAAATTGAATTACAACCGAAATTGGCAGTTTCAGCAGATGTGATAACTGAAATTATGAAAGAAGCTAATTATCGTGACGATATTTTAGGTGTTCTTACTTGGATGCACACATTTTCGCCAGCAAAAATGTGGATAAGAGGTACTAAATTACTACAAAAACCGTTATTACATTTAGCGACACAATATAATGAAGATATTTCCTGGGAAAACATCGACATGGATTATATGAACCTACATCAATCGGCACATGGTGATAGAGAATACGGTTATATTAACCGTCGCTTGAATAAAAATAATGAAGTTATATTTGGGCACTGGAAAGACACAAACGTTCAACAGCAATTAAGAGATTGGATGCTTATAGCCAATGCTTATAGCGAAAGTTTTAATTTAAAAGTCGCTAGATTTGGTGACAATATGCGCAATGTGGCAGTAACAGAAGGAGATAAAATAGAAGCGCAAATTCAATATGGTTGGACTGTTGATTACTACGGTATCGGTGATTTAGTTGAATATATTAATCAAGTTACTGATGAAGATGTAGCTGCATTATTTAAAACATACGAAAACTTATACGAATTTGATTATAGAGATTATAGTAAAGCGGCATTTAACAGTTCTGTAAAAGAACAAATTAAGTACGAAATAGCGATTAAGCAATTCTTAGATGAAGGTGGCTATACTGCTTTCACTTCAAACTTTGAAGATTTACATGGTATGCAGCAATTACCAGGTTTAGCAGTACAAAGGTTAAATGGACAAGGTTATGGATTTGCTGGTGAAGGTGACTGGAAGACAGCAGCTTTAGATCGTTTATTGAAAATTGCTGCAGAAAATGAAGCAACAGGATTTATGGAAGATTATACGTATGATTTAAGAAGCGGCCATTCACATATTCTAGGCTCACATATGTTAGAAGTTGATCCGACACTTGCTGAAACGAAACCTAAACTTGTTGTGAATCCGCTTGGTATAGGGGGTAAAAATGACCCGGCAAGATTAGTATTTGATGGTAAATCTGGTGAAGGCGTTGTTGTAACGATGCTCGATTTAGGGACACGCTATAAATTTATTATTAATGAAATAGAAGCTAAAAGCCTCGATGAACCAGCTCCTCATTTGCCTGTAGCTAGAGTGCTTTGGGAAGTGAAACCATCATTAGAAAAAGGTGTAAAACGTTGGATAGAAGAAGGCGGCGGACATCATACTGTACTTTCTCTAAAATTAACACGTTCACAAATAGAAATACTATTGAAAATGTTTGATGCCGAATACACACTAATTAACTAATTTTCAAAAAACGTTTGTCGTAAATCTATGCATAGGTGATTAAGTTTTTCATTAAAAAGAGGGTGAATGGGATGAAAGTTAATAGTAAGGTTTCAAATCGTTTTATCTATTTCTTCGGAGCTTTTGGTGGTATATTATTTGGTTATGATATTGGGGTTATGACAGGAGCGCTACCGTTTTTAAGAGAAGACTGGGGTATTGAAAGTGGATTTATTATAGGTTTAATTACATCTTCAGTTATGTTAGGTGCGATATTTGGTGGTATTTTAGCTGGCAAACTGTCGGATAAACTAGGTAGAAGAAAAATGATATTAATTTCAGCGATTATTTTCGTTATTGGTTCAATCTTGTCAGGTATTGCGCCACATGATGGTAATTACTTTTTGATTATATCTAGAGTTATACTTGGTTTAGCAGTGGGTGCAGCATCAGCTTTAGTTCCTGCTTATATGTCTGAAATGGCACCAGCAAAATATCGTGGTCAATTATCAGGAATGAATCAAACTATGATTGTATCTGGAATGTTATTATCTTATATTGTTGATTATTATTTAAGAGGATTACCTATGGAAATTGGTTGGAGACTAATGTTGAGTATCGCAGCAATTCCGGCACTGATTTTGTTTTTAGGTGTCTTAAAACTACCAGAATCCCCAAGGTTCTTAATTAAAAATAATAGGTTTGAAGAAGCTAAACTTGTATTAAGTAATCTTAGAAATAATTATAAAGTCGATGAAGAATTTGAAGAAATTAAAAAAACAATTCAAAAAGAGAATAATGTGAAAAATAATCAGTCATTAGCCACATTATTTAATGGTAAATATAAATATTTAGTAGTTGCAGGATTAGGTGTAGCAGCATTTCAACAGTTTCAAGGGGCGAATGCAATATTTTATTATATTCCATTAATTGTAGAACAAGCCACTGGAAATTCTGCGAGTGATGCACTTATGTGGCCTATTATTCAAGGTGTCATACTTGTATTAGGATCATTACTCTTTATTTGGATAGCGGATAAATTTAATAGAAGAACATTGCTTATGCTAGGTGGTACCGTAATGGGATTATCGTTTATATTGCCTGCTATTATTCATATATTTTTACCCAATGCGAATCCGATATTGATAGTAATCTTTTTAAGTATTTATGTTGCCTTCTATTCCTTTACATGGGCACCACTTACATGGGTTATTGTCGGTGAAATATTCCCGTTAGCAATTAGAGGTTTTGCTTCGGGTAGCGCATCATCATTAAATTGGATTGGTTCTTTCTTAGTTGGGCTTCTATTCCCAATTATGACAGCTTACTTTTCACAACAAATTGTTTTTGCAATCTTTGGTGTTATCTGTATTCTCGGTGTATTATTTGTGAAAAAATTTGTTCCGGAATCAAGAGGGCGTACGCTTGAAGAGATTGAAGCAATTGGAGAGTCACGCGATTCGAATAAGGTTAATGCGCAAGTGAAAAATATATAATAATTTAAATGGAAAACAATCTGGTAAATAATAAAAGACCTTTTCTATGAAACTCCTCAATTAAGAAGGGGTTTCTAGAAAAGGCCTTTTTTCATGCATATGTTTATTTAAAGAAACCTAAAATGAAGTCTACACCTTTACCTAAAACCTCTGCGATGCTTACGCCCATTGTAGCCCAGTCATGTGCTAAACCTGCATTTACTGCGTTGCCAATTGCTTCTACGATTCCTGCCATGTGAAACACTCCTTTTTTTAGAAATTTAAAATTAAAACATTTGCTTTAATTTGTTAAATACAATATAACTTGTTTTATTAATTAATTGCATAAAAATGCCTAACTAAACGTTTTTTATGCCTAAGTGTAATAATAGTTTTTTTATAGGAATTGTAAGTATAGTATACAAATTTTAATTATTTGTAAAATTTTTAATATTGCGTAGCACTTTTATAGAGACTGTGGCATAATGGTAAGTTATGCAGCTGAGTTTATAGTGAATAAGGTTGAAGTTAATGTAGTGAAGTATAAAAAATAGGAGTAGGGCAATGGAATCATATTTTCAAAAATCGGTTCCGTTACCTCTTTTGTTTTTGTGAAAAGTGGTGGGAGAATTTTTAACATTGTTGTTAGTGAACATATGATTAGTATTAAATGTGCGTGGTTGGAGACGATGATTTTATTAAATAAAGGTCTAGATAGCAATAAGAAAGGAGGGCAGAAAAATTTCAGCCCAACAACGAAGCGGGGATAATCTTATTAATAATAATTGATAGTTCCTCTATAGTTTCTGGTTTTCCGTTATCTACCCAGTCTTGAATAATACCAAAAATCGCATTGCTCAAAAAAATCACAAAATAATGTTGTTCTCTTTCACTTAAATTAATCGTTTTTACTGAAGGTAGAATATTTTTTTCTGCATTTTTTTGCAACATTGATTTTACTTGATTTTGAATTTCCGTAGAGCCATTTTTAGATATGAGCAATAATAAAAGTTCGGCTTCATTATTCCAAAAATTAAGCATGTGATAAAAAAATAAACGACGGTCTGAGTTTAAAAATTCATGAATTTTCTTACTGCCACTTTTTATAATTTCTGTCTGATATTGATGGACTAAATCATATTTATCTTTGTAATGTAAATAAAAAGTTCCTCTACTTACATTAGCTTCATTACAGATATCTTTTACCGAGATATCATCGAATCTTTTAGTTTTTAAGAGCGTTATTAAAGCTTCGCGAGTATTTTTCTTCGTCTTCAATATGCGGGCATCGGTAAATAATTCTTTAGTCATTCGTTTCACTCCTAATATTATTAGACATATTTTTTAAATGTGTTCAGTAACGATAACCTTTTTATTGTTTTTATATTTTATAGGTATATAATCGCATTATGAATGATAATTGACACTTTGTCTAATAAGGGGGCTAAACATGTCTGAAGTTGCAGCTAAACTAATAAGTGCGACAAAATGTTATGGCAAAAAGAAAGTTTTAGACCATATTGATATTGAATTACCATTTGGAAAAATTTTAGGGTTAATAGGCCCAAGTGGTTCGGGTAAAACGACGACGATTAAGTGCCTTATGGGTATGGAGAAATTGGATAAAGGTCATGCTCAAATATTCGATACTAGTATACCTAACCGTAAAATTCTTCATGAAATTGGTTATATGGGGCAAAGTGATGCGCTATATGAATCGTTAACTGCTCGAGAAAATTTAGTGTTCTTCGGTAATTTGATGAGTTTAGGTGGCGCTAAGCTAAAACAAGCAATTGATAAGAATATGAAGCTAGTTAATTTAGAGAATGAATTACATCAAATTGTGAATACATTTTCAGGTGGCATGAAGCGCAGATTGTCTTTAGCGATTACGCTATTGTCAAATCCTAATTTAATTATATTAGATGAGCCAACAGTGGGTATTGATCCGAACCTTAGAAAAGATATATGGAAACAACTTAACATACTCACAGAGGAAAATAAGTCAGTAATTGTGACAACGCACGTCATGGGAGAAGCGGAACGCTGTGATTACATTGGATTGATTATGGAAGGCCGTTTATTCACTATGGGAACGCCAAAAGAACTGAAAGAAAAATTCGGTGTAAATTCTATAGAAGAAGTGTTTATAAAGGCTGAAGCGGAGATGAAATCATGAGATTTAAAGCCGTTTTTATAAGAGTTGTTAATGAATTGTTAAGAGATAAAAGAACATTGGCTTTAATGTTGTTCGCACCGATTTTAGTATTAACATTGCTGTATTTCGTTTTTGATACAAATTCAGAAACAAATTTGAAAATAGGTGTTACTGACAATGTGCCTAACAAAATTGTAAATGAATTACCTTCAGATAAAGTGGATATAGAGAAGGTTGATTCATTAGATTCTGTAAAAGATACGATGGTAGATTCAGAGCTGGATAGTTATATTACGAAAGATGGGTCTAAAATAGAAGTAACATATGCTAATGAAGACCCTAGTAAAACTGATGCTACGAAACAGTTACTTGCTAGTGCACTTCAGAAAAATAAAATGCAAGGTATGATGAAAATTGTAGAAAAAATTCCAGATAATATGCAACAAGGAAATAATCAAGCCTCAGAGAACGTGGAGTTGGATAATCATTATCTATATGGTGATGCGGATAGTACGTACTTTGATAAAATGTTCCCAATTTTAATTGGTTTCTTTGTTTTCCTTTTCGTATTTTTAATATCTGGTATTGGATTACTTAGAGAGCGTACTAAAGGTACACTTGAACGTTTATTAGCAACGCCGATTAAAAGAAGTGATATTGTGTTTGGCTATTTAGCAGGTTATGGTTTGTTTGCTATATTACAAACGTTACTCATCGTGTTTTATGCGATTATTATATTGAATATAGAACTTGCAGGTAGTATATGGTGGGTATTATTGGTTAATATTTTAATCGCATTGGCCGCATTGGCTATGGGAATATTCGTTTCAACTTTTGCTAATTCTGAGTTTCAAATGATTCAGTTTATACCAATTGTAGCAATCCCTCAAATCTTTTTCTCAGGTATTATTCCTTTAGAAAATATTGCTAATTGGGTAAGTTTCATAGGTTATCTATTTCCTTTAAGATATGCAGGTGATGCATTGACGCACATTATGATAAAAGGACAAGGATTGGAATATATTTGGTTTGATATTTGTATATTATTCGTCTTTATTATTGTGTTTACCATTTTAAATATTATTGGGCTTAAACGTTATAGAAAAGTTTAATTTTATGTTAACTTGAAAAATCAAAAGCTCCTTTCTTAACAGTGTTACTGTTTGGAAAGGAGTTTTTTTTTAATGCTTAAAATTTTGGTGACAAGCTTTCAACCAATTGATATTATGTGTTTCTCTTTCAATAGCATAATCTAATACAAGGTAATGCCCGTAATGTTGTTCTTGAGATGCTTCATTGCTAAATAATGCTACACGTCTTTCTTTTAAATGTTCTAACTTTACTTCATGTAAATGAATTTGCTCGTCGAACATTACTGGTAATATAGGGTCATTTTTGTCATTGATAAAATACAATTTTAAATTGAATTCATTTTTATGAACTGACAACTCAGGTGTTGGGGAAACTAGCCAATCATTTAGTAATTGTCGTCCTGCATCTGTAATAGCATATATCTTTTTTTCTAACTTTTCTCCTGTTATTTCAATCGTTTTATCAATTAAACTACGCCCGTATAATTTTTTTAATTCAGGATAAATTTGACTGTGATTTGCTTGCCAAAATTCACCAATATCACGTTCAAAAGCTTTCTTTATGTCATAACCAGACATGTGCTCATTTTTCAAAAGGCCTAACAGTACATATTGTAATATGTTTTTTTGTGCCATAACATCCTCCTTGACGTTTTATCGAATAAAGTATAGCATTTATATGTAATCAAAAACATGTAATTAATTACATGTTTGGAAGGAGCTTTTTTATGACTAATAATTTTGAAACATTAGAAGATTTTTTAGGTACACATCTTATATATACTTATGATAATGGTTGGGAATACGAGATGTATGTGAAAAATGAAAATACGATTGATTATCGTATACATGGTGGTATGGTAGCTGGTAGATGGGTTAGAGACCAAGAAGCTAATATCGTGAAATTAACTGAGGGTGTCTTTAAAATAACTTGGACTGAACCAACAGGTACAGATGTAGCATTAGATTTTTTACCTAATAAACAGATTATGCACGGTACAATTTTCTTCCCTAAATGGGTTGAAGAACATCCAGAAATTACAGTGACTTACCAAAATGATCACATTGATTTAATGGAAGCATCCCGTGAAAAATACGATACTTATCCTAAATTAGTCGTACCTGAATTTGCGAAGATTTCATATGTTGGTAACGCAGGGCAAAATAATGAAACTGTTGTTAATGTCGCGCCATATGAAGGCATTTTAGAAGATATTAGAAGCGGTAAGTTTTTTGATGAAAATTATCAACATTCAAAATAGTAATTACATTAATTAAATAAGAAACATTAAATACTGATTCTGTCTTTTTAAAGAGAAGAATCAGTGTTTTTTATTAAATTTAATCATTATAACGTTATAATGATTGCGCTTACAAACATTATAATGTTATGATGTTTTTCGAGAGGTGAAATACATTGAAAAGCACAGGTATTATTAAAAACATTGAAACTTTAAATAAAAAAAGAATTGATATATTGCTTGAAAAAGGGGTTATTAAAGAAATTTCAGATGGAAATACATTACAAGGAAAAGTAATTTTCAATGGTTCAAATTCTTTTGTTTCAACTGGTTGGATTGATTTACATGTTCATGCTTTCTCTGATTTTAGTCCTTATGGAGATGAAATAGATGAAATAGGCGTTAAACAAGGGGTTACTACAATCGTAGATGCAGGGAGTTGCGGTGCTGATAGAGTTAGTGAGTTACACGAAAGAGCGCAACAAAGTTTAACTAATGTATATTCATTTTTAAATATATCTAAAATAGGACTTGAAAGAATAGATGAATTATCAAATTTGAGTTGGATAAATCAACAAGCGTGTATTAAAGCTGCTCAACAATTTGAAGATATGATTATCGGATTAAAGGCGCGTATTAGCAGTAGTGTAGTTAAAGATAATGGTGTAGTGCCTTTGGAGAGAGCTATAAAAATTAGCGAGCAATTAAAATTACCAATTATGACACATATTGGATCCGCACCTCCTAAAATACAAGATGTAATTCCGCTACTTAGAAAAGGCGACATTATTACACATTTTTTAAATGGTAAGTCTAATAATCTATTTGATCAAAATGGAGAGCCTTTAACAGTTTTAAGAGAAGCCATAAGTCGAGGAGTGAAGTTAGATGTTGGTCATGGTAATGCAAGTTTCTCATTTAAAGTAGCACAACAGGCGCAACGCAACCATATTCAATTTAATAGTATAAGTTCAGATATTTATAAAAAAAATAGAATAGAAGGTCCAGTATTCAGCTTATCTAATGTACTTACTAAATTCTTGTACCTCGGTTATACATTAGAAGAAATTATTAAAGGTGTCACAGAAAATCCAGCCCAAATTATAAATAAACCTGACTTAGCAAAACTTAAAGAGGGAATGACAGCTAACTTAACCTTATTTGACGTTATAGATTCGCAGCAAAATATTATAGATTCACATGGACACGAAATTACAATTACAAAAGTAATTAAAGAAAGAGGCGTGGTAACAAATGGAAAATTCATTGAATTATAAATACGACTTAAAACAAGTTATAAATGCAAGTGGGAGAATGAGTATTCTGGGTGTGTCTTCTCCAACAAACTCTGTAATGGATGCTATGAAATTTGGAGGACAAAACTATGTAGAAATTGCAGATTTAGTTGATAAATCTGGCGCTTATATTGCTAATAGAATTAATGCTGAAGATGCTGTAGTCGTAAATTCAGCGTCTAGCGGAATCGCATTATCTATTGCAGGTGTTGTTACTGAAGGAAATGAACGTAAAAGTCAAAAGCTTCACAACGAAAGCATAGATAAAAATGAAATCATATTATTTAAAGGACACAATGTTCAATATGGTGCACCTATTGAGACAATGATTTACTTAGGTGGCGGTCGTGCAGTTGAAGTAGGGTATGCAAACGAAGGCAAAGAAAATCATGTACAAGAAGCAATAAATGAAAATACAGCAGCCATTCTTTATGTGAAATCGCATCATGCGGTGCAAAAAAATATGGCCTCTGTTGAAGAAATATATCAAGTAGCTCAAAACTATAATATCCCGTTAATTGTGGATGCTGCTGCAGAAGAGGAGCTGACGAAATACATCCAGTGTTCAGATTTAGCCATTTATAGCGGTTCAAAAGCAATTCAAGGTCCAACCACTGGTATAGTCGCTGGTAAAAAACAATTGATTGAATCTGTGAAAACTCAATTACATTTTATAGGACGAAGTATGAAAGTAGGAAAAGAATCAACTTTTGGGTTATTACAAGCATTAGATGAATACTTCGATAAAGTTGATAATTCAGAAGCAGAAAAAAGTGAATTAGAGAAATTGTCACCCATTAACAACTATGAAGGTATTCGATTAGAAATTGTTCAAGATGAAGCAGGAAGAGAAATTTATAGAACACGCGTACATGTAGATTCATCTATTTTAAATATGTCTGCAGAAAAATTTGTTGGAAAATTGAAAAATGCTGATGTTGCAATTTATACACGCGATTATGGAGTGAAACAAGGGTTCTTTGATATTGATCCAAGGCCATTAAAACAAGGTGAAATTGAAATTATTTATGAAACAATTGTTCAAATTATACAGGGGGAAATTTAATGAAAATACATGATAGATTTTATAAAGATAGAGTTGCTTTGAATGTCTTAGCTAAAGGGGAAGAGAATATCAAAGCAGTATATCAAGCAGCTGATGAAAATATCGTCATAGGTGTGTTATCGAAAGATTATGATGATGTAAATAGTGCGGTTACAGCGATGACACAATTTGGAAAGGAGGTTGACGACGCTATTTCGATTGGCTTAGGTGCTGGAGACAACCGACAAGCTAAAGTAGTAGCTGAAATCGCAAGATACTATCAAGCTGCACATATTAACCAAGTATTTACCGATGTAGGACAAACAACTGCCAAAAATAATGAACAATCTTGGGTCAATGCATTAGTCTCTCCCACAGGTAAACCAGGCTTCGTAAATATTTCTACTGGTCCTATTAGTAGTGAAGGAGAAGAGAAAGCAATTATACCTATTGAAGCAGCAATTAATTTAATTAAAGATATGGGGGGCTCTTCAATCAAGTTTTTCCCTATGAAGGGCTTAGAAACAGTTGAAGAATATAAAGCAGTAGCCGAAGCTTGTGGAAGAGCAGAATTTGGGTTAGAGCCAACGGGTGGCATCACTAAAGATAATTTTGAAGATATCGTGAAAATTGCTTTAGATTGTAAAGTTCCGAGAATTATACCGCATGTTTATTCATCTATTATTGATAAAGAAACAGGTCTTACAAATATAAATGATGTAGAATGGCTTACTTCTAAAATTAAGCAATTAGTGGATTTATATGAATAAGCACATTGCAGCTTATGGGGAAATTATGATGCGGTTAGAAGTCCCCGATAATCTGTTATTGAGACAGGCGGAAAATTTAAAATACTCTTTTACTGGAACAGGAGTTAATGTTACGGGATTATTGTCACAATTTGGCTATGACACGAGCCTAATCAGTGCGGTACCAGAAAATTCAATTGGTACAGCTGCTATTGGTGCGATAAGAAGATTAGGTATTCACAGTGATTTTATTATCAAAAACAATGATAACTTGGGTATGTATTTCTTAGAGCAAGGGTTTGGTAATCGTCCTAGTAATGTGACATATACAAATAGACAGCAAAGTAGCTTTAACACAACAGATATCTCAGAATATGATATTGTTCAATCCATGAAAGGCGTTGATGTGTTGCATATTTGTGGTATATCTTTAGCTATGAATAATCTAACTCAGAACAATATTCTTACTATTGTGAAAGTGGCAAAAGAACAAGGTATTAAAATTGTTTTTGATTGTAATTTTAGGCCTTCTTTATGGGGTGATAATGGTAATCAGCGTGCAAAACCATACTATGAAACCATTTTAAGAGAAGCAGATATTGTAATTATGAGTGAAAAAGATGCAATTAACACACTCAATTTAACAACTACTAAGGAAAGTAAAGAAGAACAATTAGAAGAATTATTACTTGTTGTAGCTGAAAAATTTAATATAGATATTATTGCTGGTACTATCAGAACAATTCAAGGAAGTAATAAAAACAACATCAAAGGATATTTATTAAAAAATGGAACAATGTATTATTCGGAATCTTTTGAAGTTAATATCTTAGACAGAATTGGTACTGGAGATGCGTATACATGTGGCGTAATCCACGGTGAATTATCAAATATGGATCCTCAAGAAATGGTTACATTTTCAACCGCAGCTTGTGTATTGGCACATACAATTTCCGGAGATACACCATTATTTGATACTGATGATATAATAAAAATCGTAAATGAAGAAAAAAATGATATTGAGAGGTAATTGATTTATGACGAAATTATCATCAGATAAAGGTCCATTATATTTACAAATAAAAGAAATTATTGAAGACCGTATTATTCATGGTATCTATACTATTGGAAACTATATACCAACTGAAATTGAATTTGAAGAAGAGTTTAATGTAAGTAAAGTAACAGTTAGAGCGGCTATTAAAGAATTAGTTACGCTAGGCTACTTGGAGAGAAAAAGCGGTAAAGGTACAACAGTCATTAACCACAAACAAATGAGTAATGAGACCAATAATAAAAATTTCACAGAAAAACTTGTAGAACAAGGAAATAAAATTCATAAACTTATAAAAGACATTGTAGTAGAGACACATGAAAAAAATAGTGAGTTATTTCAAATGTTTGGCGAGAAATCTTATAAAATTACAAGAGTCTATTTATTAAATGATAAACCATACATTCTATTTAATCATTATTTACCACATCCATTAAGTAGTTTGGACGAGTATGGAGAATTAAAGGAGAATAATGATCTTTCTATATATAAAATTTTAGAAGATGAGCAAATAGAAATAAAAGATATTGAGGATAACTTCTCTGTAGGTTTCAATGAACAAGCCACAGCGTACTTGAATCTTCAAACATCAAATCCTTTACTTGTAAGGGAGAGAGTGTCGTATTCAGAAAATCATCAAATTGTTGAATACAGTATAGGTTATTACAATAGTGAATTGAAAAAATATAGTATCAGTTTGAAAGGATAAGCAATCTCTTGTTATTTATTGGTAGCGCCAACATAATTGGGGGAAAAAGATGGATTCTAATATATATTTATTAATCATTACGCTACTTTCGATCGTTATTGTCATATTAGGCGTTGCATGGTGGAAATGGCATGCATTTATAAGCTTAACAGTGGCAGGTTTATTTTTAGCTATCATGGCAGGTTTATCTCCTGAAAAGATAGTTACAGCATATGAAACGGGTGTAGGAGATGTTTTAGGCCACTTAGTAGGTATTTTAGCGTTAGGAACAATTTTAGGAAAACTAATGTCTGATTCTGGAGCAGGTATGCAAATATCTGATTATCTTGTCAAAGTCTTAGGTTATAAAAAATTACCATGGGCTATGATGCTATCGGGCTTTATTATCGGAATACCTGTATTTTTTGAAGTGGGGATTGTAATTTTATTACCACTTGTGATTTCAATTCATAAAACGACTAAGACGAATATATTACTTATTGCTATACCACTATTAGCAGGATTATCAATTGTGCATGGTATTGTACCACCACACCCTGGTGCTATGACAGCAATTGGCATATATGAAGCAAATTTAGGTAAAGTATTGTTATACTCGCTGCTTATTGCATTACCTACAGCAATCATTGCAGGACCTGTTTTTGGCAAATTTATAAGTAAAAAGGTAATACCAGAAAAAGAACCAAATATTATTAAAGTAAACAATAAAACAAATGGTTTACCAAGTGTTATTGTTTCGTTTTTAGTAATTATTTTACCAGTATTTTTAATGTTGCTATCTATCTTGACACCTTATTTAGGAGATATTCCTAGCATATTAAAAAATACATTGTTATTTATAGGTAATCCAGTAATAGCATTATTAATATCTTGCTTTGCTGCATTCTATTTATTAGGATTCAAACAAGGTATGACGAAAAACGTAATTAAAGATTTGGTTGAAGAGTGTATCTTACCAATTGGTTCTATTATTTTAATTATAGGTGCTGGCGGGGGCTTTAAACAAATACTTATTGAGACTGGTGTAGGAGATTCAATTGCACAGATGACAGAAAATCTCTCACTATCGCCATTACTATTAGCCTTTTTAGTAGCAGGCTTAATACGTGTCGCTACAGGCTCTGCCACTGTTGCTTTAACCACAGCTGCGGGAATAGTATCACCAATTATCCAACATATGTCTGGTGTGAATTTAGAATTGTTGGTAATAGCTACCGGAGCAGGGTCATTAATGCTCTCTCATGTGAACGATGCCGGATTCTGGATGGTTAAAGAGTATTTAGGTTTAAATGTAAAAGAAACTTTTAAAACGTGGACAGTCATGGAAACTTTATTGTCATTTGTGGCATTTACAATTGCTTTTGTAATAGATGGTATTATTTAGGTGGAAATCGTTTATAACATCGATATAAAAAGTCAGTCACCAGTAAGAGTGGCTGACTTTTTGATTTACAGTAAAATTAGCACGTTATAAAACTGGGATTCAATTTTTAGCTTGTTGAGTTAGATTGACTTTGAATTTTTTCTGAATTACTTTGAACTTTATCGTCTTGATTTGAAACAGATGTCACGCTTTCCTTTTTCCAAACGTTCTCTAGTTCTTCAAGTGTTTTACCTTTGGTTTCAGGAATGAATTTCCAAACGAATAGTCCTGATAAAATACTCATCAGTGCATAAAAACCATAAGTCATGGCGCCGCTAACATCCATCATAGTTGGATAAGTGGAAGTAATCGTAAAGTTAGCTAACCATTGAACTGCTACGGCTATTGCCATAGCACTACTTCTAATTCTATTAGGGAATATTTCTGATAATAATACCCAAATGATAGGTCCCCAACTCATCATAAATGAAGCAGTATAAAGTACTAAAAATATTAAAGTGATAACACCGAATGCACCGTTTGCAGCTAAGACACTCATACCAATCATGCCGATTGCCATACCAGTTGATCCAATTATTAGTAAAGGTTTCCGTCCAAATTTGTCTACATATAATATAGCAATGATTGTGAAGATTACGTTTACTAAGCCCATGACAACGGTTTGTATCATAGATGTGTTGCTACCTGAACCTAAATTTTCAAAAATACGAGGTGCGTAATATAAAGCAACATTGATTCCAATAAATTGTTGGAAAACTGATAATAAAATACCTACGATAATAACAGTCTTACCAAAACTGAAAAGTGGCGCTTTTACATCTGTTAACTTATTTTTAGTAGCTAAAATGTCATTTAGCACATTTTGAGCATGATTCTTTGAAGAATATATTTTATTAAGAACCGAGAGGGCTTCTATATTTTTATTACTTAATGATAAGAACCTAGGTGTCTCAGGTACTAAAAATAATAAAAAGAAAAATGCTATTGCAGGAATCGCTTCAGTAATAAACATATAACGCCATCCAATATCTTGAATCCAACTTTGGGATCGGCCGTATGTAATACCGTAATTTACAAAATATACTACTAACATACCGAATATAATGGCAAATTGATTCCATGAAACGAGTTTACCTCTAATTGACGAAGGGGCTATTTCACTAATGTACATAGGAGAAATTGCAGAAGCTAATCCTACGCCGATACCGCCAATAATACGGTACAGATTAAATGCAATGAGTAGGCCAAGGTTAGATCCAGTTGAATCAAAAAATAAAAATTCGGGAAAGCCTGACAGAATTGCAGAAATAATAAATAGGATAGCAGCTACTTGTAATGATTTTTTTCTGCCTAAGCGACTTGAAAAACTTGAAGACAATAGACCGCCAATAATACAACCGATTAGCGCACTAGAAACTGTGATGCCGTGAATGAAACTACCATAATCTTGCGTTAAATATTGCTGTAAAGATTGTTCAGCTCCAGAAATAACTGCTGTGTCATAGCCGAATAATAAACCACCGAGCGTTGCGATTAAAGCTATTTTAAAAATAAATTTCTTATTATTATAAGTTGACATATATCCATCCCCTTGATAGATCACTTAAATTTATTAAGTTTTTGAGTTACTGGCTGCGTAGCGTCATAAATTGTTTTATATATATTAAATAATTCTTGATAAGATTTTGTGTTTTCTTCAATGGGATATACTTTTTGATGGTATGCTATCCATGCTTCGCTCATGTCATTGAAAGTATTAAACCATTGTTCTCCCATAGCGGCTAACATTGCTGCACCATAGGCTGGACCTTGTTCTTCTGTTCGTGTAGAAATAGTTGTATCGAAAATATCTGCTTGAATTTGTAACCATTGATTATTTTTAGCTCCACCACCGATTGATACAATTTCATTAATGTTAATAGCGTTGTTTTTCATAATTTGAATACTTTCATTAATAGAGTAAGTAATACCTTCTAGAACAGCACGTTTCATATCGAGCAGTGTCGTATTTGCATCTAAACCGATGAAACTACCTCGTACTGAAGCGTCATTGTGTGGCGTACGTTCACCTAATAAATAAGGCGTGTATATTAATCCATTAGCACCAACTTCTGAGTGATTAATATCTTTTAAGAACGTAGTGAAATTTTCATCAGGAGAGATAAGTTGCTTAAACCATTTTAGACTATATCCAGCAGATAAAGTCACGCCCATAATGTATTTTTGGTTTGGCACGCAATGATTAAAGTAATGTACACTCCCATCATTTTCATAATCAATACGATTTTCAATAGACAATGCTACTCCCGAAGTTCCGATACTGACAAGTTGCTTTTGTTCGTCGGTAATACCTGAACCTAAAGCGCCACAAGCATTATCTGCGCCGCCTTGGTACACATTAATGTTCCAGTCAATACCTAAAATATTTTTTACTTTTTCAGTTAATTGGCCACTTTTTTGATGTGAAGCAATAATTTCTGGACAAATGGATGAATCAATGTTTAAACGATGTAATAATTCTGTGGACCAATTTTCATCTTTTACGCTAAACATAATTGTACCTGCAGCGTCTGAAGGTTCTGTATAAACATTACCTGTCAATTTATACACGATGTAGTCTTTAGGAAGCATAAACTTAGCGATACGCTTGTAGTTGTTTTGCTCATTATTCTTTAACCACATAAGCTTAGGTAAGGTGAACCCTTCTAACACTGTGTTTTGTGTTAATTCTAATAACGAATTAAGGCTTAGCTTTTGTTTAATATCTTCAACTTCTTGAGATGTTCTTGTATCATTCCATAAAATGGCTGGTCTAATTGGATTGCCTTCTTGATCAATGACTACTAGACCGTGCATTTGCCCAGAAAAACTGATACCAGTAATATCATTTTGAGTATAATGAGTTAATATATGTTTTAGACTCTCCAACGTTGCTTCATACCAAATTTCAGGATCAATTTCGCTGTATCCTGACTTAGGATGCACCGTATTATAAGAGACGCTGTAAGATTCTACAACGTCACCACTTTTATTTACTACCAGCGTTTTTAAAGCACTCGTGCCAATATCTATACCAATTACATAGGCCATTTTTATCAATCCTTATTATTAATATTTAAGATATATTGATTAATTTGTGATTTAATGACTTCTAAATGATCAGAAGCGTTATTAATTGTGTTAATGTTGAAAGCATAATCTTCTAATTCTTTAAATGAAGTCTCTCCTTCAACTATTTTCTTACCTATACCTTCATTAAATGATTTATATTTTTCATCTATAATGTTTTCAAAGAAATTATCTTCAATCATCTTATAAGCAACACGTAGGCCTAATGCGAAAGTATCCATACCTGCAATGTGAGTTAAAATTAAGTCTTCTTGTTTAAATGATGTTCTTCTAGGTTTAGCATCAAAGTTTAACCCGCCTGGAGCCAACCCACCATTTTTAAGTATTTCGTACATTGCTAACGTAGTATCATATACATCAGTTGGAAATTCATCTGTATCCCATCCTAACAGGGGATGTCCTTGGTTAGCATCTACTGAACCCAACATATTATTATCACGTGCATATCTTAATTCGTGTTGGAATGTATGGCCAGCAAGTGTCGCGTGGTTAGCTTCAATATTAAATTTAAAGTCTTTATCTAAATCATATTTTTGTAAGAAAGCGTGTGCTGTTGCAACATCAGTATCATATTGATGTGTGGTAGGTTCTTTAGGTTTTGGTTCTATTAAAAATTGTCCTGTATAGCCGATTTCATCTGCGTAACTTTTTGCCATTTTAAAGAAAGTAGCTAAGTTATCTAACTCTAATTTCATATTAGTATTTAATAAACTTTCATAGCCTTCACGACCGCCCCAAAAAACAAAGTTTTCGGAACCAAGTTTTTTAGCAATTTCTAATGATTTTTTAACTTTTGCAGCTGCATATGCAAATACTTCAGCATTTGAAGACGTGGCTGCACCATGAACAAAACGCTCGTGAGTAAAGTTGTTGGTTGTATTCCAAAGTAATTTCTTACCAGTTTGATCCATTTTTTCTTTAATAAGTTCTACGATGACATCTAAATTTTCATTAGATTCTTTTAAAGATGCACCTTCTGGAGCAATGTCTACATCGTGAAAACAAAAGTAATCAATACGTGTTTTTTCCATAAATTCAAAAATTGCTTCTACTCTTGCTTTTGCTTTTTCCATCTCGTTTAATGAATCCCAATCACGTTCCGCAGCACCTACACCGAATGGATCGGAAAGGTCAGCGGTAAATGTGTGCCAATAAGCGACGCTAAATCTTAAAAGTTCTGACATGGAGTGATTATCCAATTTTTCTTCGGGATTGTAATACTTAAAACTAAAAGCGTTATTTGACTTAGGACCTTCGTAATTTACTTTATTGATATCAAAATAAGACATAATATTCCTCCTACATTTTAGTTGGTTAATTTAATAAACAAACTAACTTTAGAGGTAATATAGCATATCGTTTATTTTTTGTAAACGCTTTCTAAAATAAAAAAAGAGTGGGACAGAAATCAATTTAGTTCGAAAGATTCCATTTACCCACTCAAGTAAGGAACAATAAACAGTTCGAGACAACTATTTTATGCCTCGGACCGCTGTAATTATTTAATGTTCATTTGAATGTTATTTATATTTAATGTTTTTTGCATTATTGCTAAGGTACCACCCAACAAAGTAGCCTGTTTTACATTAGTGGTTAGATGTATTTGAATTGGACTAGCTTGAGAAAAATAGGAGAATTGTTTTTTAATTTCATCTAAAATATTTGGTAATTCATTAATTAAAGGACAGTTAATATAAATAGCGTCTGGATTAAATTGTGTGTTCAAATTATGAATCAGAACTGCCATTTTGTTTATAAATTGTTCAATTTCCTGAGCAACAATTGAATCCCCCTCATTATGATATTGAATTAGTTCTGTAAATGTAAGTTTGACGCCTAACCTATTATTTATTTTCTGTATTAAAGCATCTTGAGAGCATATATCTTCGATTTTATAATATTTGTTGCCATTATCATTTATAGATTCCGAAACCAATGTCTTACCTATCTCTCCAGCCTCTCCGTTTGAGCCACGATAAAGTTTTTTATTTATTATAATGCCAGCACCTATACCTTTGTGAATACTTAAAGTAATCAAATTATTTATGTTTGAATTTATATATAGACTTTTTTCATATAGCGCTGATAAATTTGCTTCATTTTCTATAACGACAGGAACATTTGTGAATGACTTTAATTCATCAGTAAATGTACTACGTTCATTTTTATGGAAAGGAAGGTTGATAATGCTTTGCTCATCGTCGACGATACCATGTATGGATATAGATATGCCAAGTAACCCATGTAACGTATCATATTTTTCTGACACATTTATATTAGATTCTAAAATTTGTAATATACTGCTTACATTCTTATCTTTTAATTCGTAGGAATCTTGCTTTAATATAGTGGCATCAAAGTAGTTGTACATTAATTCAACAGAATCATATGTTAAATCCATGGAAATATAGTAGCCATATTTTTGGTTGATTTCGAGTAAAATAGGCTTACGTCCACCACTTTTAGTACTATTACCTTCTCCTACTTCATTAACTAAACGCTTATGTTTTAAGTTGTTCAGAATGTTAGAAATAGTAGCTTTATTAAGTTCTAAATTCTTCGATATTTGTGTTCGTGAAATATTACTGTTATTGAATATTTGTTTTAATACACGCTTCTCATTTTCATTTACTATAAAATTATTTTCCATTTATTATTACCTCTTATCTAATTTGGACAGGGGAAGTTCGGTTAATATTACAAGTGTAACATAGTGTAATGTGAGTACCAGATGTTGGCAAACGATATAAGCAACATTATTCTATAATCAATTATATATTATAAAGTGGAAAATATAAATTTAAGTTATAGACGTAGAATATTGAGCAAGAATAGATATTAATATACGTTACACTTTAATAATGAAAATAAGTGAGTTTATAAAATTATAATTTAATTTTAATGACGACAATATAAATGGTTAAGCCTAAGTTCGAATTAATTTACTAATTGATTGTTATATAATAAAAATAAATTCGATATAATATATTTATCAATTTCACAATAATAGAATTTATCTAATTATAATAACTTCGATTGACAACTGATTTTGAAGCGAGTATGATATAAAAATGTATAAGGGGTGTACTGTTTTGAAGATTTATATATCCCCATAAATTTAAATAGTTATAAACGCTCCGAAATAAGCATTTTAGCATTTTTCGGTTTTTAAAATTCTAATAGTACACACGGTGTACAATTATAAAAAGGAAGGTAAGAAAAGATGTTTAATGAATTTAAATTTATTTTTAGAAACAAAATGTTAATTATAGCACTTATAGCAATCGCAGCTATCCCATTGCTGTACGTTGCATTATTTGTAGGTTCTATGTGGAGCCCATATGATAAGACAGACCAATTAAAGCTCTCGATTGTTAACCAAGATGAGACTGCAAAATTAAATGGTGAAAAAGTTACAATCGGTGATGATGTAGTAGATAAATTAAAAGATAATGATAAGTTTGATTTCCAAGAAGTTTCTAAAAAAGAAGCCTATGACCAACTTGAAAGAGGTAAAAGTGTTGGTACAATCATTATTCCTAAAGATGCTTCAAGTAACGCAACTACATTATTAGACGAAAACCCTAAAAAAATAAATTTAGAAACACAAGTGAATCCAGGTTCAAGTTACACTGGTAGTCAATCAGCTCAAAAAGCAATTAATACAGTAACAGACTCAATCAAAGACAACATTCGTTCTAATTATTTAGACCAACTATTTGATAGTGCTAAAAAATCAAAATCTGGCTTCCAAGATACTTCTGAAGCTTTAGGCGAAATGTCAGACGCTGAATCTCAACTTATTGATGGAAATCAACAAGTTACAGATGGCTTGAAACAGTTGGAACCCGCAGTAGGACAGCCTGCGCAACAATTGATTTCTGGAAACCAACAAGTTACAGATGGTTTAACTCAATTACAACAGAATAATAATCAATTAAAAGAAAAAATTGACCAATCAGTTTCTCAACAAGAGGGCGTCGCATTCGAAGGGGATAACGAAAAAGCTCTAAATAATGTGACGAAAGTGAATGAAAATAACGCTACAGAAGCTGATAAATATGGTGAGACAATTGTCCCATATATGGCAAGTGTTAGTTTATTTGTAGGCGCAGTTTCATTTAGTGCAATTTATCCTTTGAGAAAAGTATTAAGTAAAGAGATGACATCAATCAAACAAGCATTTGGCAAACTATTATTGTATCTCGTACAAGGTACAATATCAGCATTACTAATGAGTAGTTGGGCAATCTTTGCACTTAACATGTCTATCGATGACATTGGTAAATTTATCTTAGTAGGACTATTATGGGCTATCGCAGCAATTACCATTACAACGTTCCTAAGTTTATTACTTGATAGAATCGGACTATTTATATCAATGGTCTTACTGATACTACAATTAAGTTCAAGTGAGGGTATGTTCCCAATAGAATTATCTGCACAATTCTTTAGATGGATTCACCCATTCTCACCAATGTCTTACGCAATACAAGGTTATAGAGAGGCAATCTTTACTCATGCTGGACATTTTAATTTTGGTTTTGTTGTAGCCTTACTCATTGGTATTATTGTAGTAATGATGATTTTACAATATATAGTTATATTATGGTTTAACAAAAGACAAAGAGTACCATTCTCAATAGAGTTTAAATAAGTGTTATTCGGAGGTGGCTTATTTGGAAAACGTAGATAAGACAATTGAAGAAGCGATTATTAAATTTCAAATAGTAATGTTGCATTTAAATAAAGAGATTGTAGATATCGTTAAAGAGACTGGGTTAAGTAATTTGCTTTCAAGAGAACAAATTGAGGCAATGAGAATTATAAAAACTGAAGGCAAAGTAACAATTAACGAATTGGCTCGTTTACAAAATATTTTTAAAACGGCTGCATCAAAGCGCATAGCGAAATTAGAAGAAATGGGCTATGTACAACGTGCACATTCAGATAATAAACGTATAAAACTCATTAAATTGAGTGATGAAGGTGAAGTATTTTTGAAGAAAGCAACAGCTGTTATGACAGAAGCAGTGAAAGATCGCCTTGGAAACAAATTTACGGCCGAAGAAGTTCATCATTTCGTAGATCAACTTACACATATTGATAATGCTTTTAGAGAACACAAATAAATTACAAAATAATGGCCCAAGACATACAGAGATGTTTTGGGCCGTTTTTTATATAGCATTCTTAGCGAAAATTAATCAATAAAATTAAATCACTTTAAGCAAGCAGATTTTCTGGATTATTCTCTTAATTTTTTCCTAACAATAGTAAGAATGAAATTTGAATAACTATAATTTTGAAATTGCTAATACTTATAAAATATAGACTTAAATATTCACAATTAGTACAATTAACATTGTAATTAAGTATTTTTTATATTATGTTGGTAAAGATTATTGTTTTAATAAATTTAATTTTATAAATAGGAGGAACATTGTTATGAAAAGAACAACTGAACGCGTACTAACGTGGATTGGTATTGCGCTACAATTAATTGCTGTAGTAATATTGGCTGTTATAATACCGATGTTAGGAAATGGTGAGGCCAAAGATGCATTTATTAATCAAATGAGGCAAGAAGATGCTAGCATTACACATGATGAGGCTAATGCATTTTTTAGTACCTTAAGCGGACTTGTAACTACAGGCTTAGTAATAGGTATTATAATCTTAATTATTGCATTGGTCGCAGCATTTTTAATTGGTAAAAAAGCGAAAATAGCAGGCGTTTTACTAATTATTGCAGGTGTGATTTCTTTATTAGGTAATTGGATTAATGCCGTACTATGGATTGTTGCTGGTATCATGTTATTAGTGAGAAAGCCCAAAGGACCTGTTTATAGTAAAGATAATGATGAGGACATAAATCCATATATTAAAGATGGTTCACAAGTTAACGAACACAATAATTCATTTGTTTTGTCAGAAGAACAAAAAGAAAATGAAAAAGATGCTATAAAAGACGAGTATACAAAATCAGATGAAGAGAACAAATATAAATACTAAAGATTAAGTATATAAATTCAAACACCAAGTCGGTTTAAGTTAAAACTGACTTGGTGTTTTTTTGTATATAAAGTGTACTTTAAATTCAGTCACTTTTTATTAAATCGAGTATCTGCTGTAAGTATTTATACAACTCATGCTGCTCAATTGATTCATTCACTTGGTTAGTAGGAGGTTGATTGATAAATTCTTTAGGCGACATGTGCATTATATTTTTAAAATCGCGTAAATAAGTATTGTAAGAACGAAAACCATATTCTCTCCAAGTAGATTCCCAATTACCATGTAATAAAAGTTCCCTAGACAAATTGTAAATCTTCACCTTTTTAATATATTTTAATAAAGAAATATTCATTTTCTTTGAAAATTCACGTGAAAGATAACTACTGTTAACATAAAATTTCTTTGAAATGTAAGATAAAGTTAAAGGTTCTTTATAATTTTTATTGATATATTCGACTACGCTTTTAATTAATTTGTTTGAATAGGACATATTTACATACAAATTATCTTTTGAATGATTAAGGTAATTAATAAGTTTTATAACTCCAATATCTGCATTAAAAAAATCTCTCTCTAAAATCGCTTTTAATGTCTCAATATAGGTTTCAGTTATCACTTTTGGCGGCGGATAGTTGTCTGAAGTTCCGTCTCTATAAACTAATGAAAAGCGATGATAAGTTATGTTGTTTACAGAAATACAAGCAATTGTGGCTTGCTTACTAATTATTAAATTTTCTTCGAAGTCATAAACTATGAAAAATTCACCTTGTTGGAAAGTATATGTAGCAGTCAATTTTTGAAAGGAAATTTTACCTGCTATGACTAAATATATATTCGCAAAGTTAGGTGTATTTAGATAGTTAAGTTTGTCATGTTGTTTATAAATAACTAGGTTGAAATTCACTATGCTCCCCCTGACATTTTTATAGTGAAATGTAATCCGCAAATTAATTTCAGCGGTAAAAGCATATATTATATTAAAAATATTACATCTAATTTATATTATGGTCAATTATTAAAACCTATTTAAATAAAAAATAACTTAATAATATAAAGCGCTCAACTAAATCCCCGCTTTGACGTACTTTTGAAAAGAATTTTTGCTTAGAAATATCATTATTTTACTCTGATTTTTAGATTTGAATCCAAGGATAGAAGCATATGGTATCTTTTGATTAATAAAGAAATAAAAATAAAAAATAAATTTCAAATTGAAGAAGGAGGATTAAATATAAGAATGAAAAAAGCAAATTCTTTATTTAATGAAAAACAAAGATATTCTATCAGAAAGTACCATATAGGTGCAGCGTCAATTATTATTGGATCAGTTATTTTTATGAATACCGGGTCAATAAGTTATGCAGCAGAAGTTGATAATAATACTTCGGAACTAATTGAAAATAAAATACATAGTAATAAAGAAAAATTGGATAACAATAATGCAGTAGTACAAGAGAAAGAAAGTAATGTAGTGAATGATTTAGACTACAATCAAAGTAGTAATTCTAAAGACACAAAAGAAATAAATAAAGAGGTACCACTATCATCCGAAACGTCAACAATAGCGCACGGATATGAGGAAAATAATTTAAAAAGTACTATAAGTGTGAACAAAGATAACGGAAGAAATCAACAATTAAATAATCAAATGACTAAAGAGGAATCACAAAATCAAATTGAACATAATAGCAAGAAAAATCAAACTACTCAAAGTAACAAAGATAACAATCATATTAACGAACTTGTCGTAAAAGAGAATACAAACCAACAGCGTACTGAGGTAATTAATAAAGAAGATACAAGGCAAGATAACTTAAAAGTGGATTCAATTAGTGATGAAAATAAAATGAAAATAAACCAAAATGAAAATCGTCAAAAAGTAAGAAGAAAAAGAAATGCTGTGAATCCAACAAATAACCCTAATATTGCAAATGATACTTATAATAGAACTGCAAATAATGTTAATACATATATCTCTTCTGATGGAACCATAACATACAAATGGTATCCAGTAATTGGAGGATTATCTAAACAAGAAAGAACATGGATGACAAATGGTGTATATGGCGATAATGAATTCAGAGCGCGCAAAAAAGCTACCATGCTTTGGTTAATTGCTAACTTTAATTTTACTGAAGAACAACGACAAAACTTTAGTATACAAGATTTAAATAGTCCTATTTTCGGAGATGATGTTTATAAATGGCTAGAAGAAGCTAAGAAAGGTAACATCACACCTAAACTAGAAACAATGAACTTAGGTAGAAGACGTGAAATGATTATAAGTGGTAATAATATCATTTTAAGTGATCATAAGGCCTTTGATAGAGGGATTATAAATTTTGGAGATAATAAAAATTTTGTATTTTCTAATGATGACAGCACTTCAATGGTAACTAATTCTAATATTGATTACGGTTTCAAAATAAAACCGCCATTTGAAAAAGTTGGGGTTAATAATACTTGGGCTATAAGTGAAAATGAAAAAGAAGAGATTAGACGTGCGATAAAAAAAGCAAATAGCGATATTAACTTTGTTAGAATTAATATCGCATATAATGGTAATGTTTTTGCTCAAGCTTTAAATAGTTCAGGAAAGATTGTAGGATCTGCAGACTTAGATGGTAATGAAGTAGTTATTGAGAAAATATTCATAGAGAAAAAAGAAAAATTGGATCAATTAATCAGTTTAGTTGAAACTAGCAAATTACTTGATGAAAACCTATATACTCCATCCAGTTTTAATTATTTAAAAAATGAATTGAACTACGCATCCATAGTTATAAAAGATAGTTACGACCCGGAAACGAATAATATACCAGATATAATTTCAGCTACAAATCGTTTAGATCATGGTATTAACTCCTTGGCTAGAAGAGCAAATATAACAGAATTGCAAATTGCCATTAACAACGCAAAAGCACAAGAGCCATTTGATAATAGTAAAGAAGAAGATCAAGCGATTATATCGGCACTTGAAGTTGGTGAAAATACAGTAGGGAATGCGAATGCGCCGCAAGATGTCGTAGATAGCGCAACAGCAAACATTAATAATGCATTAAGTCGAAAATCGCAAGTTAAGAACTTATTACAAGATGTAGAGAATCTTGTTAGTGAAGCGGAAGAGAAAAATAGAAATGCCTCAAATATGTTATTAACAGCGCTGTTAGATGGAATATTTATTAATGATGAGAAAAATGCATTAATTGAATTAGTAAATAGTGCTAATGATAAAAAAGCTGAAGCTCAAGATAAAGTTAATTTGTTACCTGATGATAAAAAAACACCATTCCAAAACCGATTAGATAAATTACCAATTATTTCTATACCAGAAGTGAATGATACCGATGGCAATGGTATCGCAGATGACGTAGATCAAGCTAAGTCCCAAGCCGAAAGTAAAGTAGCAGAAGCCGAAGCAGCGGATCAAGCAGCGAAAACAAAATTAGCAGAGTACCAACAAGATGATCTGATCACCCCAACAGAAGTAGCAGACTTAGAAAATTTACAGGCAACAGCACAAAGTAAGAAAGCAGAAGCGCAAGGATTAGTGGATGCATTACCAGATGCGTTGAAAGACGACTTACCAGAACGTCTAAATAATCTTACAGGTATCCAAATACCAGAGGTAAATGATGCCGATGGTAATGGCATCGCAGACGAAGTAGACCAAGCTAAGTCCCAAGCAGAAAGTAAAGTAGCAGAGGCCGAAGCAGCAGATCAAGCAGCGAAAACAAAATTAGCAGAGTATCAACAAGATGGTGTGATCACCCCAACAGAAGTAGCGGAATTAAATAAATTGTCAACAACAGCGCAAAATACAAAAGCAGAAGCGCAAGACTTAGTAAATAAATTACCAGATGCGTTGAAAGGTGATTTACTAACACGCCTAAATAATCTTACAGGCATACAAGTCCCGGCAGTAAACGACACTGATGGCAATGGCATCGCAGATGAAGTAGATCAAGCTAAGTCCCAAGCCGAAAGTAAAGTAGCAGAAGCCGAAGCAGCGGATCAAGCAGCGAAAACAAAATTAGCAGAGTATCAACAAGATGGTCTGATTACCCCAACAGAGAAAACGGACTTAGAAAATTTACAGTCAACAGCGCAAAATACAAAAGCAGGAGCCCAAGATTTAGTAAATAAATTACCAGATGCGTTGAAAGGTGACTTACCAACACGTCTAAATAATCTTACAGGCATTCAAGTACCAGAAGCGAATGATGCCGATGGCAATGGTATCGCAGATGAAGTAGATCAAGCTAAGTCCCAAGCAGAAAACAAAGTAGCAGAGGCCGAAGCAGCAGATCAAGCAGCGAAAACAAAATTAACAGAGTACCAACAAGATGGTCTGATTACCCCAACAGAGAAAACGGACTTAGAAAATTTACAGTCAACAGCGCAAAATTTAAAAGCAGAAGCGCAAGATTTAGTAAATAAATTACCAGATGCGTTGAAAGGCGACTTACCAGCACGTGTAGATAATTTAACAGGCGTACAAGTTCCAGCAGTGAATGATGCCGATGGTAATGGTATCGCAGATGAAGTAGATCAAGCTAAGTCCCAAGCAGAAAACAAAGTAGCAGAGGCCGAAGCAGCAGATCAAGCAGCGAAAACAAAATTAGCAGAGTACCAACAAGATGGATTAATCACATCAACAGAGAAAACGGACTTAGAGAATTTACAGTCAACAGCGCAAAATACAAAAGCAGAAGCGCAAGATTTAGTAAATAAATTACCAGATGCGTTGAAAGGTGACTTGCCAACACGTCTAAATAATCTTACAGGTATCCAAATACCAGAGGTAAATGATGCCGATGGCAATGGCATCGCAGACGACGTAGATCAAGCTAAGTCCCAAGCAGAAAGTAAAGTAGCAGAGGCAGAAGCAGCGGACCAAACAGCGAAAACAAAATTAGCAGAGTACCAACAAGATGGATTAATTACATCAACAGAGAAAACGGACTTAGAAAACTTGTTGGCAACAGCACAAAATACAAAAGCAGAAGCGCAAGGATTAGTGGATGCATTACCA
This sequence comes from Staphylococcus sp. 231237_7MaSpsaltlick, assembly GCF_043107035.1. Classification (NCBI taxonomy): domain Bacteria; kingdom Bacillati; phylum Bacillota; class Bacilli; order Caryophanales; family Staphylococcaceae; genus Staphylococcus; species Staphylococcus sp. 231237_7MaSpsaltlick. The sequence goes on from NZ_JBICNX010000002.1 coordinate 595,291, forward strand.
GATGCGTTGAAAGGTGACTTACCAACACGTCTAAATAATCTTACAGGTATCCAAATACCAGAAGTAAATGATGCCGATGGCAATGGTATCACAGATGATGTAGATCAAGCTAAGTCCCAAGCAGAAAACAAAGTAGCAGAAGCCGAAGCAGCAGATCAAGCAGCGAAAACAAAATTAGCAGAGTACCAACAAGATGGTCTGATCACCCCAACAGAAGTAACGGAATTAAATAAATTATCAACAACAGCGCAAAATACAAAAGCAGAAGCCCAAGGATTAGTGGATGCATTACCAGATGCGTTGAAAGGCGACTTACCAGAACGTCTAGATAATTTAACAGGCATTCAAGTACCAGAAGCGAATGATGCCGATGGCAATGGTATCGCAGATGATGTAGATCAAGTTAAGTCCCAAGCAGAAAACAAAGTAGCAGAAGCCGAAGCAGCAGATCAAGCAGCGAAAACAAAATTAGCAGAGTATCAACAAGATGGAGTAATTACGGCATCAGAAAAAACAGACTTAGAAAACTTGTCAACAACAGCTCAAAATAAGAAAGTAGAAGCGCAAGATTTAGTAAATAAATTACCAGATGTGTTGAAAGGTGATTTACTAACACGCCTAAATAATCTTACAGGCATACAAGTCCCGGCAGTAAACGACACTGATGGCAATGGCATCGCAGATGAAGTAGATCAAGTTAAGTCCCAAGCCGAAAGTAAAGTAGCAGAAGCCAAAGCAGCGGATCAAGCAGCGAAAACAAAATTAGCAGAGTACCAACAAGATGATTTGATCACCCCAACAGAAGTAGCAGAATTAGAAAATTTACAGGCAACAGCACAAAGTAAGAAAGCAGAAGCGCAAGGATTAGTGGATGCATTACCAGATGCGTTGAAAGACGACTTACCAGAACGTCTAAATAATCTTACAGGTATCCAAATACCAGAGGTAAATGACTATGATGGTAATGGTTTTAAAGATGATATAGACGATAGAAAAGGCTTAGCAGAAAGTAAAGTGATTGATGCAGAGCAAGCAAACGCAATAGTAAAAGATAAGCTAGCAGAGTACCAAGAAGATAGTCTGATTACCCCAACAGAATTAGTAGAATTAGAAAACTTACGGGCAACAGCGCAAAGTAAGAAAGCAAAAGCGCAAGAATTAGTAGATACATTACCAGATGTGTTGAAAGCGGATTTACCAGAACGCTTAAGTCAATTAAAAGATATACAATTACCGAATATAAATGATTACAACGGAAATGGCATCAACGATGAAACTGATCGATTAATATTGAATGCAGAAAAAAGTGTGATAAATGCAGAAGAAACAGACAAAGCTGTTAAAGCTAAACTAGGGGAATATCAAAAAGATGGGTTAATTTCAACGAATGAGAAAAGAGAACTGATAAACTTACTGACAAAAGCTCAAAGGTCCAAAACAGAAGCACAAGGTCTTGTAGATGCATTACCAAATGAATTTAAAGGTAATCTACTATTACGTTTGAATAATTTAACAGGTATTGAAATACCAAAAGTAAATGACGCTGATAATGATGGTAAGAAAGACGATATAAATCAATTAAAAGCATTGATAGAAATAAAAGTACAAGAAGCAGAAGTTGCACATCAAAATGCGACATCCAAGTTAACTGAGTATACACGAGATGGATTAATTAATCAGTGGGAGAAAAATGACATGATTAACTTAACTCATGAAGTATTTAGTAGAAAAGTACGTGCATTTGCTTTAATGGAGGGATTACCTAAGGAACAACAAGGGGAATTCTTAAACAGATTAAATAAATTAGAAAATATATCAATACCAGAAATAAATGATAAGAATAATAATGGTATAGCAGATGATGTAGACCAAGCAATAGCGCTTGCAGAAATAAAAGTACAAGAAGCAGAAGCTGCGCACCAAATTGCGAAAAATAAACTGTTAGAATATCAACAAGATGATTTGATTTCGCCTACAGAAAAAGCAGAATTAGATAAGTTAGTTACAGAAGCACAAAATATCAAAGCAAAAGCACAAGAATTAGTAGTTAAGCTTCCGGACGCAATGAAAGGTGACTTACAAAATAGATTAAACAACTTATTAGATATTCAAGTACCAGAAATAAATGATTTCAATGATAACGGTATAATGGATAATTCAGAGCCAGAGAAAGTACAGGCTGAAAGTAGAGTTGCTCAAGCAGAATATCTAGACCAAGCAGTAAAAGATAAGCTTTCAGAATATCAACAAAATGGATTGATAACACCAACAGAAAAAGCAGAATTAGATAATTTGGCAAAAATAGCACAAAATACTAAAGCAGAAGCCCAAGATTTTGTAGATGCATTACCAGACGTGTGGAAAGGAGATTTACCAACGCGTTTGAACAAATTAACAGGAATACAAGTCCCAGCAGTGAACGATGCCGATGGCAACGGCATCGCAGATGAAGTAGATCAAGCTAAGTCCCAAGCCGAAAGTAAAGTAGCAGAGGCCGAAGCAACGGACCAAGCAGCGAAAACAAAATTAACAGAGTACCAACAAGATGGATTAATCACATCAACAGAGAAAACGGACTTAGAAAATTTACAGTCAACAGCACAAAGTAAGAAAGCAGAAGCCCAAGATTTAGTAAATAAATTACCAGACGCAGTGAAAGGCGACTTACCAGCCCGTCTAAATAATTTAACAGGCATACAAGTACCAGAAGTGAATGATGCCGATGGCAATGGTATCGCAGATGAAGTAGATCAAGCTAAGTCCCAAGCCGAAAGTAAAGTAGCAGAAGCCGAAGCAGCAGATCAAGCAGCAAAAACAAAATTAGCAGAGTATCAACAAGATGGTGTGATCACCCCAACAGAAGTAGCGGAATTAAATAAATTGTCAACAACAGCCCAAAATACAAAAGCAGAAGCGCAAGACTTAGTAAATAAATTACCAGATGCGTTGAAAGGCGACTTACCAGCCCGTCTAGATAATTTAACAGGTATCCAAATACCAGAAGTGAATGATGCCGATGGCAATGGTATCGCAGATGATGTAGATCAAGCTAAGTCCCAAGCTGAAAGTAAAGTAGCAGAGGCCGAAGCAGCAGATCAAGCAGCGAAAACAAAATTAACAGAGTATCAACAAGATGGAGTAATTACGGCATCAGAAAAAACAGACTTAGAAAACTTGTCAACAACAGCTCAAAACAAGAAAGTAGAAGCGCAAGATTTAGTAAATAAATTACCAGATGCAGTGAAAGGTGATTTACCAACACGCCTAAATAATCTTACAGGCATACAAGTCCCGGCAGTAAACGACACTGATGGCAATGGCATCGCAGATGAAGTAGATCAAGCAAAAGCCCAAGCAGAAAGTAAAGTAACTGAAGCAGAAGTAGCGTATCAAGTAGCTAAAACAAAATTATCTGAATATCAACAGGATCGTGTGATTACACCAGTAGAAAAAGCGAACTTGGAGAACTTAATATCAACAGCAAAAAGTAAGAAAGTAGAAGCCCAAAAATTAGTTAATGCTTTACCAGATAATGTTAAAGAGGTATTGCAAAGCCGTCTGAATAAATTAGAGGATATTGTAATTCCATCTATTAGCATGAATAACCAAAATAGTCAGTTATCTAGTTCACATAATACGCAAGGTAAAGATGATGAAACTAAAGTTAAAGATATATTGCAGAAGTTATCCGATTTGAATAATGATTCTCAAAAATCATTAAATAGTAAAGATGATACATCAAATGAATCGAAACATACTCATATTACTACTGCAAATAGTCATACTATCAATACTAATAGCGTTAGTGTTAATAGTAATAATACTAAGCGCGTTAAAGATAATAATGCTAAAGTTTTATCACCAAGTAAAGTTTATGATACTAAGAAAACTAAAGAAGTTGATTCTAAAGTTTTACCTAATACTGGTGAAGAAACTACTCAAAATACGACGCTATTTGGAACTTTATTAGCTTCTCTAGGTTCACTAATGATTTGGAGAAGTCGTAAAAAAGAAAATACAAATGAGACTAAGTAATACTTAACAAGGTCTATTATAGTGAATTAGGTTATTTGAAATTGTTTTACAGACCCAGGATATATTAATATCCTGGGTTTCCTTATTTATACATATTGAGAATGGAGGAGTTGCAAAGTGCCATCGCTTTATAGATTCAAGGTTAAGTCAGTAAGATAGCAGTTCATATAAATGTATTTCAAATTATGTAAATCATCTTCACTTGTAAAGAAACATTTTTCTATAACCTTACGCTTGTATTTTTAATGTTCCTTAAATAAAACATATGGATTAAACTAAATTGTTTTATTGAGGAAGATGTTTAAAAGGTGTAAATTAATAATTAAGAATACTATCTGATTTGTTATCTATTCTTAAAATTTATTTTTCAAAATATCAAATAATGAGGTGAAATAAATGTTAATAATGGTTGCAGTTCTTACGCCCATATTACTTGTAGGTTTTATAGTAATGTCAATTTTAGAAGAAAAGAAAAACAATAAGAAAAAAGGCAAGAAAAAATAAAGTTATTACTATAAATTAATAAGTAAAATTTGATTAGCCAATGCCAAGACAACGTCGTTTAACGTGAAACATACATTACTAGTGTTTGGTATGTACAGAATTTCATAGTATAAATCGTATTGATAGTTTTAACATGCAATAAGCATTATTGATTTTTAAGGGGGCTTATGTAAATTTCTTATAATTTCATAAGTATAAAAAATTACAGGAATTAGACAAAGGGGGCAAATTTACAATGCACGAAATGTTAGTTATATTAGAAACTGTATTATTGCCTATTTTCATTATGATTTTAATAGGATATATATTGCAGAAAAAATTCACATTAGACTTGAAAACATTGGCGAAGTTAAACATATACATATTTGTGCCTGGATTCATATTTGTGAAATTCTATAAGACGAATTTTGAAATCAAGTTATTATTGTATATCGTATTATTCTTTATCATATACATAATCATTCTTTATGGAATTGGTAAGCTATTATCACATTTTGGCACAAAAGATAAGGGTGAAGCTACGACATTAACGAATAGCGTATTATTTTTTAATTCAGGCAATTATGGTGTCCCAGTAAATGATTTAGTATTTAAAGGTGACCCTTTGGCGATGTCTGTTCAAGTCATTGTGCTTTCTTTACAAAATATATTTACTTTTTCATATGGTATATTTTCAATACAAGCCGTGCATATTGGGAAGCTTAAAGCATTATTAGGTTACTTTAAAATGCCTGTTTTATATGCTTTGGTATTCGCCATTATTTTGAATTATGGTAATGTCGGTATACCTAAATTTATATGGACGCCGGCAAACTATATTGCGGATGCAATGATAGCAATTGCATTAATATTATTAGGCGCACAAATTGCTAATATTAAATTTAGTTTTAAGTGGTCAAGTTCATATGTGTTTATATTTGTGCGATTAATTGTTGGACCGATGATAGCTCTAGGCATTATCAAACTAATGGGGCTTGAAGGTATCATAGCACAAGCGTTATTTATTACTTCAGCTATGCCGACATCAGTTAATAGTTCAGTCATTGCACAGGAATATGATAATCATCCTGAACTTGCGGCGGAATTAGTCTTTTTATCAACATTACTGAGTGCGATCACAGTAGTAATCGTTATTTATTTTTCGAAAATATTATTCTAAATCGTGATTCATTATAATATCATATTATTGGAAATTTATAAGGCATTTCAATATGATACAGTTGTTGAATATTTAAAATCTGACAAAAGGAATCGATGATATTGAATGAAGCAGTGTTAGGCATAGATATAGGTACAAGTTCAGTTAAAGTTATAGCCGTAAGTAAAGAAGGAGAAGTGCTAGCTAAAGTTAGTGAAGGACTTGATATAATACAACTTCAATCTGGGTGCAATGAGCAACAACCAGACGAATGGTTTGAGGCAACCAAGTCATGTATTAGACAAATATTAAGTGCTAGCGCGTTAAGCGACATTTATATTAGAGGCTTATCGTTATCTGGTCAAATGCATAGTTTAGTGGTATTAGATAGCACTAATAAACCGCTTCGAAATGCAATTTTATGGAATGATACTCGTTCGACTCCTCAATGCACAACAATCGAACAACAATTTGGTGATTATATATTATCAAACCCAGTATTAGAAGGTTTTACATTAACGAAATTGCTTTGGATAAAAGATAATGAACCTAATAATTGGAACAAGATAGCAACGTTCCTATTACCTAAAGATTACGTGAGGTTTAAGCTAACTGGTAAAATAAATATGGAATATTCAGACGCTTCGAGCACATTATTATTGGACCCAAAACAAAAAAGTTGGTCAAAGACAACCGGCTCACAATTTCGCATTCACGACATTTATCCCTCACTTGTATCATCTGGAGATTTTATTGGATATGTAGAAAGCAGCCTAGCTAAATCATTAGGATTAACAGGTGAGGTAGCTGTTTTTGCTGGTGGTGGCGATAATGCATGTGGTGCACTTGGTGCAGGCGTTATCAAATCCAACGATACATTATGCAGTATTGGTACTTCTGGTACGTTATTAACTTGTGAATCAGGTGAAGGAAAGACGTATCGTCATAATTTGCACTATTTCAATCATGTTGTAGAAGATAAATCATATGTAATGGGCGTGACGCTTGCTGCTGGAGATAGTTTGAATTGGTTAAAAAAACATGTGTTTCCCGGTTTAACTTTTAACCAAATTTTAAGCTTAGCAAGTAACTCTACAATTGGTAGTGAAGGGTTGTTATTTGCCCCATACCTATCAAGTGAACGTACACCACATGGTGATTCGCAAATTAGAGGTAGCTTTATCGGGCTAAGCACTTTACATACAAATGCAGACATAGCGAGATCAGTAATTGAAGGTATTACTTATTCATTATATGAAACTTTGGTACATTTACGTGAACAAGGGAAGGACATAACGCACATTACATCAATCGGTGGCGGCGCAAAAAATGATTTTTGGTTACAATTGCAAGCAGATATATTTAATGCAAAAGTCAGTAAATTGAAATATGAAGAAGGGCCTTGTATGGGGGCGGCAATGCTAGCTATTGTCGGTTTGAGTTGGTATGAAAGCCTAGAAGATGTAGTTGATCAATTTATCGTCTATGATAGAACTTTTCTGCCGAATGAAGCGCATCATGAACGCTATGCTAAATACTTTGAAATATATCAAGAAGTCTATCGTCAGACACGACCGATAACAGCACGGTTGTTAGAGTTGTCTCTATAAGCGTGATTATGCACGATTAAGCCAGCTGACTTTAGGATACATGTTGTCAAAGTTGAAGTGAGACTTGAAAAGTAAATGATTATAAGTTAGATTGTAAGTAATCACTAAAACATTATGAAACGAAAATTTAATAGATAGAAACCACTGGAAGCGCCTTTGATAAAGGCTGAGACCGAAGTAATAACTGAGGGATTCCTAGAACCTGATCCAGTTCGCACTGGCGTAGGAAAGTGGCGTTTTCTATGATAAATGTAATCATACAACGTTATTTTTCCACCAGGAAAAGTAACGTTTTTTTATTTGGGGTGAAAATATTGTTTATTGCTATTACACCATATCAAGATTTGTCTAAATCACATATTAAGCATTACTGTGAAATCGAAGGCGTTATCGATTACTTATTAATAAGAGTGCCAATGAATACTGAAGAAGTCATTCAGTGGGTTCATGAATTAATAAAAAATGAGTTCCCTAAGGATAAGATTATTATTCATAGCGATATCAACGTAATCATACAATGTGACTTGTCGGCAATTCATTTTAGGGAAAGTGACCCTTATATTGAGGAGGTACAAGCTAGTTATCCCGATATACAAGTGAGTATGTCTACGCACCATAAAGATACTATTGCTAACGCTAAATATTTAGGGCTAGATTTTGTATTATTTGGACACGTATTCGAGACGTCATCTAAACCTCAGCAAACACCTAGAGCAAAGTCGGAGGTTGAAGAAGCGCTACAAATTGATATTCCGATTATTGCAATTGGAGGTATTAATCAACATACTTTATCTTCTTTACCTAATGGATTTTCAGGAATAGCCGGTATTTCTATTTTTAATCAATATTCGAAAGAAAAACTTATAAACATGAAGGAAGTGTGGGATGGACATGTATGATGTCATTATTATTGGATCGGGAGTCATGGGCATGTCAATCGCACGTGGGTTAAGTCAGTCTTTTGCGAATATAGCTGTGATAGATAGAGATGAAGCAGGTAAGCATGCATCTTATAAAGCAGGTGGGATGTTAGGCGCGCAAAATGAATTCACCAAAAATAGTGCTTTGTTTAGTTTGGCAACAACTTCTCAAAAGATGTTCAAACCTCTAAGAGATAGTTTGTTGGAAGAGGTTGGCGTGGATATTGAGTATTTAAATAGTGGGTTAATAAAATTGGCTACGAACCATTATGATAATAAAAAGATTGAACAGCAATATCAATTTTTAAGACAACATTTTGCATCTGTAGAACGTCTTAGTCCTACTGATGTTCAACACATGTCCAACGGTGCTATAACTTCAAAACATACAAATGGTATTTATATGCCTGAAGATAATCAAATCAATGCAAACCGCTATACTAAAGGGTTGTTGAAGTCATTATCAAATAGACATATAGATAGAATATACCAAACAACTGTAACCCATATTGAATCTATAAAAGATGGGTACCGTGTGGAGACACGAAATGGAGCTTATTATACTGAAAAGTTAATTGTCACAGGAGGCGCTTGGACAGGAAAACTTTTACAGCAATATTTACCTTGTGAAGCGGTTATGGGGGTAAAAGGAGAAGCGCTATTGGTAGAACAACCTGATTTAAACTTGAATATTACCATGTTTCTGACTAATGGTTGTTACGTCATTCCAAAATTAAAAAATAGATATTTAATCGGTGCAACAAGTTACTTTAATGATTATTCAGTTGGGGTGTCTAATTCTGGTAAATCATGGCTTAAATCACAAGCTTTGCACTATATACCAGATTTGAAAAATGGAAAAATCATAAACCAATGGTCAGGTATACGGCCTTATTGTCAAAACGAACAGCCTATTATGGATGAAGTGGATAAAGACTTATTTGTCATTGCTGGCCATTATCGCAATGGAATTTTACTTTCGCCTTTAATAGGTGAGTTGATGAGTCAATGGATTATCAGTGGGCATAGGCCAAAACAATTGTATGATTTTCAGATTAGGAGAGGTGAACGAAATGAAATGTAAGATTAATGGTGACGTATTTAACTTTGAACAACCAATTAATATACAAGAAATAATTCAATCATTGGGACTGGATGAAACACGTATTATTGTAGAGCATAATGAAACATTAATTAAGCGAGAACAATTTACATCTCGCATAGTCAATGATGAAGATAACTTAGAATTATTAGAATTTGTAGGAGGCGGTTAATATGTTTAAAATAGGCAACTTTACATTAAATTCAAGATTATTATTAGGTACAGGAAAATTTGATAATGAAGAGATACAAACTCAGGCTATTGCAGCAGCAGAAACAGAAGTATTAACTTTTGCAGTGAGACGCATGAATTTATATGACAAAGATTTACCAAATCCATTAGCAAAAGTTGATTTATCGAAATTCATCACATTTCCAAATACAGCTGGAGCTAAGACAGCTAAAGAAGCAGTTCGTATAGCAGAAATTGCTAATCATGCAGGTGTTTGTGACATGATTAAGGTAGAAGTCATTGGTGATGACGAAACATTACTGCCAGACCCATTAGAAACATATGAAGCATGCCAAGTATTACTGGAAAAAGGTTACACGGTCTGTCCATATATATCTAATGATGTTGTCTTAGCGAAACGCTTAGAAGAGTTAGGCGTTTATGCAATTATGCCACTTGCCTCTCCTATTGGTACGGGGAGAGGAATCAATAATCCATTAAATTTGCGCTATATTATTGAACGTGTCAATGTACCAGTAATCGTAGATGCAGGTATTGGCTCACCTAAGGATGCTTGTCATGCAATGGAATTAGGTGCTGATGGTATTTTACTTAATACGGCAATATCAAGTGCAGCGGATCCTGTGAAAATGGCAGAAGCAATGAATAAAGGGATTAGTGCCGGAAGATTGAGTTATGAAGCAGGAAGAATACCTGTGAAGTATACAGCACAAGCATCGAGTCCAACTGAAGGAATTGGGTTCTTATGATAGAGCGCTACAATCGACAAGTAAGATATCATCAGTTTGGTGAGTACGGTCAAAGCCAACTTCAAAAAACTCACGTCATGATTATGGGTGCAGGTGCACTTGGTAGTCACAGCGCAGAAATGTTAGTAAGGATGGGGGTAGGCTCACTTACTGTAATAGATATGGATATTGTTGAATTATCCAATTTACATAGACAAGCGTTATATGATGAGTTGGATGCAGAAAAGATGTTACCTAAAGTTGAAGCATTAAAGCATAAGTTGAATCAAATAAATAGTAACGTACAAGTAACAGCAATTGATCGTGAAATAACAAATTTAAATATTGAAAATCTATTATCGACATATCATCCGGATATTGTTATAGATGGTATGGATCATTTTAAAATAAGATATTTAATTAATGAATCTTGTAACAAGCAAAATATACCTTGGATTTACGGTGCTGCAGTTGGTAGTAAAGGTACTGTTTATGGTATCGATGATCAAGGGCCATGTTTGAAATGTCTACTTGAAACAATGCCAAGTACTGGTGAAAGTTGTGCAATAAATGGTGTGCTGCCACCAGTGGTTTATCAAGTAGCTAGTATGCAAGTTTCCGAGCTAATGAGATGGGTCTCTGGCGAAGCATTTTCAAAGAAACTTATAACTATAGATTGTTTTAATATGCAATATAAGTCGATGGATATTAGTGCTTTAAAACAAAGTGATTGTAATGTTTGTAAGAAACATGAGTATGCATTGTTAAACGATAAATACGACAACAAGATAGAGAAACAATGCGGAGACATGTTCTTATTACGCTTTAATGCCGATATTTTTAACCATACTGATTATTTACCTGTTACGGTAAAAAAAGCTAATAATTTTGTGAAACTATTGTCCTATAAGCCTTATGAAATTACACTGTTCAAAGACGGAAGAATGCATGTCTATGGAGTTGAAAACGAAGGGGAAGCTGAGAAGCTTTATAGAGAAATTGGAAAGAGTTTGAGTTGAATATAAAATAATTTAAACACTGACTAAACAATAGATTGATGAGCTATTGTTTAGCAGTGTTTTGCGTGTTATTAGTTTGTTAATATATATTTTTTGAAAACGCAATCAAAGTTCACAAAAACTTCAAAATGGTTTTACGAATTTGTGAACGGCTAACCCACTCATTGAAACACTATATATTGTGTTATAAATTAAAAGTAAATACAATATATAGAAATGAGGGGATAAAATGAATAAACTCGAACAAGATTTAAAGAATTTAATAACCAAAGATCCTACAGTAATAAATGAAAACGCCAATAAGGATAGCGCCACATTTTCAACGATGAGAGATTTAACAGCAGGTGTAGTATCTAAATCATATGCGCTAAATTACTTATTACCAGAACATGTTGCAACAGCTCATAAAGAAGGGGATATACATTTTCATGATTTAGATTATCATCCATTTCAACCACTTACTAATTGTTGTTTAATAGATGCAGAAAGTATGCTCAAAAATGGTTTTCAAATTGGTAATGCAGTAGTCACTTCACCTAAATCAATTCAAATAGCTTCTGCCCAACTCGTACAAATTATTGCCAATGTTTCTAGTAGCCAATACGGAGGGTGTACAATCGATCGGGTTGATGAATTACTGAGCCATTACGTTCAATATAATGAAGCTAAGCATCGTGAATTGGCTAAAAAATTTGTACAACCACAAGACATAGAAACGTACGTTGATTATCAAGTTTCACAAGATATTGGCGATGCTATAGAAAGTTTGGAATATGAAATCAACACATTGTATACATCTAATGGTCAAACACCATTCGTAACATTAGGCTTTGGCTTAGGAACAGATACATATAGCCGTAAAATTCAACAAGCAATTCTTAACACTAGAATCAAAGGTTTGGGCAAAGATCGCATTACTGCCATTTTTCCAAAACTTGTATTTTCAATTAAAAAAGGCGTGAATTTTAGTTCAAAAGATCCAAATTATGACATAAAACAAATGGCATTAGAATGTTCTACGAAAAGAATGTATCCTGATATTTTAAATTATGATAAAACGGTAGAAATATTAGGTGATTTTAAAGCTCCGATGGGCTGTCGTTCATTTTTACCAGCATGGAAGAACGAAGATGGAGAATTTGAGAATAATGGAAGATGTAATCTAGGTGTTGTGACACTAAATGTACCTAGAATGGCAATTGAATCTAATGGTGACATTGAAATGTTTTGGAAGATATTCCATGAACGAATGACAGTAATGCATGATGCGCTAGTATATCGAATTCAACGCATTTCTGAAGTAACACCTGATAATGCGCCTATTTTATATAAAAATGGTGCGTTTAAACATCGATTAACTGATGAAGAAGATATTACGACGTTGTTAAAAGGCAAACGAGCTACATTATCCATGGGATATATAGGTTTGTATGAAGCAGCTACATTATTTTATGGTCCTAATTGGGAAACGCAATCCATAGCTAAAAAATTTACGCTAGATATATTAAAAGCGATGAAAGTTTACCAATTGAAATGGACTGAACAATATGATATTTGGTTCAGCATTTATAGTACACCAAGTGAGTCTCTAACTGATCGTTTTTGTAGGCTTGATAGGGAAAAATATGGTGAAATACCACACATCACTGACAAGGGATATTACCAAAATTCATTTCATTATGATGTGAGAAAAGATATTACGCCATTTGAGAAAATTGATTTTGAAAAAGAATATCCGTTTTATGCAAGTGGTGGTTATATCCATTACTGTGAATATCCGAAGTTAAATCATAATTTAAAAGCGTTGGAAGCGGTATGGGACTATTCATACGATAAGGTCAGTTATTTAGGTACGAATATCCCGATTGATCATTGTAGAGAATGTGATTTTAGAGGTGATTTTAAAACGACAGCAACGGGCTATCAATGTCCTGAATGTGGTAATGATGATCCTACTACAGTTGATGTAGTAAAACGTACATGTGGCTATCTTGGTAATCCTGTTCAACGACCTACGATTGAAGGACGACATAAAGAAATGTGTGCGCGAGTGAAACACTTGAAAGACCAAGCAATATGACAATATTAGATATTAAAAGAGGACAAGGTTACATTGCCAAAATTGAGTCACAAAGTTTTGTTGATGGAGAAGGTGTCAGGTGCAGTTTATATGTCTCAGGGTGCCCATTTGCCTGTGTAAATTGTTATAACAAAGTAGCGCAAAATTTTAGATACGGTGAAAAGTTTGACGATTTAATCTTAGAAGAAATATTAAAAAACTGTGAACCTGATTATATTTCTGGATTAAGTATCCTAGGTGGAGAGCCATTTTGTAATTTGGACATAACATTAAAGTGCGCTCAAGCATTTAGGGATAGATTTGGTCATTCAAAGACATTGTGGGTTTGGACAGGTTTTTTATTTGAATACTTAATGGAAGATAACGGGGAAAGAAATGAATTACTTAATTATATTGACGTGCTTGTCGATGGTCCTTTTATTAACCATTTATACCAACCTAATCTTCCTTATAAAGGTTCTTTAAATCAGCGAGTAATTGACGTAAAAACATCTTTATCACAAATGCATGTACGAGAATTACAATTAACATAAAAATGTCGTAACAAGTTCAAAATAAGTAAAGGCTCAATCAAGATTATGATATTAACTAAATAAACTATTATTACCATAGCGAGAATATCAGCCATTAAAGTAGCATTAGAGTAAAGATAAGTCGAATTTTCATTAATAGTAATTTTTATAGGGATAGGGCAACACAATCACTTTTTTAAAGATGATTTCTGTCCTGTCTCTATTTTCTTTTTTATATAGGTCGTTATATGGTAAAAGCTTGTTAAAGACATTAGCTTTTTAATAAGTACATGTATATCACAAGCGAAATACTATTAATATAGAACATAATTAACTAAAATAAATATTGATAAAAAATATAAATTAATTTTTGACATAGTGAAGATGGAAAAGGAGCGAATCAATCATGTGCACTGGTTTTTCATATTTATCGAAAAGTAGCCAAGTAATATTAGGGCGTACAATGGATTTTGTATATCAATTAAAAGGCAATCCTGCTGTACAACCCCGTAATTTTTATTGGGAGTCTCGTGTAGCTTATAAAGGTAAAACAAAATATGGTTTTGTTGGTTCTGGTAGTGATATGGAAGGTTTCTTATTTGCAGACGGCGTCAATGAACATGGCCTCGGAGCTTCAATACAGTATTTTAGAGGATATGCAACCTATGCCGCAGATGTACGAGAGGGGTATATGAACATTGCTCAAAGTGAAGTGATTACATGGGTGCTAGGCTATAATAAAAATATAGAAGATTTAATAGAAAATGCTAAAGCAGTCAATGTTGTCGCACATACGCTTAATGATATAGCTGAAGTTCCTCCACTGCATTATCATATTACTGATGATTCAGGTAGAACGATTGAGCTTACTTTTAAAGATGGCAGTATGATAGTAAATGAAAATCCAGTCGGAGTCTTAACTAACAACCCAGATTTGAATTGGCATTATGAAAATTTAAGGAATTATATTAATATTACACCGCAACGACCTCAAGCAAGCAAAATCATGAATACTACTTTTCCAACTCTGGGAAATGAAGGTGGAACATACGGATTACCTGGTGGATACACTTCAGCAGAACGTTTCGTGCGTATGGCCTACTTAAAAAATAATTTAGAAGAAACAAGTAATGCAGAAGAAGATATACTCAATGCATTTAAGCTTTTAGAAATTATAAGTATACCCAAAGGTGCAGTTCGTGACGAAGAAGCGGCATTACATTATACTTTGTATCAAACAGTATTAAATTTAACAACTCGCACAATGTATATTAAATGGTACGACTCAAATCAGGTTACAGAATTACAACTCACTGAGACTTTATTAAATAAAAAAGATTTAACGATATTTGAACCAGTTTCAGGTTTAATAACAAACTCCTTGAACTAACAAATGTTATAAATGGTTGAACGCCTTTCGCTTAAATTGAAAGGCGCTTTTTTTCGTTACAGTTAAAAATTTTACTATGAAGAAACACTTTTTTACTCAATATATAAAGCTACTACTACTCCTTATACAAAAAAATATAATTATAAATGGTATTTATAATTTCAACAAAGGAGAAGTAGACAGTCATGAGAGCACTCGCAGAATATATTGCTAGAAGAAACAACAGGTACTCTATTCGAAAATTTACTATTGGAACAGCCTCAGTGCTATTAGGATCAATACTATTTATCAATCAAAATAGTGAAGCAGAAGCACATATGGTAAACGGTAAAGAAACAACCGAATTATATAATGACATTGCGACGCAAGATATCTCGAAAACAAGTAAATCCGATATAGAGAAGGTAGTAGAAAAGAATCAGGAAGAAGAGCAATTTATAGAAAATGATTCCGAGGTTATGCCACAAAAATCACCGAAAAATGAAGAAATAAATCAACAACCACAAGAAGTTGAACAAAATATTAGTAATAATAAAGAAAAAGAAGAAAATGAACAAAAGCAAAATGAAATTTTAAATATTGATAAAGTAGATGATATAAAAAATAATAATTTTGAAAAAGAACAAACAAAGAATAGCGAAAATAAAATAAATGAACAAAATAATAAAAATGGTGAATCATCTGATTCATCATCTCAAGTAAATTTGGAAAATAATAATTCTATAGCTTTAGTAGGCGAACAATCTTTTAAAGAAGAGAAAGATAAAAAAATCACTCAAATTATAGATAACAACATAGAAGAGAAGCGTTATGTTGATGAGAAACAAAACAAAGTAAATGTAGTTTCACAAAAAATAGAAAGTAATAGTGATAATAATCAAAATAATAATTTAAATGTAGTTGATTTAAACAATGAAATAAAACAAAAAGAAATAAAAAGACCTAAAACTCGAATGGCAAGGAGTTTGGATAGATTATTACACTTTAACAATATACGAAAAATAGGCTACAATCCTAAGTTGAATTATACCTCTGTACAAGCAGGTGATTTTATTACAACAGCTATAAGAGAGGTTGAAAAAAATAGAAATGAGTTAACTGAAGAAGAAAGAAAGTTATTTTTAAGAAATATCATTAGGCAAACCATACTTAAAAACAATAAATTTTCTTATGATGCTATTTTTAACGGTAATTATGGAATAGCTACTAATAAAAAGATTAACGTATACCAAGCCAATAATATCAATCAATTATTGTATAAAATGAAAGACCTGACTTTGAACAGAGATAATGATGATTATCGCGCTGTTTATACATTTACGAACCAATCTGACGTGACGAAAAACCATTTTGGTATAGTTCAAGATGATATTTTTTATGACGATGGTGATGTGCTCATTGCGACTATGGTTTTATCGAAAGAAAAAGGTCGAGGTACATACCGATTTGAAAATTATGCTATAAGACCAAATGAAAGTTTAAATAAAAAAATCAAAAAAGTTTTTGCTGAATATGAAGGTAGACAAAGAGTGATGTTAGAACAAGACCATTTAGGCTACTATTCATATACACGTCCTCATAGTGGTTCTAACGGCAACCCAAATACTGGTGGCGGGTCTGGTGGTACAGTTAAATTCTATATATCGTTTGATGCTAACCATTATATAGATGTTAAGAAAGATAAACTATTTGGTTATATACTTAGTGATACAATAGACCCTAATGTGTTTAGAGGCGTGAATATAACAAACCAGTCTGTTGATATCGATGATGTAGCTACAAGGATTAATAAAGCTTTAACTAAATCTAAGAAAAAAAAGGCTGAAGAAGCAATACAAACAGCGGAACAAGCAAAACAATATGCTGAGCAACAATTGTCAAAAGTATTAGCAGATGGAGCTGTAAGTCCTGCAGAGAAGCGAAAAGTAGATGAAGCAAACAGCGCCCTAGAAAAAGCAAAACAAATAGCTATAACTAAATTAAATAGCGTGTTAAGTGGCACAGCAGGTAAAAATCAGTTACAAGGTAGGCTAGACCAAATCAGCGCAGTAACTTCACCTGAAGTAAATGATTTAGATAGTAATGGTGTAGCAGATGATATTCAATTATCAGAAGCGGCCCAAGCTGTTCAAAAGGCTGAACAAGCAAAACAAACTGTAGACCAAAAGCTGGTAGAAGTAACAAGAGATGGTTTGATAAATCCAAACGAGAAGAACGAAATAGACCGCTTAAATAAAGCACTAAAAGTGGCTAAGACTACAGCTAGTGAAAAAGTAAATAACTTACCAAATGGTATTAAAGATAAAATTAAACTTCAGAAAAAATTAGAGAAAATTGACACAGTGACATTACCAGAAGTAAATGATGTAGATAGTAATGGAGTTCTTGATACAGAACAACTGTCACAAGCCAGTCAAGCTGTCCAAGCAGCAGAACAAGCTAAACGTGATGTAAATCAAAAACTGGAAGAAGTAACAAAAGATAGGTTAATTACACCAAGTGAAAAAGCCCTAGTAGATAAATTAAATAATGATTTACAGATAGCTAAAAGCACAGCTGCAGAGAAAATCAACAACGTACCAAATAGTATGACAGGTAAAGGTGAGTTACAAACTCGTTTAGACCAAATTGGTACAGTGACATTACCAGAAGTAAATGATAGAGATAGTAACGGAGTCTTGGATACGGAACAATTACTACAAGCGGAACAGGCCATTCAAGCAGCAGAACAAGCCAGACGAAATGTGGCTCAAAAGGTAGCGGAAGTGACTAATGACAGCTTAGTTAATCCAAGTGAAAAGGCAGAAATAGATAGGCTAAATCAAGTATTAGAAACAGCTAAATCAACTGCATTAGAGAAGTTAAATAGTGTGCCTAATGGGACACCGGGCAAAGCGGATTTACAAACACGTTTAAACCAAATTGGTTCAGTGACAACACCGGAAGTAAATGACCGAGATAGTAATGGGGTTAAAGATACAGAACAGTTATCAGAGGCAGCACAAGCAATTGAAGCAGTGGAAGAAGCTAAAAAAGCAGCAGCTAACAAGTTGTCTGAGATTACGTCTGATAACTTAGTAAATCCAAACGAAAAAGCAGAATTAGATCAACTTATCGGAGCGTTAGAAACAGCTAAGGCAGATGCTTCGACGAAATTGAGTAATGTACCAAACGGTACACCAGGAAAAGATGGGTTACAAACACGTCTAGACCAAATTGATCCAGTGACAGCGCCAGAAGTGAATGATCGAGATAGTAACGGTGTTTTAGACACTGAACAATTATCTGAGGCAGTACAAGCAATTGAAGCAGTAGAACAAGCTAAACAAGCTGCAGATAATAAGTTGTCTGAAATCACATCTGATGGATTAGTAAATCCAGAAGAAAAAGCCGAATTAGAACAACTCATCGAAACGTTAGAAACAGCTAAAGTAGAAGCTTTGACGAAATTAAACAATGTACCAGATGGTGTAACAGGCAAAGATGCACTACAAACACGCCTAGATCAAATTGACTCAGTAACAGCACCAAAAGTAAATGATAGAGATAGTAATGGCGTGTTAGACACAGACCAACTGTCT